>NZ_MTKN01000300.1 GCF_001975825.1 [Flexibacter] sp. ATCC 35208
GGTAAAGAAGTAACCGCTGAAACTAAGCCTACAACAAACGCAGCCAATGGTTCTATTACACTAGATTTCACTTTTGATGCAACTGGCTTAGAAGAAAAAGAAGTAGTAGTCTTCGAAGAGTTACTGAAAGACGGAAAAGTTGTTACGACACATGCTGATATCAATGATAAAGGTCAAACAGTTAAGTTCGTTAAGCCATCAGTAAAAACGACAGCAACAAACAAAGCTGATGGTTCTAAAGAGTTAGACGCATCTAAATCTGGAACAATACAAAATAAAGTGGAATACAAAGACTTAATCGCAGAAAAAGAATATGTTGTAAAAGGTAAAATGATGGATAAAGAAACAAACAAGCCATTATTAGAAGAGGGTAAAGAAGTAACAGTAGAATCTAAGTTTACTGCTAAAGAGAAGAATAGTTCTATCACACTAGATTTCACATTTAATGCTT
>NZ_MTKN01000301.1 GCF_001975825.1 [Flexibacter] sp. ATCC 35208
GTGAAATTCGTGAGGAGTATAATTTCACTAATTTTTCTTCTAGCCATGAAGAAAATCTGTTGAAACATCTCACACAACAAGCTATGGAAAACAGCAATTCACTTCATTTAATTGAAATAGCACTGTCCATGTTACGGAAATCAAAAGTTATTCTTCCTGCCATGTATGTAATTGAAAATATAGTTTGGGAAGCCAAACAGCAAGCAGATCAAAAAGTATACAGTATTTTGTATGATGACTTAACATCTGAGCAAAAGAAAAGAATAGATGCTTTACTTCTACCCACAAATAATGGAATTTCGCCATTGGCTTGGTTAAAACAACTTCCCTCTCAACCATCACCAGAGTCTTTCCTCAAGGTTGTGGAGCGATTTGAATATGTAAAAGATATAGGGCTTGTAGTTGATACGAGCAAGATTAATTCCAACCGCCTTCGGCAGCTTGCAAGATT
>NZ_MTKN01000302.1 GCF_001975825.1 [Flexibacter] sp. ATCC 35208
AGCTTATATGAGCTGTTTTTATGAACAAAATAACACCAGTAGTGTTTACTACTACTGGTGTTTTCACACGCATATTATTCAAAAGGTAGCTCGATTATAAAGTTTGTTCCCGCTCCTAATTGGCTTGTTACTAGAATAGAACCGTTATGCAATTCTACAATTTCCTTTGCAACAGCTAGCCCGATACCTTTTCCGCCTGTAACTCGTGTTCTAGATTTATCGACACGATAAAAACGGTCAAATATATGCGGGATATCTTCTTCAGGAATACCTTCACCTTCATCTTGTACACTTATTGTAAAAGAATCTGTTTCCATGAGTACACGTATCGTAATGGCTGTGTTTTCTGGCGAATGTTGATAAGCGTTGTGTAATAAATTTAACATAACTTGTTCCATACGTCTTTCGTCTATACAAACTTCTAAATCATCTTTGCAATATACATG
>NZ_MTKN01000303.1 GCF_001975825.1 [Flexibacter] sp. ATCC 35208
AAGTTCCGATTTCCTCAATGAAACGTCCGTCACGAGGAGAACGAGAATCTGCAACAACTACACGATAGAAAGGAGTTTTTTTAGCTCCCATACGTTTTAAACGAATTTTAACTGCCATTTATAAAGCACCTCCGAATTTATTTCACACAGATAATTATATTAGCAAAAAGACTATTGCTTTGTAAAGTATTTTTTCTTAACAGAGCCATCTTTTTTTCCTTACATGAATGGAAACTTCAATCCACCTAGTCCTTTTTTCTTACCTTTTTGCATTCCCGTCATCGTCTTCATCATTTTTTTCATGTCATCGAATTGTTTAATTAGACGATTGATTTCTTGTACAGTTGTACCGCTACCTTTGGCAATGCGCTTTTTGCGACTAGCATTGATTATTTCCGGTTGTGCTCGTTCTAATTTAGTCATAGAACGAATAATTGCCTCAA
>NZ_MTKN01000304.1 GCF_001975825.1 [Flexibacter] sp. ATCC 35208
GGTTAAAATAGAAATTCTATAGTAAATACCTTTTTGCCCTTTCATAAAAAACCATCCTAATGAGTACCAGAAAACATATTATAGAACTAAAAGATACTAGTGCTTCTGAAATGGCCCGTTTTAGACGAATTATGCTTGGCATTTGGCGTCAGCAGATCGAAGATGATAAAAATGCTAGTGAAATGGAGAGATTTATTAATGAGAATATTGGATCTTTAATTAAAAAAGATTCAAATATTGATTATTATACAATAAATGATCAATCTGAATTAACTGATCCAAATTATAAATATTCTGGAGACTTCTATTCAAAAGACGGTCGTTATTTGGGCAATGAAGGCCTACCTGAAAACAAAGTATATATAGTTGAAAATGATGGCTATAAAATTCATAATACTGGTAAAGGAACTGCCGAAATAAGAATGGATAAGAGCAAAATAACT
>NZ_MTKN01000305.1 GCF_001975825.1 [Flexibacter] sp. ATCC 35208
GCACTCATCACCTCCGCAACATAATGATCCCCTTCCGGAAGACCCTTATCACTCACCGTCACCAACACATTCCCCAAATGATTCACCAACTCATACCTCCTCACTCCCACCTTATTCCACGTCGAATCCACCTCTCCCCCTACTACCAACCCCGGCTCCCACAATCCCAATCTACTACTCCCATACAAATGCTGCTCCTTCCAATACTTATCACTCCCGCCTCCAACATTCCCATACACTGCCAGCACGTTCCCCGCCACATCACGCACATACCATGTCTTATCCGTTACACCGCCATGCGTATAACCTTTATACACCCTATTCCCGCCCGCATCATACCTATATTCCAAAGAACTCCCATCCCCCTTCCTAATCCCCCTTATCTTACCATACAAAGTCCACTTTATATTAACTACACTATCCCTAACATTGGTAATCAAA
>NZ_MTKN01000306.1 GCF_001975825.1 [Flexibacter] sp. ATCC 35208
GCGATGTTAACAAGTTCTTTTGCTTTTGCCCAAGATGAGACTGAAGCATCAGTTTCGCCAGCAACCACTTGGGGAGGATCAGCAGATGCTTATTATAAATATGATTTTTCAAAACAAATGAATGGATTAACGAGCTTTACCAACTCACAAGATTCATTCGAATTAGGGATGGCCTCAATTCAGGCAGCGCATACGTTCGGAAAAGCTTCAGTTTTTGTAGACTTAGGTTTTGGAAAAAGAGCAGGGGAATTTTCATATAATGAAACAACAGATAAAGATATTACCGCAAAATTTTTAATTAAACAATTGTTTTTTACTTATCAGGTTTCAGATGAATTTAAAGTAGTTGCAGGTAGTTTTGGTACACATATAGGGTATGAAGTATTAGATGCAATAAGCAATAAGAACTATAGTATGTCTTACGCTTTCTCTTATGG
>NZ_MTKN01000033.1 GCF_001975825.1 [Flexibacter] sp. ATCC 35208
AAGCAAAAATCGACCTTTTATTGGTGCTTTTTCAGCCTGTAGAAAAAACTGATTTAAGACTCTAAGTACAAACGATTGTTGCTATAAGCACGAAAAGAAAATTTTAATCCTATAGAGTCATATCAAATTATGGCCTGGACGAACTATTTTCAAAGAAAAAATAGCGCATTCACCCGAAGGCAAATGCGCTTTATACAATCACTTATTTTAGACTTACAGGTCGAACTTAATCCCCTGTGCCAGTGGCAATTGCGTAGAATAGTTAATTGTATTCGTCTGTCTCCGCATATATGCTTTCCATGCCTCTGAACCACTTTCTCTACCACCACCGGTTTCTTTCTCACCACCAAATGCTCCACCAATTTCCGCACCAGAGGTACCGATATTGACATTCGCAATGCCGCAATCAGATCCGGCCTGAGAGAGGAAAGCTTCTGCCTCACGCAGGTTCAATGTCATGATTGAAGAAGACAAGCCCTGTGGCACGCCATTCTGTAATGCGATCGCCTCATCCAGCGTCTTGTACTTCATCACATACAGAATAGGAGCAAACGTTTCATGCTGCACGATCTTGTAATGGTTCTCTACTTCCGCAATACAAGGCTTTACATAACAACCGGAAGCATAATCGCCACCGCTCAATACACCGCCTTCTACCAGAATTTTACCCCCTTCTTTCTGCACTTCTACAATCGCCTGCTCATACATCTTCACCGCATCTTTATCAATCAATGGGCCTACATGGTTATTTTCATCCAGCGGATTACCAATCTTTAACTGTCCATATGCTTTCACCAGCTTAGCCGTAAATGCATCATATACACTCTCATGAATAATCAGTCTGCGTGTAGATGTACAACGTTGTCCAGCTGTACCCACCGCGCCAAACACACAACCGATCAATGACATATCCAGGTCTGCATCTTTTGAAATAATAATGGCATTGTTACCACCTAATTCTAATAATGAACGACCTAAACGCGCACCTACCACTGCCGATACCGCTTTACCCATACGGGTAGAGCCTGTCGCTGATACCAATGGAACACGGGTATCTTCCGCCAGCCATTCACCAGCGTCGCGGTTACCAACCAACAAACAACATACCCCTTCAGGCACCTTGTTCGCCTTCAGTACATCCTGGATAATCTGTTGACACGCAATCGCAGACAACGGTGTTTTTTCTGATGGTTTCCAGATACATACATCGCCGCATACCCATGCCAGCATAGCGTTCCAACTCCATACTGCTACAGGGAAATTGAATGCGGAGATAATACCTGTAATGCCTAACGGATGCCACTGCTCATACATACGGTGACCCGGACGCTCAGAGTGCATGGTCAACCCGTGCAACTGACGGGAGAGACCTACTGCAAAGTCACAGATGTCGATCATTTCCTGTACTTCGCCATAGCCTTCCTGCAGGCTTTTACCCATTTCGTAAGACACCAGTTTGCCCAGTGCTTCTTTATTTTTACGCAGTGCTTCACCCACCTGTCTTACTACTTCACCACGGCGAGGCGCTGGCCACAACCGCCATTCTTTGAAAGCAGCCGCAGCTGTCTCTACTACTTTATCATAATTCGCACGACTGGCAGCAGTCACTTGTGCAATGTGTTTACCATCTACCGGAGAATTGGCGTCGATTATAGCGCCATCGGCTTTCAACCACTGGGTACCTGTACTGACACCGCTGTTTTGGGGCGTGATATGGAATTGGTTCAGAATATCTTGTATCATGGTGCAAATATATGTTTTTAACAAGCTTTGCGCACTTGCTTAAAATAGGTCTTTAACCAGCTGTATGGACTTTCGACATCTCGTCGTCTGTGGTTATAAATGTTCTTAACGAGCTGTACGAACTTTCAACATCTCGCCTGAGGTTATTTATAAATGTTCCTAACGAGCTATGTGAACTTTCGACATCTCGTCGTCTGTGGTTATTTATAAATGTTTTTAACGAGCTATGCAAACTTTCGAAAGCCTGGTTATAAATATTTTTAACGGGCTGTAATATTCCCTTATCGTTGCGTTTGGGAGCTATAAGTACTTTCAAAGATCCTGTCTGCATTCCCCGCCTCAAACCCTTCTCTTCTATGCTCCCGCTTAATATCCTTAGGATCCAGGTGCGCAAATTCCGGCAACACCCTTCTTTCCGCAAACTCCACATAAGAACCCGATATCTCCTGCGTTTTATGATCTCCAAATGTAGCAGCAATCATCTTCGCCACCGTACTGCTCTGCAATAACAAATGATCCGGGCTTTCTTTTATCTTCCCACCTGCGTCATTCAATTTAAACCCATTCTTCTCCAGGAAATTATTGAAATCCGCCACTGTATTATATCCTACAGGCAGGTTCTGCAAACTGACTGTGAAATGATTCAGATAATATCTGTTATAAATCACCCATGCCGCATATTCGCTCTCTGCTGCCAGCGTTTGGTAATCCGCCAGGGTAGGGGTTCTCCAAAGCGCACTATGCAAAAACACATCTACATCCGGCCCATTATCCAGGTCTAATTTTGATACCGGATCTACCTTTACTTCATCCGTATAACTGGTGATGATCCGTTGTGCCTCCGCACTCAGATCCTGCACCCGCAGCTCACTGATAAAGATGCGCGGATACTTCGGCGCCGGCGGCGCATACCAATAAGCATCCAGTTTTTTTTCCCTGAAATGATAAGGTTCTTTCTTCGTGTAACCATAATGCAGGAAGATCTTTTCCAGCGATTGAATGCCTAATTGTGGCACGCCTATCGTTCTGAAAGCAATATGGTCATTTTCAATATCATCTGCGATCTGAATAACATCTTCATTGATCATGGCCGCAATAATAGCAGCGACATCAGGAACACGCTCCTGATACCGTTGCATCAGGCCGTTCAGTACATAGTCTAACATAACAAAGATTTAGTTTGTGGAAGTGGGGTAAAGGTAGGTTATTTTAGCAAAACGCTCCTGCCGGGAGCAGAAGCGTTCGTTTATCTTAATATTGTTCATTATCATTGGGGAAGTCCTTCGCTTTCACATCACTGATATATTGCTTCGATGCTTTCAGGATCTCCTCATACAGGTTCAGGTACCTGCGCAGGAATCTCGGTTTAAAGTCTTTGTTGATGCCCAGCATATCGTGCATCACCAGTACCTGGCCGTCTACATATTTACCGGCGCCAATACCAATGATAGGAATGCGAACGCTTTCTGCCACTTTCTTTGCCAGCAGGGCCGGGATCTTTTCCAGCACAATGGCAAAACAACCCGCTTCTTCCAGCAGTTTGGCGTCGCGCACCAGTTTTTCAGCTTCCACTTCTTCTGTAGCACGTACAGAATAAGTACCGAACTTATTAATAGACTGAGGTGTCAGTCCCAGGTGCCCCATCACAGGCACACCTGCTGATATAATACGTTTTACCGATTCTAATATTTCTTCACCACCTTCGATCTTTACACCATGCGCGCTGGTTTCCTTCATAATGCGCACGGTAGACATCAGGGCTTCCTTAGAATTACCCTGGTAAGTACCAAAAGGCAGATCTACCACTACAAAAGCCCGTTTAATCGCCCTTACTACCGACGCCGCATGATAAATCATATGGTCCAGTGTAATAGGTAGGGTGGTCTCATAACCAGCCATTACGTTTGCAGCGGAATCGCCCACCAGCAATACATCCATCCCCGAATCGTCAAAGATGCGGGCCATGGAAAAATCGTAGGCTGTGATCATTGAAATCTTTTCCCCTTCATCCTTCATCCGCTGAAGGATATGCGTTGTGATCCGCTTAACTTCTTTATGCGTAGACATTTCTTATCTTATTGTTAAAAAAGGGTGTTAAGGTAGGAAAAAAAATCAAATTGAGTTGATTTCCCCGTACAATGATTGGATCAGGCCGTCTGCAAGCCCTATCTTAGGTACGAAAATCTCTTCTGCATTCGCCCAACGCATGATGTTAACGTAGATCTGCAGGGCAGGCACGATCACATCGGCCCTGTCTTCCCTTAAATTATAGAGGTGAATTCTTTCTTCGACAGAGAAACTGCTGAACTCTTTGTAGTAATCTTTCAGCACATCGAGGGTGAGTGGCTTCCCTTCCTTGCGTTTGGAAAGGGAAAAGATCTTGTTGATGTTACCACCGGAGCCAATGGCTGTCACAGGACCAATGCTTTTGATCTGCTGCTTGATAGTCTCTTTCATAGTTTGCCACTGCGCATCAGTGACCTGTTGCTGCAGCAGGCGGATGGTACCGATATTAAAAGAGGTTTTGTGTACGAGGGTGTTCCTGCTGAAGATCGTTACCTCTGTGCTACCGCCGCCCACATCTATATACATATAGGCGCGTGACTTGTCGAGGTTCTCGGCAATGTGGCTTTCGTAGAGGAACGATGCTTCTTCCTGTCCCGATATAATTTTGATGTCAATACCTGTTTCGCGCTTCACATCGTCCAGGATGGCGGCGGAGTTACCCGCATCACGCATCGCGCTGGTAGCACAGGCTTTCAGGTATTTAACTTCGTATACTTCGAGTAAGAGTTTGTATGCTTTGATCGTGCTGATCAGGTGTTCGGCCCTTTTTGGAGAAATGATGCCGGTGCTGAAAACGTCGATACCCAGTCTTAATGGCACACGCACCAGGTTTACTTTCGTAAAATCCATACGTCCCTGACTGTTGGGCGATGCTTCTGAAATAAGTAACCTGGCGGCATTGGAGCCTATGTCAATAGCAGCAAGCTTCATAATGGGCAAAGATAATTGTTTTATTATTTTTTTACTGCCTATCGGCCGCAGGCCACAAATCCCTTTTCGCGAAAAAACCGCTCTTGCCTGAATGCCGGAGCGGGTTTCTCTTTATAAAAAATCTATTATTATTTGTATTGCTTTTCATGCAGGTACTTAAAGATTTCAATCTGCGACCTCACTTTCTTACCACTGTCTCTCTTGTACTCGTTTTCCTGTTTATTGTCGAGTATTCTCGCTTTTACATTGCCACTGAGTTGTATCGCCAGTATGTCTTTGATCTCCTGTTGGATAGATAGGTCAAAGATAGGTACGGCTACTTCCACGCGGTGGTCAAGGTTACGTACCATCCAATCGCAGGAGGAGATGTATACGCCACTTCTGAAAACGAACGCCCTGGCATGTTCCAGGTATTCATCCACGATACTGATAGCCGTGATATCTTTTTTCCATTTCTTATTTTCCGTATAGGCGCAACAGATACCTCTGATGATCATCTTTACATCTACACCTACGCGTGCGGCTTCGTACAGGAGGTTGATCATTTGCGGATCGGAGAGTGAGTTCATCTTGAGGATCATCTCACCACCATTTTTGTTTTTCGCGAGTTTGATTTCTCGCTCAATCATTTTCACAAAGAAAGGACGCATGCTGATCGGGCTTATGGCCAGTGTTTTACAGCCTGCGAGGATCTTTGGATCGTGCTTGGGACTTTCAAGATAAGCGAACACACGGTTGATATCGGCAATGATGGCCCTGTTAGCAGTGAGCAGCCAGTGGTCGCCATATACGCGGGCGGTTTTTTCATTCAGGTTACCGGTGGCGACAAAACCACACTGAATGGTTTTGGTACCGATCTTCTTTTTGATCACGCACATCTTGGCATGTACTTTCAGACCCGGAATACCGATCAATACTTTCACCCCTTCATCTTCCAGTCTGGTTTTCCATTCCAGGTTATCAGCTTCGTTAAAACGGGCACGGAGCTCGAGGGATACCGTCACCTGTTTACCATTACGAACGGCATTGATCAGCGCATTTACGATCCTGGAATTGCGAGCCAGCCGGTAAGCAGTGATCTTAATACTCACCACGTTCGGATCGATAGCCGCTTCGCGCAGCAGATCAATGATGGTATCGAAAGAGTGGTAAGGGGTGTGGAGCATCACATCCTGGCCCTGAATTACGTGCATCACGC
The DNA here is from genome assembly GCF_001975825.1 of [Flexibacter] sp. ATCC 35208. Taxonomy (GTDB): domain Bacteria; phylum Bacteroidota; class Bacteroidia; order Chitinophagales; family Chitinophagaceae; genus Chitinophaga. The sequence continues at coordinate 5,939 of NZ_MTKN01000033.1, forward strand.
TCGTGGCTTCGGCAAATAATGGATGCAAAAAGCTTTTGCGTGATGAGCTGGTTTTCTCAGCGAATACGGCGTTCGGGAAATCCATAAAGTCTTTGAAGTTATGGATACGTGCACCCGGAATCAGGTTATCGCCGGGGGAGAGGCCCATACGGCGCATGAGGTATTCGAGCAACAGGGGATCGATATCCTTGTCATAGACAAAGCGGACCGGTTTCCCTTTACGACGGTCTTTCAGGCCTTTTTCGATCTGGTGAATGAGGCTGGTAGAGATATCATTATCAATATCCAGCTCCGCATCGCGGGTCACTTTGATGATGTGGGCGTTGAACTTGTCGTAGCCGAAGTAAGTAAAAATATGAGGCAGGCAGAAACGGATCACGTCCTCAAGGAGGATAATGTCTTTTTCGCCTTCTTTTGATGGCAGAATGATAAAGCGGGGGAGGACAATGGTAGGAATTTCTATCAGGGCAAATTTTTGTCTGACAGAGTTATCCTGTCTCGCCAGTACGATGGCCAGATAAATAGATTTATCGCGCAGTAATGGGAAATGTGGGATACTTTCTATCATCAGTGGGATGATGTTGGTACGCACTTGCTCATTAAAGTAGGTGAGCACGAATTTCTGTTGCTCCTTGCTCAGGTGTTTTTCTGTACGGATATAGATCTTCTGTTCTTTCAGCTGATCTTCAATTTCGTCCCAGATGCGGTCGAATTCACGGGTCTGATCTATAACAAGATCGTGGATATCGTTGAGGATCTGCTCCGGGTTTTCTTCCAGGTGCATACGGGCAGATTTGCCTACAGAGAGCATTCTTCGAAGGGTGGCTACGCGTACGCGGAAGAATTCATCCTGGTTATTGGAATGAATACCGAGGAAACGGATACGTTCATGTAATGGAACACTGGTGTCAGCTGCTTCCTGTAATACTCTGGCATTAAAGGCGAGCCAGCTAACGTCCCGGGGGATCATTTTCTTTTTTTCTGGCGCATTTTTCTTGCTGTTCGTCTTTTTTTCCATCTCCTGATCTTGAGTAAAAGTATCTAAAGGCTCACTTTTGGACAATCGCATCTTAAAGGGCAAATTACAAATTAACGGTGTGGGTTATATGATGATATAACCATAATCACAACAATACCAGATTTTGGGGAAAATCCAATGTTAAATTTATGATATAATACTTAAAGATAAGGAATTATGGATGATTACTCAGCTACAGGTGTGCGGTTTCCTTTGTTATAGATCGGGAGGGCAATCATGCTGGCGAAGCCGATTACAATTACCATCAGGGTCTGTGCCAGCCATACGATCCAGCCAAAAGCATAGCCGGTAGTGGCATGGATGCCATATAAGAGGAGGGTTTGCTGTACTAAGATCTGGTAAGCACCAATACCGCCCTGGGTGGCGATCATACCGATACTACCAAAGCACAGCACAGAAAGGGCGGCGCCTACACCCAGTGCCCTGGTTTCGTCCATACAAAGGAAGCCCAGGTACATCATGATAAAGTACAATACCCATATAAAGAGGGAGTGAAATATGAACCAGCCTTTTTTCTGCATTTGGCCAATGGAAAGAACGCCTTCCCATACGCCTCTGAAGATCTTTTTGACCTTATTGCCCACTTTGGAACGGGCGATGATCCGGAAGGCGATAATACCCAGTACAACCAGTACGATGACAATGCCTGCCAGTATCCAGGTGCGGCTACCACCGGCATTACCCAGTTTGGTCTGTAAAGGTACCCATATATGTTGGGTGAAGAAAACACCGACTGTATCCAGCTGTAATAACACCGTTACGAGCATGAGTAGCATGAGCACCAGCATATCGACCGCTCTTTCGGCGATCATGGTACCTACCAGTTTCTCTGCAGGGATGTTTTCATATTTGGCCACGATGCCACAACGGGTTACTTCTCCCAGGCGGGGAATGGCAAGGTTAGTCAGGTAGCCGACCATGACGGCAAAGAAAGTATTCAGGGTACTGGGATGATAACCCAGCGGTTCCATGAGTAATTTCCAGCGTACGGCGCGGAACCAGTGACTTGCTATACCAACAAAAATAACGGGTATTATAAGCCAGTAATTGGCTTTTCGGAAGCTACGGATGATATCTTCCTTTTCCTGTGCAGTTAGATTGTGCGTAACCAACCAGATCAAACCTAAACCTATCGCTAAAAATATTGCAAAATTGATAATAGTTCTGAGCGATTTAGGCATAGAAAGTCAGATTTAGGGGTTACACTTACAATTTATTATTTTCTTTTGGAAAAACAGCGATCGGTGTATGTTTTTTGGCTTCTTCGAAGTCCATTGTACAATAAGAGATGATGATAACTACATCACCTACAGCACAGAGACGAGCTGCCGGGCCATTCATACATATCAGCCCTGAACCACGTTTTCCTTTGATAACGTAGGTTTCCAGGCGTTCGCCATTATTCACGTTGACTACCTGAACCTTTTCATATTCGATCAGGCCGGCCGCATCCATCAGATCTTCATCGATGGTGATGCTACCTACGTATTGTAAGTTGGCTTCCGTGATAACTGCGCGGTGTATTTTACACTTTAATACTTCAATCTGCATAACGTAATTCTGCGTGCGGCTGCAAAGTTAAGGTAAAATAAATGAATGTGACAAAAGGTGATCAGTCTCATGTAGGGAACTGATGAAAGGGGGGGGCGTATCGAAGCCTTGTTTCCTTTTTCAAACATAAGAACTCAAAACTTCGGGACAGCCCCTTTTTATTTGGGTACATGGTGGAGTGATTTTTCGTACATACAATTCTCATGGCCCTTCCAGTTGCTTATGATACATCCCCCTTCCATTTATAACATGATATTATCTATCAACCTTACCCCGCTACTCACTTCCTTCGCAGCCACTACTGCATACAAAGGGGTCGTTGCCGCCGTTTCCGGAAATATCACGGACCCGTCTTCCAGTATACTGATCAGTTCCACATAATCCACTTCAAACCCACTGGTTTTCAGTTCATTGACAGCTTTTTCCTTCATCTCTTTAAAGCCTTCCTTCTTATAGTGATGCTTGATATAAGACAACCCCTGGTATAAATGGAGGGCATTGACCCTTTCAGTCGTATTTAACCGCATGTTCCGGCTACTCATTGCCAACCCATCATTTTCCCTTTGTGTAGGACAGATCACCAATTCCACATGCGAATCAATAATCTTTAGCAATCGGTTTATAATCAGACACTGCTGCAGATCTTTCTGTCCCATAAATAATTTGTCCGGCTGCACCAGGTTCAGCAACTGATGTACTATCTGCCCTACTCCCTGAAAGTGCCCGGGCCTTGCTGCGCCTTCCAGCACCGTTTCCAGCGTACCAAAGTCGTAATGCATTTTGGCAGTCAGCCCCTCCGGGTACATTTCCTGCACAGATGGCAGGAACAATACATCACACCCTGCTTCTGTCAGTAGCTGTACATCCTGGTCGATGGTGACAGGGTATTTTTCGAAATCTTTTGGATCATTGAACTGTGTGGGATTTACAAAGATGCTACAAACCACCAGGTCAGAATTTTCTTTTGCAGCATTGATCAGGGAGATGTGTCCCCGGTGCAAAGCGCCCATAGTTGGCACAAAACCAATGTGTTTTCCTGCATGCCGGGCTGTCGTTAAATGCCTTTCCAGTTCGTCTTTCCGTTTGAATAAATACATAATTTATTGCTTAAAAGGATGTTAAAAGTGCCAAATTGTCTTTTCTTCCGGTAAAAATCCGTAATTTTGCAAACCAAATTTAAATTTACTGCATTAATATCAGCATTAGATGTCCACAAAGAAACGAATTCTTTTTATTGCTCAGGAGATGTCGCCTTATCTGGAACTCACAGATTATGCGGCTATGGTCAATAAGATGGCAATTAAGTCCAACGAGTCAGGGCTGGAAGTGCGGGTGATCATGCCCCGTTTTGGCATTATCAACGAGAGAAGGCACCGACTGCATGAGGTGGTACGATTGTCTGGCATTAACATCGTGATTGAAGGAGATGATTATCCACTGATTATCAAGGTGGCTTCGTTGCCAAATGCCCGTTTGCAGGTGTATTTCCTTGACAATGAGGATTACTTTAAGCGAAAAGCGTTATTTACGGACGAGAATGATCAGTTCTATGATGACAACGCTGCGCGTGCTGTATTTTTCTGTAAAGGAGCATTGGAAACGGTGAAAAAGTTCGGTTGGCCTCCTGACATCATCCACTGTAGCGGTTGGATGACATCACTGATCCCTCTGTACCTGAAGACTGCCTATAAGAAGGAGCCTGTATTCGCACATTCCAAGGTGGTTTACTCTTTAGAACCCAATTCTTTTGAAGATAACCTGGGTGCGGGCTTTGTTAAAAAGGCGACCATCAGCAATCAGATCAAGGAAAAAGACATTGAACTGTACAAAGAAGGTACAAATACAGCCCTGAACAGAGGCGCTGCAAAATATGCAGATGCGGTAATAATGGCTGGCGAAAAGATCGATAAGAAAGTGGTGGATGAACTGAAGGCCGAAAAGGGTAAGATTATCCTGCCATACAAGAAAGAAAATGAAGATTTAGCAGATTATCTGCAGCTGTACTCACAGTTGCTTGGTAAATAAAGCATTTAATCGAATTTGAAAAAGGGGGGGTATCATACTTTTGATACACCCCCTTTTCATGCTGACCCTGCCAGAGACGAACTGTTGTTGCCCCCGAATCTCCAACCTTAATTTTATTTTTGAGACTACGCTTTTTGGGGGTTTATCAATTTCCCGCCCCTTTAACGAATATTTTCCCTATCAAAATACTGGAATATAGTCAAATGACTTATTTTTGCCCCAGTTTACCATTAGGCATACCACCAAATGACTAAAATATGGTAAATTGTACTAGATTTACTAATCTTAAAGCCGAAATTCAATTATTTTATGCCTTATTTATTTACCTCAGAATCAGTATCCGAAGGACATCCGGATAAAGTTGCCGATCAGATATCAGATGCATTGATAGATAATTTCTTAGCCTATGATGCGACTTCCAAAGTTGCTTGTGAGACATTGGTGACTACCGGTCAGGTGGTACTGGCTGGAGAAGTTAAATCCGAAGCTTACCTGGATGTGCAGGAAATTGCGCGTGAGGTAATTCGCAAGATAGGGTATACCAAAAGTGAATACATGTTCGAGGCTAACTCCTGCGGTATCTTCTCTGCCATCCATGAGCAGTCTCCAGATATCAACCAGGGTGTAGAGCGCAAGAGCCCGGAAGAGCAGGGTGCTGGCGACCAGGGTATGATGTTCGGTTACGCTACCAAGGAGACCGATAACTATATGCCACTGGCACTGGATCTGGCGCACAAACTGCTGATCGAACTGGCTGCGATCCGTCGCGAAAACAAAGAGATCACTTACCTGCGTCCGGATGCAAAGTCACAGGTGACGATCGAGTATTCTGACGATAACAAGCCTGTACGTATCGATACAATCGTGATCTCTACACAGCACGATGATTTCGATGCCGAAGCAAAGATGCTGGCTAAGATCAAGGAAGACATGATCAATATCGTTATTCCCCGTGTAAAAGCACAGCTGAAGCCAGAACTGGCAGCGCTGTTCAATGATAAAATTACTTACCACATCAACCCAACCGGTAAATTCGTAATCGGTGGTCCTCATGGTGATACTGGTCTGACAGGCCGTAAGATCATCGTGGATACTTATGGTGGTAAAGGCGCACACGGTGGTGGTGCGTTTTCTGGTAAAGATCCTTCCAAAGTAGACCGTTCTGCTGCTTATGCTACCCGTCACATTGCTAAGAACCTGGTTGCTGCAGGTCTGGCAGATGAGGTGCTGGTACAGGTGTCTTATGCGATTGGTGTGGCTAAACCTTGTGGTTTGTTCATCGATACGCGTGGTACTGCCAAGGTGGAGATGACTGATGGTGAGATTGCACGTAAGGTGGAAGAGATCTTTGACCTGCGTCCTTATGCGATCGAGCAGCGTTTAAAACTGCGTAATCCTATTTATAGCGATACTGCTGCTTATGGTCATATGGGTCGGGAGAGCAAGGTGGTGACCAAGGTATTCAATAAGGGTAAGAAGCATGAGAAGAGTGTAGAAGTGGAGTTGTTTACATGGGAGAAGCTGGATTATGTGGATAAGGTGAAGGCAGCATTTAGCCTGTAATTGATTTAAATAGATAAAAAACCGCTTTCACCTATGGTGAAAGCGGTTTTTTTATGCGGGTAGCCCTGCGGCCGGCTGGAAGGTGCCGGTTCATTTATGGCAGGCAGAGTGTGCCAGTTCTTTTGCGGCCAGCTGGCAGGTACCAGTATATTAGTGGCCGGCTTCTAAAAAGTTTGTTTTTTCTCTAATTCAGGTAAAACCTGATCGATCCTTTTTGCGAGCTCAGGCAGTTTTATTGTTGGCACTGCCGGAAACAGGTGATGTTCCAGATGATAGAACATACTAAATGTAATTTTATTCTTCCAGCTCCCTCTCTGCGTTCTCGCTATTTCAGGATGCGCTTCGGTATCATGGTGCACAGTCCATACCGCGAAGAAAGCCATCAAAAGCTCCCCAATTACCATCACAATTACATGATACACTAAGAAGGGTACCTGGAAGTAAAATACCGCGCTTACGAAGGCGATAACGGCCAATAATTCGGCAACCAGGTGGTTCCTGTAGGTCCGGTTCCCTTTTTGCCAGGTGATTTTGTGAATAAGGAACATATGCAGGGGGCCATAAAGGATGGCGCCATACCAGCTCATGCCCGCTGATTTCCCTTCGTAATCTTCTTCAGATAGACAATACTTGTGGTGACGGATATGATTAAATTTGACGGCATGCATGGACGCACACATCAATACACTGTTGGAGAATAAGGTGAATTCTGTGAGGAATTTATTGGTTCCTAAGGAGTTGTGGAAGCCATTGTGTACCTGCCTTAAAGCAGTGAGAAAAAAGAAAGCAGAAAAAGGTAAAGCCCATATATAATACCCAAAATAAGCTAATACCCACGAGGCAAGGGCCCAGGGGATCGTCAGGTTATTTTCAATGAGCATTTCAGGGATGGAAAGATGGCGCAGGTCTTTCCAGTGTACGCGTTTGATGATATCGGTATGGTTCATGCGGGGTAATATTTGTGAATCAAATCTACCCCGCGAAATATAATATATAAATGACAAATGTCATTAAACTAAAGGCAGGTGAGGGGGGATGTAATGGCTGAGTTCATCCCGGATGTTTGTAACAGTATCAGGCATTTTCAAATTCTTCCCAGATCATTTCCCTGTTTACAAACGCGGCCGCCGCCAATCCCACTGCTACTGCATTAGCCACACCACGCATCATACTGCAATTATCCCCGGCGGCATACACGCCTTCAACAGTCGTCTTTACAAAATCAGCTACTTTGATATGCCCTGTTTCTGTCAATTCACATCCCAGTTGCGCAGGTATATCACTGTGCTGTATAAACGGTAAACGGGCATAGACTGCTTTTAACGATACTTTGATACCATCGGCCAGTTCCACTGCACTTAATTGTCCCTTGTCATGAATAATGGCTTTTACAGGTGTCTCAATGATATTGATGTTCTTTTTCTTTATCTGTGCCACCATTTCAGCTGTCATAGTGATAGGTCCGTTCGTGAACAAAGTTAAGTCTTTTGTCCAGTGTTGTATCAGTTTTGTTGTTTCAAAACCACCTTCGCCATTGCCTAAAATACCGGTTGGCTGATTAGCTACTTCATAACCATGGCAATAGGGGCAATGAATGACAGAAATTCCCCAGCATGCTGCTATACCCGGAATTTCGGGCATGATGTCTTTGACACCCGTGGTAATAATGAGTTTTTTTGAGGTGAATTTTTCTCCTGCTTCCGTGGTAATAGAAAATCCGTTGTTGGTTTTCTCTCCCAGTGTGGCTTTGCCATGGAGCACCTGAACGGTGGTATATGCTTTGAGTTGTTCCAGTGCTGCTTTTGTAATGGCGGCTGGGGGTTCTCCATCTCTCGTTAAGAAATTATGTGAATGTGGCGTTTGAGCATTACAGGGTTTGCCGCTATCAATGATCAATACCTTTCTAAGTGCGCGGCCTAGTGTCATTCCGGCTTGTAATCCTGCATAGCTTCCTCCGATGATGATAACTTCAAATTCCATATTGATGATTTTGTACAAAAGTAAATAGGTTAACTTTACAATGGTGAAAGCTACCCTTTATGGAAGTGCTTCCATGGAGGGAATGAAAATAATAAAAAATAATTCCTATATGGTTTGTCCCGGTGAAAAGATTTATGATTGTAAGCGACAATTGCTGGCTATTCAGGATACCTTGGATATCATTGGTGGTAAGTGGAAAGTGACGATCCTGGGGTGCCTGGCGATGGGAGGAAAGCGCTTTATGGATTTGCAGCGGGAGCTGGCGGGCATAGGGCCAAAAATGTTGTCGAGAGAGTTGCATGAGCTGGAAATGAATGGGCTGATCCGGAAAGAGGAAGAGGGGAAGTATGAGATGACGGCGTATAGTGATTCGCTGAAGCCGGTGATACAGGTATTGGCAGAGTGGGGAACGCAGCATAGGGTGAAGGTGATGTCTATGCAATAAAATAGTGACTTTTGGAAAGCTGGCCGCAAGCCATGCCAGTCCGAAAAGAAGCGGGAATGTATCATAAGTAACAGGATCTCCATGAGAATTGCAGTTACGAGAATTCTGACCATCAGGTACCCAAATAAAAAGGAACCATCCCGAAGTTTTGAGTTCTTATGTTTGAAAATGGAAACATGGCTTCGGGACGCCCCCGGTTCTATCGCAAGTAAAAATTATTCATACCTTTAAGAACATTTAACACAATATATGAGCCTGGTAAAAAATGTATTTTACAGTGCTGCGCAACTGTTACCCCTTGCCGTATTGAAACAACGACGTCCGGATAGTTTATTGCTTCCCTATCATCACCTGGTGAGCGACGCACCTGTTCCACATATCAAGCACCTCTATCCCTGGAAAGGAACCAAAGCATTTGAAAAAGATCTCGATTACCTGCTCAGACGATTTACCCCGGTTACTTTACAGGATATCATTCATGCTTTAAAAACAGGACAGGCATTGCCTTCCGGTTCTTTCCTGCTCACATTCGACGATGGGCTACGTGAAGTAAAAGATATCATCGCTCCTATGTTGCTTCGCAAAGGCGTACCAGCAGCATTTTTCCTGAATAGTGCATTTCTTAACAATAAAAGTCTGTTTTATAAATTCAAGCTTAGCCTGATTATCGAAAGTTTACAAACAACACATCATTCAAAGGCAACGCTTGATCAATTGTATGCTTATCTGCAAACAGATGAAGCATCACTCATTCCAGCTATTAAAAAGATCACTTACAACACAAAGGGACAGGCAGATGAAATAGGAAAGATATTAGAGATTTCCTTTGCACAATATCTGGAGAAAGAAATGCCGTTCCTTACGCTGGATGAAGTGGGCGCACTGGTACAACAGGGTTTTGCAATTGGTGGGCATAGTATTGATCATCCTTATTATAGCCAGCTTACACTGGATGAACAACTCTTTCAGACACGACAATCTGTAGACTTCCTTGTACAGCATTTTAACCTACCTTATAGAGCATTTGCATTTCCACATACAGATGCGGGAGTGAGTAAGATATTTTTCAATACATTATTAGAAGGTCCTGATCCGATAGATGTGATCTTTGGTACAGGCAATCAAAAGAAAGATTTCAATCCGAAGATCTTACATCGTTTTAATTGTGAAAGGCCAACCGTAAGTATCAATGCTGCTGTAAAAGGGATCTTACTATTGAACAAAATTCAGCAGATGACAAATAAGGACCAGATCAGCCGGTAATAGTAAGTATAATACAGGTAAGAGCAATACAATAAATAAGGAAAGAAGTACACCATATAAATAATGATGTATAATACATAGCTAAATTTTATCTCTATATAAATTCGTAATGTGACACTAATTAAAGAAAAAGAAAACAAATTATACAACAATGGTGTTTTCCATAAAAGGGGAATTTATAACTTCAAATAAAGAATTACTACACACATATCCTAAGTCGAAACAGTTAAAATGATCCCTGTGTCTCAGCTAAAATGGATAACATTTTTAGCATGGAATTATATCAAAAAAAATAGAGGGGAAGATTAAAGTACATCTTGTTTTTCTTCAAAGAGTTACGTATATTTAATAAATATAAATTATTTAATACTTTATATTTGTTTTTTTTGTTGAAAAACAAATTTGTATCCTATTTTTGCCCGGGACGATTGAGACACATAAAATCGAAACAATGTATTATTAAGAAAAACGTCGGCTATTGTAAAACGCTACTAAATTTTAACCAAACGTGAAGAACCTACCTATTGTCAGGCTACTGATATGTGCCTGTCTGTTATTAACTGCATCTGTGTATCCCTATGTATCCAAAGCCCAGGGAGACCAGACTGCGATCACTGTAAAACTAGGCACTAGCCAAACTACAGGTGCCTGGCTGCATTTACCGGATGATTACAACAGTACATCGACCAGTTATCCTCTTATAATTTTCCTGCATGGCGTAGGAGAGGGGGGAACTGATGTCAACGCTGTATTAGCGCATGGTGTACCAAAGATGATTGCAAACGGTGCAAAGATGCAGTATACAGTCAATGGAAAGTTGTTTAAATTTATCGTGGTATCTCCGCAAATCACCAATGGATGGGCAAGTGAGACCATGGTGCAAAGTGTACTGAATGATATTAAATCAAAGTACAGAGTAGATGCATCCCGTATTTACCTGACCGGGTTAAGTGCCGGTGGTTATGGTGTATTAAATTACATCGCGTCTGGAACAACCTATTCAGATAACCTGGCTGCTATCGTACCCGTGTCTTCAGCAGCAATTGATGCAAATAAATTTGCAGGACTATGTAATGTCGCCAGCAGCAAACTTGCTGTATGGATGCTATGTGGCACCAGCGACAGCTTTATTGGCAACCAACGTGATTACATCGCTGATATGAAGGCGTGTAGTCCATCTATCACTCCTATTGCTACCGAATACAGCGGTGGTACACACAGCGATAATGTTTGGGACAAAGCATATGATCCCAACCACACTTACCAGAATCCTAACATTTACGAATGGATGTTGCAGTACAGCCGCAACACCGCATCTTCTACCATATCCCCTCCTGTAGCCGCCTTAGCATCTTCCAGCCTGACCATAACCTTACCAACCAATAGTACTACTTTAGATGGTTCCACTTCTACCGGTACCATCACTACATATGCATGGACGCAAACCTCAGGTCCCTCTACAGCGACACTGAGCAGCACCAGCACTGCAAAGATTACTGCCAGCAACCTCGTTGCCGGCACTTATGTGTTTAAACTAACTGTATCAAATTCTGCAGGAAGTAGTTCACAAACTGTAACAGTAGTGGTGAATCCAGCCACTCCCGTAGCAGCTGTAGCAGCATCCAGCATTACGCTGACACTGCCTACGAATTCTACTACTTTAGACGGTTCTTCTTCTACCGGTACCATCACCAGTTATACATGGGCACAAACTTCGGGTCCTTCTACTGCTACACTGAGCAGTACCAGCACTGCAAAGATCACTGCCAGCAACCTGATAGCTGGCACCTATGTGTTTACACTGACCGTAAAGAACACTACAGGTAGTAGCAGCAAAACAGTGACGGTAGTAGTGAATGCCGCTACCACTGCCGCTCCGGTGGCAGCAGTGGCTTCTGCTTCCCTGAGCATTACATTACCTACCAACAGCACTGCTTTAGACGGTTCTTCTTCTACCGGTACCATCACCAGTTATACATGGGCACAAACTTCAGGTCCTTCTACTGCTACACTGAGCAGCACCAGCACTGCGAAGATCACTGCCAGCAACCTGATAGCTGGCACCTATGTGTTTACACTGACCGTGAAGAACACTACAGGTAGCAGCAGCAAAACAGTCACCGTAACCGTAAATGCCGCTACCGGTGGCAAGACCGCCTGCGCCAGTTGCAAGTTCCTCATTACACCAGGTACGGATGGCGGTGCATATATTAATGGTAACAACCTGGGTGTTCAACCAGGTGATACTGTATGTATCCAGTCAGGTAGTTACGACTACATCCAGTTCTTCAACATCACCGGTACCACTGCCAAACCAATTGTATTCATCAACTGCGGTGGCCAGGTAAAAATAGGGAATGGTGGTAGCTATGGTTTTGTATTCAACAATGCCAAGTATTTCAAAGTAACGGGTACAGGTAGTTCTGACACCTACGGTTTTAGTGTAGACGGTGTGAGCAAGAAACTGAACGTAGGTCTTGGTATCAGCAAGGGATGTACCGATTATGAAGCGGATCACTTTGAAATCACCGGCTCTGAAGTAGGGGTGATGGCAAAAGTAAACCCAGATTGCGATGTCAACAACCAGTATCCAACTTTCTCTATCAGAAATGTAAAACTGCATGATTTTTATATACACGATGTAACCGGTGAAGGTATGTATATTGGTAACACTGCGCCCAATGGAGAAACGTCCACCTGCAACGGTGTATCTACCACCTTATTACCTCCACGCATTTATAACCTGAAAATTTACAACGTCATCACCGCCAATACCGGTTGGGATGGTATCCAGGTAGCTTCCGCACCTGAGAATGTAGAGATCTATAATAATAAGGTATCTAACTACGGTGTTGAAAATAAAGGTAGCCAGCAGGCGGGTATCATCCTTGGTGGTGAGTCCAACGGTAAGGTGTACAACAACACGGTGATCAAAGGTACCGGTAACGGTATTGAAATATTCGGTACGGGTCTGAGCTACGTTTACAACAACATTCTCAGCGATTGTGGTATAGATGGTACCAGCACAGGTCAGGATGCGATCTTCATCGACGACCGCCCTACCAAACAGAACTACACACCACTGCAGGTGTATGTGATGAACAACACCATCGTCAACTCAGGCAGAGATGCGATCCGTATGCAGAATACAAATGGTACCGATGGTACCGGCAACCTGTTTGTCAACAACCTTGCGGTAAAACCTGGTTCTCTGGCTTCGAGAGGAGCACGCGCATACCTGACTATTCAATCCGGTATATCATACACATCTGCAAATGGACTGAACTATCCGGATGCTGCGACTGTGAAGTTTGTAGATGCGGCTAATAAGAATTTCCACCTGGCAGCGGGTTCTCCTGCCATCGATCAGGGGAAGGATCTAAGCGCTTATTTCAAAATTGATATAGATGGCAACGCCCGCCCACAAGGCAGCGCATACGATGTAGGTGCCGATGAATATGCATCCGGTACTGCAGCAAACGTAGCGCCTACTGCCAGTGCAGGTGCTGACCAGGCCATTACTTTGCCCGTTACAACTGTTACACTTAATGGTACCGGATCTACTGATAGTGACGGTACCATTAAAACTTACAAATGGGTTCAGACTTCCGGTCCGGTAACTGCCACTTTCAGCAGTGCGGCCATTGCCTCGCCTGTATTGACAAAACTCACTGCTGCAGGTACCTATGTATTTACACTGACTGTGACGGATGATGATGGCGCTACCGCTTCGGATGCTGTCACCATTACAGTGAATGCTGCGAATGTAGCACCTACTGCCAACGCCGGTACAGATCAGACCATCACCCTGCCTACGACCACTGTTACCCTGAATGGTACAGGTTCCAAAGACACTGATGGTTCTATCAAAACTTACAAATGGGTACAGCCCTCAGGACCTGTCACTGCTACAATCAGCAATACAGCTATTGCGTCGCCGGTGATCACTAACCTGAAAACTGCGGGTACTTATGTATTCACCCTGACTGTTACTGATGATGATGGTGCGACAGCTACTGACAATGTAACCATTACGGTAAAGGCTGCGAATGTTGCACCCACTGCCAATGCAGGTGCTGATCAGACCATTCAATTGCCTATTGCAACTGTAACGCTGAATGGTACTGGCTCTAAAGATAGCGATGGTACGATCAGTACTTATAAATGGGTACAGACATCTGGTCCGGCTACGGCCACTATCAGCAGTGCAACCATTGCTTCTCCTGTGATTACTAACCTGTCTACTGCAGGCACCTATGTATTCACACTAACGGTGACAGATAATGGCGGCGCGACTGCTACTGACCAGGTAACCATTACTGTAACTGCCGCTGCCGTGAATAAAGCGCCTACAGCCAATGCCGGTGCTGACCAGACCATTACTCTGCCTACTGCTACTGTAACATTGAATGGTACAGGTTCTACTGACAGCGATGGTACAATCAATGCATACAAATGGGTACAGGCTTCCGGCCCTGTGACGGCGACACTGAGCAGCGCTACTATTGCTTCTCCGGTGGTAACAAAACTGACTACAGCAGGTAGCTATGTGTTCACATTGACGGTTACTGATGATGATGGCGCCACTGCTACTGACAATGTAACCATTACGGTAAAGGCAGCGACTGTTTCTACACCTGCTGCTAATAAAGCACCTGTAGCGAATGCGGGTAGCGATATCACCATCACCATGCCTAGGAACAACACCACCGTAGATGGTTCGGGTTCTACTGACAGTGATGGCACAATCGTATCTTACAAATGGACACAGGTATCAGGACCGGCTACGGCATCTGTACCGTCTTCTACTGCTGCGAAGACAGATATCAATCAGCTCTCTTATGTGGGTACTTATGTATTCAGACTCACAGTGACTGATGATGATGGGGCAACTGCTACCGATGATATCAATGTAATTGTGAAAGCTGCCAGCAACAATAGCCTTGTGGCCAATGCGGGCGCAGATCAGACCATCACCCTGCCAACGGTGAATACCGTGACACTGACGGGTGCCGGATCTACTACTACAAATTATATCTCTTCTTATAAATGGGAATTGGTGAGTGGAACTGCTGGTTCGGCGACCATTCTGAATCCTGCTTCTGAAACACCGGTAATTACATTCTCACAGGCAGGCACTTATGTTTTTCGTCTTACCGTGACAGACACATATGGCGCTACCTCCACCGACGAAGTATCGGTGTATGTGAATGGCAAGACTGCGGCTGTGGATGACAGCGAAGTCACGATACAGGTATATCCTAATCCTGCCAGTACCTCTCTCAACCTGAAGCTGGTGGTGAAAGAGGCGGCCAATCTTATTGTAAGAATATTTAACAGCAACGGGTATATTAAGGGTACTTATTATATGGGTACCACGAATACCGTGATGAAAACCTTTGATGTAAGTGGTTTAGCAAACGGGCTGTATATTCTTGAAATAACGGATGGTAATTCGATGAAACTAACCAGTAAGTTTATAAAAGTTAATTGAATGAGAAAAGGCCTGCGGTGTACCGCAGGCCTTTTTTATCACTTTTTGTATTGCAACATCCACTCATAAATACTCATACCATACTGTTTATTCTTAGGATCATACAGTGCTTTCCATGTATGATGTGCAAATCCATCCAATATTGTTAGCTTAGCCAGATTTGGCTTATGAGAGTTCGTACTATCCTTATACCGTTCACACTCCTCCAGAAAATGCGGTTCATCTGTCCCTGCCATGTACCAGGTGGCGATATTCGCATCTGCAACCAGCTTAAAACGTTTCATATTCGCTACATCAATCGTCGCTACCGACATGGGTACTGCTGCTGCAATACGATTAGACAGCTTCGCATTATCCGTCATTGCCATCACCGTCGCCCAGCCACCTGCACTGTAACCAGTGAGGTATATCCTGGAACGATCTACTCTGTAATGTTTCTCTATATCGTCCAGCAGGCGTTTGATTTCTGCTGGTTTCAGTCCCCAACTAGGCGCTTGTGGCGCAACAACAATGAATTTATACAGTTTACCATCAACGGGATTTACAGCTTCTATTTTCTCCCCATTATTGATCCAGTAAGGAATGCCTTCAAGATATAACTTAGACAGGTCATGTCCTGATTTGCTTTTTCCATGCAGAAAAACGATCAGCGGGTATTCTTTTTTGGACTTATTATAATCGTCCGGGAGCTGCAGCAATGCCCCTATTTTATTCCAGGGATTTACCGGAATAAGTATACTGTCCATTCGGTGCTGCGCATATGTGTTCACTGTTTG
Organism: [Flexibacter] sp. ATCC 35208; assembly: GCF_001975825.1. GTDB lineage: Bacteria > Bacteroidota > Bacteroidia > Chitinophagales > Chitinophagaceae > Chitinophaga. The sequence goes on from NZ_MTKN01000033.1 coordinate 22,075, forward strand.
TATGCACATTACGAACAAAAGTGCAACAATTGTAGTGGTACTTTTTACCATGACAAAAAATTATTTTAAATGAATGAGCCCGGGTTACTGGGCAATAACAGTCTCCAGCTTCACACCGATCAGCTCTTCGATTTCCAGCTTTACATTAGCCAGGTCTCTTTCCAGATTCAGCTTCTTGGTTCTGTCATTGTTATACTGCTGTGATGCGGAGGTATATGATTCGTAAGAAATGCTACCTGCAGCCAGTTTGCTTTCTGCCTGTGTGAATGCTGCAAAATCATCTTCAGTGATTTCGTTCTGCATTGCCAGCAATTGTTTGTTCATCAGGTAGTCGTGGTATTTGGACAATACCATTGCTTTGATCTGTCTTTTGGCTGATTCTTCCTGCGCAGAAGCAATGTTTACATTCGACCTGGCTACTTTTACATCAGCGCCTTTACCAACCAGTGAACCCAATGGTACATTCACACCCACGTTCCAGAGCGGATAGTACACCTGTGCACGATAGTCGCCGGAGTTTTTGAAGCGCCCCAGTGTTACATCATTGAAGTTTGCACTGAGGGTTACATAATTCAGCCAGTTACCCTTTGCTTTGTTGAGCTCATATTCTGCTCTTTGTTTTTCGTATACTCTAACTTTTAGATCTGGATTCTCGTACGCGAGTTGTACCAGTTTTTCCTGGATGTCTTCTGCTGATACATCTTTGGAAGGGGTAGAAGGCAATGTCTTGTTTTGTGCGCTCACTGTGAGAGCTGTAGAGAGGAAAATTAAAAGGACGCTGATGTGCTGTTTCATGTTATTATAGTTTTTGCTTGGTCTGAATTTTTATGAGAAAGTGTTTCGAAATCTTTCATTTTTACGATGATGGCCATGGCGCTATAAAAGAAGAATGCGCCGGGTATCTGCCCGATGGCCACCTGTGCATAGTGCGCGATGATGTAGGCATATAACCCTGTCACAATGGCTACATAGAGCGCCCTGACCTCCCGGGTCCTGGCCTGATAATATCCTTTTACGCCTACGAGGAGGGTGACAAAGAATAGCGTCATTGTGATTATTAGCCCGATCCAGCCCGTTTCGAGTGCTGTTCGGAGGTAACCGCTGTCCGGTGGAAAACCTGCCAGCGGATGGCCTGGATTGTACTGTATACCTAATACCCCGGAAGTGGCTACCCCCCCCCCGATAGGATGCCGCAGTATATAAGGTTGTATGTGATGCCTGTTTTCATCCCTCACGTTCATCGATTCATCATCTTTGAGGTGAAAGGACGTACGTATACGGTTCACTGTATTATTGCCGGAAAATGGTCCGAACATGAGCACCACGATAAACATAAAGAACCCTGCCATGAACAGCAATGTTCTACGGTTTGTGATGGTCATCAGAAAATAGATAGCCAGACCACCGGGTATCATAAAGTAAGCCGTACGCGTACCGGAAAAGGCCATGCCCAGGCACATAATGATAATGCCCACTATGAGCCAGTTACGTTGCTTTGGCTTTTGTGTGGTCATGGCCAGTACAATGGCAAATACCACGCTGCACGCCATCAATATACCATAAGCAGTAGGGTCGGAGAGGAAGGAGAACTTCCTGATCTCACCACCCTGGAAGTACAGTCTGTAACGCACCGGATCACTTACTACCCAGTGCTCTTCAAAGCCCAGTAACCCAAACCATTCCTGGAAACAGCCATAGGCACCACTCAGTACGGACAGGAATAACCAGAGTTTGAGATAATCTTTTACATCTTTGACACTGTTGAAAGTGAACAGGCCGATAAAATAGATCATCACGAAGTTGACAAACTTGCGCACGGTAAATATCCACCCCGATACTGAATACATAGAGGGGTTGAACAATTCGATGAGCAGAAATCCCAGGTACATGATGTACATGTAAGAAACAGGATTCTTCATATACTGCCAGATGCGCTGCTTATGAATCGTCTTTTTATAATAAGCGCCGATGAAGGTCACCGCTGTCAGTACATCGACAGCCACACCCATGGGGAGGGTATCGTCAGACATGCGCTTAATGTAAAACATAAAGAAACCCACTACCGTAGTAATCAGAAACCCCAGATGGGTATTGAACAGACAGATCAGTGTGACCATGCCTCCTATTAAGCCTGCTGCGATGATCATACCTATGCGGTAATCTACGTAGCCCACCAGCAGGCTGATGCCGATGGCTACTACTAACACAGCGGCAAAGGCCAGGGGCTTGTGCAGTAAACCGGACCCTCGCAGAGGTGCTGCTCCTGTGATGAGTGATGGTCGCATATCTTAGAAGAATAAAACTTTTAATGCCAGAAATAACAACGTGAAGCCAATGAATAGTGTCACGGTGATCTCTAATAACCGATCGTCTGAAAACCTGTTATCTTTCATGCTTCTACGTTTTGAGTTTGTTCAAGGTATGCCCCCATTAATGCAATACACTGTTCCCAGGTATGTGAAAATGCAAAGGCTTTTCTTGCTTCCTGCAGTTCGGTGTTATCACCCTCCTGCAGGGCGGTGTCGATGTTTATGATGTAGTCATCTGCTGTCTTGCAGAGATATACATAAGGTGCAAAGATTTGCATCGCTACCGTATCTGTTGCTACCACCGGTTTGCCCAGTGCCAGGTACTCGTCTATCTTACGGGGATAGTTACCAATGGTCATCTCATTGAGCTCCTGTGGATTGATACATACATCAAAAGTGCTGAGCCATGATGGAAGTTCCCCTCCATGACGGGCACCCATGAAGTGTACGTTCTTCAACTGATGCAGTGAACTGTTACGGAATGCCTCGTCTTCAGGACCAACCAGTATCAGTGTCCATTCAGGACGTTGTGTAGCAATCTGTTCCAGCAATGAGATGTTGAGCCGGGATTTGATCAATGCACCTACATACCCGATCACAGGGCTTTTGAAATCTTTGAACGGCGGATATTCTTCTTTCGTCCAACCGAAGTCACAACCCTGTCCGATATCAAAAGATGCTTTGTTATACTTTGCACCATACGCTGCGAGGTAAGCTGAATTGGCAGCGACCATCGTAGCTTTCTGCATGAGCAATGGTTCCAGTCTTACGCCATGCTTTTTGAAATATGGCTGACTGGTCAGGTTATCCCTGATATAGTAGATCGTTTCCTTTACACCTTCCAGCAATTCAGGCAGGTACTGTGCACGGAAAAAATCATTATCGATAAACAACAACGCATCGTTAAATCCAAGTCGCTTAGCTGCCTGGTTGATTTCGCGGGCGAGTCTTTTATTGTTGACTAAGTTGATCCTGTCAAAGATCGATGGCACGGGAATCCAGTTGATAGATTCCAATACGGTACGTGGATCCAGGGTCCAGAGCGAAGCAGAGACAGGCTTCAGATCGTTGGTGTCGCCACGGAGGCTTGCTTTTCTGGTCAGCACCATTTCGTCGTCGCTGGATCGGATGGCAGAGATCCTGTCCAGTGCCCTGTTTACGTACAATACACGGTTGTATTGTGACAGTTCCTGCGCCATGTTCTTACAGTTACTCCCGATCTTAATATCCCAGGGCTGTAAGCCTACTACGATTATATCCCTGTTCCTGATCATCTGGCTTTCCATTTTAGTAAATAACGTTGCTGTACCACGGAGATCGCTTCCGGGTAGAATTGCAGCATATATTTCCCCACATTGAGCAAGCTGGTATTGAGCTTACGGTACAGTATGGTCTGCGTGATAATGAAGCAGATACCATATGAGGTCATGGTACCATAAGCAGCGCCCATCAGTCCCATCTGCCGGGTATAGAACATGCAGATGAATATATTACAGATAGCCGTTACAGTGATTACATAAAAATTCAGTTTGGGCAGGCCAATTGAATCCATAATAGTGCCAAACTGCTTGATGAAGGGCAGAAACAGGCCATAAAATATAGTTATCTGCAAAATAGGTACCGCTTCCATATATCCCTGACCTGCGATGATGCCGATCACCAGCCTGGGTAACAATACAATAGCAAGGCTGGCGGGTACTGCGATTGCGAGAATTGTACCTACAGCTCTTTCATAATAGTACTTCACCATTTCGATGTTACCGTCTTCCATCATCTTCGCCGTCTTAGGAAATAAAATATCACCTAAGACCTGCGAAGGCACATCTACCAGATTGGATATACGCAAACATACATTGTACAAGGCAACTGATGGGGTTCCTAAAAAAGAAGATATAATAAATGTATCCGTATTACGGAACAAAGAAGAACTCACGTTCGTACCAAACACCCATCTACCAAAGGTCCAAAGCCTGGTGAACCATTCCTTATGATACTTAATCTGACGGGTCACAAAGTTCCGGGCAAAGTAGCCGGATACGATGGTGCCACATACCAAACCTGCATCGAAGTAGAGGATGAGGTGGGTAAGGGTAATATTATGATCTATCAGTAAATGCGCGACGATCAAAATAAAACTTGTACCCTGACGACTTAAATATCCCCAGAAAATGCCCCTGAAGTCAGCATTGGCATTCTGTACCCATTCAAAATGAGAGAAGGGAACTAACAACAATAAACCGGGCAGGAACAGGTACATCACCATCGCCAATGGGGGGGCCTGCAATAGCTTGCTCACGGGAATGATAAAGGCCGCGATCAGGATACCGATCAGGACTGTGATCACAATATTGAGGTACAGAGCAGCAGACTGTATATGGGGGTGTTCTTCCGTAGCGTGACCATTGATGTATTTGATCACAGCGTTTTTAATCAGACTTTGTCTTATGATCTCGATAATACCGGTATATACGAGAAAGAGGTTCCATACGCCCATGTCAGACTTGGTCAGTGAGCGGGTTAATACCAGCACACTGCCGATCCCGAACAGGAGTACGGCGATTTTCTGTAATCCGCTGTAGATGCCGGATTTCAGCCAGTAGGTGTATTTTGGGTTGCTCATTTTTTAGCTTAATTTAAGTTCCATGGGCTTTTCCAGGCTATACAGCCACCATGCACCTGCGCGCATAGCTGCCTTGTATAGCAGGATGGGGATCACAACGGCAAAGCATAAACAGATCACTAACAACACTGGCAGGTAGGTGATGTGAAACACTTTTACCAGGCACATACGCACTGCAGATGCGACCAACACATGAGAAACGTAAATGTAAAGTGAATGGAATCCTGCTACCCGCAGCAGCTTTACACTGCCATAGCGCTGTAAAAGGAATGATATATTGATCATAAATGCACAACCCACGAGCGCGATGAGCGCAAATAATAAAGGTTGATGTTCTTCTACAAAAAGATTGTACTTCATCTCTGAATTCGTCATCAGGAAGTAATACTGGCCTGCGGCAAAGAAGGGCAGGAGGGCGGCAAACAATCCCCAGCTGCCATACAGGGGATACTTAGTGCTATCCAATATCTGATCCGCAACGAGTTCGCCGATGGCGAAGAAGATATAGAAGTGACAGATGTCGTAAATAAAGCCGAGATCAATATGATGTACGGAGACATAACTGCTGTACATATAAGCAGCCAAACCGATCACCAGCTGGTGCCAGATCTTCAGCCGCAGTTTTTCTTTCGTGAGTATATACAACACTGTTACATTGAATAATGCATAGAGGTACCAGAACTGATCGATGCGGCGGGGGTATATAAAAATATACCCGTAATCCGCCCAACCCCTGTCTGCATTCACCAGTCCACTCAGACAGATTTGAATGGTGATCTGCAATGCGGACCATAAGAGATATGGATACAGCAGGATGTTGAATTTATTAACGATCAGGCTCTTCATCCCTCTCTTTGCCAGACTTTTACCAATGAACACACCAGACAGGATGAAGAACAGGGGCATACGGAAACTGTAGAAAATGATGTTTGCATTTTCCAGCCACTTAAACTGTGAAGCCTCCACACCTGAGCGGCTAATGCCCTCAAAGATATGACGGTACAGTACCAGTATGATGGCAATGCCCCGCGCGTAATCTATCCACGCCAGCCTGTTGCCGGGTTTCACTGTGCTCATTATAGATCTATATTTTCGGGTTCAACAAAGTTCAATATTGCACCACTGAACTTACCATTCAGACTTTGCAGGAAAGAAATAGTCTCCCTATCTGTCTGGTTCACACCTGATCTTGCAGATACGACGGTAATGATGGTATCGGCATACTGCATCAGTTCTTTACTATCTGCACGCTCATTCAACGCAGCACCTTCCAGCAGGATGTAATCATATTCCCTGGTAAGTGCACCCAGGTATTCCAGCAGGTTGCCCGGTTTCAGTATTTCAGCAGGCGTATATTCGCCACCTTCACAACCAATGATAAATACATTGGGCATGGTGGTAGGAGAGATAAGGTCTGCGATCTGTCCGGAATTAAATTCATTAGAATTAAAACTCTCCAACACGGGCTTCGCTTCAAATTCCTGTGTCAGTGAATTATGTGGAAACTGTGTATCAATAATCAATACTCTCTTATGACTCAGACTTAAGCTATATGCCAGTGCTTTCAGAATAGTAGATTTACCTTCGCCCGGTTTCCCACTGGTAAGCAGGAAGATCTTCTTACCACTGTGCTCCATTTCAAAACGCAGTTTACGCAGGAGTTCCCGGAAAGCAGCCGTATCATGTTGTTTAAGGGTTGGATCGGTAAAGATCTCTTCCAGTGGTGTTTTCTTCAGGTTGATCCTGTTTACTACACCCAGTAGTTTCAGTTCAAGAATACGCAGGAACTGGGTCGGAGTCTTGATGCTCACATCAATATATTCCAGGAAGATGATGAGGATACAGCAGAACACCGCTACGGCCATACCAGCCATTGCGACAATAATGATACGTTTGGAAGGCTCAGGTTCAACCGCAGGCTGACCATACAGGATCTGGTGGAAGTTATCCATCGGTGCGATCTTGTTGTTCACCGCTGCATCGTAACGGGATTTGATGCTTTCATATTCCTGTTGTGCCAGTTCTACTTCTTTCTGCAGCGCAAGGTTGTTTGCACCTCTTGACGCAGCAGCGCCCATAGTGCCATTCAGCTGTCTGATCTTTTGTTCGTAAAAAGCAATGTTTTGTTGGGTAGATCTTACCTGCAGGTCCAGGTCGCTTTTCTTCTGTTGCAGGTCTGCCCTGGTGGTACCCGGGCTGGCGGCACTGGGAGCTGCAGAAGCAATAGCCATCAGTTTGGAAGAATAATCGTTTCTCGCCTTTTTGTATTTGTTATACAGTTCCGGATCGCTCCCGCCTTTGCTCTGGTATTCATTAGAGGCATCATTCATTTTTTCACGCAGGGTGGCCAGCTCTGAATTAGAGCTATTGGTAGATGCTGCATTTTGTGTGCTGGTGCTTTCCATTTCAGACAGGCGCTGGGTCACCTGCTGGCTGGCCAGTTGTGCACTGTTCAGGATTGCCTTTTCATCAGCGAGTCTGCTTTCGAAGTTGGAGATCTGTTCCAGTGTGTTGGAACTTTCCACAGTGGCATCGAGGGTACCCATTGTTTTGATGTTACCAATCTTGCCATCCAGTTCCTCACGCTTCTGGTCTACCAGTTTCTTCAGCGTTTCGATGTTCTGAACAGTTTGCTGGTTACGGCTGGATTCATAGTTGCGCATGAATTCAGTTACGACCTGGTTCACGATATAAGCACTCAGCTCCGGATTGATAGAGCGATACTGAATATCGATATAGTCCGTTCTTTGTACCCGACCTACGTACAATACATTGCGCATTGTTTCGAGATCGTATTTATATATCATCATCAGTTCCTGGATGTCCCTTTCCTGGGGATCGAAAGAACTGAGCAATTTCTCTTCGTTGTATTTTTTGTTGAGGATTTCTATTGCCTTCTGTCTATTCAGTTTACGATAGACAGGGTTTTTACGATCCTCTACAGAGGGTACCCTGTAGGGTTTGTCAGGGTTTTCCAGGTCATGCAGCATGAGGCTATAACCGGTCATGCCTAATACACGGGGTGACTTGATGGCCTCGACAGCGTTGTTGAATTTTACATCAATTTCATACACGTTGAAGCTTTCATCTTTAAGTTTTACCTGGTCACTCATGGTGTACCCGGTAGCAATTTGGGAAACAGACTTGTACAGTTTTTCCTGGTTGAGGGTTAACAAAAAAGCCGCCAGCACCGCTATAAAAGTGCTGATGATGATTAACCATTTTCTCCTCAGTAGTGATTTGAATAAATAAATCAAATCCATATCGGCGTATTCTTTAAAGTGTAAAAAAATCTAATCTAAAATGACCGAAAAAATCCGGCTTACACCGGACTTTTTCGGTAACAAATAAGTAATCAATCAAAGAATGGTAATTATCAATTATTAATTCTTAATCAACTTCACTGTCTTCACTACATTTTCTCCATCTAACACACGCAGGATGCAAGGACCAGCTGGAATCTGAGATGTACTGAGATCGACATTGATCCGCTGACTGCCGGCATCCAGTTTCCCAAGTGATCTTGCGTAAAGGATCTTACCTGAAATATCTGAGACTACGATGCTCACATTGCTGCTGGTTTTACCAGTATTTGCCATATCCAGGGTTACGCTGGAAACGAACGGATTCGGATAAACATTGGTCAGCGTCACTTTGTCTGCTGCATCGGAATTAGTCAGTTCACCTGTCAGGTAGTTGTTCTTCTTAGCCATGATCAGGGATTGATCCAGGTCACTGCTGCTCGGCGTATACTGTTGAATCACCAGGGCGCCGATGTAGCCGTAGATGGAGTTACCACCTGCTTTTACATTGATGAGCGCTTCACCGTTTGCATCAGGAACGATATCGTTGATCTGAACGGTATTGCTGGTGTTATAAGAAGCATTCAGCGATACAGTGGTGGTACCAACGGTGTAGTTGGTCGTTCTGTCTCCGTCGCCATCGCGGCTTGCGAAGAATACGAAGTTGTAGCGCTTAGCCAGGTTCAGACCGGAGATCTTCAGCTGACCATTCACATTGATATCCACCCAGTAGGTACTGCTGATGACGTTGTCAGGATAGATGCCTGAATTGTTACCAGTGTTCATACCATAAGGGTTATCACCCGTGAAGGCCTGTGTGATGGTCATGGTCAGACCGGTATTGTTGCCACTTTCATCTTTCAGGTTCGGGAACGTAGAACCCAGGGCAGGTCCGGAGTTGGTATTGTTCCATGGCGTACCTGCAGGAGTGTATACGTTACAGTTGATGTACACAGCGTTGATGAAAGTAGAAGCACTCGCTACATTGGTAAAGTCAGAACTGGCAGTATCCTTAATGGCGCGGATCTTATAGTAGTAGCGGGTATCTGTTCCCAGACCTGCATCTGTATAAGAGTTCACGTTATTACCTACTGTAGTCAGCAGGGAGAAGGTACTGTTGTCAGTAGAACGGTATACCTGGAATCCGGTCTCGTTCGTTGAGTTATCCTGCCATTTCAGATTGATACTGGTCTTGCCGGTAGCAATCGCAGTAGCGTTGGTAGGATTGAGCGGAGAACCGTTGTCGATGTAGTATTGTAATACTACTGAGTTGATATAACCGTAAGTAGCGCCGGTAGACTGTTTCACAGTGAACTGGATAGCGCCGGTGCTGTCTGCAGAGATACCGTTGATCTGAACAGTATTGGTGCTGTTATTCGCAGCGTTCAGCGTGACGGTGTTGCTGCCTACTGTAAAGTCCGTGTTCTTGTTATCGTTCCCTGTACGGCTGCCAAAGAAGATCAGGTTGTAGCGGTAAGTGGAAGACAGACCGGTGAACTTGATCCTTCTTGCTGTAGACTCACTGGTGTAGTAAGTGGTCGCAATAACGTTGTCAGGATATACGCCGCTGTTGTTGCCTGTGGAAGCACCGCTTGCGTTGGTACCGGAGAAGGCATCCAGCACAGCGATCTTGATGGCGGTAGCAGCGCCGGTTTCGTCGATGGCGTTATTGATAACAGCTGTATTGTACGGATAAGTATTGAAGTTGTTCCATGGTGCGTCTGCAGGCAACGTCTGGTTGAAGTTGAAGTACAGTGATGTCAGGTTCTTATCCCTGATATAGATCACGAATGTTCTTGTAGCACTTCCACCATTGTTGTCAGTAGCTGTGATGGGCACAGTATACTTACCTACGTTTCCGGCAGCAGGAGTGATGCTGATAGCACCTGTACCATCGCCATTGTCAGTCAGTTTAGCGAATGATGGCAGGTTGGTTGCTTTCAGTGTCAGGATGTCGCCTGCATCGTCAATCGCGCGAAGGGTAACGTTAGCGGTTTCGTTATTCTTGATAGTTACACCTGCGATGCTGTCGAGTTTAGGTGCATTGTTGCCGGTAGTAATTGTAACGGTATCAGAGAATGCAGAATTACCATTTCCATTGATTGCCCTGATAGCGTAGAAGTAAGTCTTGTTTGCCTTAGCAGAAGTATCTGTGTAGCTTACGGCATTTGCAGCGGCTGTTGGTGTGAGCAGGCTGTAAGCACCTGTTCTGGTGGCAGCGCGCCAGATCTCGTAAGCGGTTTCGTTGAAGGCAACGTCTTTCCAGGTGAGGTTCACACCAGTTGTACCGCTGGCTACAGCCAGGTTGGTTGGTTTGGCAGGTGCGTTACCATCATCATAAGATACTTTCACCACCATTGCATTCAGGTAGCCATAAACAGAGCCGGTACCATTTTGCAGATCGATGCTGATTTCATTGTTTGCATCAGGAGCGACATTGTTGATCGCAACTGTATTCTTTGTATTGGAAGAAGCCTGTAAAGAAACGGTTGTCGTACCGATGGTATAATTGGTCAGACGATTGTCAGTTACATCCGCACGTGCACCAAAGAAAGTGAAGCTATACTTGCTGGTGCTGCTCAGACCATACAGTTTCAGTGTTTGCTTGGTCGTGTTGGTCCAGTAAGCAGTTCTCATCACGTTGTCTGGATAAACACCGGAGTTGTTGCCGGTATTGGTACCATAGTAGTTAGAACCGTTACCCAGTGCGCCCCAGTTACTTACAATTTTGATACCTACTGTAGTGGCTACGCTGTTCTGATCTTTCAGATTAGGGAACAGGTCGTTTTGTACCGGTGCCTTGTTTGTACTGTTCCATGGAGAAGATGGAGGATAAGATCCATCAGAGAAATTCACATAGAGTGTACGGCTTGGATCCACATCCGTCACTGTGATAGCGAAGGTTTTGGTATCGATACCACCTTTACCATCGTTAGCATTAACAGTAACATTGTAAGTACCTGCGTCGATGTAAGTAGGAGCGAGGGCGATCGTCGCATTGTTACCACTATTAGTCAGTGTAGCGAAAGAAGGCAGGCCGCTGGCGGTCCAGGTGATGGTGTCAGTTGCGTTGCCATCAGTAGCGGTCAGGCTGATAGAAGAGGTTGTAGCTTCTGCCAGTGTCACACTACTTACAGTACTAATTACTGGTGTGTAGTTGTCATTCACGGTCAGGGTGAATGTAGTGCTGGCAGTACCGCTATGCTGGTCAGCAGCAGTCACAGTAATGTTGGCATAGGTACCCTGATTGGCAGTGGCAGGATTGAAAGTCAATGTAGCCGTACCGTTCCCTGTGTTGGCAAATGTTCCGAAGGAAGGTACATTCGCGGCCGTGAGCGTCAGGGTCTCGCCATCTGCATCAGTAGCGGTGATGTTCAGCACGAGCTGAGTGCCATACCTCACTGATCGGTTGACCAACTGTGAGATCACAGGAGGAGTGTTGAGTGTGTAAATTCCGGTGCTGTTAGTGAAGACAGAGTAACCACCTTCATTCTTTGCACGCACCTTATAGAAGTACTTCACGTTGGCAAACAGTGCAGAGTCGTTGTACACGGCTGTGGTCGTACTGTTTGCAGCAACAGTGGTGAAAAGTTTAAACGTTGTGCTGTCATTTACAGAACGGTAAATTTCAAAGCCGGTTTCAGTAGTGGAGTTATCTTTCCAGCTTAACTGAATCTTGTTTGGACTTACAGCTGTCAATGTCAGGTTAGTCGGAGCTGTTGGTACCGCTGGTGTAGCCAGGGTAGTTGCTTTCATGTTTTTGTAGATGAAAGCGCTGTCTGGAATGAGGCGCTTGCTGAGACCCGGACCTGCATAGCTGGCAGATAATGTCTGGCTACCCGTTGCTTCAAAATAAGTAACAGTGATAGGATATCTGCCAGCAGTTAGGGTCTTGGTACCGGAACGTTCGGTAGTCCCTTGCAGGTAGTTATTGTTCACCACCAGATTGCTCTCGCTAAAGCCTCCGATATATAATTTACTGCCATCGTCTGAAGCAGTATAGAACGTATAAGTGCCGGTAGTCGGAATATTAATATACCCATCGAATTTGAGTGCGAAGTAATCTTCACGGTCTCTTACATTCAGGGTAATATTATTGGTGGTACCGGATATAGATGGTGTGAGTGAGCTGAAAGCAGGCAAAGTACTGTAGGAGCCTGGATATTCACCCCAGAACAGGCCACCGCTTTCAGCAGGATTAAAGCCTGAGTCACCATATTTATTAATTGCTTTAACGCGGTAGTAATATGTAGTAGACGCTACAAGGTTACTATCGGTATAGCTCGTTGCATTAGCAGCGGTGGTGGCTACTGTGGTGTAAGGACCACCTTGTGTAGTAGCACGGTATACTTCAAAACCGGTTTCGTTGCTGCTGCTGTCTGCCCATGTCAGTTTAATCTTGTTGTAAGCAGTAGCAGTCGCCAGCAGGTTACCAGGGTATTTAGGTACTGCACCGGTAGTCACTGTTTTCTTGAAGTAGTCAGCAGTGATCTGGGTGGCAGTAGTGATACCATTTGCAGTATTCTTCCAGGAGAGGGTGAATGACTGACCACCTGCGATTTCATTGTAGGCAGCAGCAATTTTGTGCATACCAGCAGTGAGGTAGATGGTACCTTCTCTGTCCTGTGTACCATGTGAACCATCGTTGTTCACGAGTGGGGTTACAGAAGCATCGTACTTACTGTCTATCCAGAGTTTACTACCATCATCAGAGTTAATGATGAAAGTATAGTTGCCGGATACAGGGATACGGATTTCACCTTCCCATACAAAGCCGAAGTAATCCGCATCTGTCGCTACGCTGATATCAGGGATAGCAGAGTAACCAGTTGCATCAGGCGTCAATGTATTAAAGTCAGGCAGTGTACTCCAGTTACCGGTGTAGTAGCGCCATGCGAGGCCATTAGCCACAGCATAGGCGGTAACCTGGTTACTGCGTGCAGAAGAGTTGCCTGCTACGTCTCTTGCTTTTACCACAAAGTTGTACAGGGAATCGCTCTTCAGGCCATAAGCGGTGAAGGTTGTCTGATCGTTTCCTACAGTGTAAGATTTGATACCATTAATATAGATATCGTATTTATATACACCTACATCATCAGTAGAGATCGTCCATGACAGGGAAGCCTGGCTGGAAGTGCTACCGGTTATGGTGAGGTTGCCCGGTGCAGTAGGTGGTGTATTGTCCACCTGTGTCTGGGTCACAGCCTCGTTGCTGTTTGCAGCAGAGCTGCTGTCGTTTACAGCACGTATAATGTAGTAGTATTTAGTGTTGGGGTTCAGCAGGCTGTCAGTATAAGTAACCGCGTTAGCCGCAGTTAAATTTATGAGGGTATATGGGCCGCCGGAAGTAGATCCGCGGTATATCTCATAACCTGTTTCATTGTAAGTTGCATTTGGATTGTCTGTCCAGTCAAGGGTAATGGCTGTTTTTGAAATAGCCATAGCCGTGAGACCGGAAGCAGGTGCTGGTGCATTAGTACCAGTCGCAGGCACTACATAGAATGAAGAAGACCATTCGCTGGAACAGCCATACAGCTCAGTCACTTTAGCGCGGTAAGAACCAGCTGTGCCTGCATTGTAAGTCTGGGTAGTAGCCAGTGTAGTAGTGTCCGTTGCTTTTGCCCAGCGGTAAGAAGTATAACCGTCAGGCAGGGTCAGTGTCACATAAGTATTCCCGTCCGGAGCAGGGATCACCTTACTCATCAGGCCGGAAATAGTGATAGGAGGGGTTTGTGTGGCTGCTTTTTGTTTTACAACAACAGGTGTTGAAGAATAATCAGACCATACTGTACCTCTCTTTATTCTCGCATCGTAGGTACCATAAGCGGTCACTACCAATTCGTTTGTAGTAGCGCCAGGGATAGTAACACCATCCTTGCGCCATTCGTAACCATCAAAACCAGCAGTTAATCCTAAAGTAACATTTACTGTTTCTCCAGGGCAAAATTCATTGTGCCCGGCTGTAGGCCAGGGGTTGGTTTTATTCTGCCTGTTAATCCAGGGCCAGAAATCAGTTTCGTTCCATGCGTTGTCCCAAATACCATGACCCCCATTAGGGTATACAGTTTCTTTCCAGTTACCGCCTGCGAGAGAATCGGCGGTCATAACCTGTGATGTGGTGTTAGGGTGAGGACTATTGTCCAGACCACCCTGGAAGATCCAAAGAGGAATGTACTTGAAGGTGTTGACCTGGTCTTTATATGCTATAGAGCAACCGCTGATAGGCAGGAAACCTGCTACCAGTGTAGGGTAAGCAAACATAAATTCCCAGGTGGAAGAGCCACCTGCGGAAAGACCGTCAACAAAGATGCGATTGATGTCCAGCTTGTTGCTGGCGATGAGTGTGTCGATGATCTGCTTTACAAATGTGTAGTGAGATGCACCGAAATAGCCTGTGGTGTTTTGGGGTACCAGCACAAAGCCATCGAAAGTTCCATTGTCTACAGCAGCACAGAATTTGCTACCGCCATGATACAGAGAATATTCGTTGTCATAAATGCCACCACCTTCGCCTTTACCGTGGAAGAAAATAAAGATGGGGTACTTCTTACCATCTGTTACACCTTGCTCATAGCTCTTGGGAAACTTGAGGCGAAAAGGCATCCCATTCAGGTAGTAACACTTGTAAGAGTCTTTGTTAGTAAAATTGACGTCGCTCCGATTAGTACGGACCCATTTACCAATCGTACCCCACGATGGTGCGGTAGGAGGGTTATTGGGGTCGTAATTCACAACGGCGTCGCCTGAATTGAATATCTGCGCCATGGCCATATGACCAAAGCACATGATTAAAAACAGACAAATTGCGTAAAATTTCCTCATATGGATAAGTGTTTCAGTTGTAAACCGATTAATTAACTTACCCAGCAAGTTTTGGCAAAACTGCTCACATGTTTCTTAACAACGTATTCGGCGCCAACTCAATGCTGAGCGGCTTTTAATAGGAAAACGGCTAAAAGTATTATCGTGAGGTTTTAAATGAGGACTGGTTGGAAGGATAAAATTAGAATGCTAAGGTAGCATAAAATTTAAAAGAAGCAAATCTTTTTAATTACATTAACAAATCGTTTTCTAAATCCACGTAATGTTTAGTAGTAAAGGATTGCAACGTTTTTCAGGATTTAGATGTAGACACTTTGTATACTCTTTTGTGTTCTTCAGTATTCGATTTTTCTCTTTTCCCATGTAAATAAAACCCTATAATAGTGTACCGAACAAACCACTGGTAGGTAAGCAGTGATATTGCTACGGGTACGATAAAACATAATACGGGCTTCAGAATTCCCGGTAATTGGGTATCGCCCAGCCATGCCTGCATCATGTATACCAGCCCTACATGCACCAGGTATACCCAGTAGGAGGCGTCTGAAAGGTAACGCATGGTATATGATTCAGCATTGACCCAGCGAAGGAATACACCCAGGAAACCAAGCACCAGCGATGCGGTGGCAATAGTCATACCGGCTTTCAACAAAATATCGGCCGTGGTACTATTATTATATATCAACAGTGCAGCGGCCATTCCAATGGCTGTAAACGTCAGCCCATAGCGTTTGAGCAGGGGGAAATATTTTTCTTTGTGCTCATGCAGTACCCATCCGGCGTATACGAAAATGCCATAGTACAGGATGTAGTTTGGCTTCGGAACCAATCCAGGTGTGTATTTGATATAGTATGTATCAAACAGCAACAGTGATACAAAAGAGCCCACCAGTAACAGCGCAGGCACAATGGTAACGGGCAGTTTGGGCAACTTTAGTCTCAGTAATACAATCCCGATGATGTAGAACAGCGTCAGGTAATACAGGAACCACAGGTGTACCGGGCCTCTCCAGATCATGATGTTGTGCAGGATCAGGGAAACGTCCGGACCGGTGAGGTGCTGGCCCCCACCGGTGACCGTATACGCTGTGAGCGGCAGATTGGTAAAGGGAAGGATCAGGAACAGACCCACTACGAAAGGGATCAGGATGCGCTGCGTGCGATGCTTGATGAACGCAGCTTCGCCAATCCTGAAATATAATAAACGAAAGAAAAACCCGGCTATCAGATAAAATAACTGCATCCGGAAAGTGTGTATTACAAAAAAGATCACATCATAAGCGCCGCTGCTATAGTGCGGGTCATGATAAAAGTTTTCGAATGGGGTTATGGTATACGCCATCACTGCATGTAGCACCACGCCAAGGAACATGGCCAGCGCCCGGAGTGCATCCATGCTATTAATACGCTGTGTATTGGTTGTAGTCGACATCTTCTGGTTGTTGCGATTTTTATGCATTCATAACGGCTGTTTCTCTTCTTGCCTTTTCCCATACTGCGGATTGCTGTTTCCTGATATATCGGAAAAACCCTTCGTATATCGCCACATTCATGAAGAGAAAATAGAATGGTATATAGCAGGGCTTGAATTTAATATCTCTCTTAGCGAGGAAAAATCCGGCGACTGCGAGTAAATAAAATATTACCTGTGCTGCAAAAATGAGCTGACACCAACCACCAGCACCCTGCAATGTCAGTACAGCTGCGGAAATGAGCAGTATTGGCAGACTGAGTGGACTCAGTGTCCAGCGCAGTACGCGGTGCGAAATGTACTGGAAGGAGAGGAGTGGATACCGGAATACATTGAGCAATGCACGCAGCATGACGATGGATTGGAAACCACCTGCACTGATGCGGATCTTGCGCTTATGTTCTTCTGTAATACCTGCTGATGGCGTTTCCATTGCGAAGGCATCCGGTGCATACGCAATCCTGTAGCCCATTTGGTTCACTCTGAGTGAAATTATAAAATCATCCAGGATCACTTCAGGTGCCACTGGTGTAAAGAGTACAGTTCTTACAGAGAACAACTCACCGGCAGCGCCTACCACTGTATACAGGGCAGCATCCAGTCGCTTTAACAATGATTCGTATTTCCAGTAGATGCCTTCAGTGCCCGCTGCACCGCTGTTGCCAGCGGGCATTACTTTTTTCTCACCAGCCACACCACCGGTTTTTGGATCCTGGTAGTGGCGCACAATATTTTTAACAGCATCAATGTTCAGCAACGTATTTGCATCGCAGAAGATCACAACCGGTGTCTGCACGGTCTGCATGGCCCTGTTGATGGCGGCAGTTTTTCCTTTTCTTTCAGGTTCGTGCATACTCCTGATACCTGCGTATTGCTGCACTATTATTTCAGAACCATCATTGGAACCGTCAGTGATAAATATAATTTCTAATTTATCAGCAGGGTAATCCAGTTCCAGGGTGTTCTTTATTTTTTCTGCTATGAATGCCGCTTCATTATATGCAGCAACGATGAGGGTGACTGCGGGCTCAAATGTAGTGACTTCTCTGGAAGCCCTTGACAGGAGGCGTTTGCAGGCCACGAGTATCCCCACCAGGAAACCATACCCGATATAATTATAGAACAGAATGAATAAGCTGGTGTAGAATAAAATCATCATTGTAAACATTGGCTTTATCGGGGTAATGCTTTCGTTATAATGGTGCCAAATTAAAGAAGAAAAATTATTGTGTGTCAATATAATGATACATCAACCGCAATTTTAGCATCGTTTACTTTCACTTTCGCATCATTCACGAGGAATTCTTTATCATTTACCAATTTCAAAATATTAAAAAATAATTATTACTATACTTTTGGGCCAGATTTCGATAAAAACCATCAGATTGTTGACTTTCAAGTGCGAAAAAAATATTGTTCAAGATTTTATTTGCACTATTCAGGAATAATAAATATTTTTACCCTGATTATAGCAATCTGCTAAATGTAACCATAGCCATCTCCTCTGAAATTCACTTTAACCAATTTGTCCTGAAATGAACTACCACCGCAGTCTTTGCGCGTATGCCTTTCTATATCGCATATGTATTAAACTGCAAGTGGTGTTAATTTAGTGATAATTCTACCTTATCCTCCTGGAAGATCAAAGAGATTCCATTTGCCCATTCTGCAACAGCAAACGTTGTAGCGTGAACGCATTTGGTTTACAGAGCAATCTTTTATGTTCTAAACCGGAGTTAAAATGAAAAAGAAGATTTTAATAGTAGATGACAGTGCCCCAATGCGATTTTTGTTAGAAGCGATGTTAGGCAACAAGTACAAAGTATATGCTGCGACAGACGGACTGACTGCAACAATGTGGTTATCCAGCGGCAATATTCCGGATCTGATCATCACGGATGTGCAAATGCCTAATATAGACGGCTGGCAGCTCGCCAAGAACCTTGCAGGCAATGCTCTATATAGCGATATACCAGTTATCGTTCTTACAGGTATGGACCTGAAGGACAGTATCCCCCTATATCCCAATGTAGCTAGAGTGATTAACAAACCATTTGATCCAATTAAGTTGCTCGAGATTGTAGATAACCAGTTAAGCACAAGACAGTCAGTGAGTATAGCGGGATGATCTTTTTTGTTGCACCCCAGTGACCATTGTTACACAAGATTTTTTAAGTAAACCGAACGCACATGATATCTAATCTACCATTGAGCTATCCTGATGCCAGGATAAAGACAGGTACCAAAGTACTCACCATGGCCTCGAGCCACGTGAACAGGTACACACTCTGCATCGGGAATGATGAATTCTTCGATGGGGTCACAGGCAAAACCGAGGAGTATGTTTTTACTGCAAAAGAGTTGTCTTTGTCAGTGAATGTACTAAAGGAACAACTGCATTACAACATAGTGCCTACATTTATTATATGTAACGTACATAACAATCCCCATTTCAATTTGCGTAAGCTCAGGGATTTTATTCGCACTGAATCCCGGCTTGCCAAGGTACCTGTGTTTATTTATACTGAAGCATTATCAGCCTCGCTGAAACAAGAACTCCGCACCATAGGAGGTATTGATGATATCCTTACCCCCGCCGTTACCCCTGCGATATTTGAAGAAAAGCTGCGTACTGCGCAGCAGATCCGTCACATGGCACAGACTATTGAAAAAGATGACAGATCTGTTTCAATAAAGCCTGGCTATTACCTTAACTATTCCATCAAGCGTGGCCTGGATATCTTATTTGCCGGCACACTGCTTTTATTGTTATCCCCGGTATTTCTTGTCCTGGCTATTCTAATCAAACTGGGGTCCAAAGGGCCTGTTTTCTATGTGTCTCACCGCGCTGGCAAACGCTACCAGATCTTCAAATTTTACAAGTTCCGCACCATGGTAGCGGATGCTGACAAGCAGGTTGCCCAGATGAAGCACCTGAACCAGTACGATACAAACGGTACCGGTCCTGTGTTTTTCAAAATTAGTAATGACCCCCGTGTAACCCGTCTGGGTACCTTCCTTCGCAACACCAGTTTAGATGAAATTCCCCAGCTTCTGAATGTATTGCTGGGACATATGTCACTCGTAGGCAATCGGCCCCTTCCATTGTACGAAGCTGCTACCCTCACGACAGACGACTACGCCGGCCGCTTTCTGGCACCTGCCGGCATCACTGGTCTGTGGCAGATTAAGAAGAGAGGGAATAAAGATATGAGCGTGAGCGAGCGCATCAACCTGGATAAAAGTTATGCTGAAAAACATTCTGTGCTGTACGATATGTGGATTCTCGCTAATACTCCGAATGCCCTGAGGCAGAAGGATAATGTATAAAATTAATAATTACCGAATACGATTATGAGTTTGCAAGAACAAACACCACTGGTGTCCATTATTGCCCTTAATTTCAACCAGACAACTGTTACCTGCGAATTTCTGGAGTCTACAAAAAAGCTAACCTACCGCAATTTTGAGACGATCATCGTAGATAATGGGTCCAGTGTTGATCCTACTGCACAAATTGAAGCAGGCAACTATCCGAATCTCCGCCTCATTCTAAGCCCTGTAAACCTGGGTTTCACCGGTGGCAACAACCTCGGTATTGAGCAGGCGAAAGGTGATTTTTTATTCATTGTAAATAATGATACAGAAGTCACTCCCGATCTGCTGGAGCACCTGTTGCAGCCATTTTATGTAGACGGAACCATTGGCGTGGTATGTCCTAAAATTCGTTTTTACTCTCACCCCAATGTGATCCAATACGCCGGCTTTAACAAGATGAACCTCCTAACAGGTCGTACATGGGCTGTAGGCAGCAAGGAGGAAGATAAAGGTCAGCACGATGTATCAGGCCCTACCTGGTGTGCACATGGCGCTGCCATGATGGTAAAGCGTGAAGTGATTGACAATGTAGGCCGCTTTGCTGACAAATTCTTTATCTACTATGAAGAAAGTGACTGGTCTGCCAGAATTCTGCGCGCCGGGTACAAGATCTATTATAATGCTAACGGGCTGATCTTTCATAAGGAGTCCATCACCATGGGTAAGGAAAGCGCGATTAAAGCGTATTACCATACACGTAACCGCATTCTCTACATGCGCAGGAATACGAACAAGATGCAGCTGGCAGCGTTCCTCTGTTTCTTTAGTTTCCTTACGTTCCCCAAGGCAGTGGTCACTTACACAATGAAAGGACAGTTTAAGCATTTACGGTCATTTGTAAAAGGCACGTTCTGGAACCTCACTACATCAAGTTATTCACCTGTATAAAAAAACTCAATTATGTCTAAAATAACATCACTTGTTACCGGCGGTGCCGGCTTTATCGGTTCACATGTCGTAAAACATTGCCTGGCAATGGGACATGAAGTAGTTGTACTGGATGACCTCAGCGGAGGCTTCGAAGATCATATCCCTGCAGGTGCAATATTCGTTCAGGGTTCTGTTTCCGACGATCAGCTGGTGACCAGTCTGTTTGAAGAATACCGTTTTCAATATGTATACCACCTGGCGGCATATGCAGCTGAAGGGCTGAGCCACTTTATCCGCCGTTTCAATTATAACAATAACCTCATTGGTAGCATTAACCTGATCAATGAGTCTATCAAGCATAAAGTAAAATGTTTCGTATTTACCTCTTCCATCGCTGTATATGGTGCAGGTCAGCTGCCTATGCGTGAGGAAATGGTGCCAATGCCGGAAGATCCATATGGCGTATCTAAGTTCGCAGTAGAACTGGATCTGAAAGCAGCCCACGAAATGTTTGGTCTGAACTACGTGGTATTCCGTCCGCACAATGTATATGGTGAAAACCAGAACATTGGCGATAAATACCGTAACGTAATCGGCATCTTCATGAACCAGATCATGCAGGGCCAGCAACTCACCATCTTCGGTGATGGTGAACAGACCAGGGCTTTCAGCTTTATTGACGATGTGGCTATTCCGATTGCGAACAGCGTAAACATTCCTGCTGCTTACAATCAGGTTTTCAATATTGGTGCAGACAAACCTTATACGGTGAATGAACTGGCGAAGGTAGTAGGCGCCTGTTTCGGTGTAACCCCGGATATCAAATACCTGGCAGCACGTAACGAGGTTATGCACGCTTACTCTGACCACACCAAAGCACACAGCGTATTTGGCGAAGGCAGTGGTGTTTCCTTACAGGAAGGCATTGAAAGAATGGCAGCATGGGCCAAAGAAGTAGGTGCGCGTAAGAGCAAGGAATTCGAAAACATTGAGATTTACGAAAAACTGCCACAGGGCTGGGAAAGGAAACAACCCCAGGCCGAAGGCGTTCCGGCATAATGAACAACACACCTAAAATAAAGGTATTGCAGGCCATCCGCCAGGGACTGATAGGTGGTGGGGAATCCCACGTACTCAGCCTGGTGGATGCCATGGACAAAGAACGCTTTGAGCCGGTGGTGCTGTCTTTTACAGACGGACCTATGATCACGCGTTTGCAGGAAATGGGTATACGCCATTATGTAATTCCTTCCCTGAAAGCATTTGACCCTTCCTGCTGGAAACGGGTCAAAACGCTTATACAGGAAGAACAGATTGACATCGTTCATGCACACGGTTCACGTGCTGCCAGCAATCTGTATATTCCCACCCGCATGAGTGGCCGACCTTTATTGTATACGATCCATGGCTGGTCATTTCACGATGATCAGCCTTTTCTGCAAAAGCAGATGAGGGTATGGTCAGAAAGGTTGCTGACCAGTGGAGCAAAGGCGAACATCTCTGTCTCTGCGTCTAACAGGGATACAGGTGTGAAGCATTTTTCAGGCTTCAGGTCTACGGTGATCAATAATGGGATCGATCTGACCAGATTCAATCCTTCCGCATCACAAAACAACATTCGCCAGGAATTAGGTATTCCAGCCCAAAATACGGTGATTGGGTACATTGCACGCATTACAATTCAAAAAGATCCTTTAACACTTGTTTACGCCTTTAAAAAGGTATTGGAGCAACATCGCGACATTACCCTGCTGGTGGTAGGGGAAGGGGATATGAAAGAAGAAATGGTTTCACTGGCAGCCGCACAAGGCATTGCCAGCCATATTGTATATCAGCCATTCCGCGGCGACGTGCCGGCATTGTTACAGGCAATTGATATTTATTGTTTACCCTCCCTCTGGGAAGGGCTGCCAATCGGGCTGCTGGAAGCCATGGCCATGCGTAAGGCCGTGATCGTGACAGCAGTAGATGGCTCCAAAGAAATTGTAGCCGACAGGCAAAACGGGCTGGTTGTTCCCGTCCGTGATCCTGCGGCGCTGGCTACGGCCATCAGCACCTTACATACAGATGTACCCTTACGTACATCTGTACAGCACGCAGCAGCTGTTACTGTGAATCAGCATTATTGTGCAAAAGGCATGACCCGTCAGGTAGAAGACCTGTACAGGGATGTGCTTGATCATCAAAATTAACCGGATACGAATCATGACTACTACTATTACATATGAATATGATAGAATCGCTGACAGGAAGCGGCTTGACTTTATCAGTGACTCATTGAAAGGGAAGGTAAAGGCGGATGCCAGGGTGCTGGATGTAGGCTGTGGCAACGGTGTGATCAGCCGTCACCTGGGTAAACTGGGTTTCAATGTACTGGGGATTGATGTGAGCGAGCAAACTATTGCCCGTGCACGTGCTCTGAATACATTGCCCAATGTGTGGTTTGATGTAATCAGTGCAGAGAAGCTCGTGGCACAGGGCGATACATTTGATGCGATCATCTGTAGCGAGGTACTGGAACACCTGCAGGATCCTTCTTCTTTATTGAAAGTTTTGTACCAGTCGTTGAAACAGGACGGTGTGCTCATCGTGACTGTGCCAAATGGCAGCGGCCCCCGCGAATTGTTTGTGACCCGCCCCGTATTAGCAATGCGTGAAAAAAACAGCTGGCCATGGAGAATGGTGGTCGGTGTCAAGAAAGCGCTGGGCTACACAGGAACTACTGTGCAGTCGGCAGCGGATAATCTGGATCATGTGCAATTTTTCAACAAAACGGATCTGGAAAATTTGTCTACACAAAACCACTTCCGCATCGTACGTTTTGGCAAAGCGAATTTTATTGAGGATGTATTCCCGTTCTCTTTTGTAGCTAAAAAAGTACGTGCATTACAGTGGCTGGATTGTAAGATCGCCGATGCATTGCCCTACCGCTTTACAGGTGGGTTCTTTTCTGTTTGGGAAAAAGCAAATTAATATGTGGACCATCCTTTTTTACTGCTTTGCAGCGATACAGCTTTTGCTGGCAGCGTACCTGCTACAGCCAACTATTCTTTTGCTTGTTTATGGCATAAAGAAATTTTTTGGCTCCCTCTTTGCAAGCAGGAAGGTGAATACTGAAGCACCGGCACAAGATTATTCTTTTGCAGTCATCATCACGGCCCATAAGAATCTACAACTGGTTCCACCCCTTGTAGATTCTGTACTCAGGCAAACCTACCGCCACTTCAAAGTATATGTTGTAGCGGATGGCTGTGAACATGCGAACATTGGATACAACGACGATCCACAGGTAAAAGTGTTACTGCCGGAAGTACCCTTAAATGCAAAAATCCGTTCCATCGACTATGCGATCAATCATTTTGATGCTACACACGATGTAATGATCATACTGGATGCAGACAACCTGTTGCATCCTGATTACCTCGACGTATTGAACAGGTATTTCAATAAAGGTTACCGTGCGGTACAAACCAATATGCTGGCGAAGAACAACGATAGCGTATATGCACAACTGGATGCTGCAGGTAACTATTTCAGCAACTTCATTGACAGGCGTATGCGCATGGAAATGGGATTGTCTGCCAATATATGGGGACTGGGTATTGCTATCGAAACAGCCCTGTACAAGCAGGTAATCTATCGCAACTTCCTGGGTGGATTTGATAAGAAGATCCAGGCCGATATTGTGAAACTGATTCCACAGCTGGCCTATGCAGAAGAAGCGAAGGTATACGATGAGAAGATTGATAGCGGCGATGCACTGGAAACACAGCGTACCAGGTGGATCAATGCCTACTTTAAATATTTAAAATACGGTTGGGATGTGTTGCTGACGGGATTGAAACGTGGCAGTTTTAACCTCGTATTCTTTGGTTTTAATTTACTGCGTCCGCCATTGTTTCTGCAGGTGGTGGGAGCGGCCTTTTTTGCAGTAGTGAACTATTGGATCTCACCGGTGTGGATGCTGGGCTGGCTAGTGGCGATGGTGCTGTTCCCTTTGTCTTTCCTGATCATCGTAGCGGTGATGAGTACAGACAGGAAAACCGTAGCCGCGCTGTTTTACCTGCCAGTATTTTTTATCAGACAGGTGAAAGCATTCCTGCACATTGGCAGAGCAAATAAAGCCTTTTTACAAACTCAAAATAATAAGGTTATCTATATTCAGGATCTACTGAATCAATAGCTTTCCTCTCATACTTGAGGAAAACCCCGCAAAGCGGCGGGGGAATATGCGAAAAATCCGCAAAAAGGGTGTATCGTCATGATATGCCCTTTTTACTTTAAATTGCCTGTAAAACGAAGAGACCATGTCAGAAACTGTAGAAATCAGGCAATTGACCGCAGAGGATTATATCGATTTGAAGGAGTCTATGTTGAGGGCCTACCCAGATATGGCAGGCAGTTACTGGCGGGAACCCACGCTCCGCAGGCTCATTGAGATATTTCCGGAGGGGCAGATTGCCATCACTGTGAATGAGAAGATAGTGGGCTGTGCCTTATCCATTATCGTGGATTATGGCAAATTTGGGGATGAGCACACCTATGAGCAGATCACAGGGTATTATACTTTCAGTACCCACACTCCCAAAGGGGATATCTTATATGGTATCGAAGTGTTTGTACATCCTGATTACAGGGGCAAGCGACTGGCCAGACGTTTGTATGACGCCCGCAAGAACCTTTGTGAGCGGCTGAACCTGAGAGGTATAGTAGCCGGTGGCCGTATTCCGAATTATGAGAAATATGCGGATCAGCTCACTCCCCGTGAGTATATCGAGAAAGTTAAGGATAAAGAAATATATGATCCTACCCTGACCTTTCAATTCTCCAACGACTTTTTAGTAAAGAAAATATTAAAGAATTACCTGCCGAATGATGAAGCCAGCAGAGGATTCGCTACGCTATTACAATGGTATAATATCTACTATGAAAAGGATAATGATACCGTTCGTTATAATAAATCTACTGTGCGTATCGGGTTGGTGCAATGGCAGATGAGGGACTATGGCAGCCTGGATGGTTTCCTGCAACAGGTAGAATATTTCATTGATGCCGTGAGCGATTATGGGTCTGACTTTGTGGTTTTCCCTGAATTGTTCAACGCCCCATTGATGGCAGAATTTAGCCAGATGGATTCTGCACAGGCCATCAGGGGTGTGGCGAAATACACAGAGGAGATCAGGAACTGGTTTGTAGGTAAGGCAGTGGCATACAATGTAAATATTATTACAGGTAGTATGCCGATCCTGATTGAGGATGCACTGTATAATATTTCTTACCTCTGTCGCAGGGATGGTACCTTTGATCATTATATCAAAATTCATCCTACACCGAGCGAGGTGTATGCATGGGGAATCAAAGGGGGGAATGAACTGAAAACTTTTGATACAGATTGTGGAAAAATTGGGATACAGATCTGTTACGATGTAGAATTCCCTGAACCATCCCGTATACTGGCAGAAGAGGGGATGCAGATCCTGTTCGTACCTTTTCTCACAGATACTCAGCATGCTTTCAACAGGGTACGATTCTGTGCACAGGCACGTGCCATCGAGAATGAATGTTATGTAGCCATAGCGGGTTGTGTAGGTAATCTGCCCAAGGTGAATAACATGGATCTGCAATATGCACAGAGTGCAGTATTAACCCCTTCTGACTTTGCATTTCCTGTAACAGGGGTTAAAGCAGATGCGACCACTAATACAGAAATGGTGGTGATTGCAGATGTCGACCTGGTATTATTAAAGGAATTGCATGCCTTTGGAAGCGTGCAGACCAAAAAGGATATACGAAAAGATCTTTACGAAGTAAAATGGAAAAAATAATGGAACACACGATTAACGTAGCTTTACAGATCCTGCCTACAGTACCGTCAGACAAGGTTTATGCAACAGTAGATGAGGCCATTGCTGTCATTCACAACTCTGGCCTCAAGTACCGGGTATGTCCGTTTGAAACTGTGATAGAAGGGAAGTATGATGAAGTAATGGCGGTGGTACGTCAGGCACAGGAAGTATGCTTCACTGCCGGTGCATCACAGCTATTGTGCTACATCAAAATGCAGATCAAAAAAGACGCAGATGTATACATCGACGACAAGATGGAAAAATATGATTAACCAAACACGAGGTAAGCAATACCCAGTGTAAAGAAGATATTGAACACCTGTGCAATGATGAAAGCCATAGCCGGGCGTCCTCTTTCCATACTGAAAATGTCAGTGAACTTTGTTTCCAGCCCTATGCAGGTGAAGGCTAAGGCAAACCAGTAAGTTTGTAATTCCTTGATGCTACCCTTGATGGTTGTCACCAGCATAGGGCTGAGGGCAAAGGAGAAAAGGAGGGAAGCGAGGATAAAACCTAACACGAATTTAGGGAAGCGCTCCCAGATGGTTCTCAATGTTGGCTTTTCGTAGTTCGCATCTTTTTTGGAATAAGACCAGTATAAAGAGATAAAAAACGCTGCTAATCCTAATAATACATTCTGCGAGAACTTTACCAGGGTGGCATATTTCAGGGCTTCTTCACCCAGCATGGTACCCGCAGCTACAACTGCACCGGAAGTATCGATGGTACCTCCCAGCCACGCACCCGCTACAGCTGGAGACATGCCTGCCCACTTGGCGATGTAAGGCATAAAAAGCATCATCGGAATGGCGACAATCAATACCAGTGAAATGACATGGGATAGTTTCTTGTTATCTCCCTCAATCGCTCCAGCAGTGGCAATGGCTGCAGATACCCCACAGATAGACACTGCACTGGATATCATCATCCTGAATTCATCATCCAGCCCTAATTTCTTACATACCCAAAAGCTGAAATACCAGACAGTAAATACGACGGCTACGGATTGAATAATACCCAAAGCGCCGGCTTTGACGATATCCTGGAACAGGACGGTACAACCTAATAATACCAATCCTATTTTGATATAAAGTTCCGTTTGAATAGCAGGTTTTAACCAGCCAGGTACACCGATCGTATTGCTGATGATTAACCCGAGAATAAGGCTGAAGAGTACCACTTCTATGCCGTAAGACTTCATGAATGCGGTGTTCGCCACGATCTGTGCCACAAGCGTAATTAATACAATCACTAATAATGCGGGAAGTAATTTTATAAAGTCCGCCGTACTGCGGATAAGTACTTTCGCTATGAACAGGCTGGCGGCTACCCATATAAAACCCGATGCGGTTTTGGTCAGGATCACGGTTCCGAAAAAAGGCTTGAGACCAAAGGTAATAACGGCAATTGAGAGGAACGCTATGATGACAGCGATCCAGTCTTCGTGGATTTTCTTAGTAAGCATGCATAAGGTTTTTTCGTTCGTGGTGGTGCCGGTAAGATAGTAAATAAGGTTTATTTATGCCAGAAGAAAATGTAGCCGATAATAATGGCGCCTATGAGGCCAACTACATCTGCAATCAGTCCACAGGTAAGGGCGTATCTGGTCTTTTTGATATTTACGGATCCGAAGTATACGGCTAATATATAAAAGGTAGTTTCTGTAGAACCCTGAATTACACTGGCCAGTTTGCCCTGGAAGGAATCTACACCATAGTGTACAATCGTATCAACCATCAGGCCCCGCGCTGCGCCACCACTGAAAGTCTTCATGATGCCGACAGGCAGTACAGGTACGAAATCAGTATTCAGACCCATCCAGGCAACTACAGCTCCAATGCCATTTGTTACATAATCCAGGCACCCGGTAGCGCGGAAGGCGCTGATACCTACCAGCATGGCCACGAGGTAAGGAATGATCATTACGGAAGTCTGAAAACCTTCTTTCGCCCCTTCAATAAATACATCGTAGACATTTACTTTTTTGATCAATCCCAGGGTCAGGAAGGATACAATGATCGAAAAGATCACCAGTCCGCCAATTAAGCTTGTATAAGTCGCTATTTGCTCGGCGGGCAGGTTATGCATGGCATAATATAAGATAGCCAGTAAGCCGCCGAAGATGCCCAGAAATATCAATACGGGCAATTTGAAGAGATTGAGACGCTGGTAGATGGCTACGGCAATCATACCCGATATGAAGGAGATGAGTGTACCAATCAGGGTAGGAATGAAGATATCCGCAGGGTTGGCAGCATGTTGTGCCAGCCGGATAGCGATCACTGATGTAGGAATAAGCGTGATCCCAGCGGTGTTGAGCACCAGGAACATGATCTGGGCATCGCTGGCAGTATCTTCTTCTTTATTGATCTCCTGTAGCTGCTTCATGGCTTTCAGGCCAAGGGGAGTAGCGGCATTGTCCAGTCCCAGTGCGTTGGCACTAAAGTTCATGAGCATGGATCCCATGGCAGGATTGCCCTTTGGAATAGATGGAAACAGTTTCGAGAAGAAGGGTGTTACGGCTTTGGCAAACACTTCAATCATGCCAGCTTTTTCACCCACTTTCATCATTCCCAGCCAGAAGGTCATGATTCCGGCCAGACCCAGTGAGATTTCGGCCCCGGTTTTGGCACTGTCGAACATGCTTGTCATAACGGTAGAGAACACAGCGGTATCTCCCAAAACGATCAGTTTAAAGAGTGCCACCACAAAAGAAACCAGGAAAAAAGCCAGCCAGACGTAGTTTAAAGCCATGAATTTAGATTGGTTATATAAGTAATCCGGTAAATGTAATAAATTTTTTACCCGGCTGCAAGATGGCTTCTTTAGCGCAGAAGAGGCCGGATGGCAAAACTTCTTAATTAAGTTAAAAAAATACTATCTTCGCGCAAATTTTTTAAAAAAATGGCGTTACAAGCAGGAATTGTTGGATTACCGAATGTGGGAAAATCGACATTATTTAATGCGGTAAGCAACAGCGCAAAAGCGCAGGCTAGCAACTACCGTTTTTGTACTATTGAACCTAACGTAGGACTGGTGGATGTACCGGATACCAGACTGAGTAAACTGGCAGAACTGGTAAACCCAAACAGAATTGTACCTACTACCATTGAATTTGTAGACATCGCCGGTCTGGTAAAAGGTGCCAGTAAAGGTGAAGGTCTGGGAAACAAGTTCCTCGCCAATATCCGTGAGGTAGACGCCATCGTGCACGTGATCCGTTGTTTCGAAGATGACAACATCCTCCGTGAGGAAGGTGCGATCAACCCGATCGGCGACAAGGAAATCATCGATACCGAGCTTCAGCTGAAAGACCTGGAAAGTGTGGAAAAGAAAATCGCCCGTACTGAAAAGATGGCGAAGACCGGTGGTGATCCGAAAGCAAAGAAAGAATACGAAATCCTGAAACAATGCCAGGAACACCTGGAAAAAGGTAAAAATATCCGTGAACTGGGTCTGAGCAAGGAAGACAGTGTTGCTATTGCAGACCTGTTCCTGCTGACAGCAAAACCAGTGCTGTATGTAGCTAACGTAGACGAAGGCAGCATGCACACTGGCAATAAATATTCCCAGGCGCTGCAGGAAGGTGTTAAAGCCGAAGGCGCACAGGTGATCGTGATGAACAATACCATCGAAGCACAGATCTCTGAAATGGAAGATCCGGCAGACAAGGAACTGTTCCTTTCTGAATACAGCCTGACTGAGCCAGGTCTGAACCGCCTGATCCGTTCTGCTTACAACCTGCTGGAACTGATCACCTACTTCACAGCGGGTGTGCAGGAAGTAAGGGCGTGGACCATCCATAAAGGCTGGAAAGCTCCACAGGCAGCGAGCGTGATCCACACGGATTTCGAAAAAGGTTTCATCAAAGCGGAAGTAATTGCTTATGATGATTATGTTAAATATGGTTCAGAAGCAGCTGCCAGAGATAACGGCCGCTTTAGAATTGAAGGTAAAGAGTATATCGTAGCGGATGGTGATGTTATGCACTTCCGTTTTAATGTATAAAAGATGCTTCACGGCTTTTAGGGCCGATGAGGGTTACAACAAAAGACGCCCTGGGCCATCTGGTCCCAGGGCGTCGCCTATTTCAGGGGGCTTTAATTCCTGCTTACACACGATCTGATTCTCTGATAGCCCCGTTTTTTAAACTGGTAATTAATCCTTTCCCGTAAATATTTTTTCCTCTCCATTAATCTTTCCTTTATTATATTTGTCTACTTATTTAGTAGACTAATGGCCATTGTCTCTCAAATTAAAAATATCGTCGCAAAAAAATGAGAGCAATATTAGCACTGATAGGCATGTTGATGACTATAACAGCACATGCACAATTAACGGGGAAAGTAGTAGATCCGGATACAGGCACCCCTGTTCCGGGAGCGAGTGTATTGATTAAGTCTACCACGACAGGGGCGCTGACCGATACGGCGGGGGTATTCCATTTACCTTTTTCGGGGGCATTTCCCGTGAAGCTGGTGGTGACTTACGTTGGTTATGGTAATAAGGAAGTGGTGCTAAAGAATGCCAGCTTTGTTACAATTACGTTATCTGAAAAACAAATTACACACTTGAATGACGTGGTAGTGACAGCGTCACGTCATTCGGAATCCATCCTGCGTTCACCGGTTACCATCGAGAAGTTAAGCAGCAGGCAGCTGGCAGAAAGCCCGGCCGTGAGTGCCTATGAGGCGATTTCTTCACTAAAGGGGGTGAATACGTTGAATACGAGTTTGCTGTTTACAGTGTATAATACACGTGGGTTCCAGAATCCTACGAATTTGCGGTTTGTACAGCTGGTAGATGGGATGGATAATCAGTCGCCGGTATTGAACTTCCCAATAGCGAATACGATTGGCGCAGGGGATCTGGATGTGGAGAGTGTGGAGTTGATACCGGGGGCGTCTTCGGCGCTGTACGGGTTGAGTGCAACGAATGGGTTGGTAAATACAATCACGAAGGATCCATGGTTGCATCAGGGGCTGAGTTTTAATTATAAAGGAGGGGTAAATAATCTTCATAATCCTTATAACTATGTGTCACCCTCAGCATATACCAGTATTTCATTGCGGTATGCGAAAGCGATTTCTGACCGGTTGGCATTTAAAGTGAACTTTGCATATACCCGTGGGAGTGATTGGGCTTCCGGTGATACTGCCAGGCAGACAAATTTGAATGCAGGAATTGGGTATGGTTCAATAGGCACACGTCAGGATCCCGGGTACAATGGTGTGAATGTGTATGGCGATGAAAGTTATCGGACATTGACTCTGAATAGCCAGAGTGTGGTAGTAAGCCGCACAGGTTATAAAGAAGCCGAGCTGACTGATTATGCATCTAAATTGCTGAAAGCAGATGCAACCTTAGTGTATAAATTCAATAATGATACCCGGTTGTCTTATTCTTACAAAGGTGGTATCGTTGATAATATTTTTACCCGTGCAAATAAGCTGAAGTTTAAAAACTACACAGTACAACAGCATGGGATCACATTTAAATCTCCTGTGATCTCTTATAAGGGATATGTGAATACGGAGAACTCAGGGGATTCTTATAATATCCGTTTCCTGGCTGATAATATTAATCGTACGTGGAAGAGCGATAGCCAGTGGTATAGTGATTTTACTACCGCATTTAATAGTAACTATTCTTCTGAAGGGAATATGAATACTGCCCTGCAGGCCGCAAGAACCGCTGCTGATAACGGTCGTATTGAAGCAGGTACTACCTCTTTTAATCATATAGCCGATAGTTTAAAACGCATTGGCAGCTGGACTTCAGGTGCGAAGTTTATTTCCAGAGGGTATTTTATTCATAATGAATTGCAGGCGGATCTGTCTAAATGGACCTCTAAAATTTTGGATGTGCAGATTGGTGCAGATTACAGATTTAGTTCTTTGCGCTCTGATGGTACCTTTTATCCTGATACTACGGGAAGTCCTATTACCACATGGAAAGGCGGTGCTTTTGTGCAGTTAAGCAGGGAGATTATTCCCGGCAAATTAAAAGCGACAGGTTCCGTGCGCTATGATAAGGCACAATATATAGATGGACAATTCACTTCACGGCTTGGGTTGGTGTATTCTCCTACACCTCAGCATAATTTTCGTTTATCTTTTCAGAATGGTTACCGAATGCCTGTATTCCAGGATGCGTGGGCAAATCTGCGCTTAGGTACTACGCAGGTATTGGGTGGTATCAAACAGAACCTGCAATCCTATGATATCATAGGGAACTCTTACTTCACTTCCAGTATAACAGCGTTTAATACGGCTGTCAACAAAGCTGTGAACGCAGGTACAGACAGGGATGAAGCTATTCAGGCGAATAAATCCCTGCTGGTAGCTGCGCCTATCAATTACATCAAACCAGAGAAGAACTTAACATTTGAACTGGGCTATAAGGGCTCATTGTTGAATGATAAATTGTTTGTGGATGTATCTGCTTTCTGGGTACAGTTTGATGGATTTATACAGGGTATTGGCGTGGGTAAAGTAAATCTCTCATCTGGGATATCCAACGATAGTCTGGCAGCAATCGCAGTAGCCGGAGGTAATTATTCCAGTTATTCTGTGTATACGAATACACCTTCTAAAGTATATAACTATGGAGTATCTCTGGGTGTAGATTATGTATTACCAAAAGATTATCATTTCTCTGCGAATGCGACTTATAATGGGTTTGATCAGGCAGGGACGAAGGATGCTTACCTGAGTTCAGGAGGGTTTAATACGCCCAGTTTTAGTGGAAGCTTTAGTTTGGGGAATACGCATGTGTATAAAAACTTTGGATTTAATGTGGCTTATCGCTGGTCAGGTGGTATTAACTGGGTGTCCAGTATTGCGAATGGATATGTACCGGCATGGGGTTCACTGGATGCGCAGGTTTCCTATCATATTCCCGCAGCGAAGAGTACGATCAGGATCGGTGGAAGCAATATCCTGAACAAATATTATACGCAGTATATGAGTGGGCCTTCTATTGGCGGCTTGTATTATGCGAGCTTCACTTTTGATGAATTATTCAGTAAAAAGCACTAATAAATGAAAAGAAGATTTTTGTTACCTGTCGCATTGGGCACAGCTGTATTGTGCAGCTTTACAGGCAAAAAGCCGGCGCCTAACCGTCCGCCGAATGTCATTGTAATATTGGCAGATGACTTAGGATATAGTGATCTGCAGGCGTATGGAAATACGAAAGTACGGACGCCAAATATAGATGGATTAGGGAAAAGTGGGATACGGTTCACCACTGCATATGCAGCAGCGCCAATTTGTTCTCCTTCCCGTGCGGGGTTGATCACGGGGCGTAGCCAGGTACGATTTGGATATGAATTTATGCCAGATGGTAGTGGGGCTGCACAGAATGGGTTGCCAGCTTCTGAGCTCACGCTGGCGCAGTTGCTGCATGCGCAGGGGTATGCTACTGGCATCGTAGGCAAATGGCACCTGGGTACTGGTGATGGCTTCTATCCTGATCAGAAAGGATTTGATTACAGCTATTATTTTCAGGCAGGGTTATCTCCTTATACAGAAGGGGAACTGGATACCACTAAATATGTGGGCATTCGTGCACCATGGGCATTGACGGATAAGATTGCATGGACACCACGTAAGGGTGCGACTGCTATTCGAGAAGGCAGAGAGGTCGTGCAGGATACGGGTTACCTTACTTTTTCTTTGGCTAATAAAGCTTCGCAGTTTATACAGCAGCATAAAGACAAGCCTTACTTTTTATACCTGACCTTTAATGCGCCGCATGATCCATTCCAGGTGCCAAAGGCTTATTACAACAGGATAACTACAGAGAAGGATTCTCTTAAACGTATATACTATGGTATGATTGAAGCACTGGATGATGCTGTGGGTCAGGTATTGGCGCAGGTGAAAGCATCTGGTCAGGAAGATAATACGATCATTTTCTTTACCAGTGATAATGGTGGTGCAAGTTATACCCGTGCGACAGATAATTATCCTTTGCGGGGTGGCAAGTGTACGCACTTTGAAGGTGGTTTGTCTGTACCATTTTATGTACGCTATACGGGGCATATAGCCAGCGGCGTGACATCAGCACAGGAGATATCTTCGCTGGATATTTTTGCTACTGCTGCGGCATTGTCCGGTGCGACACTACCTGCTGACAGGACTTATGATGGAGTGAACCTTGTACCTTTTTTACAAAAGGGAACGTTGAATAAGCATCCCCATGAGCAATTTGTTTGGAGAAGTGGGTTTTCAAAAGCGTTTAGGAGTGGGAACTGGAAGTTAGTGGTGAATGAGCATGATAAAAAAGAATGGTTGTTTGATCTGTCTAAGGATAGGGAAGAGAAAAATGATCTGTCAGCGTCACATCCGAAGGAGTTGAAACAATTGAAGGAGGAGTTGAAGAAGTATGAGGATACGCAGGTGCATTCTCCTTTGTGGGAGAGTCGGTATAATGCGACAGTTTCGGAGAGAGGGGAGGAATATACTTTCCCGATTTAAATATTTTTGAGTACTAAATTGAAACGCTTTTGCCGATGGCAAAAGCGTTTCAATTTAGAGGTTGTTTTTTATTTATTTCAGAAGGTCTTCGAAAAGCAAAGAGATATAATAAATACCTCCTGCCTTTGGATTACCAAATGATGTTTGATAATAGTGGTTAGTTATATTCGAACCACCAACTTTAATTGTCGCATTCACTTTTGGAATTCTATAGTTCACCTGTGCATCCAGCGTAGCATACGCCGCTACTTCACCCTGCACAAAACTACTATTCCACGTAAACGCATCCTGCCATCTGTACATCACATTAAATCCAAGATTCTTATATACATTCCTATTTGACAAACCTAGATTGAAACGATATTTAGGCGTGTTAAATGAATTAGATAATGTCTTTGAATCCTTCGTGATATCATTGTAAGATACATTGCCAGTAATGGTCCATTTACCAATCAAATATTCCAGTCCCAACGCTCCCCCTTGTGTGACCACATCAGTAGGATTGTTTACATAAGTCGCAAAGATATTTGCTCTGCTAAATGATGGATCGGAAGCCAGCGGCTGTGTAGGTTGGATCAGTACCAGGTAAGAAAGGAAGTTTTTATACTTGCTGTAATAGTAGTAAGCATCTATCAACAGGCGGTTATTGATCAGCCCCTTATAACCTACTTCATAAGAACTCACGCTCTCAGGTCTGAACTTACCAAAGGTATACGTTTCCAGTTTGGTAGGATCACCGGTTGCAGCATATTGCTGAACGCTTGCCTGTGTATAGCCTTTTGTATTATACAGGTCATACTTTGAGATCAATGCAGGCAAGCCACCAATCAGTCTTGTATTGGAGCGGATAGGTAAATCTATGTACTGGTCCTGGTTGGTAGGATTACGATAAGCTGTCTGGAAGGAGAGCCGGATATTGTGTTGTGGTGCTACTGTGAATACACCAGAGATACGGGGTGTAAACCTGCCATCAAAGTTTTCGTTCTTATCATAGCGCACAGAACCTGTCAGTTTAATCCTGTCATTTATCAGTTTCTTCCCCACCTGTACAAAGCCACCGTATTCATTGATTCCAATACGTCCGTTTGCATCGTCGAAGATGGTACCGTCTGAGTTAAGTGCGTAATGGCGGAAACTAGCTCCTGCCTGCAATTCCAGTACTTTTACATGATCCGTGAAATCATAGAATCCTTCATAGTGGTACAGGTTTGTTTTATCATTGAATTTAGCACCATTACGATCAGTACCAAACCCGATGTAGCGTTCCGTAATTGTCTTTTTCGCTGTGTTAAAGTTTTCAGAACCTGGTACTAAACGGTTTCTGTCTGCATATCCACGGGCAATGGCATGTGCTTCCAGATCCGTCTTTACACCCGGTGCACCCTGAAATACACCCAGTCTTGCCTGATTGTAAACAGTGGCATATTCTGCAAACCAGCCACCTGTTACAGCGCCATTAGCATCGTAGGTAGCACTTGGGCTGTAAGTTTCATTGAGCAGGGTACCAAGCGCAGTCGCGTTGTAGGCTTCGCCGGAACGTTCCTGTGTGGTATATGCTCTTAAATAGAAGCGTTTGCCTCTCAGTTCCACCTTATACTGTCCCATGTCGAAATTGCGGAGAGAGTAGCGGTCGGAGCCGGTATACACCGTGGTACCTTTACCCCAGTTACCCTGAATAATACCTTCCAGGTTATCGGTGAATTTATAATGTAAAGCACCGCTTAATTTTAGACTTTTAGTACCATAATCCACCAGGTCTTTTTCCCTGTAACCGGTACGTGACACCGCCACCCCATTCAGGTAACCTGCGCTGGTGCCATAGGTAGTTGTGATTTCATCACCATACACATT
Organism: [Flexibacter] sp. ATCC 35208; assembly: GCF_001975825.1. Classification (GTDB taxonomy): domain Bacteria; phylum Bacteroidota; class Bacteroidia; order Chitinophagales; family Chitinophagaceae; genus Chitinophaga. The sequence continues at coordinate 59,027 of NZ_MTKN01000033.1, forward strand.
CACCCCATCATAATTGGGATCTGAGGCATGTGAGAAACCCGCTTTTGTCTTGCCATTTAAACGGTCATAATTAGTAGAATCCAAAGCCTGCCAGTCATCTGCCTGCAGGTAGCAGAGGTTCAGCTTAAATGCAAAGCGACCAAAAGCTTTTGCATAGCGGGCAGCAATGTCCGGGATAAAACCTACATAAGGTTGTTGTTGCTTACCTACATGGTTTACACCACTCTGCAACCGAAGGCTCAGTCCCTGGTATTCAAAAGGGCTTTTGCTGGTCATAAGCAGGGTACCGTTCATACCACCTGCACCGTACAGGGCGGAAGATGCACCGGGCAGTAATTCAACAGAAGCGACATCCAGTTCGGAGAGGCCTAATATGTTTCCTACAGAGAAGTTGAGACCGGGGGCCTGGTTATCCATGCCATCTACCAGCTGATTAAAACGGGTGTTTCCATTCGTATTGAAACCACGGGTCGTTACGGTACGGAAGGTGAGGCTTTGCATACTGGTTTCTACGCCTTTCAGAGAGGGGAGTGCATCGTAGAAATTGGGGGTAGGTGTTTCCCTGATGGCGGTAGCATTGAGTTTTTCGATAGACACCGGGGAGGCAAGGATAGATTCTGATACACGGCTGGCGGCGACTACTACTTCTTCACCCAGGATTTCGGTGGAGCTCAGCTGAATATTGTTACTTTCTTCATTCGAGACCTGTACCTGTTCGCTTTTAAAACCTACGGATGAGAAAATAAGTGTCAGCGGCAACGATCGGGTCGTGTTGAATTTATAGTGGCCGCTGCCATCGGTGATAGTCCCCGACAGGGTACCTTTTAAACTAACGGTTACACCAGGTAGGGGTTCGCCGGTAGTCTTATTAGTTACGGTACCGGTAATGGTCTTTTGCTGGGCGTATGCTAACGTGAAAAGCTGTAATAACAGCATACAGCACAGACTGGCTTTTACAAAGCAGTTCTTCATATAGTGGCGATTTTTCGATTTTGATTGACGGGGTGTATAATTTTAATTGAATATAGGTAAATTATGTTAATAAAAACAAAAAGGAAGGCTTCCGCTGTACGTGGAAGTCTTCCTTTTTGGCGCTGGCTTGCGGCCGGCTTTATTAAATTGAATTAATCCATTTTTTGACCAACTTTTCTATATCCAAGATAGAAGAACAGCGGGAATACTAACAGCGTCAGAATTGTTGCCGTAATCAGCCCCCCAATCACTACAATTGCCAGTGGTTTGGAAGTCTCGGAACCTATTCCTTTGGACAATGCCGCCGGTAACAACCCGATTGCCGCCATCAGTGCTGTCATTACCACCGGACGTACCCTTTCGCGCACACCATCCCTTATGGATATTTCAAGTGTATGGTGGTTGAAGTCGTGCTTTTTCACCTTGCCCATGTTATTCTTAAACACCGATATGAGGATCACCCCGTTCTGTATACAGATACCAAAGAGTGCAATGAAACCGATACCTGCAGAGATACTGAAGTTTGTGTTACTTATGAGCAGGGCAGCGATACCCCCGATGATCGCAAATGGTACGTTGATCAATACAAGGCCTGCATCCTTCACATTTCCAAACATCACAAACAGGATCAGGAAGATCAGCATCAAACTGATTGGTACTACCTGAGTAAGGCGCTGAGTGGCACGTTGCTGGTTTTCAAAGTCTCCCGCCCACTGCATTTCATAGCCTTTATCCAGCTTCACATCCTTATTCACTTTGGCCTGTGCTTCCGCAATCACACTACCCATATCACGACCACGTACAGAGAATTTTACAGCAGTATAGCGCCTGTTATCATCTCTGAAGATGATGCTCGGACCTGTCAGGGTCTTGATGTTCGCAATGTTTTTGATAGGTACTTTTGCACCACGCAGGGTAGGTACCATCAGGTCACTGATCGCTTCTGCATTGTTACGGTATTGCTCTTCGTAACGCAGACGCAGCTGGAACTTACGCTCACCTTCATAGATCTGTGTAACGGCTTTACCACCAATCGCCATTTCGATAATCGCATTGGCATCGGCAGTCGTTACACCATACAGGGCCATTTTATTTTCATCCAGTTCAATATCCATTTCAGGCTGACCAATGTTCTTGATGACACCTAAGTCTGTCACACCCGGAATGTTCTTCATGATATCATATACCTGATTGGCTTTGCCTTCAGTATACACCAGACTATCTCCATAGATCTTCACACACAGGGAACCTTTCACACCGGATACCGCTTCTTCCACGTTGTCCATGATCGGCTGGGAGAAGTTCAGGTTGATACCCGGATACACAGCCAGTTTCTGCTGCATACGGTCAATCAATTCTTCTTTCGTAATACCGCTCTTCCATTGTTTTTTTGGATAGATATCCACATGGAATTCGATGTTGTAGAAACCTGTTGCATCCGTACCATCATTTGGACGACCGGTTTGCGACATCACCTGTTTTACCTCCGGATAAGACAGGATAATACGCCGCATTTTGTTGGCGATAGATTTGGATTCTTCAAGCGATACGCTGAGCGGACAGGTAGCACGGATATAGATCGCACCTTCATCCAGCTCAGGCAGGAACTCACTACCCAGGAATTTGAAGTTGAACAGACCTACTACCACTAAACCAACCGCAACCAGCAAAGAGAGCCGTTTATTTCTATATGTCCAGGCGAACATTTTCATTACACCATTGGTAATGAACTCCACAAAAATATTGTGTTTCTCTCTTACATTCTTACGCAGTAAAATACTACTGAGCAATGGAATCAGGGTCAGGGTGAGGATCAATGCACCTAAGAGCGCAAAGCCCAGTGTCCATGCCAACGGAGAGAACATCTTACCTTCTACTTTCTGGAAAGAGAAGATAGGCAACAGACCTGCGATGATGATCAGTTTGGAGAAGAAGATCGCTTTACCCAGTTCACCACCGGTATTCTTGATGATACCCAGTTTGGAAAGTTTGTTGAACCGCTCCATACCCATCTGGTGTGCCCGCTGATCTAACAACACAAAGATCCCTTCCACCATCACGACGGCACCGTCAATGATGATACCGAAGTCAATCGCCCCCATCGACAGCAGGTTCGCAGACATGCCTTTTAGTGTGAGGCAGATAAATGCAAACAGCAGTGCCAGTGGAATTACAATCGCCACGATCACAGTCGTACGCCAGTCAGCCATAAAGAGGAATACGATCACCGTTACGAAGATGATACCTTCCAGCATGTTGTGCAATACGGTGTGTGTCGCGAATTCGATCAGGTCACTACGGTTATAGAATGTATTGATCTTTACATCGGGAGGCAGCACTTTGTCGTTCAGGTAGGTAATCCTATCCTGCACACGTTTGATCACCTCACTTGGGTTTTCACCTTTACGCATGACGATGATACCTTCCACCACATCGTTCTGTTTATCACGACCTACCTGACCTAAGCGGGGCAGGGCAGAGATAGCCACAGTACCGATATCTTTTACTAAAATAGGTGTACCATTGATGTTGTCAACGATGATGTTACCAATTTCTTCCGCATTGTTCAGCAAACCAATACCACGTACTACATAAGCCTGTGAGTTATCTACGATCACATCACCACCTACGTTGATATTACTTTTGGAAATCGCGTTTGATACATCCAGTGGGGTGATATTATAAGAAGCGAGTTTCTGTGGGTTTACGGCAATTTCATACGTTTTTACTTCCCCCCCAAAGCTCACCACATCGCCTACACCAGGTACGTTCAACAGGCGACGTTCAATCACCCAGTCCTGCAGTGTTTTCAGCTCTCTCACCGTCTTGGTTTTGCTCTCCAGCGTATAGCGGAAGATCTCACCGGTAGGGCCGGTAGGGGGCTGTACATCAGGGTCTGCACCATCAGGCAGTTCCACATCACGGAGCAGGTTGTTTACCTGCTGACGGGCAAACGCATCGTCCACACCATCTTCAAAGATCACTTTCACCACTGACAGACCGAATACAGTCGTAGAACGAACAGATTCTTTTTTCTGTACAGGGTTCATGGCTATTTCCACGGGCACAGTCACAAACTTTTCTACCTCTTCGGCACTTCTGCCTGGCCATTGGGTAATAATAGTGATCTGAGTATTTGTTACATCCGGAAAAGCCTCAATGGGAATATTTTTGAATGCGATCACACCCCATACGACGAGGACGATGGTCGCAAAACCTATGAAAAGCTTATTCTTTAACGAAAAAGCAATTATCTTTTTTATGACTTTCTGCATGGATTATTTTGTATTAAGGGCATCATAAATAAATACCTGTGAGCTGGTCACTACCTGGTCATTTACCTGCAGACCAGAGATGAACGCCCTGTTGTCGATACGTCGAATCACTTTGATCTCACGGATTTCAAGACCTTTGGCTGTTTTTACTACTACATACTGCTTGCTGTTGTCCATCACCACAGCATTGGCAGGGATGCTCAGCATGCTGGTAGCGGCTGGTTTGGTATTTACTTTTACAGTGGCAAACATCTCTGGTTTCAGTTCCCCACTTGCATTCTGCATGCTGATACGCACCTGCATGGTACGGTTGGCAGGATCCAGTACATTGTATACTTTGTCGATTTTACCGATGTAATCCTTTTCAGGATTTGCGAGGGTAGTGACACGTACTTCGTCGCCCAGTTTGATAGCAGGAATATCTGCTTCGTAAACATTTGCGATGATCCAAACGGTATTCAGGTCGGCAACAGTGAAGAGGTTCGCGCTGTTGTCCTGGCGAACTTCGGAGTTGTTGCTAATATTTTTCTCAATTATATAACCGCTGATCGGTGCTTTCAAAGTATATGCTGAGCTGCTGCCACCGGTGATGCTGGCTACGGAGCGGGCGCGGTTCAGTTCAGATTCAGCTTTCTTTTCTTCGATCTGTGCACCCAGGTAATCCTGTTGGGTAGCTAGGTTACCTTCGAAGAGAGACTTCTGGGTTTCAACATTTTTCTTCGCCAGGGCTACATTGGACTCGGCCACAGATACATCGTTGCTGATGCCTGCTACTTCGGTACTTTGCAGTAAGGCGAGGAGCTGACCCTGTTTTACAAAATCGCCCAGTTCTACATTCACTGATCTGATCTTACCACTCACCAGCGCATATACTTTAGCTTCTTTGGTTTCGTCCGGAACGATCTTACCATTCAGTTTGATAGTTTCCGAAGGATTTTCAAATGTAGCTGGTGCGGTTTGCACATTCTTTACCAGGCTATCTGACAGTGCGTTTTCATCTTTGACTACTTCAGGCGTGTGACCACCACATGCTGTAAGCATGCATCCGAGTGCAACAGGAAAGAGATATATAACAAAAGGTTTCATGACTATACTAAGGTTGTGATTAATTATTGAACAAAGTTTTACCAACTGCGAAATTGAGCGTCTCTATAGCTTGCATCCTATCATTTTGCAATTGGTTTAGTTGCAGCATATTTTCTTTATAAGAGTCGTAGAAGTCAGTGAGCTCCAGCAGGCTGAGGTTCTTTTTCAGGAAGTTGTCAGTCACTGATTTCAGCAGTTGTTCGAACTGCCCACGGAACTCCGGATCTACTGATTCCAGCATTTTGTCTGTGTTCAATGCTTTCACATAAGCGGTTTGCACTTCATTTTCCACCTTTTGTGTTTGCTGAGTTACCAGTAGCTTATTCTGATCGATGCTGTAGCTGGCAGATTTGATATTACCCTGGTTCCTGTTGAAGAAGGGGAGATCAATACCGACAGTAAGGAAAGAGGCATTGTCCACGAAGCTGCCGCGCTTATCAAAGTCTGCACCGAGGTTCAGGTCAGGTACAGCCATGGCTTTTTGCAGTTTCAGGTTTTGCTGGTTATAGAGCAGATTGTTTTGGGCCATTAGCAGATCCTGACGGTTGGCATATGCGGTGTCTACCAGGCTGGCCAGACTGGTATTGCGGATAGCAGGCAGGTTTGCCGCTGCATTTTCAGGCATATCAATTACATAATATGCATGATTGTTTGCAAGTAGGATCTGCAGTTCAGATTCGATATCAAGCACCTGGTTTTCCATAGCAGTGCGGTCCGCTTTGAGGCTATAAAGCAGGGAGCGGAGACGCACGGCGTCTTTCAGGGTTACGAGACCTTTGGACTGTAAATCCTTGTAGGTAGCATCCATCTTTTCAAGAGCGATGATCTGGTCTGCATAAGCCCTCATAGAATTCTGCAGGTAGTAAGCCTGGTAGAAGTTACTACGGAGAGAGTAACGCAGGGTTCTCAGCAGGTCGAAGAAGGCATTTTCAGACATGGCCGCAGTCGTTTGCGCGAGCTTTACCTGTTTGTTTCTTTTGCCTGCCAATGAGATGAGCTGGGTAATGCCGATCTCATATTGACCATGTTGATTGCTGACATCAAAAAATTGTTTCCTGTCAGGATTGTACAGATTCCCGCTTACCTGAAGGGTGGGATTGTTGTACAATTTAGACTGGATGATCTGCGCGCGGGCGATAGAGATATTGTATTTCTCTGCCAGCAGGTCCAGGTTTTTATCCAGGAATTGTTTCTCCGCATCCTGCAGGCTAATGTGCACGGTGTCCTGTGCAGATGCCTTGAATGCGAATAACAACATAATGATACAACTGGCTACAATCCGGGGAGGGCGCTTTGTTTTAGAATCCCGACTATACATCTGATTTGAATTTAATACTATTTTAATGTGTTAGGTCTGTATGTACACGAAGCTCCTTTATCAACCTGAAAAGCTGATAAAAGTTCATGACTTATAAAGTAAAAGTTAGACTTCCGGGGGTGGTGTAAGAATTTCGTAGGCGATAGCCAGCGGCTTTTGTACTGCCAATAGCGGGTACGCCACAGCTAAGTCGCTGGTAGAGGGTTCCTGTCTGCTACAGGCGATTTCCTGTTGACTTGAGATATAATAAGACACGCTATTGCTTCCGGTGAAATAGTGTGGCTGATCATCGTCTTCGTCCTGCTGGTTGACCTCTGTATTGCCCAGCACTACATGATTGACAAAATCGAAGAGTGTGTTGACATCATTGATCTGTCGGCCTCGGGTATCATAAATATCCTTCTCATCCGCGACCGGGATAAACATAGTAGTCGCAATATGTAGGAAGAGTAATATGTATGAAAATGCCTTTGTCATGCTAAATCTGATACAAAGATAGATGGAGGCTATAACAGTTTAAAGGGTCTTAAGGAATTTTAAGACCTTTTTAATCAGATTTTAACGCATTGATCAAATTATAATAACCAGTTATTTAACAGTGTACCTATCATATCTACTTCGATGAGGAAACCATCATGGCCATACGAAGAATCGATTTCGTGATAGGTAGCGTCCGGAATATGTTTGGCGAGGAAGTGTTGTTCTTCAGGTGGGCAGAGCACATCGCTGGTGATACCTACAATGAGTGTAGGTTGTTGAATGAGGGCAAGGGTACCTGCCAGATCGGTGACACGGCCGCGGGCGATGTTGTGACTATCCATCGCTTTGGTGAGGCGCCAGTAGGCCTGGGCATTGAAGCGTTTTACGAGTTTGTCGCCCTGGTAGTTGATATAAGATGCAGCCTTGAAGTCGTCGGTCTTATCATTGTCCGGGTCGGACTGGGTACGAACGAAGGTCTGGTAGTTACGATAGGTGAGCATACCAATGGCTCTGGCGGCTTTTAAGCCGTTTGCGCCGGCATCCGGACGATGTTCCCGCCAGGTGCTGTCGGCCTCAATAGCGAGACGCTGAGCGGTATGTATGGCGATTCCCCAGGCGCTTTCTGAAGCGCCGGTGCTGAGCAGGCAGAGCTGACGGATACGGGTTGGTTCCAGCAGTGCCCATTCCAGGCTTTGGTAGCCCCCCATGGAGCCGCCCATGAGCAATAGAATTTCGTCAATGCCCAGGTGTTGGCGCAGCAGGGTATGTGCCTGCACCATATCCCGCACGGTTATTTGCGGGAAGGTGGAAAAATAAGGCTTCCCGGTTGCAGGATTGATGGAAAGCGGGCCTGAACTGCCATAGCAGGAGCCCAATATGTTTGCACATACAATGAAGTGACGGGCAGGGTCAATAGCCTTGCCCGGACCAATGAGGCCTTTCCACCAGTCGGCTACATCCGAATTGGCGGTGAGGGCATGGCAGATCCATATCACATTACTTTTGCTATGATTCAGCGTACCGTATGTGTGATAGGCGATTTGCAACTCCGGTAACACGACCCCGGACTCCAGTGTAAATGTGTGCGTATTATGATAGATCTGTACCGTCAAAACCCCGGAAAAATTTGCGCAAATATAACATATGAGCCGTATAAGTCAAGAAAATGAAGAGAAATTTGGAAATCATCAAATTTATTAACGCCTGAAGAAGCATGGAAAATGCATCTCCATTTTATTTATTCGGTGGCAAAATAATCTGAGCCTGTCCGGTTTTGAATAATTTATGACTTCTAAAAATCCTGCCGCATTGCTTATATTTGTAGGATAAATAACACCGAATATGAAGATTTCATTACAGAGAATCGACGACGCATTCAACATGGAAGCTGTAGATGAGCAGGGGCATAAAGTTTTAATGGACTCTTCCCTTGAGAATGGTGGTAAGAATAACGGCGTAAGACCAATGCAGATGTTGCTGATGGGACTCGGTGGCTGCTCCGCTATTGATGTAGCCATGATCCTGAAAAAACAACGCCAGGAACTGACGGACTTTAAAATCGAAATAGACGGAGAGCGCGAAAAAGGTAAGGAGCCTTCCATCTGGGAGAACGTTCATATTATATTCCACCTTTCCGGCACCAGCCTGGACCCTGACAAGGCCGCAAGAGCAGTAGAACTTTCTATGACTAAATATTGCTCCGTTGCAGAGACCCTTCGTCGCGCAGGAGGCAACCTGACATGGGAAACCAGGGTAAATGGTTGATTGAGGCAAATAAATACTTGACAAAGTCAAATTGTACATAAATAACTTAAATAAGTAATGGAGAAAGATCAATACCGGCCGGAAACGAACGCAGTCAGAATACAAACAGAGAAGACGTGGCAGATGGAACACTCTACACCTCTCTTCCTTACATCCAGTTTTACCTACGACAGTGCAGAAGAAATGCGCGCTACCTTTGCAGATGAAACAGATAATAATATATACAGCCGTTTCAGCAACCCGAACGTAGACGAATTTGTACGTAAAGTATGTAGCCTGGAACTGGCTGAAGATGGTTATGCTACCGCCTCCGGTATGAGCGCCATATTTGCGAGCTTCATGGCCCTTATGAAAACAGGTGATCACCTGCTCTCTGCCAGCTCTATATTTGGCTCTACCCATACTGTAATCATTAAGTTCCTTCCTAAATGGGGCATTGAGTACACTTACTTTGATATCAACAAACCAGAAACTGTAGAAGCGCTGATCAGGCCGAATACGAAGATGATGTTTGTAGAAACTCCTTCCAACCCAGGTCTGGAAGTAGTTGATATCAGCCTGCTGGCAAAGATCTGCGACAAGCATGGCGTTATATTAAATGTAGATAATTGCTTCGCTTCTCCTGTATTGCAAAAGCCGATCGCACTCGGCGCACACATTGTAACTCACTCCGCTACCAAGTGGATGGATGGCCAGGGCCGCGTATTAGGTGGGGTAGTAGTAGGTCGTAAAGACCTGATTAAGGAGATCCATACATTCTGCCGCAGTACAGGTCCGGCAATGTCTCCATTCAATGCATGGGTACTGAGCAAGAGCCTCGAAACCCTGCACATCCGTATGGCAAGGCATTGCGAAAGTGCGCTGGCACTGGCTAAGGCACTGGAAGGAAATTCACTGCTGCAATGGGTAAAATACCCTATGCTCGAAAGTCATCCTCAGCATGAAATAGCGAAGGCACAAATGACCGGTGGCGGTGGTATAGTATGTTTTGAACTGAAGGGTGGACTGGAACAAGGCACCCGTTTCCTGGATGCCCTGAAAATGCTGACCCTGACGGCGAACCTGGGCGATAGCCGCAGTATTGCGTCTCACCCTGCAAGTACCACACATGCGAAACTGACTAACGAGGAAAGACTGAAAGTGGGTATTACGCCTGGTATGATCCGTATCTCTGTTGGATTGGAAAATGCACAGGATATCATCGAAGATATTACGCAGGCATTGGAAGTGAGTAAGTAATCTATAGGACTCCTATACGGATAAAATATACATGTTTATATCGCTGATATTAATCAGGCGTTGGAAATAAGCAAATTATTTTGCATATTTGAAGGACTGAACAAAGAATAATCTTTCGTTCAGTCCTTTTTTATTTCCTTTTACCTACTTTTTTTAAATCCTATGCGTCGTTCATTATTCCTATGCCTTGCCCTTTTGGCAACAGTTACTGCCTTTGCGCAGCGTGGTGTAGCTATTCTGCCGTTCTCCGTTAACTATGGTATTCCCGCAGGAGAGGTTACACCTGAAATGCAAGATTACACTAAAAAGATTGGTGTCTTTTTACAGGAGGCGCTCTACAATTCTCTCTATGCCGGTGGCGATACGCTACAACCGGCAGGAAGAACAAACAAACTGCTTACAGATGCCGGTATTGAACCGGATCAGCCTTACTACCTGGACAAAACAGGGTTGTGCATTCTCCTGAAAGTAAAGTACGTAATTGCCGTACAGGTAACCTATGGTAAAGGCGCTGATAAAGCCAGGAAAGAGGGAGGCCCGGATTGGTTCAAACTAACCAACGATATGGACAAGTCCCGCGGCTTCAAACTGGAAGTATTTGCATCCAACGGGCAGAGTGCCTGGGATTACAAGGAAAGCTACAGCTGGAATCAGCTTATCGTTCCAAATTCGCAGGTATTCCAGGTTGATACTTATCAACGTGTGAAAAAACAAATTGAAGGCTTTTTACAGTTATAATAAGCCCTTTTTGTTATCTTCCCGTTATGAAGTCTTTCCCTCGTTTTATCTTAATCGTTATACTCAGTTATCTGGGTGGTTTGTTTTTAGCATGGTGGACGGTGGCAATTGCGGCTTTTGTTGTAGCTGTAATCATTCCATTGCCGCCATTGCGTAGTTTTATGAACGGCTTCATTGCCGTGTTCCTGCTTTGGCTGGCATTAGCCTTCCTGGCAGATGTACGGAATGACCACATCCTGGCAAACAGGATGAGCGAATTGATTCTGAAGGTTAAAAGTCCGATATTGATTGGCGTAGTAAGCGCATTTATCGGTGGGCTTACGGCAGGCCTGGGTAGTTTATCAGGTAGTTATCTGCGGTACAAAAGGACACTATAAAACTCATTTTTAGAAGGATCGTTTTTGTCAATGGCAAAAGCGATCCTTTTTCATATAAAAGGAAATTATGCACAGCACTGCATTGACAGTATTCTTTAGTATGTTGTTTAACCTCGCGCAGGCCACCATTGTCAAGGGACGTATTACGAATGAACAACAAATCCCACTTCCATACGCAACTATTTTCATAAAGGGTACCACTACTGGTACAACCAGCAATGCTGCCGGACAGTATCAGCTGGACATTCCAGCAGGCACTTATACACTGGTATGCCAGTATATGGGCTATCGTAAACTGGAAAAACAAGTCATTATTACCAATACAGAACAGACGCTGGATTTTGCCTTACAACCCGTAAGCATGCAGATCAAAGAAGTGGTGGTTAAATCAGGTGGGGAAGACCCTGCTTACGCCATTATCAGGGCAGCGATCAAAAAGCGTAACTTTTACCGTCACCAGGTAAATGAGTATACCTGCAATGATTATATCAAAGGTATGTTCAAGCTGAGGGATGTGCCTGAAAAGTTTTTCGGGAAGAAGTTAGATAAGAAAGACATGGGTGTCGACTCTTCCGGGCAAGGTGTGGTATTCCTCTCTGAATCTATGACCCGCGTAGACTTTCAGGAGCCTGACAATGTAAAGGTCGAAGTACTCTCTGCACGTCAGAGTGGCGGTGGATTTGGGTTCAGTTTTCCGGCTTTTATAGACCTCTATGATAACAACGTGACCGCTGTTATTACTCAATTCAACAAACGTGGTTACATTTCTCCCATTGCAGAAAACGCCTTACTCTATTATAAATACCAGCTGGAAGGCACCTTCCAGGATGATGGCAAAACCGTCAATAAAATAAAGGTGATGCCCCGCAGGAAATTCGAACCACTGTTCTCCGGTTATATCTTTATCACGGACGACGACTGGCGGATCCACAGTGCAGACCTGCTACTTACACAGGATTATCAGCTTGAGATCATGGATACCCTGCGCATCCGCCAGATCCATGTACCTGTGAACAATGAAGTCTGGCGTACCAAAGATCAGGTCATTACCATGAGCATCAAACAATTTGGGTTTGATATGGTGGGCAATTTTGTGAATGTATATTCAAATTACGACCTGCATCCTAACTTCCAAAAGAAGCATTTCGATAATACTATCATGCGGTACGATACCGCTTTCGATAAAAAACTACTGGCCTACTGGGATAGCATTCGTCCCGTGCCACTAGAAAAGGAAGAAGTAAAGGACTTCCGTGTAAAAGACAGTACTGCCCAGGCGGAGAGGGACAGCGCCAGGTCTTCCCGTACGCTCGATACGTTGCGCAAACACCAGCACCCTGTCAAATTTACCGACTTCTTCTGGTCTGGGGCAAAACATAACTATTACTTTCAGAGAGATACAGGAATTTATTCACATCAGCTGTCTATGAAAGGGTTGATTAAACAACTCGGGTACAACACTGTAGAAGGGCTGGTACTAAATGTGGAACCTGAACTGAAACTGAACCTTTCCCGGTCACAGGAGCTGAAGATCATGCCTTATATCCGCTATGGTTTCAGCAATACACACCTCAATGCCTGGACTTATCTGCAATGGACGCAGGAGAGCCGGATTCACAACCGCATTGGCCAGAATACCTGGATACTGGGTGGTGGGAAAAGGGTAAGCCAGTTCAATCACGATAATCCTATTTCTCCCCTGGAAAATGAGTTCTATACCTTGTTCCTGAAGGAGAATTATATGAAGCTGTATGAGAATTACTTTACCACGCTTCAGTTTACCCGACGGTTTGAGAACAATTCTTTCCTCAGGTTGGGGGTACGGTATGAGGATCGTATGCCATTGGAGAATACCACCGACTTTGTATTTTTTAAGAACAGCAATAAACAGTTCCTTCCCAACCATCCCTACGAGCTGGCAGATATTCCATTTACCCGGAACCAGGCTTTGGTGGCAGAACTTGGGTTCTCTTTCCAGCCAGGGCAGAAATTTATCGAGCTGCCGGACAGGAAGATCGCCTTTGGTTCTAAATATCCCATTTTTGGGGTCACGTATACCAAGGGGATCCATGGTATAGCGGGTAGTGATGCGGATTTTGATAAATGGCAGTTCCAGATCAAGGATAATATGAACCTGAAGCTATTCGGGGAGTTTATGTATAGGGTAAAATTGGGTGGATTCCTGAATGATAAGCATGTAGATATACCTGATTATCAGCACTTCAACGGGAACCAGACCTTCTATAATATCAACTATCTGAATAGTTTCCAGCTGGCACCTTACTACAGGTACAGCACGACGGCGCCATTTTATGCGACCGCCAATGTGGAGCATCATTTTAACGGGTTGCTGACAAATAAAATCCCTTTGCTAAACAGGTTGAAATGGAACCTGGTAGCTGGTTCTAACGCTTTTTATGTGAACCAGAATAACAATTATGTAGAAGTTTTTGCCGGGTTGGAGAATATTTTTAAGCTGTTGCGCATTGATGTAATCGCGGGATACCAAAGTAAGGATGCGACACGCATAGGAGTGAGGGTAGGATTTGGAGGATTATTTGGTGGGATGGTGCGCCAGCAGAATACGCCGGAGCCATAGAGGCCAGCTCTTTCAATAAAAGCATTCCTCAAAGAGGGAATGAAAATAATTTCATAAAAAAAGGGAAAGTCTGCCATTGACCTTCCCTTGCCTGCCTAATATCTTTCCTTTCTTGTTTTATAGCTTTCTTTGGGATCACGATCATAAAAGTAAGCCAGGAGGCGGTATATCCACAATCCTACGATGAAGTAAAAGATGTAAAGAAAAATTGTACTCATAAAATTCACATTTTTGGGTTAAACGCTGATTACTTGTCCTGTTCGTTTAAGTCAAAAAGAGTGCCAAGTCTTAAAATTAATTTATATACAATAATAATCAGATAGTTATACGGGTTCAGATATGTCTGCGGCAACCTGAACTTTTTGTATTTGTAGCATGTTATAATATTTGTAATCTAAATTCAAGCCAGAATAGTCTGGACTTTTATAACATGTTCGTGTGAATTAAAATGTCCCCTTATGAAGAGAATTGCATTATTCGCATTCATCCTGGGTGTAGTACTTGCTACGTTCGCCTACTTTGCAGAAATCTATGACTGGGTAGGTTTACAGGAGTATTTAACGGTCGGTTTTACAGGTTATGTATTGATTATCAGTAGTGCAGCTTATTACATGTCATCCCTTCTATATGAGTGGTCCTCAGAACCTACAGTCTGGGAGGCGTGAAAATTTAAAAGTAGATTGTTACCTTTGCAGCTCCTGAAATTAGGTCAGGGGTTACGAAACCCACAAAGGGAATCGTAGAAATTTTGCTCACAAGGCAAGTGTTCTTAAAATTTCTACTAAAAAAATGGCACTACACAACCGTATTTCTGCAGCTGAACTAAAAGTAAAGCTGGCAGCAGAGACATTTCGTCGCGTCACCGTCTCGTTTTACCAGTACGCAAAGATTGAAGATCCACAGGCATTTCGTGATGACTTGTACCTCAAGCTCGATGAGCTGAAGGTATTTGGACGGATTTACGTGGCATCAGAGGGCATCAATGCCCAGATCAGTATTCCGGAGCATCACTTTGAGGAATTCAGGAATCGCCTGTATGGGTATCATTTCCTCAATGGCATACGTTTGAACGTAGCAGTAGATGATGATGGCAAATCCTTCTGGGTACTAAAGATCAAAGTGCGCGAGAAGATCGTGGCAGATGGTATCGACGACCCATCCTTTTCCATGGAAAATAAAGGTAAATACCTGAAAGCCAGGGAATTCAATGAACTTACTGACGACCCGAATACCATTGTGGTAGATATGCGCAACCACTACGAGTTTGAAGTGGGGCATTTTCAGAATGCGATCGAGGTGCCATCTGATACCTTTAGAGAGCAATTGCCGATGGCAGTTGATATGCTGAAGGAAAATAAAGATGCAAACATCGTGATGTATTGTACTGGTGGTATCCGTTGCGAAAAAGCATCGGCTTATATGCTGCATCATGGGTTTAAGAATGTATTCCACCTGGAAGGGGGCATCATTGAATATACGAACAAGGCAAAGGAGCAGGGATTGCCACTCAAATTCAAAGGAAAGAACTTTGTATTTGACGATAGGTTAGGGGAGCGTATTACAGATGAAATTATCAGCAGTTGTCACCAGTGTGGAAAGCCATGCGATTCGCATACGAATTGTAAAAATGATGGTTGCCATTTGCTGTTTATACAATGTGAGGAGTGTGCGGCAAAGTATGATGGATGTTGTAGCTCAGCATGTCAGTCAGTGTATCACCTGGAACCAGAAGTGCAGCAGGAAATGAGGAAAGGAGCGGATAAGGGGCAGATGGTATTTAATAAGGCGAAACAGCGATTACGTCCGAGGATGAACGAATAGGTACACAATCCGGCATTCAAGTGCCGCAGGCGTGCATAAAAAAAACCGCTTCTGCCAAAAGGAGAAGCGAGTTTTTTTAATCTAATTGCTATTTCTAAAGGATATGAATACTTAAAAGAAAAACCGCCCCGCGTTGTTTCTTCTGCGGCGGGGCGGAGTAATTGAGCATGAAAACAGTTCAGACAAATTTTACATCTGAAAGAGCTGCGTTTGCATGTCCATTCTATCAACCTATATGCGAACTAAAACTTAATTCTCGCTTAATGCATCATAGATCAGCTGCTGGTGATCTAATATCACATTCTCTCCTGCATCCAGTCCTTTGCTGATATATGTTGTTTCTCCTGACGTTGTATAAGTCTCCACCTCTCTTAGCTGGATATTATACTTATCCTTAAACACCAGTACATAATTCCTGCAATGATCTGCGATCACGGCATTTTCTGGCACGGCTACCATATCATCTCCTTCGCTGTAATGTAAAATGACTTTCGTGAACATCTCTGGCTTCAGTAGTTTGTTCATATCATCCAGTTTTATACTTAACTGAATTGCATTAGAAGAAGAATCGACGGCATCTACAATTCCGTAGAAGATCTTGTCGGGTAGCGCTGCAGTAACAATTTCAGCTTTATAGCCTTCTTTTACATCATCAAGGTGCTGGGAAGAATAATCTACAAGGATCTCTATATCTTTCTGCTTATTGATCTTACCAGCCACTTTTCCTGAAAAATGTAATTCCATCTGCACGGGCTCTATACTGGCAGTATCTATCCGAATTGTCTTCAACATCGTATCACTCAGTACAAAGGTCTTTTTAGTCGCCCCGCCTTCCAGCTGCGGATGTTTGCAGCCCCCCAGGAAAAATCCTGAGGAAAGTAAAAGGGAGAAAAGAAAATTGCACTTCATGTCGTTCTTTAGAATAATAGCAAAATTCCCCATTCTCACTTAAAGAATGCTTTAAACACAATTAAAAACTCATTAAAATAATCAGGTGTGGGGCAGGATAACGGTGAAAATCGTGCCTTTCCCGGGGGTGGAGGAAGCGGAAATATGACCTTTGTGCAGTTGCACGATCTTTTTACAGATAGAGAGTCCTAGGCCATGGCCGCGGGTTTGATGGGCATTTGCTCCTCTATAAAAGGGTTCAAATACCTTGTTGAGTTCCTCCGGGGCTATACCGATCCCATTATCTCTGACCTGGATCTGTATATTATGTGTGAAGAAATCGATTGTAACCCTTGCAGTGTTGTCAGTAGAAAATTTAAAGGCATTGTCCAACAGATTCAGGAATAATACCTTCAGCAGGCTCTCATTACCCTGTACTACCAGCTCTGTATCCTGGTCGGGTACTTTCAGGAAGCTGATATCGACCTTAGGGCCCCTTTGCGGTTCACCCGCTACCGGTACATGTTTTAGTTTGACGAGGTTGCCCATTTCCAGCAGCAGCTCATCCATACGTACTTCACTGAAGATAAATTTCTGCTGGTTGAGCTCACTTTGTGCCAGTTGTAGCAGACCATTACTCAGGTCGGAGAGGTTCTCTGCATCTTCCAGTACGGAGGCTAAGATATCGGCGTATACTTCTTTTGTTCTGTCTTTGGAGAGGGCTACCTGTAGCTGGCTGATGATAGATGCCAGGGGAGTTCTCAGTTCATGGCTGGCATTGTTCACAAAGCTCTTCTGCAGGTCAAATGCATCGCTCAGGCGTTGCAGCATGGTGTTGAAGTTTGCACCCAGCTGCGCAATCTCGTCCTTGCCACGGGCTTCTACACTGATCCCCTGCAGGTTGTTGGCATTGATGGTCTTTACCTGCTTTACCAGTTTATCAATGGGTTGTACCATTTTACGGGCAAAGAAATAGCCGATGATGACTAATAGAATTACGGCTACGACAATTTCAATTATCAGGATCCGCTTCAGGTTCTGCAGGTTCTGATAACCATATTTATCAAAGGAAGACACCAGTACGATCACCGATACATCGCCCTCTGTATAATATACACCGACCAGTTCACCGTTATCACGGCCATGACTATACTCTCCATACTTCTTAATATAATCCAGTAAAGGACGGGAAGTACGGATTGCTGTATCCTTTAAATTAGAATACAGCAGATCGTAGTTAAGGTTATATACAAGAATGCTTTCTTTATAGAGGTCCTGGAAGGTGGTTTTATCCAGTTTGCGCAGCAGGTCTACCTTCACGGTATTATCTTCAATGATTACATTGGCGATAGAGCGTGCGCGGTATTCCAGGCGGTCCAGGTACTCTGCCTGCCTGGATTGTGAAGAAAAGTAATAAGCGAGAATAGCAAAGGTGTTCAGCAATATGATGGCTGAAATAGAGTAGGAGAGTGCTATTTTATATTTGATCTTCACTATTCTTCTGCAAGGTAGTATCCCATACCAGTTTTGGTATGCAGCAGCTTATTTTCGAAATCCTTATCGATTTTTTTACGAAGGAAGTTCATGTATACTTCGATCACATTGGTACCTGTATCGAAGTCAATATCCCATACCTTTTCGGCAATGACGAGTTTGGAGATCACCTTCCCTTTGTGCAGGGCCAGGAATTCCAGCAATTGGTATTCTTTGGCTGTGAGGGGGATTTTTTTACCACTACGGGTCACTTCTTTCTTTTCCCTGTCTATTTCGAGGTCGGCGATGACGATCTTGTATTGAGAGTTCTGTTGTACTTCGCTACCAGCTCTTTTCAGGAATACGCGGATGCGCGCGAGGAGTTCCCGGAAATCGAACGGCTTTACGAGATAATCGTCTGCCCCCAGCTCAAAGGCCTGCATCTTGTCTTCCATACCGCCCAGGGCAGTCAGCATGATAATGGGGATACGGTTATTGCGGCGGCGGATCACTTCGCATACTTCATAACCATTACTATGGGGCAGGTTAAGGTCCAGGATCACCAGGTCATAATTATTGGAAGCGCCAAGGCTTTTACCCATACGGCCGTCGTAGGCTACATCTACCTCAAAGCCATTCTCCTCCAGGCCCTTTTTGACGGCGTTGGCTACTTTTATTTCATCTTCGACTACGAGTATTCGCTGCATAAGCTGATTTAAGGATGATGTGTACTGATGGAGCGGATTAACCTTCCAGCTCCATCAGTTTTTCAAATGCCTTTTCGTATTCTGCGGTGGCGCTTTTCAATTCTTTGCCCAGTTGAGCATATGCTGCTTCTACCTTTTGAAAACGGGCTTTGTCGGCATAGACGTCCGGATTATTCATTTCCGTTTCCAGGTCGGTTTTCTTTAAATTCAGCTTAGCCAGTTGCTCTTCCAGTTGCTGGAATTGCTTTTGCTGTTTCTGGAGTTCTTTTTTCTTATCCTTATCGATTGGCGCTCTTGGTTCCTGTTGTTTTACTGCAGGTACTGCCGCTTCTTTTTTCTGTTCTTTAGCAGCTGCGGCCTGTTGTTTTGCTACTTCTGCCTGGCGTTTTTTATGCTCTTCCCACTCAGTATAGGTGCCTCTGAATTCCTTGATCTCACCATCCACGATTTCCCATATTTTGTTAGCCGTCTGGCTTACGAAATAACGGTCGTGGGAAACGAGTACATAGGTACCGTCGTATTTGGAGAGTGCATCGATCAGCATCTGTACGGAGTTCATGTCCAGGTGGTTCGTCGGCTCATCGAGCAGCAGGAAGTTCGCCTGACTGATGATTGTTTTTGCCAGCGCCACACGTGCTTTTTCACCCCCGGAGAGGATGCGGATCTTCTTATATACATCGTCGCCGGTGAAGAGGAAACAACCCAGGAGGGAGCGGAGCTCTACTTCTGTACGACCGCTACCGCAGCTTTTCAGTTCGTCGAGGATTTCGCTCTCCATGTTCAGACTTTCCAGCTGGTGCTGTGCGTAGAAGCTGTCTACTACGTTGTGACCGGGAATGCGTTCGCCTTCCATTTCTTCCGTACCAGCGATTACGCGGAGCAGGGTAGATTTACCCTTACCGTTTGCCCCAATCAGGGCGATCTTGTCACCACGGTTGATGATTGCGCTGGCCTGATCCAGGATGGTAAGGTTACCATATTTCTTGGTCACTTCTTCCAGGGTACAGATAATCTTTCCCGGTGTTTTATCAATCGTGAAGTTGATTCTGATCTTGGAAGGACCACCATCTACCTGTTCTACTCTATCCAGTCTGTCCAGGCGTTTCATAGCACTCTGTGCCTGTGCGGCCTTGGAAGCTTTGGCTTTGAATCGCTCGATAAAGCGTTCCTGCTGGCGGATGTATTCCTGTTGATTTTCGTAAGAACGCTGCTGCATTTCGCGGCGCAGTTCTTTTTCCTGTTCGTAGTCTTCGTAATTGCCTGAGTAGTGGTGCAGCTGCTGCTGGTACAACTCAACAATCTTGTTGACCATTCTGTCGAGGAAGAAACGATCGTGCGATACGATGATCACAGCGCCGTTATAGCTTTGCAGGTATTTTTCCAGCCATTCGATGGAAGGGAGGTCAAGGTGGTTCGTCGGCTCATCGAGCATGAGTACATCCGGTTGCTGCAGGATCAGTTTTGCCAGGAGTACGCGCATGCGCCAACCTCCGGAAAACTGGTTGTAAGGTCTTTCCAGGTCAGCAGTGCTGAAACCGAGACCTTCCAGTACTTGTGCAGAACGGTGTTTCATTTCGTAACCGCCGAGGGTTTCGAAGAGGTGAAGTTTATCACTGAATTCGATCAGGAGCTCTTCGGACTGGTTAGTTTCCAGTTCCTGGGTAAGGCGCTCGATGTCTTTTTCCAATTTAATGGCTTCTTCAAAAGCGGTCATACCCACTTCGAGGATGGAGTCGTCAGATTCGAAGCTCAGAAGATCCTGGTTAAAGAAACCAAGAGAGAGGTTTTTAGCTTTGTTGACGCTACCTTTTGAAACGGAATACTCCCCGTTAATAACACGTAAAATAGTGGATTTCCCGGTTCCATTCATCCCGATCAATCCTACACGGTCGCCGGGAATGATATGCCACGAGGCGTTTTCTACAATGGCCCTTGCGCCAAACTCAAAAGTAATGTCCTGAAGTGCTATTAGCATTGCCTAAATTAATTGAAAGGGGCAAAGTTAGTGCTTTTTAATGATCCTTTGTGCCGGGCGCAGGCAAAAGCGATGGTTTCCTTATCTTTGCAAAAAGATACATATAATATATGAGGTTCATAGTAGCGGCATTATTACTGATCAGCATAGCAGCCTGTCAATCATCCACCAGGCAGGAGAACGGAGAAAAAGGGGATACTACGGCATTACAGGCGCCTTACGCCACTGTCTTTTACGATTCATTACAGTTAGCCATGGAGAGTTACTATTCCCTGACAGAAGGACTGACCCAGGCAAACATCACATATATAGACCGGTATAGTGCCGAGTTGAAACAACACCTCGACAGTCTGCCGCTCAATTCCCTGCAAATGGATTCCGGCCGGCTGGCAAATGTAAGGAACCAGGTGACCAGCATGAGTGCTGAGTTAAGTGGTTTGGTAAGTGAGAAGGCTATTGAAGAGAAAAGAGCTGCATTTGATATGGTGTCTGGTTTGTTGTTTGATTTGATTAAAGTGACAGGTGTGAAAGGGAAAACCGTTTACCGTCAGTATTGTCCGATGGCACTGAAGGATGCCGGTGGGTATTGGCTGAGCAATTCCAGTAAGAAGACGAATCCTTATTTTGGAAACGATATGCTGGGGTGTGTAGAAGTCACGGATAGTCTGAGATTTAACTAAGCAGGAAGTATAAATGCAGTGCTCACTGCTACCTTCGTCCCTGTTAATCCGAAGGTCCTGTCAACCATCTTTTAACAGATGTAGAAAAACCCATCAATTTTCTTAACTTCGCAAGCCCAAACGCGGTGTATCAAACAGATATACCCCATTGGGAACATAAAAACGCAAAACTTAATAGCTGAAGATTAACAGCTCAATCGTATGATCAACATTACATTACCGGATGGCGCAGTTCGTCAGTATGAAGCAGGAGTAACTGCAATGGACATTGCCAAATCCATCAGTGAGGGATTGGCACGCAAAGTATTAGCCGCTAAAGTGAACGGGCAGGTGGTAGACGCCGCCCGCCCTATAACGACGGACAGTACGCTGCAATTGCTGACCTGGTCTGATGTGGAAGGTAAGTCTACCATGTGGCACTCCTCCGCCCACCTGATGGCAGAAGCGCTGGAATCAATCTATCCGGGCGTAAAGTTCGGTTATGGCCCTGCACTTGAAGGCGGTTTTTACTACGACATCGACCTGGGTGGCCGTACCATCTCCGACGAAGATCTGCGTAAGGTAGAAGCAAAGATGGCTGAACTGGCAAAAGCCAACAACGCTTATGAACGTAGGGAAGTCAGCAAAGTAGAAGCATTGGATTACTTCACCAAAAAAGGTGATGAATATAAAATAGAGACCATCAACGAGCTGGAGGATGGTAAAATTACCTTCTATACACAAGGTAATTTCACTGATCTGTGCCGTGGCCCACACATTCCAAGTACCGGTTTTATCAAAGCGATCAAGCTGACAAATATTGCTGGTGCCTATTGGAGAGGTAATGAAAAGAACAAGATGCTGACCCGCATCTATGGTGTTACTTTCCCTAACCAGAAAGAACTGGATGAACACCTGTTCCTGCTGGAAGAAGCAAAGAAACGTGACCACCGTAAACTGGGTAAGGAACTGGAACTGTTCACCTTCTCCGAAAAGGTTGGTTTAGGTTTGCCACTGTGGCTGCCAAAAGGCGCCATGCTCCGTGAAAGACTCCAGGCTTTTCTGCAGAAAGCACAGCTGGACCTGGGATATTTACCGGTTGTAACGCCGCACATCGGTAACGTGAACCTGTATAAGACTTCCGGTCACTATGAAAAATATGGTAAAGACAGTTTCCAGACCATCCACACACCAGAGGAAGGCGAGGAGTTCATGCTGAAACCCATGAACTGTCCACACCACTGTGAAATTTACAAAGCCAGTCCTAAGAGCTATAAAGACCTGCCGGTACGCTTTGCAGAATTTGGTACAGTATACCGTTACGAGCAGCATGGTGAACTCCATGGTCTGACCCGTGTACGTGGATTTACTCAGGATGATGCGCACCTCTTCTGCCGTCCTGACCAGGTGAAGGAAGAGTTCATGAAAGTGATCGACCTGGTATTATATGTATTCAATAGTCTGAGCTTTACTGATTTTACAGCCCAGATCTCCCTGCGTCACCAGACAGACAGAACCAAGTACATCGGTACAGAGGAAAACTGGAACCTGGCAGAACAGGCGATCATTGAAGCAGCAGCAGAAAAAGGCCTGAGAACAGTAACAGAATACGACGAAGCAGCGTTCTATGGTCCTAAACTGGACTTCATGGTGAAGGATGCCCTGGGCCGTAAATGGCAGTTGGGTACCATCCAGGTGGATTACAACCTGCCTGAGCGTTTCGAACTCGAATATATCGGTGCAGATAACCAACGCCACCGCCCTGTAATGATCCACCGTGCGCCATTCGGTTCACTGGAAAGATTCATCGCCGTACTGATCGAACATTGCGGTGGTAAATTCCCGCTGTGGCTGACACCTACGCAGGTGAAAATCCTGCCAATTAGTGATAAGAGTCAGGCATATGCAGAAAAAGTGGCAGAATTGTTAAAAAAATCAGAAATTAGAGCAGAAATTGATGACCGGAGTGAGAAGATAGGTAAAAAGATCAGAGAAACCGAGCTTGCTAAGGTTCCCTATATGCTGGTACTGGGCGAAAAAGAGGCCGCTGAAGACAAGGTAGCTGTACGCAGACAGGCCAAGGGAGACTTAGGAGCTATGGATATCGATCAATTCATCGCACTGGTCCAGGAAGAAGTCACAAACAGAAAATCTTTCGAATAAACGACTCTGTTACAAAAGTTTTTGTATCAACCCTCAAAAATGAGGGTTGATACTTTGAAAATTATAGAAATATATTTTTAACTAATTGAACTTTTGTATTTTCGGGTACGTTAATTGCGTAAGAGTCTATTAACATAAAAAGGTCGGTTCATAGCTAATATCTATTATTTAAAGCAATAACAATTAGTAGCTGTGCCGGCTCATTCTAAACATTATAGACAATTATTAATTTGAAATTTTACTTTTTTTAATGCAGCAAGGACCCAGACCAAATTTTAACAGGGGTGGAAGAACCCCCAACTTCCGTAGAGAACAGCAACAAGAACACCGCACAAACAGAATGATTCGCGTTCCGGAAGTGCGTTTAGTGGGAGAGAACATTGAAGTAGGCGTATACCGCACGGAGGATGCCCTGCGTATGGCCGAAGAACAGCAACTGGACCTGGTTGAAATATCTCCGAATGCCGCTCCACCTGTCTGCCGCATCATTGACTATAATAAATTCCTTTACGAAAAGAAGAAGAAGGAAAAGGAAATGAAGGCGAATGCGCACAAAAGCGAAGTAAAAGAAATTCGCTTTACGCCTAATACCGACGACCATGACTTCGACTTCAAAGCCAAACATGCGGAGAAATTCCTCAAAGATGGTAATAAAGTAAAAACATATGTGCAGTTCAAAGGTCGTGCAATCATGTTCAAGGAACGAGGAGAGCTGATACTTTTGAAATTTGCAGAAAGATTGGCAGAAGTAGGTGCACTGGAAGGTATGCCTACCATGGAAGGTAAGCGTATGATCGCCATCTTCGCGCCTAAATCAGCTAAGAAAAAGCCAGGTTCTGGTAATAAAGAACCGAAGGAAGACCGTGCACCAAGGGAACCTAGAGAACCTAGGGAACCCAGAGAAGATCGTCCGCAGCAGCCAAGAGAGCCAAGGGAATCACGCCCTATCACTCCTGCCCAGGTATCTGCAGCACCAGCTTCAACACCTGAAAATAAACCAGAATAATCACTGGTACAACTTAATATAAATAAGCCCGGAGCCCATGGTTCCGGGCTTTTATTTAGGTATTACTTTTGATATGTACCTACATCTAAAAACTGTATATTGGGTAACCTTAGACACAATATGGAGGATAGGATCATTTGCTTCTTAATAGACGATGACGATGATGACCAGGAGATCTTTTCCCTGGCATTGAGCAACATCGATGAGAATATACATTGTATCACTGCCAATGATGGTATTGACGCACTGACAAAGTTGAACAGAGAAGATAAGTTCACCCCACACTTTATCTTTCTCGACCTGAATATGGTGCGCATGAACGGAAGGGAATGCCTGCAGGAAATCCGAAAGATTCCAAGGTTAGAAAATGTCCCTGTGATTATCTATTCCACTTCATCCGAACAACGCGACATTGTTGAAACCAAACATATGGGCGCTGCCGATTATATCGTTAAACCACCCAGTATGGCCCTCCTTGAAAAAAGATTGGAGCAAGTTTTGAGAGGGTATAATACCTGATTTCTACATATAATATGGAACTGACAAATACTGTAATCCCAGAATTCCTCACTGGCGGTGGGGAAATGGGTGCATTAATTCGCTCCCATGACTGGGCTTCAACCCCATTAGGCCGTTATGAAACCTGGCCGCAAAGTTTGAAAACCTGTATACGCATCATCCTCACATCCAGCCAACCTATGTTTGTTTGGTGGGGACCGGAGCTGATCAATCTTTACAACGATCCTTACAGGTCGATCCTGGGAGGTAAACATCCCCATGTGTTAGGTGCACCTGCTGCCGAAGTGTGGAAGGAAATCTGGGATGCAGTAGAACCACGGGCCACAGCCTGCATGGAAAAGAATATCGGCACTTACGACGAAGCACTCCTGCTGATCATGGAGCGCAATGGCTATCCGGAAGAGACTTACTACACCTTTTCATATAGTCCGATACCCGGTGATTATGGTGGTACAAATGGGATAATTTGTGCCAATACAGACGATACCTTCCGCATTACAGGTGAAAGACAACTACGTACTTTAAGAGATTTGGGCAAGATAATCATGGATACTAAATCCGATTCGGCCGTCTTTGCCCATACCATCGATATACTTAAACAGAACCTGCACGACTTCCCGTTCACCTGCATTTACCAGGTAAATACGGACACCGGAATGGCCACACAGGTGGGTACTTCTCATGAAAATGTGCTGCCAGCAAAGATTAAGCTGGATAGTGAGATCGCAGATTACTGGAAATTGCCTGAGGCAATTAGTTTCAATAAGACACTGGTTATCAGCAGCCTGATAGATGGTTTTGGTAATTTACCTTCAGGTGCATGGGGCCGCTCGCCGGACAATGCTTTGGTCATTCCGATGAATGCTGGTCAGTCAGCCGTATCTGTACTGCTGATCGTCGGTCTGAATCCACATCGGCAGCTGGATGAAAAGTACAGCAGCTTTTTTCAACTCATAGCCGACCAGATTGGAAGTGGTCTTTCGAATGTGTACGCATACGAAGAAGCCCGCAAAAGAGCCGAAGCACTCATAGAAATCGACAGAGCCAAAACAGCCTTTTTCAATAACATCAGTCACGAATTCCGAACGCCGCTTACCCTTATGCTGGGTCCCCTGGAAGAATTGCTGGCTGGTAACACTTCTGTATTTTCGACGAAACAGCAAGCCGACCTGGAGACAATGCATAGGAACGCCAATCGGCTCCTGAAACTGGTAAACACCCTCCTTGACTTTAGTCGCATTGAAGCTAAAAAAGCACAGGCGCAGTATTGCCCTGTCGATCTTGCAAATGTAACAATGGACCTGGCTGGTAGTTTCCGTTCAGCAATCGAGCATGCCGGTATGCAACTGGAAGTGGATTGCCGCGTGCTACAGGAAACGGCATATATAGATAGAGAGATGTGGGAGAAGATCGTGCTCAACCTGCTCTCGAATGCTTTTAAATACACCCTGAAGGGCACTATTTCTGTTGTCTTATATGAGGATGATGGCCATGCTATTCTGAAAGTAAAAGATACGGGTATCGGTATACCAGATGAGGAACTGCCACATATGTTCGAACGTTTCCATAGAGTGAAGCAGAGTGGTGGCCGTTCTTTTGAAGGAACCGGTATTGGCCTGTCATTAGTGAAAGAACTGGTGCTGCTCCATGAGGGAAATATCACTGTGGAGAGTGAACTGGGTATAGGTACTACTTTCACCGTCAGTATTCCATTGGGTATGGCGCACCTGCCAGAAGATCAGGTTTCGATGCATGATAACAATGATTATTTCTCGTTGTTGCCTGAGAATTTTGCCCAGGAAGCCGCTCAGCTGGACCCCGGCTTAGGTCTGGCGGAGTTAGATCCGAATGTAGACGCTGAAGAGGATAAACCGGTTATCCTTGTTGTTGATGACAATGGTGATATGCGGGACTACCTTCAGCGCCTTCTCCACCATTATTATATAGTGGATACGGCAGCTAATGGGAAACTTGCGCTTGAACGTATTCGTCAACAGGTACCTGAGCTTGTGATCAGCGATGTGATGATGCCCGAAATGGACGGAGTGGCATTGTTGCATCACCTGAAAGGTGATCCCGACACATCTGGTATTCCCGTTATCCTGCTTTCGGCCAGAGCAGGTGAGGAAGCTAAAATAGCAGGTTACGATATTGGTGCAGATGATTATCTCGTCAAACCGTTTTCAGCGAAAGAATTATTAGCGAGGGTACGTGCACAGATCAGGATCACGAGGCTGCACCGCCACGCTGTGGAAATATTGCAGCAAAGTGCCCAGGACCTTGAACAAAAAGTTGATGAGCGAACTGCCGAATTGTTAAGAAAAAATAATGAGCTAGAACAATTTGCATATATCGCGAGTCATGACCTGCAGGAACCTCTGCGAAAAATCAGGACCTTCTCCGAATTGCTGCAAAAGAGTATGAAAGACAGTGGTACCCAGGCCAATCATTACTTCGAAAAGATCCAGTCATCTGCTACCCGAATGACGGCACTTATCAAAGACGTGCTGGACTATTCCCGTCTTTCTAATCCGGCAGCCCGTTTTGTGAATACCGACCTCCAGGCTATTTTGAAAAATACCCTAACTGACTTCGAATTATTGATAGAACAAAAGGGCGCCCTGGTACAATCAGATGCATTACCAGTTGTACGTGGAATCCCTTTACAAATACAGCAATTATTTACGAACCTGATCGGCAATTCCCTGAAATTCTGTGACAAAGATCCGTTTATAAAAATCAGCGTAGCTGGTGTATCCTTTGATGAACTTCCTGAAGAATTATCTAAAGATCAATCTTATATCAAACTGATCTTCCAGGACAATGGCATAGGGTTCGAACAACAATTTTCCAATCGCATCTTCACCATTTTCCAGCGCCTCAATGATAAAAAGACATATGCAGGTACGGGTATCGGCCTGGCGCTCTGTAAGAAAATTGCAGAAAACCACCATGGGTTGATACAAGCCGAGGGCGAACTGGGTAAGGGGGCTACCTTTACAGTATATTTACCGAAATAGAAAAGAGCGTGTATTCTATGT
>NZ_MTKN01000307.1 GCF_001975825.1 [Flexibacter] sp. ATCC 35208
AAGCACCTGTTGGATATGTGTTAGACGCTACACCAAAGCCTTTTGAAGTAAAAACAGGTGAAGTTGCTGTTGTAGAAATGAAAAATGTACAGATCAAAGGAAATATTGAAATTAAAAAGATTAGTGATACAGGCAAGATTCTCCCAGGCGTTGAATTTACAGTATTTACGCCAGAAGGAAAGGCAGTCACAAAAGTAACAACAGATCAAGAAGGGATTGCGAAAGTACATTCTCTTCCGTTTGGAAAGTATTACTTCCAGGAAACGAAAGGATTAGAAGGTTACTTATTAAATCAAACAAAGTATCCATTTGAAGTAAAAGAGCATAATCAAACACTTACGTTTGAAGTGAAAAACGATCAAGTAAAAGGAAATGTACAGCTCTTAAAAGTAGATGAAGACGGAAAAACGAAATTAGAAGGTGCTGTTTTTATCC
>NZ_MTKN01000308.1 GCF_001975825.1 [Flexibacter] sp. ATCC 35208
GCTCTTCCGATCTTTTCTAAAAATTCTCCAGAAATCAGTTCATACTCTAATTGAATTTTCACACCAGCTTCTGAACCACCTCCGCCTACCCCTTTGTAAGAAGATGCATATTGAGCTGGAAGCTGAAAGGCTGTTGAATCTAGTATACGGATACGTGTAAAACGGTTAGATAAAGGAGTCATTGGAGAAAACTTCTTTATCTAACCGTTTTACANNTGTAAAACGGTTAGATAAAGAAGTTTTCTCCAATGACTCCTTTATCTAACCGTTTTACACGTATCCGTATACTAGATTCAACAGCCTTTCAGCTTCCAGCTCAATATGCATCTTCTTACAAAGGGGTAGGCGGAGGTGGTTCAGAAGCTGGTGTGAAAATTCAATTAGAGTATGAACTGATTTCTGGAGAATTTTTAGAAAAGATCGGAAGAGC
>NZ_MTKN01000309.1 GCF_001975825.1 [Flexibacter] sp. ATCC 35208
CCACCTTCAGGGACAAGTGGACGAATTTTATAGACCTGGGTACGGCGATAGAAATATTTACGCCGGTCTATCAGTTTTTCCTGACAGATGCAGATTTCTGGCGGGCTACAAATTCATTACAGCTGGATGAGGTGATCGGGATTTATGCAGCTACCATTATGGATTGTCCGGAGAAGCTGACAGCATTGAACAATAAGCACCCCATGATACCCTTGCCTATGGCGGGGGGTGCCTTCAGGGTATTGCTACATGGGGTTTCGACAGAAGTACTACATGCTTTTTTTGTCCAGGCAAAGCTGGAACAGGGAAAAAAAAAATAAAAAAGGAAAAACCGGTTTTGCCATCAGGGCAAAACGGGGTTTGTCTTTCTGTCGCAGTTTTTTTTTTAACTTTCCTAAAATATTATCTTTTAAATCCTTCAGGCTGTTT
>NZ_MTKN01000310.1 GCF_001975825.1 [Flexibacter] sp. ATCC 35208
CTAAGAAATTGTTGATGTTGCAGATCCGATCCGCGTGAACCCTTGCGGTTACTACATCTTAGCTTGTTATTATCTTTTTAAGAACTTTTTGTTTCGCACTGTTTGCGTTGGGGTTGCAAAGGTAGCCATTTTTCCGTTTCTTCCAAATTTATTTCGAGATTTTATTCTCTTTTTTTGATCCGGACAGA
Organism: [Flexibacter] sp. ATCC 35208; assembly: GCF_001975825.1. GTDB lineage: Bacteria > Bacteroidota > Bacteroidia > Chitinophagales > Chitinophagaceae > Chitinophaga. Next base: position 189 of record NZ_MTKN01000310.1, read on the forward strand.
GATAAAAAAAGAGTCCGTTTTTGCGGACTCTTCTTCAGAATGACTTCGATGTTACGGATCCGTCCGTGTGGCTCTTACAGCCTAACATCTTTCCAATACTTTAAATTTTATTAACCTAATACCTGTGTATTAAGTGAGGTGGAGGATATCGGAGTCGAACCGATGACCCTCTGCGTGCAAGGCAGATGCTCTAGCCAACTGAGCTAACCCCCCATAGAGAATTAAAAGAAGGAAACAAC
>NZ_MTKN01000311.1 GCF_001975825.1 [Flexibacter] sp. ATCC 35208
TCAAAGAGCTTTTTCTTATTTCTAAGAAATTGTTGATGTTGCGGATCCGATCCGCGTGAACCCTTGCGGTTCCTACATCTTAGCTTGTTTCCCGTCGTTTGCGTTGGGGTTGCAAAGGTAGTGAAAATTCCGTTTCTGTCAAATTTATTTTGAAGTTTTTTGAAGATCAACTTCGCTATAAAGACCTACCTTAAAGAGGATAAAAAAACTCCGGAACTGGAAGCTCCGGAGCTTTCTAATAAATATGGCAGCTACCTACTCTCCCGCATTGTGGTGCAGTACCATCGGCCATAAGGGGCTTAACTTCTCTGTTCGGAATGGGAAGAGGTGAACACACTTAGCAAAATCACCATCAGATTTTCAAGATCTTTTATTACCATTACGGTAACGCAATCAGTTGCATATTGGAAAAGTTATACTACAATCT
>NZ_MTKN01000312.1 GCF_001975825.1 [Flexibacter] sp. ATCC 35208
GCCACGGCTAACTACGTGCCAGCAGCCGCGGTAATACGTAGGTGGCAAGCGTTATCCGGAATTATTGGGCGTAAAGCGCGCGCAGGTGGTTTCTTAAGTCTGATGTGAAAGCCCACGGCTCAACCGTGGAGGGTCATTGGAAACTGGGAGACTTGAGTGCAGAAGAGGAAAGTGGAATTCCATGTGTAGCGGTGAAATGCGTAGAGATATGGAGGAACACCAGTGGCGAAGGCGACTTTCTGGTCTGTAACTGACACTGAGGCGCGAAAGCGTGGGGAGCAAACAGGATTAGATACCCTGGTAGTCCACGCCGTAAACGATGAGTGCTAAGTGTTAGAGGGTTTCCGCCCTTTAGTGCTGAAGTTAACGCATTAAGCACTCCGCCTGGGGAGTACGGCCGCAAGGCTGAAACTCAAAGGAATTGAC
>NZ_MTKN01000313.1 GCF_001975825.1 [Flexibacter] sp. ATCC 35208
ATAATGACATTGAAAAGTCATTACATACAATTATGGATATTGCAGTCGAATTTAATGCGGATGTTGATATTCATTTGCACGATGCGAATAATCTTGGAACGTTTACGATGAAGAGATTGGCAAGTTTAACAGAAGAAGCAGGATGGCAAGGCCGTGTAACGATTAGTCATGCACTTGGACTTGGTGGTGTTACTGATAAAGAGGCTGAAGAAGTGGCAGAAAGACTCGCAAATGTAAATATTGATATTACTTCAACAGTGCCAATTGGTAAACAAGTAATCCCAATTCCGTTATTAGATAAAAAAGGTGTTAAGGTTTCATTAGGCAATGATAGCATTACAGATCATTGGTCACCGTTTGGAACAGGTGATATGCTTCAAAAGGCGAATCGATTAGCAGAGCGTTTTGGGTGGAGTGACGAAAGG
>NZ_MTKN01000314.1 GCF_001975825.1 [Flexibacter] sp. ATCC 35208
TGTATTACTTCAAGGATGGGTAAAAAAAATTCGGCACCTTGGAAATGTTAGTTTTTTATTATTACGGGACAGAACAGGAGTAATTCAATGTGTATTAGAAAATGAATTGGCCGGATATAAAGTTGATGTAGAAAGTGTTGTCCATGTAATCGGTGAGATAGTCGAGACATCGAAAACAGAATTGGGTGTTGAAGTACTTGCTCATGAAGTGAAAGTAATAAACGGTGCAGAGCCACTTCCATTTGAAATAAATAAAAAGAAGTTACAAGTTGGCTTAGATCAACTACTTAATGAGCGAGTAATATCATTAAGGCATGAGCGAACCGCAGCGATTTTTAAAGTGAAATCTACACTCGTTCAGAGCTTTAGTGAATTTCTTATAGAGAACGATTTCACACGGATCTTTACGCCGAAAATTGTTTCGC
>NZ_MTKN01000315.1 GCF_001975825.1 [Flexibacter] sp. ATCC 35208
CCAATTCCACTTGCACCACCAGTTATGATTGCTACTTTGTCTTTTAATTTCATATAAACCTCTCCATTTATTAATGAATTTAAGTCGAATTTTTAAATCTTGTTACTAAACTATTAACCTTAAATAGTAAGTAGATAGAAGAAAAAAGCTCGCGTTTACTTAATCGTGAGAGTGCTATTTTTTCTTTAGTGTACTTTTTGATACAGTTATGGACGAAAATATTAATTTGGTCAATTTTATCATTAGATTGAATATTTGGTAAAGAGCTCTCGAACAGAGCGAGTAAGGATGTTGAAAAAATAAAATAAACATTCAGTATTATTTGTAGGGTAAGGAACAAAGGGGAGAGATGCATAACGAAAACTACTACTCTAGTGAAATAGGAAAAAGCCGTGCAGGGGGGCAAGGCTTTAAACAGGGTATT
>NZ_MTKN01000316.1 GCF_001975825.1 [Flexibacter] sp. ATCC 35208
CGCGGTACATATGTCCTTTTAGTAATATACTGTCAACCCATGAAGCAAGATTAGTTCCTTTTTCCAGATTTGGAGCTCCAATTCCGGGAACAGGTATTAATGTCATTGCTGCCCAATACCCTAATAATAAAACTGCACCGGTTATGATTTGTGTTTTTTTGCTGGTTTTTAAATATAAAAGAGAAACTACAAAATATACAATTGCTATTCGCTGTAAAACTCCGGGAAGGCGAACATCCTGATAGGCTTCGATACCGCTGTAAGCTAAAAACAGATAGATAAAGAGAATTGAAAAAGCCAGGATATTTTTAAGTTTAGAGCTAAAATCACCCATTAATGAATAACCAACTATAACAGTAATGATTAAGCGACCAATAAGAAGTGAAAGTCCTTCTAACCCAAATAATTGTATTTTAGAAAAAT
>NZ_MTKN01000034.1 GCF_001975825.1 [Flexibacter] sp. ATCC 35208
CCTTAAAGTTACCCGACTGGTCAGTCGTATATTTAAAGATTTTGGTGTTAAGCTGGCGTTGAAGGAATTGTTTGCAAACGCGATACTGGAAGAACAGGCTACATTGGTTGATCATTCGCAGAAGGGTACCTATACGGCCATTGCTCCATTAACCGAACGGCCAAACTATGTTTTATCGTCCTCTCAGCGGCGCCTTTGGGTTTTAAGCCAGTTTGAGGAAAGTAATACGGCTTACAACATGCCTGGTGTATATGTCATTAAAGGAAGGTTGCAACCTGCATTGCTAGGAGCAGCATTTAATGCGGTAATAGTCCGGCACGAAATACTGCGCACCGTATTTAACAGTGATGAAGAGGGAGAAGTAAGGCAGTATGTACAGCTGGCGTCGGAGGATTTTAAAGTGTTGTTTAAAGATGTCCGGGGCCAGGTAGCCAGTTTACCTGCCATCATCGATAACTTTTGTAATGCCGGTTTTGAATTGGCAACGGGTCCGCTGATGCGTGTCGGTGTATTTGAGGTGTCGGACCAGGAGTGGGTACTGGCGTTTGTGATGCATCATATTATCAGCGATGGCTGGTCATTGGGTGTGTTGATACGCGAGCTATTGCAGGTATATAATCAGCCTGCTACTGCTGGTGATCTGCCACCATTAGCGATACAGTATAAAGATTATGCCGTATGGCAGCAGGAACAGTTATCCAGCGGTATACTGGCGCAGCAACGGGCTTACTGGTTATCGCAGTTAGCCGGGGAGCTGCCGGTACTGGCGCTTGCCGGTGACCGTCCGAGGCCAGCGGTAAAAACATATAAAGGCGCCCAGGTGCACCGGCAGCTGGATGCGGATCTGAGCCTACAGCTGGCATTGCTGGTGCAGGCGGCCAACAGCACACTGTTTATGGGTATTACTGCTGCGGTGAATGCGCTGTTATACCGGTATACAAAACAGGAAGATATCATTGTTGGTACGCCGGTAGCCGGACGTGAACACAGTGACCTGGAAAATCAGATTGGTTTTTATGTGAACACACTGACATTGCGTACGCGCTTATCAGGAGACAACAGTTACCGTGAGCTGCTGGATATAATACGTGATGTTACATTACAGGCTTATGAGCACCAGGCCTATCCTTTTGACGAATTGGTGGATGACCTGCAACTGCAGCGCGATATGAGCCGCAACCCGCTTTTTGACGTTATGGTGCAGCTACAGGATGGAGAGCTTACACCGAAACTGAACAATACGAGTATAAACGGTATCACGATACAGGGGTACAACGGCAAACGCACTACCATCAGTAAGTTTGATCTGAGTTTCATATTTGAGCCGACCAATGTCGGCATGAACATGGTAGTTGATTACTGCACAGATATTTTCAATGCAGCTACTATTGAGCGGCTTGCCTCGCATTTTGTACAGCTGTTGGCGGCTATGCTGGAGTCGCCAACTATGCCGGTAAAGAAGATCAATTATTTAACAAAACAGGAAGAGCAGGTATTACTGCGGCAATTTAACGACACCAGGGTTGATTATCCGGCAGACAAAACATTGCCTGCTTTGTTTGCAGAACAGGTAATCATTCAACCACAAAGAATTGCTTTGGTCTTTGGAGCTACTGCTTATAGTTATAAAGAGCTGGATGAACTGTCGAACCGCTTTGCCAATTTCTTACAGGAGCAGCACCAGGTACAACCTGGTGATCTTATCGGCATTAAGCAGGAGCGTAGTGAATGGCTCATCATCACTATATTAGGTATATTGAAGGCAGGTGGGGCTTATGTACCCATTGATCCGGTATATCCTGAAGACCGCATTGCTTTTATGTTGTCTGATACCAATTGCAGGGTGATGATCACTGCTGATGAGCTGACGCAGTTCCAGGCCACTATTGGTTGCTACAGTACTTTCAGTCCTGTGTGCATGCAGACACCTGACAGTCTTGCCTATATCATGTATACATCCGGTTCTACGGGAACACCCAAAGGTGTAATGGTGAGCCACCGCAATATTGTAAGGCTTGTCAGGTCCTGTGGGTATGTAGCGCTTACCGGGCAGGAAGCGCTTCTCTCCACCGGCGCTGTTTCTTTTGACGCTACTACTTTTGAATACTGGGGCATGCTGCTCAACGGTGGCAAGCTGGTATTGTGCAGTCAGGATTCCCTGCTGGATGAGCAACTGATGACACAGGTCATTGCAGGAAATAAGGTAGACATCATGTGGTTTACTGCCGGCTGGTTACATCAGTTAATTGACAAAGACATCAACATATTTGCAGGACTAAAAACTATCATTGCCGGGGGAGATAAGCTGTCGGCACTGCATATTAATCGCCTGCGCAGGCATTATCCCGGTATGCAGGTAATAAATGGTTACGGTCCTACGGAGAATACGACTTTCTCTCTTACGTATAACATACAATCTTCCATGTCAGATATTCCTCTGGGATATCCTATTAATAACAGTACCGTCTATATTATGGACGAGCTGTTGCAATTATGTCCAGTAGGCGTGACAGGTGAAATTATAGTAGGAGGTGATGGATTGGCGCTGGGATACCTGAACCGGACGGAGCTCACCGCCGAAAAATTTATAGATCATCCTTATGTTTCGGGTGAGCGTGTGTATCGCACCGGCGACCTTGGTCGCTGGTTGCCTGATGGTAGCATCGCGTTTATTGGCCGCCGGGATGACCAGGTGAAAATCAGGGGTTACCGCATTGAACCGGGAGAGATAGAACATGTATTGCAGGCATATCCTGGTATATCATCAGCGTTGTTAGTGGTGTTTAGTACGGCTTCCGGCGAAAAGGAACTGGCGGCATATTTTACCGGCGAACCTGGTCTGGATGCAATAGAAATCCGGGCTTACCTGGGTAAACACTTACCCGCTTATATGCTGCCGGATTATTATGTACAGCTGGACAGTTTCCCTTTAACACCTAATGGTAAGGTTGACAAAAAGAAATTGCCTTCACCCCAAAGTGGTGGCAGGGCCAGTGACCGTGAATACGTAGCTCCACGCAATGCTACGGAAGAGCAACTGTTAGTTATATGGAAAGAAATACTGGGTCGCAGTGATATCAGTGTAAAAGACAACTTCTTTGAAATGGGCGGACACAGTTTGCGGGCTACCCGTCTGGCAAGCCAGCTATACAAGGTGTTTGAAGTAAAGATACCGCTCAAAGAATTGTTTGGAGCGCCTGTATTAGAAGATCAGGCGGTGCTGATCACCAGCGCACGTAAAACAACCTATAGCAGCATTTTGCCGGCCATATTGCAAAGCAGTTATCCGTTGTCGTCATCACAACGCAGGTTGTGGTTACTAAGCCAGCTTGAAAATGGTAACGTTGCTTATAATATACCAGGTGTATATGTATTTATAGGTGAGCTGCACCTGGCTTCATTAAACTTTGCATTTAATGAGTTGATACAACGGCATGAAATATTACGCACTGTATTCCGGGAAAATGAGAAAGGCGAATTGCGCCAGTATATTGTGCCGGCAGCGCAGCAGCTGTTCAGTATTCAATATACAGATCTGCGCACTGCCAAAGACCAGGACCAACGGGTAGAAGCGCTGGTAAAAGCCGGAGCAACGCAACCATTTAACCTTGCTGAAGGACCCTTATTGAGGGCCGGTTTATACCAGGTGGGCGATAGCCGTTGGGTATTTGCTTACACTGTACACCATATCATCAGCGATGGCTGGTCAATGGAAATACTCATACGCGAGCTGTTGCTGATATATAATCATCATGTACAGGGCATACCACACAGTCTTTTACCACTTGCTATCCAGTATAAGGATTATGCATGCTGGCAACAGGCGCAGCTGGAGGATGGAATTCTGGCTGCTGACCAGGTTTACTGGCTGCTGCAACTTGAAGGAGAATTACCGGTTCTGGAGTTGCCTACCGATCATGTTCGTTCTGCTGTACGCACCTATAAGAGTGGTGTAGTTACCCATCAGTTCCCTGAACATGCAGTGGAGCAACTGCGTACATTGTGCCAACAGCAGGGTGCTACCATGTTTATGGGCTTGCAGGGTTTGGTAAATGTGCTGCTGCATCGTTATACGCAGCAGGAAGATATTATAACCGGTACACCGGTTGCGGGCAGGGGGCATGCTGACCTGCTGGACCAGATTGGTTTCTATGTAAACACGCTTGCCCTTAGGATCCGGTTCTCAGGAGGAGATTCTTATACAACATTGTTGGATCATGTGCGGGAAGTGACACTGGCTGCATTTGAGCACCAGGCCTATCCTTTTGATGAGCTGGTGGATCAATTGGATCTGCAGCGGGATGTAAGCCGCAATGTACTGTTTGATGTAATGGTCATGTTGCAGCATGATCAATCCTCTCTGCGTCACATTCCGTCAATGCATGGCCTGGATATACAGGGCTACGAAAGTAATAGCCTTGAGGTTAGTAAGTTCGATATAACCTTTGCATTTATTGAAAGCGGTGCCTCGCTTACTGTAAACATAAAATATAATACAGACCTGTTCGATCCATCCACGATTGAACGCATGGCCACTCACCTGGAACAATTGCTGCATACAGTAACCAGCCGCCCGGATAGTCCCATTAATATGCTGCCATATCTGACTGAAGCTGAAGAAGACAGGTTGCTCAATACATTTAGCAGCAGTCATGTATCCTTCGACCGGCGTGCGACAGTGGTATCCATGTTTGAGGCACAGATCCGGAAAATGCCTGATCAGATAGCGCTGGTGCATGAAGGACAAACCCTTACTTATGCAGCGCTGAACAAAAGGGCCAATCAACTGGCACATTATTTACAAGAGCATCACCAGGCAGGTGCCGGCATGCTTACCGGTATACTGGCAGACCGTTCTATTGATATGATGGTGGCTATACTTGGTATCCTGAAAGCCGGTAGTGCCTATGTGCCCATTGATCCTGAATTTCCAGAAGCACGTATTCAATACCTCTTGCAGGATAGTGGTGTGCAGGTGATTGTGACCCAAAGCAGGTACCGTACGATGGTTGATACTTTTAACGTGGCGGCGGTATACCTGGATGATAGTGCAGCAGTCATGGAAATGCCGGACGAAGATCCTGTAATGGCAGCAATGCCAGCAGACCTGGCTTATGTGATTTATACTTCAGGTTCTACCGGACAACCCAAGGGAGTAATGATTACCCACGGAGCATTGGCAGATTACGCTTACGGCATACTGGCACGCACCAACATCGCTGAATGCCGTACATTTGGCCTTGTCTCTACCATTGCGGCAGACCTGGGTAATACGGTTATTTATACATCATTGCTGATAGGAGGTACACTGTATATATATTCGACACAAACATTGATGAGTGGAGAAGAGTTGTTTGCAACACCGGTAGATTGTATTAAGATTGTACCGTCTCACTGGAAAGCACTACAACCTGCCGGCGGTCCCTTGTTTGCGCCACAGAAATGCCTTGTTTTCGGCGGCGAGCAGTTGACTGGGGATGTGCTAACCCTTTTATACAACAATCATGCAGGCTGCCAGGTATATAACCACTATGGTCCATCTGAAACTACTATTGGTAAGTTAATCAACCGGGTATCATTAACGGAAAATGATGGTGTGATTCCACTGGGGACTCCTTTCTGCAATTCATTTTTCTGCATCATAGACCCACAGTTCCAGTTAACCGGCATTGGTATTACCGGGGAAATATGTATTGGCGGCGACGGTCTTTCACCGGGCTACCTGCACCGTGAGGCATTGACTGCAGAGCGATTTGTAGCTAATCCTTTCTGTCCAGGCGAGCGGATGTACCGTACCGGTGATCTCGGTCGCTGGCTGCCGGATGGCAACATTGTATTTATGGGCCGCAGTGATGATCAGGTGAAGATACGAGGTTACCGCATTGAGCTTGGAGAAATAGCCAGTGTGATGCAAAGCCATGAAGATATTGATGCGGCAGTAGTGATAGCTCGGAGTAATGCTGTGGGAGAGAAGGAGCTGGTGAGCTACTTCACAGGTAACAGTGCGGTATCCAAAACTTCGTTACGTACCTTCCTGGCACAGCGGCTGCCTTCTTACTCGTTGCCCGCTCATTATGTACAGCTTGAAAGTCTGCCGTTAACTGCGAATGGTAAGATTGATCGCAGGCAATTGCCGGTGCCTGAAGGGTTAGGATTAACAGGAACAACGCAGTACATAACGGCCGGAACGCCAACTGAAAAATTGCTCACCTCAATATGGGAAGAATTGTTACACCGCACATCCATCGGTATTGATGATAACTTCTTTGAAATGGGCGGCCATAGTCTCATGGCAGTAAAGCTGGTCAATCGTATCAACAGGGAATTGTCTGCTTCCATTAAGGTGGCAGATGTGTTTCATCATACCAGCATCCGTGAATTGGCGCAGTTGATAGATAGCTGTCCTCAGCAGGCTGATGAAAGTGTGATACCGGTAGCACCGCTGGCAGCAGGTTATGTATTGTCAACTAACCAGCGTCGCCTTTGGCTTACCTGCCAGCAGGCGGATAATACTGTGGCCTACAATATTCCTGGTGCGTTGCTGTTGGAAGGCCCTCTGAATACAGCCTTGCTTAAAGATGCCTATCTGTTGCTCACCGCTCGTCATGAAAGTCTGAGAACAGTGCTGGTAAACGATGAGGTGCTGCCTGAGCAAAAGATACTGCCTGCAGGTTATCCTGATTTCGAAATACAGGAAGTAGCCTATATGCCTGCCCGCGAAGAGATTGATCAGCTGGTAAGGATTGAAAGCAGTATACCTTTTCCAATGGATGATCAGCTGTTGGTAAGGGTGAAGATTTTGGTATTCCCCGATAACCGGTACCTGTTGATGGTAGTTATGCATCATATTATCAGCGATGGCTGGTCAATGGAGATATTTATCAAAGAATGGATAGCATTGTATGCTGGTCTGCAGCAGGGAAAACTGCCAGCACTACCACCAATGGTTATACAATATAAAGATTATGCCGTATGGCAACAGCATTATATCAGCAGTCCGGCGTTTCAAAAAGAGATCAGTTACTGGCAACAACGGCTGGCGGGTGAACTGCCAGTATTAAACCTGCCTTTTGCGCAGGCACGTTCTGCCGCTATGGGTATAGATGGGGATGTGTTTAGCTTCATGGTAGACGACAGTTTATACACCGGTCTTCAGCAGCTGGCACTTAACCGTCAATGCACCTTGTATTCCCTGATGTTTACAGCTTTTAATGTTTTACTATATCATATCAGCCATCAGCAGGAGGTGATATTGGGTACTTCTGTTGCCGGTCGACGTCATGAAAGCCTGGAATCCATAATCGGCTTTTTTGTGAACACTCTGGCCATTAAAACCAGCATCAATACCGGTGAAACATTTGTACAGCTCTTACAAAGAACCAGTACGCAACTGCTCAGGGATTTTGAGCACCAGGATATGCCATTTGAAGAACTGGTGACACACCTGGATTATGAACGCATACCGGGAGTGAACCCTGTTTTCCAGGCAAGGTTTGTGCTGAACAGTGAGCGGGAGAATGACCTGGCGGGTTTAGAGGAACTGAATATTAAAGCTAGCCCGATTGGCATACGTGAGGTCAATGCTAAGTTCGACCTGAGTCTGATTATCCGTCCTGGCAGAAATTTGTCTGGTATGATCGAATACAGGTCACAACTGTTCAGGAAAGAAATTATAACGCTGATTGCAGAGGGATATTTACAGTTATTGGCAGCAGTAATAGCGGATCCTGAAGTGGCTGTCGCACAGTTGGATACTTTCAATAGCGGGTATAAGCATTACCTGAGTACATCTAAAAAAGCAGTCAAAGACAACTTGTTAAAGAAACTGCAAAGCCTTCAGAAAAAATAAAAAATTATTGTCCATGACGATTGCAAAGAACAGCCTGCAGGGGCTTTTAAATACTGTTCCGAAAACAGTTACTGCTAATTCAATGCAGAAAGTTGAAAAGAACCAGACAGGTAATGAGTTTACCCGTTTAACTATATTTCAATCGGCAGATCCTGACCTGGACCTGGGTAAATGGATCAGTGCGAATATAGATAAAGTGAACGCTGCTTATGAGGAAAACAGGAACCTGTTGTTCCGTGGGTTTAAGCCGCTGGATGGAAAGTCTGTTTTCCCGGAGATCGTGAAGCAGGTGTCGGGCAGCGAACTGCTGGATTACACAGAGCCTTCTACACCGAGAACCCAGGTGGGGCAAAAAGTATATACTTCTACAGAATTTCCTGAAGAAGAATATATAGTGCAGCATAATGAGCATTCCTACTCGAACCATTGGCCATTACGGATCTTTTTCTATTGCGATATACCGGCAGCGGAAGGTGGTCAGACACCTATCTGTGATAGCCGTGCTGTATACAAGCTGCTCAGTGAACGGACCCGCAGGGAATTTGAAGAGAAACGGGTGATGTATGTACGCAACTTCAGTAAAGAACTGGATATCAGCTGGGAGCATTTTTTCCAGACATCAGACAAAGAAAAGGTAGCGGCATATGCTAAACAGAAACAGATAGAACTGGAATGGAAAGAGGCTGGTGGCTTGAGAACAAAACAGCGTTCCCAGTCAGTTTTAAAACATCCTTCATCCGGCGAAATGGTTTGGTTCAACCAGGCCCATCTCTTTCATGTCAGTAACCTGCGACCAGAGATTACAGATTTTCTCCTGGAGAATTACGGAGAAGAGCACCTGCCACGTAATGCTTACTACGGTGATGGCAGCAGTATTCAGACAGAAACCCTGGCTGAAATTAAGGCGGCTTACAGCAGGGCCCAGTTATCATTTGAGTGGCAGGCCGGTGACCTTATAATGCTGGACAATGTGCTGTATTCCCACGGTCGTAATCCATATAAAGGCAAGCGCAGCATCCTGGTCGCGATGACAGATGAATATCCGTCCCGGCAGGACACTGCCACTATTGTGGACAAGAAACAGATTAGTAATTCAAGAAAACAAACTGCTGCCCATTACCTGAAAAAATTAGTGAGTGAAACTGATGAAGCAACCTTGAAATATAAGCTGGCCATTGCCAATCGGATGATGGCTGTTCTTAATCTTGAAGAAGGAGGCATCAGCGGGCATATCAGCCTGAAGGTACCGGGGCGTGAGAATGCATTTTGGGTAAACCCATTTGGTATGCTGGCAGAAGAAGTAACCCCTGACAATTTAATTATGGTTAATGAGGAAGGTGCTGTACTGGAAGGTGACCATCCGGTGAATGTGGCGGGTTTTTGTATTCATGCTACCATTCATAAAATGTATCCGCACATACACTGTATTGTGCATACCCATTCACCGTGGAACACTGTCTTCGCTGCACTTGATGCACCTATTCTGCCACTGGACCAGAATTGCTGTATGTTCTTCGATAACCATGCCCTGTACCGGGAATATAATGGTCCTGTAAATGAAGCCGAAGATGCACAAAAGCTGGCGCAGGCATTAGGTGGCAAAAGTGCTGTTATACTGGCGAACCATGGTGCGCTTACCTGCGGGCAGAATGTAGAAACAGCCATCATGTATATGGTCGCATTGGAACGTGCCTGCCGTCTGAACATTATTGCGCGGCAAACGGGTGATTACAAATTAATTGAAGATGAAGTAGCCCGTCTCACCAAAGAGTGGATTGCCAACCCGATCGGATTCGGGATCGAATTCGACGCCTTGCAGCGCAGGGTAGAACGTGTATACCCGGAGTTACGGAACTTTAAAAAAGAAGAATAATAGCTGTATTTATTTCCAATGTTACGATTAACCCGTCTGGCCGCTTTATGCTTTATATTATTACTGGCTGTCTGCTCCTGTTTTACCTGCCATAGTTTAATGCCGCCTGCTGTGGTGCCGGCCAGTGCTGGCTCACATGTATTTGGGCAATTCACTGCAGGTAAAACAAACTATTAACCTGTAAAACATAAACAGGGCACACAGCCCATGAATTCCAATAAGATGTTCAAGATTACAGCAAAGCAGGTATTTTTATTGTTGATCTTCTATATTCCGAATACTATTTTTTCGATGAGTATTCTGGTCATTATGAATGGCGTAGTGTCTGGCAGGCAGGTTGTTAATACTTCGGACCCGGGCCTTATTTTTTTTGCGATAGTAGTGGTGTCTTTTTTGATGAACGTGTATTTTCATAAGAAGATCATTCTATTTGCCAACCATCTTATTTATGAAAATGAGCTGCGGATAATGGAGCGATTTCAGTCCATCAGCCTGCAGCAGCTAGAGCAGATAGGTTCACCCCGGATTTATGGTGCTGTTGAGGATATGCGTATGCTGGTGTTCCTGCCGGGTCTTGTTACTACGGGTATTTCCATCTTTTTTACATTGCTTATATGCGTGGTGTATTTCTTTTGGGTGTCCATCCCTTCTATGATCTTCGTTGTATTGCTGATAGCAGTTATGATTTCAGTGTTTTTAATGGTAAACAGGAAAGTTGCCCGGAGTGCGCATCAATTGCGTAAAGAGAACGACGCGTATTTTAAGTTACTGGAAGATTTTATCAAAGGGTTTAAAGAGTTTAAACTGAGCCTGGTAAGACGCACTAATTTTAATGAGAAGTTTTTCTTTCCCAACCGTGCCTCGGTAAGAGATACAGAATCCTTTGTATCTGGGTATCTGACATTTATTAACCTGGTGAGCCAGTATGGTTTCTACCTGGTAATTGGCTGTGTGATATTTGTATTGCCTTACCTGAAAATGTTGAACCGGCAGGAAGTAAGTGCTTTTGTAATTATTCTGTTATTCCTGAGAGGGCCTATTAATTCCTTAATGAGCATGCAAACATTTTTTACCAAGGCTGTGACAGCCAACAAACGTATCAACAAATTTATGGAAGAGCTGGAGGCATTGTCAGCAACTGTGCCATCATTGGGAGCAATGGAAGGACATGGGCAGGTAAAATCGCTTTCATTCAAAAATATTAGTTACAAATATGATACTGTCGAAGGTGGCGACCGGTATGCATTGCAGCACCTCAACTTTTCTCTGGAAGGGGGAGAGGTGGTTTTTATTATAGGTGGCAATGGTAGTGGTAAAAGTACATTTATAAACATACTCACGGGTATTTACACACCTGCCAGCGGTAAAATATTTCTTAACGGGAGGGAGGTGCAGAATACTTCCCAATACTACAGAAATCATATATCCGCTATTTATTCAGATCATCATCTTTTTTCGGAGAATTATGAGAATTATTCCCTGGTTGGTAATGACATCTATAAGCAACTACTAGCTGTAATGGAGCTGGATAGTGTGGTCGATGATACGTTGGACGCTGCGGCCCGCCGCCGGTTCTCTAAGGGCCAGGCCAAGCGGATGGCGTTGATATTTGCCATGCTGGAAGACCGGCAGGTACTGGTCCTGGATGAATGGGCTGCAGACCAGGATCCGCATTTCAGAAAGTTTTTTTATGAGCAGCTGGTGCCAAGATTCAGAGAAAAAGGTAAAACAGTGATTGCCGTAACACATGATGATGCTTATTTCAAACACGCAGACAGGGTCATCAGGTTCGAGTATGGAAATATTGTAAATGAGGCTATCGTTTCATAGCTATGGCCGGAGGTCCGCTTTTGGGGTGGTTAAATAGTTCATTGCATAATATTTTGCTGAATTTAACAGCTCCCTGGTTATTTAAATGGTCGTTGTCTGAAAAGTCCTGCAGGTTAAAACGTTTGTCGTGGGTAAAGTTCCCATATTCCAGTGCATACTGTTGTTGTACTTCATGAATGAACTCCTCCTGTAGATTTACAAGCCGGGGATCCAGGTTACTGGCGTAAAAGTCAGTAACCGGCGTAGAGAACAATATTACCCGTATATGGCGGTTATGAAGCATGGCCAGGGTTTCCCTGAATATTTGCAGGTTTTGATCATAAAAGGCTTTTGAATAAAGTTTTGAGTGTGCTGCAGCTCTTTTTTTTCCGGTCCTCTCATTAATGTTTTTTGAAAAAGTGCGTTGTGAATATCCCCATGTATTCATTGGCATGATAAATTCCGTACGCTGGTGCATCATTTTAAGCAGGATGCCCTGCAGGGTATATTGTACCACGCCAGGTTCCAGCAGATGTAAAGATGCGCGCAGCTGGTTGTAAGAGGTTGTATAATCCAGGTTCATGAAGTAATTATAGTAATAGTCCCGCCATTTATTCTCCCGGTCTGTCATGCTATAGAAAGTGGTCAGGTAATCAATATCAAAAGCTACGGTATGCAGATTTTTCATATCGTTGAGGTATCTTTTCACTATACGGATATCAGTGCCAAGGTCCTGGCTGAGATTACCCATGTTAAAGGCGCCGGATGGCAGGTATTCAGGATTTACGCCATGTAGTACATGGGATGAACCCATTACCAGGCAATTGACCTGGCTGATGTGTTTTTCAAGGAGTTGCTCCTTTCGCAGGTAAATATTTCCCGAGCGGCTGATAAGCCAGAAGTAGAGTGGTACAAAGGCAAGACAGGGGAGTAAGAACCAGGTTGTCTTCTGTAATAATGACATTCTCATATGTGACGGAATATTAAAATTGGAAATAAATAAATTGGTATGCATTCCAATTACCCAGGAAATAAATGCCCAGCATCAACGTGTAATAGTAATATTTGCGCTGTTCCGGCAGTTTGGTATTGACGAAAGCCACGAAACCTGTATTTCGTATTTTGTATTCGAAGAGCAAAAAGCCTGTGACAAGTGCAATCCACCATGCATATGCCGGGGTAATTATAATGGCCGGCGAAAGGAGGTTGGTAAATGTAACTGCAGCTATGTGCAGATCCGGAGCGCGGAATAATACGAAGGTCAATGATATCAGTATAAACGTGGTAATGGTGGTAAGCCTGGTATGTCTGTTACGCAGATGCAGTTTGTCTTCAATAATAAGCAATAAGCCATGAATGCCTCCCCATAGAACAAATGTCCATTGTGCACCATGCCATAATCCTGATATACAGAACACAATGAAACGATTCAGGTTTTTCCGGAACCCGGATACTTCGCTGCCTCCCATTGGGATATATACATAGTCGCGGAACCAGGTGGTAAGAGAGATGTGCCAGTTCCGCCAGAACGATGACATGGAGCCAGCAAACAGGGGAAAGTTGAAGTTCTTCATTATGTCAATACCGAGGCATCTGGAAGAGCCGATGGCAATGTCGGAATATCCTGAGAAATCGCAGTAGATCTGGATAGTAAAAAGGAAAATAGCTATTGCTGAGTTGTAATGGTCAGTTGCTACGCCATAATACTCATCCACGATACGCGAAATATTATCTGCAATCACTACCTTTTTGAAAAGACCATACATTACCAGTTTTAGGCCATCAACGATATTTTGACGGTTGTAGGGGTGGTCGGTGCGTAGTTGCCCGATCAGATGTTGTGGTCTTTCAATAGGCCCTGCAACCATCTGGGGAAAGTACATGACATATAGTGCATAATAGCCCAGATGACGTTCAGGTTTGAAGTGACCACGATACACTTCAATCGTGTAACTCATGGCCTGAAAGGTGTGAAAGGAGAGGCCCAGGGGCAGCAGTATCTCCATGAAAGAGTAGGGCTTCCAGCCGGCTGTTTGGCGGACAAGATTTATATTTTCGATGATGAAGTTGAAGTATTTAAAATACATCAGTATTCCTATGTTGGAAAGAATACTGATTACCAGGTACAGCTTTCGCCTGTGCCCCGTGGACCGGTCTATCATGATAGCAGCGCGATAGTCAACCAGTATGATAAAGAAAATAATAAGGATGAACACTGGTTTATATACCATATAAAAATAGCAGGAGGCCCCCAACAGTAGTACCCAGCGGTAAGCGGCTGGCAACAGGTAATACATAACAATTACCAGTGGCAGAAACAGCAGGTACTCAAAGGAATTGAATAACATCGCATGAACGGTTAAAATGTAATAGACTAATTATGACAGGTCACTACCCGGTTTTTGGGATTTAACGAAGGGGAAAAAGAATTGGGAGGACCAGGATTCGTCATGATCTTCCAGGCCGTATTCCTGGGGGAATTTGCGGGTTATTTTGGCAGTGCCGAATATCACATCCCAGATGAGCAGCATATTGCCATAATTGCCGTTATAATGACCAATTCCATCGCGATCATGTGCAGCATGGTGAGCATGATGTGTGGCAGGCAGTGATATGGTGCGTTCAAGTACCCAAGTGAAAGGATGCAGTATACGATAGCGATACAGGGGCATATCCCAGCGAATGCTGGAATGCGCAAGATATGTGATAACACCGCGTATGGTGCCCACAATCAGCGAGGCGGGGCCCATGCCCAGGAAGGTAAGTGTAGCTGTGATATACAGGTTAGGAAATAGCAGGCTTTGCACCAGGTTATTGCGGTTAGCCATGGCCATGCCCATATAGGAGGCAGAGTGATGTGCACGATGAAACTTCCACAGCCAGGGGATTTCATGATGCAACCGGTGAAACCAGTACTGTGTAAAATCATCTGCAATGATGATGATCAGTACTGCCCAGCCGAGGGATACCCATGAAAAAGCGCTTTTATATTGGGGTATCACGAGCGGTAATAAAAATAGCAGGAAGAAATTGATTTTTAGAAATCTTAGCAGATAGCCAATTATAAAGGATGAAAGGTCCAGGTAGCGGTCGTTTTTTTTCCACCGTCCTGTATACAGGCCAAGTGCAAACTCGAGGATGCCAAGGCTCAGGTAAATTGCCATAAGTCCCCAGCTGGCAAGATTCCGGATGACAAGGTTGAATATGTCCATTGGTTTATTTTTAAGAATAGATCAAAGTGAGTGGTATTTACTCTTTTGATAAAATTGTTTGTGTTGTAGACAGAGGGGTGTTTTTTGTTACCCCCGGTAGAAAATATTTTATAGCAATGAGGATAGCCGAAAAAATAATTACCGGTACCAGGTAAAGAAACAGGGTCACTAAAAATTTCTTAAATATGAGGTTAAGATCTGAACATTTCATAAATAACGGACTGAGTTGATTAATGAGGGTGGCTGGGTAGATTAACTGCATTGCTGTACGCTCAAATGTACAATGAGTAAATAATTATTACTATTCTAATTGGACTAAATTATCTTAAACAGAATAGTGAAAAGTCTGTTATGTTTATTTATCTGCCGGATTATATGCTGAATGGATTAATTTATTCCATATGGAATTTTTCTGCTTAATAATCTTTATTAATTTGCCGCCATGCAATTAGTATGAATAGTCATAGTATACAAATGAAAATTCTTGTAACCACTAAGAGTTAACTCCTTATCCACTAAAGAAGTATTCAAACGGAAATATTATGGACGTCTTTTCTGGTTATCGCTTGTCTCCTCAGCAGCAGCAAGTATTTCAGTCACAGCAGTACCGGCCTTTACCTCATGCCCAGTTAGCTTTGCGTATAGCAGGCAGTTTCAACAGACAAAGGCTGAAAATGGCCGTACAAAAAGTTATTGAGCAGGATACTGTGTTCCGCACTGTTTATGTCAAATTGCCGGGCACGGAATGGCCTGTGCAGATTGTAAATGATACTGCCGGGTTTATTTATGAAGAGCATAATACAGATGGTACTCCTAACGCGCAGCAGTTATTGCTGACAACTGCATCGCAGCAGGTGTTTGATCTTGAACAGGGACCACTGATACGAATTGATGTTGCGGCGGCATCGCAGAATACTACTATTATTGCGGTAACCATCCCTGCAATTTGTGCAGACTATTGCAGCGTTTCAATATTAGCCGATCAACTAATTTTGGGTTACCTGACTGTCGGCCAGGAACATTTATCAGCTGATACAGATGTGCTTCCTTATCTTCAGTTCTCCGAATGGCAGCATCAGTTGCAGGACGCAGAAGAGAAAGTTGAAGGATTGGCCTATTGGAATAATAAAGCGGCGGAAAAGCAATTGCCGTTATTACCTTTTGACAGGGATCCACAGCAACAGGAGGGATATGTACAGGCTACATATCAAGTAACCATACCGCTTAGAACGCAGTTGGCAGCTTTTGACCAGGAGCGGCTGGAAGCTGCCATGGGACTTTGCTGGCACTGGATGTTGTGGCGCTTTAGCGGCTGCCAGGAAGCCGTAACAGGGCATATAAATACTGGTCGTGATTTTGCAGAGCTGAATCAAACGTTGGGGCTGCTTTCCAGGTGCCTGCCAGTGGCTATTTCATTAACACCTGTAACGCCTTTCCATGCATCGCTGAATGCTTATATCAGCATATTACAGGCAAACGATGAGCATAAGGTTTATTATATGCCGCATGGGAATCCTTCTCCACTACCATATATTTTTGAATACCAGGACATGCCGCTGCGTTTCAGGGGAATGAGTGTGGCTGATGCGGATACTATTGAAATACTTCAGCGCCAGGCATCACCGGAAGCCACAAAAATACAATTGCGTTGTGTGCGGGAAGCGGATGAATGGCGGCTGGTTTTCTGTTATAATCAGCGTGCATTCAGCGAAAAAAGTATACAGTTGCTGGCTAGTATGTATATCTGCATACTGGAACAGTGCCTCGGTAACCCGGCTGTTACACCTTCATCCATGCAGTTGCTGGGGGATGATGAATTGCAGCTGATCATGCAGCAGTTCAATGATGTCCAAACCATTTTTGAAGATGGAGACCTTACTATAGATGAACTTTTTGATAAACAGGCGGGTCTGTATGGGCAGGCTCCTGTTGTGACAGCTGGTAGTACAACTCTTACCTATGCCGATTTGCAGGCGAAGGTAAATGCATTGGCTGCCTATCTTGTAAATGAAAAGAAAATAATGCCTGGTAGCCTGGTGGCATTGATGTGTGAAGAGCGCGAACATATGGTTATTGGTATATTGGCTATTCTTAAAGCAGGAGCGGCCTATGTACCGCTAGATCCTGCCAATCCTGAAAAGCGCCTGCGGTTTGTGCTGGAAGACAGTAATGCCGCATTGCTGCTTACTCAGCGGTCGCTGGTGCATCATGCTGCTGGTTACACCGGTGATATGCTTTACCTGGAAGATGCTTCATGGCAACAATCCGGGCTTACTGTTTTAAATGGGAAGCGTACACCGGAATCTATAGCCTATGTGATATATACCTCTGGTACTACAGGTAAACCCAAAGGTGTGCAGATAACAGACCGTTCCCTGGTGAACTATGTGTGCTGGTTAAAAAGCACCTTCGGCCTGGAGGAACAAGATAGTGGCGTGTTGCTATCTTCATTTGCGTTTGACCTGGGCTATACCAGTATATGGGGCACGCTGCTGACCGGCGGTCATCTGCATCTGGTACCTGAAAGCATGGTAAAACAGCCGGATGCGCTGGTGCAGTACATAGCAGCACAAGGGATTACTTTTATCAAAACAACCCCTTCACTGTTTCATGTTATTACACATGCTTCCAATGCGCAGTTACTCGCCGGCAGTAAATTGAGGCTGGTATTGACAGGTGGTGAACCTATCCGGGTACGCGATCTGGAAGAAATTGTGCGGATTAAGCCCGATATAGCGCTGGCAAATCATTACGGTCCTACAGAAACTACCATAGGCACCGTTGCTACGTTAATAGATACCAGGCAGTTGCAGGCATATGCCGTTCAGCCGGTGATCGGTCGCCCTGTTGCAAATAGTTATATTTATATACTCGATGAGCAAGGTCACAGTGTGCCACCGGGTATTGCGGGTGAGTTGTGTGTGGCAGGTGTGGGCCTTGCAAAAGGATACCTGAACCGCGATGTGCTGACGGCTGAAAAGTTTGCCGTACATCCATCTACCGGCCAGCGCATATACCGTACAGGTGACCAGGCCTACTGGACGGCAGAAGGTAATATTCTTTTCACCGGTCGTATAGATGACCAGGTGAAAATTCGCGGTTACCGTGTAGAGCTGAATGAGGTGCAGTCTGCGCTGGCACTATACCCTGCAGTAAGACGGGTGGCGGTGATAGCAATAGACAATGAAGCATTTGGAAAAGAGCTGGCGGCATATTATGAAAGTAATGGATCACCAGCCGCGCAGGATCTGCGCAGTTTCCTGTCTGCTTCGTTACCAGAGGCTTTTATACCCAGTTATTTTATACAGGTGAAAGAGTTGCCGCTTACAGCCAATGGTAAGCTTAATAAGGCTGTTTTGCCGCCGGTGCAACTTATTGATGATAGCGCCTATGTAGCGCCCCGGAATGAGACAGAAGCTCAAATGGCTGTCCTTTGGCAAACATTGCTGGGGAATCCCAGGATAGGTGTGGATGATGACTTTTTTGATATGGGCGGACATAGTCTGAAAGCCATACAACTGGCTACGCATATCCACAAACAATTCAATGTTAAAATTGAGATAAGCAGGATATTTGCCCACCCTACTATCGCGCAGCTGGCAGTGTTGGTGCAAAATGCCATTACCCAGCAATTCCAGCATATTATACCGCTGGAAGCCAGGGGGCTATATGAGTTGTCCCACGCACAAAAGCGGCTATGGATAATGAGCCAGTTCGAAGATGGTGCTGCCGCTTATAATGTACCAAGTGCCACATTACTTGAAGGGCCGGTCGATACAGTTGCTTTTCGCTGTGCGCTGGAAACGCTGGTTGAAAGACATGAGAACCTGCGGACGGTATTCGTAACGAAAGACGGTCACCCTATGCAGCTTATATTGCCAGCTGATGCCAGTGGTTTTGTCATGCAGGAAAAAGATCTGCGGAGTATTAACAATGCGGCAGAACTGGTAAAAGAATGGATGGCAACAGATACGTGCACACCTTTTGACCTCGAAAAGGGCCCTTTGCTGAGGGCCATGCTTTTGCGCCTGGAGGAAGAGCAGTATCTGTTTATGTTCAATATACATCATATAGTAAGTGATGGATGGTCGAGAGGATTGCTGGCCCGCGAACTATTATATTTCTATCGTTTATATGAAGCCGGTGAAGGGCAGCCCCTGCCTCCTTTACGCCTGCAGTATAAAGATTACGCAGCCTGGCATAATGGGATATATGAAATGCATGCAGCATACTGGCAGCAGCTATATAAACATCATATACCGTCATTGGATTTTCCGGCGGATTTTGAGCGGCCTGCAGTTTTATCCTTCAGTGGTGCTTACATACAGCGTACGCTTTCTGCAGATAGCACCATGCACCTGAAAAAGATGGCACAGGCACATAATACGACGCTCAACAACCTGCTGTTTGCATTATATGGTATGTTGCTGGCACATTATACAGGCAAGGAGGAAGTGGTACTGGGATCGCTTGTATCAGGCCGCAGCCATGTAGATCTGGAAAATATGTTGGGTGTGTTCATCAATTTCCTGCCTATTCGTCTGAAAACTGATATGGGAACCCGTCTGGAAGATTATGTGCGCGAGACACATGCAGTACTCATGCAGGCTTACCAGCACCAGGATTATCCGTTTGACCTGATGGTAGAACATTGTATACACGAGCGTGATATGTCGCATAACCCGTTTTTCGATACAATGGTGAACTTTCATTCAGAGAGTGGAATGTCGGGGCAGGGCGTTACTGCTGGCGGCACACTTGATGGTACGCAGGTTCGCATCCGTCCATATTTGCCAGGCAGACAGGATGAAGTACATGCCGTGCTGGATTTTAAGCTGGATATACATCCTGTTGCAGATACCCTGGAGTTATATTTTTCCTACAATAGTAAATTGTTTACACCGGCCCGCATGGAAACTTTCCTGGACCGCTACGTGGTGCTGCTGGAAAGTGTGCTTGCCGACCCTGCAAAACTGCTGGCAGATTATTTCTCTTGGAATGTTTCAACTGCTGTGGCGCCTGTTAATATCTGTTCAACATTTGTGGCAGAACCGCTGGAGGAGTATATGCAATACTGGAGCCAGGAGCTTGAAATGGGATTGCAGATCAATTTTGCACCCTATAACCAGGTTTTTCAGCAGCTATATAATACAGACAGTTTGCTTTATAATGCCGATGGCATCAATGTGCTGCTTTTGCGTGTGGAAGACTGGATCCGGGATGTGCGTGATTGGTCAGCGGAAGAGCAGGTTACCCTGTTGGAACAGGCAGCTGAAGAATTAAAGAAAGCGTTTAATTATAGCCGGGAGCATATGTTTGTGACCTGCCTGGTAGGACTGGCACCCCTATCACCTGCAGCAGGATATGCGCCGGAAGTAGCGGCAGCACTGGAGTTGGCGAACAACACGTTATTAACCTTTTTCGCAAATAAAACCGGTTGTTACCTGGTTGATATGGAGGAAGCGGCCAGCCTGTATGCCGTAGAGGAAGTGTTTGATACCAGGTCGGACGAAGTTGGACACATACCTTTCTCTACAGAATACTATGCTGCATTGGGTACCCTACTGGCCAGGAAGGTACGAGCCTGCAAGGCTACGCCATACAAGGTGATAGTATTTGACTGTGATAATACTTTATGGAAAGGTATATGCGGAGAGACTGACGCACGCGGGGTAGAGATAGATGAAAATTTTAAAGAATTGCAGCGGTTCTTGCTGAAAAAATATGAAGAGGGTTTCCTGCTTGCCATTGCAAGCAAAAATAATGAGGCGGATGTATGGGAGGTTTTTGATACCCATCCTGATATGGTATTGAACCGCTCACATATAGCTGCACACCGCATCAACTGGGAGCATAAAGCCTTGAATATCGGCAGCCTTGCCAGGGAGCTTAACCTGTCAGCAGACAGTTTTATTTTCCTGGATGACAGCATGTTTGAGATAGAACAGGTATCAGCTGCATATCCCGATCTGTTGGCGCTGCCATTGCCCGGAGATGCTGCTGGAATACCGGGTTTCCTGTATCATAACTGGGCTTTTGACCGCCTGCATATAACTGCTGAAGACCGTGAGCGTAATAATATGTACAAGGCAGAAAAAGAGCGGAAATCAGCGCAGGAAGAAAGCAGGTCTATAGCAGCGTTCATGCAGTCGATGAACATACGCGTATATATGGATCCCCTTGCAGAAGTAGATGTAGAACGTGCTGTACAACTCACGCTGCGCACCAATCAGTTCAACCTGAATGGTAAGCAGCTTAGCAGCGCCGGCGTACTGGAATATATGAAAGATAACAATGGTATACAGCGTATTATAAAGGTTGAAGACCGCTTTGGCAACTATGGGACTGTAGGCTTATTACTGGCCGGGGCCCACAATGGCCGTTTACTTATAGATACGTGGTTGTTAAGTTGCCGTGTACTGGGCAGGGGAGTGGAGGATATCGTGCTGGAGCACCTGCAGGCATATGCTGCAGCCAACGGTTTGTATACATTGGAAGCTGACTTTATACCTACCGCAAAAAATAAACCTTTCAGCCAGTTCCTGGAGCGCACTGGTTGGGAACCAATACCCGGCAGTCACACTCTGTCATTACCAGTAGATGCAAAACAAACTGTTTGTTAAAAAGATTGGATATGGCAAAGACCTTCGATAATTACCCTATTATTTTTACACATGTACCGCGCAGTGGCGGCACTACGTTGGTGTCGGTAATGAGCAGCCGTTATTCCAGGAACGATCAGTTCTTTTTTTATGTAAGGGAGCGGTCGGGCAATACAGATGAAGCACTGAAGGAGTTCGGCACTATCCCTGCGCAGCAGCGCAATAAAATGAAACTACTGCAGGGGCATACAAGCTTTGGGATACATGAAGGGTATGAAAACTACACTTATGTTACACTGCTGCGCGACCCAGTAGAAAGGATTATTTCCTACTATTACTACATCCTGAAGTTGAAGGACCACTATCTGCATAACATACTCATGGCTAACAAAATGAAGTTGGAAGATTTCGTGAATAGTGGCCTGAGTGCGGAGCTGGATAATATTCAGACACGTCAGATTTCAGGCATACGCACCAAAGGTGGTGAAAAATGTAACCGCCAAATGCTAGAAACTGCCAAATATAACCTGCTGCACCATTACAGAATATTTGGTATCACAGAACGGTTTGACGAAACCCTGTTGTTAATGAAGCAGTATTTTGGATGGAACTATCCATTTTACACAAAACTGAATACGATCCGTAATAAACCGGCGAAACACCAGATTTCAAAGCGCGCACTTGAACTGATACAAGCCACGAATGCATATGACCTGGAATTATATGATTTTGCAGTAAAGGAATTTGATAAGATTATTGCAGATGAGGGTACCCGCTTTCGGTATCACCTTGAAAAATTTCAACGTTATAATTCATTGCTGGATAGGATAAGCCGGCCTTATAATGGCTATATGGGGTATTCGCTCTGGAATTGTTATGTAAAACTTACCCGTTAAACCGTTAATCAAACTTTAGTAAACTTTTATTATGTTATACCTGAACAGGAAGGCGCTGGAATACCTTGGTATTAACTGGCATGAACAGCTTTCCGTTATCCGCAACACCCTGCATATTTTAAAAGAGAAGAATGTGGCGCAGCCTATCAAGCCATACCTGCGTTACCGTGATATGGCGAACCGCATAATAGCTATGCCCGCCTATGTAGGTGGTGATATTTCTATGGCAGGCATTAAATGGATTGCCAGCTTTCCGGGTAACATTGAAAAAGGTCTGATGAGAGCGCATGCGGTTACAATTCTTAATGAGGCAGATACCGGTCTTCCATTATGTGTTTGTAATACAGCACTGATAAGTGGTATACGTACGGCTGCGGTATCAGGTGTATTGTTGGATGCTTACCTGCAACAGCGTTCGTCACAGCAGGCGTTTCGTGTTGGAATAACCGGGTTTGGTCCCATTGGGCAGTTGCACCTTCAAATGCTGGCTGCCGTGGCTGGTGACAGACAGCTGAATATCCGCATCTTTGATCTGAAAGGAGTAGATGAGCGCAGGATTCCTGATGCCCTGCAGGGGCAGGTAACTGTTGTTGACAGCTGGGAAAAAGCTTATGAAGATGCAGACATTTTCATGACCTGTACAGTATCCAAAAAGCCATATGTAAACCTGCCACCTAAACCCGGGTCGTTGCAATTAAATGTATCATTACGCGATTATACTGCGGCTTACAGGAAGTGGGTGCAGCTGATGATAGTAGATGATTGGGAAGAGGTGTGCCGCGAGAATACAGATATTGAAAATATGCACAGGGAAGCAGGACTGGAAGAAAAGGATACAGTCACACTTACATCCGTCATCTGTGACAATCTGTTGCAACACATAATGCCGTCGGATGTAATCATGTTTAATCCTATGGGTATGGCAATATTTGATATTGCAGTAGGAAGTTATTATTATCACCTGGGGATGAAAAAACAGGCGGGGGTACTATTGGAAGATTAATGATTAAATTTTGTGGGGCTCACTAACAATATTTATGCAAACAATTAAATTATGGTTGGTAGTGTCGGATTTAAAAAAAATGTTTAATTTGAGTCTTAAGGAAGTCAAAATAACCAAATCGTGATGTAATTTATTAATACAACAGAATATCTGTTACCATTATGAGAGCAAGTTATTGTTTCATTTTTTTTGCTTAATAGTGTTACAACTGTTAGAAAACCCAATTAGTAAATTATGTTAATCCATGTGTGAGAGATACTATTAACCATTTATGTCTGCATACCCGATTGTTAGCCGGATGTAGATTCATTTTTTAACACAATTTGTTTTTAATTATTGAGTCCTATGTTTTTTAAAAGCCCTCCGGCTACATTTTCACTGAGAATGAGAAACTCATATTACTGGTTTTCAAAGTTATACAGCACACAATCAGGATTGCTTACAGTCAGGCAATTGCTGTTAATGTTATTGCTTTGTACACCATTATTTTTGAAAGCTCAATCCGGGATTTCAGGCACTATGTCAGATAGCGTTTCAGGTAGTCCTATTTCATTTGGTACAGTACGTTTGTTGAAAGCAGCTGGCGCAGGTTTTGTCAGCGCTACCCGCACTGATTCTATTGGCCATTTTATATTACAGGATATTAAACCGGGGAATTACTACCTTGAAATTACTTACCTGGGTTACAAACCTTATCGCAGCAAGCCAATGCAGTTGCAGGATAAAAGTGAGGTGCTGGTCCTGGGAACGATTTATATGCAGGGTGATAAGAAGAACCTGAATACTGTCACGGTATTGGGCAAGCAGCAGTTTATAGAGAAAGGTAATAATAAACTCATCTTGAATGTAAGTAACAGTGTGCTGGGTGCCAGTAGTACTGCCAATGAGCTTTTGCAACAGGTACCTGGCCTGTCTGCTACGGATAATGGGCAGATGCGGCTGAATGGAAAGGCCGGTGTGACAGTAATGGTTGATGGCAAGATAAGTCCTCTGCCTGCCGGTGAGCTGGCAGCATTCCTGCAAAATATGCCAGGAGGAAGTATATCGAGAATAGAAGTCGTCTCGAACCCTACCGCAGGCTACGACGCTGCGGGACGCGGAGGTATTATAAACATCATTACAAAAAAGAATACAAAGGCCGGTATTAATGGTTCTGCTACTGCAGGTTACAACCAGGGTATTTATCCTAATCTGACCGGCTCTTTCCTGGCCAATGCCAGAATGGGCCGTTTTAACTTCTTTGGCTCATATAGTTACAACCGGATGCGTAAGGCGGTAGACTTTAAACTTGATCGTAACGTACAGGCTGATGGTCCACTAAACTTTCACCAGGAAATGTATTTCCGGCCGCTGTTCAATAATCATGTAGCTAAAGCCGGGCTTGATTTTGAGTTGGATCATACCAGTTCTATAGGTTTTACTTTTGACATCAATGCCTTTCGCCGTGACCGTACCATTGATGATATTACGCACATAAGTGGCCCGAGTTCCAAAACGGACTCTATTTATGAAACGAAAACGAGGAACATCAAACATCTTACTAATACAGCCTACAATTTTTATTATACAAAGCGGTTTGACAGTCTGGGGCATAAGTTAGAGATCAATTACACGTATTCCCGTTTCAATAACCTCGATGACCGCTTTAGTTATAATTATTATAGCCGGTCTGATGGGAGTGAGTTAAAACCTTCCAATGCGCTTCGTAATAACGTACCTTTTGTTGTAGCCAACAATGTTTTACGTGCTGATTACACGCTGCCGTTTAACACTTCAACTACACTGGAAGCGGGGGTAAAGGGCGGCTGGATAAAACAAAAGAATGACCTCATATATGATTCTCTTAGTGGTGGTCAGTTTGTAAATATCCCGGATTTTAATACTCATTTTACCTACGATGAAAGTATTCTGGCCGCATATGGGAATCTTTCAAAGCGTTTGGGCAAATATGATTTGTCTGCCGGTGTACGCCTGGAAAGGACTTCATCCAGTGCTGACTTTGTGACGTCTAAACTGAAAGTAGCGTATAATTACCTGGATTATTTTCCCGGTCTGAGCGCTGCCCGCAAGTTCGGTGAGCATAGTCTGAAGTTAGCTATGAATAAACGGATAGGCAGGCCTTCCTACCAGGACCTGGATCCCACACTCATTTATTTCAACCAGTATTATTACCTGCAGGGAAACCCTTCCCTTACACCTGAATATACGCACACCTATTCTTTTTCCGATATCTGGAAAGGAGATTATGCTATTACTCTGAGTTATGCGAGAACTACCAATCCACTCGTCAGCATTCAGGAAATAGAAGAGGGAACCAATGTCAATATACTCTCAGTAACCAATCTGGACGTGCTGAATAACCTGTCGTTATCAGTGGATATCCCGGTGACTATTACCAAATGGTGGAGTTCCTATAATAACGCATACTGTTATATCGATCAGACAAAAGCGGATAACTATCTGGGGGTACCTTATGATCGTCATCTTTCAGGTTATGGTTTCAGTACCAGTCATACTTTTACAGCACCTGCCAACTTAAAGTTTGAAATGCAGTTTAAATATGATTCGCCCCAATTGTTTGGTTTTAATAAAATGGATGCCATCTATAATCTTACGGTAGGGGCCCAGAAAGGCATACTCAAAAAAAAGGCGAATATTAAGTTAAGCGTATATGACCTGTTAAACTCAATGAAGTTTGTTTACCGGTATGATTATGCTAATGTTAAAGCCACTGAAGCACGTTATGTTGATTATCGCCAGTTGCGTGTTTCATTCACATATAATTTTGGAAGTAAACCAGCAAGGAACCGGAAGAGTAGCGAAATGGATAACGGGAATGAACGTTTGAAAATTCAATAGGAGAAAGCAAGCACAAGGAATTATTTACACCATAATAAAGCAGTTATGTAACCTGTAATCTTAAATTATACCCAAAACAGGTATTATATCTATACCTGGTTACCCATTTAATTCCTACAGGAAGTACAATTTTATGTATCCGGAGGCTAAAGCACTCTGTAAGGTAATTTTTTCCCTGACAGTACATGTCCATCATATGTAAAATGACGGAGCAGGTGATGTCATGCCATGATTATGCAAAAAAATTCTGATGAAGAAGGAAAATTTTATAAAGACACTGGCAGGAGTTACTGCTAAAGATTTGGTGAAACTGCCCCGCACCAATGAAAAAGTACCTGTTGCCAACACGACTTATTTAGCACCCGGGAATGCAGTGGAAGAGGATTTGCTGGTGATCTGGAATAACCTGCTGAACCAGGATGGGTTGGGTATACACCACGATTTTTTCCGTTCGGGGGGTAATAGTATTAAAGCTACACAGCTGGTATCACGTATAACTAAACATTTTCAGGTAGATATCAGGCTCACTGATATTTTCAGGAACACCACTATAGAAAAACAGGCCCTTTTGATTCAGCTGCAGGAAAAAGTGATGCAGCAAACGATACGTCGCCTGCCACAGCAGGAGGACTATGCTGTATCACATGCACAACGAAGGTTATGGTTTATCAACCAGTTTTCGGAAGGGGTTGCTACCTATCATATACCGGTGGCTGGTACTATAAAAGGAAACCTGGATAAAACCGCATTTTATAAGGCTTTTGAATTGTTGCTGGCAAGACATGAGAGCCTACGCACTGTGTTCAGTGAGATAGATGGAGAACCCCGGCAGCGTATACTGCATCCTCCGCGGATTAGTGATTTTTTGCAGGAATATGATGCGACATGTGGTCATATTAACGGTCAGACAACTGAACAGCTGTTAGCCGCCTTTATAGCTGCTCCATTTGACCTGGAAAGCAGTTTGCCTGTCAGGGTGGCCCTGATCACTATCGCTGCTGATGAACATGTGTTTGCATGTGTTATGCATCATATTGTGAGTGATGGCAGCTCTATGGAAATACTGATGAAGGAGCTGGCGGCGGTTTACAATGCATTGTGCCAGGGAAAGGAAAATCCTTTATCACCACTGGAGGTGCACTACCGGGATTTTGCGGCCTGGCAGCAGGAACTGTTATCTGGCCAGGACAGCAATGTACACCATCAATACTGGTTGCAACAGTTCAGTGGCGAAGTACCTGTATTGGAGTTACCTACTGATTTTTCAAGACCTGTTGTAAAATCCTATAAGGGTAATGTGTACACACTGCAGGTTGACAGTAGTGTGCATAAGACGTTAATTGATACCGCCAATCGTTCAGGAGCCAGTTTGTTCATGGTATTGCAGGCTACGTTGTATGCCTTGTTCTACCGTTATACGGGCCAGGAGGATATCGTGCTTGGTACTGTTACTGCCGGGCGGGATTACAGTGACCTTGAAGAGCAGGTAGGGCTCTATGCCAATACGCTTGCTTTGCGTACACGTTTTTCAGGAGAAGATAATTTTGACATGCTGCTCGCAGCTGTAAAGAATACTACGCTACAGTCTTTTGAGCACCAGCAGTACCCGTTTGATCAATTGGTCGGAGAGCTGAAGCTGGCAAGAAATTTAAGCCGTTCAGCATTGTTTGATGTGATGATCGTACTGCATAACAACCGTACTGCGCTGGCCAGCGACTTCTCCTTTAATGGGGCTGTGCTTGAAAGTTATGCGTTGCCTGCTACTTCCAGTAAGTTTGATCTTACCTTCAATTTCCGTGAGTTGAATGGTATACTGATGCTAAGCATTGAATATGATACTGCGCTATTCACCCCCGGATATATCCACCGGATGGCAGACCATTGGCAAACCCTGATCAAAAGCGTGGAGATGGGTGTCGGGGAGCCGCTGTCCAGGCTTGATTATATGACGGAACAGGAGCGGAACCTGTTATTATATACCTTGAATGACACGATGGTTCCACCAGTTCCTCAGACCACGGTACATGCATTGATTGAAGCGCAGGTAATTCGCACCCCAACAGCCATTGCACTCATCACGGGGGATGGCGTGTTTAACTACCATGAGCTGAATATAGCAGCGAACCGCTTCGCTCATTATTTGCATAAGAGCGTGGGCTTGCAGCCCAACGATCGTATTGGAATACTGGTAGATCGCTCTGCGCACATGCTGATTGCTATGCTGGCGGTAATGAAGGCTGGCGCGGCATATGTGCCGCTGGATGCTGGTTACCCGGTGGACCGGGTTGCCTACATTGCAGAGAATAGCCGTATTACCAGTCTGTTGACGGAAAGAAACAAGCAGGAATTGTATGAGCAGCTGCCTGTTAAGTCGATTTGTTTAGAAGATATCTGGCAGGAGCTGGAACAATATCCTATTAATAATTTAGAACAGCAGCAGTCCAGAGAAGACAGTATGTATGTACTGTATACCTCCGGTTCGACCGGGTTGCCTAAAGGCGTGGACATTCCACACCGTGCTGCGCTGAACCTCTTAACAAGTATGCAAAAGGAGCCTGGTATTGATGCCAGCGATGTACTGCTGGCCGTTACTACCTGTGCATTTGATATTTCGGTACTGGAGCTTTTCCTGCCATTAATCAGTGGTGCTGCAGTGAGACTGGCGTCTGCCTCAGAAAGCAAAGATCCTGCACTGCTCAACGCTATACTGGATACAGGTACATGTACTATTATGCAGGCTACTCCCAGCACCTGGCGTATGCTGATAGAACAGGGCTGGCAGGGCACAACCGGATTAAAAATCCTGTGCGGGGGAGAAAGGTTATCACCTGAGCTGGCGCAGAGCCTGTTACAACGGTGCGGATCATTGTATAACGTATATGGGCCCACTGAGACTACAGTCTGGTCGGCTGTTAATGAAATAACTACGGCAGGAGTCCGCATTACCATTGGTAAACCTATTGCCAATACACAGTTGTATGTGCTGGACCAGCATCGTGCGCCAGCGGCCACCCTGGTAGCCGGTGAGCTATATATAGGGGGCACAGGTTTGGCAAAAGGTTATTTATTCCGCACTGAGCTTACAACAGAACGTTTTGTAGATAATCCATTTATAACCGGTACCAGGATGTACCGTACAGGTGATATTGCCCGCTGGCTGCCAGAAGGCCAAATAGAGATCATGGGCCGTGTGGACGAGCAGGTGAAGGTGCGTGGTTTCCGTATTGAGCCGGCTGAAATTGAAACGGCGATATTAAAATATACCAGTGCCGGCGAAGCTGTGGTAGTAGCAGATACTACTACGGGCGAGCCGGTTTTAGTGGCATATGTGGCAGGCAGCATTACTGAAGATATATCAGATATGCGAAATAACCTGCGCAAAGTATTGCCTGAATATATGTTGCCAGCCTATATAGTTCCGCTGCCGGAACTGCCACTTACGCCTAATGGGAAGGTGAATAAAAAGGCATTGCCTGGTGTGAAGGAGATGCAGACACAATTACAAACAACATATACTGCACCCCGTAATCCCCAGGAACAATCAATGGTAAATATATGGTCTGAAATACTGGGTCTTTCACGTATTGGTGTAGATGATAATTTCTTTCAACTGGGTGGACATTCATTGAAGGCTACCCAGGTAGTGTCGCGTGTGCACCAGCAGATGGGCATACGTCTGCACCTACAGGATATCTTTATACATCCCACTATCTCCGGCCTGTGTAGCATTTTACAAGAGCGGAATAGTATGACTGCATGGGCTATTGAACCTGCCATTCCGCAGGATAGTTACCCCCTTTCAGATGCGCAGCGCCGTTTATGGATACTTCAACAGTGGGAACAAACAGCCAGCGCTTATCATATGTCCAATGCCTTTTACCTGGAGGGACAGCTGAATATTGATGCATTGCGTTTAGCTTTTAAGACATTGATAGTGCGTCATGAAAGTCTGCGAACAAGATTCGAAGTATTGAACGGTGAGCCCAGGCAGGTGATTGTAGGCCCGGGAGATATCACCTTTGAACTGGAATACGAGGATCTGCGCAACAGCGTGGTATCATCCCAGGATATTCAGGCCAGGGTAACTGCAAATGCCCACGAACTATTCAATCTGCAGCAGGGGGCACTAATCCGTGCCCTGTTGCTGCAGACAAAAGATACCGGTTATGTTTTTGCGCTTACCATGCACCATATTATCAGCGATGGATGGTCTATGGGTGTTATGGTACGGGAAGTATTGGCTATGTATGAAGCATTCCGTACCGGTATGTCATTACCTTTTCCTCCACTGGATATTCATTATAAGGATTATACCATGTGGCAGCAGCATCGCCTGCAGGAAGAGGAGATACAGGAAACCCGTAACTACTGGCTGCAACGTTTCGGGGATGATATTCCTGTGCTGGAGTTACCGCTGAATCATGAGCGTCCTGCTGTTAAAAGCTACCGTGGAGAAGCTGTGAAATTTGTAATAGAAGAATCGCTGGTTAAAGCATTGGAGGATGTGGCACAGCAGCAGGAAGCCACCTTGTTTATGGCTTTGCTGGCAGCTACCAATGCCTTGCTGTACCGCTATACCGGTCAGGAAGATATTGTGATTGGCTCGCCGGTAGCCGGCAGAGCGCATGCCTCCCTGGAAAGCCAGATTGGTTTTTATGTAAATACGCTTGCATTGCGCACGCGTTTCAGTGGCAACAGCACTTTTTATGACCTACTGCATAATTCCCGGACCACCTCGCTGGAAGCCTATGAGCATCAGTTATACCCATTTGATCAGTTGGTGGATGAGCTGAACCTGGAGCGTGTCATGAACCGCAATCCTTTATTTGATGTGATGGTGGTATTACAGAATACCAATCTTGACAATCGTCCACTACCTGCTTTACAGGAGTTGGAGATCAGCAGTTATACGATGGAGCACCGTGTAAGCAAATTCGATTGGTGGCTGAGTTTTAGTCGTCGTGAGAATGGACTCTCTGCCATGCTGGAATATGATAGCGCACTGTTTACCAGGGAGAGTATGCTACTGGTTACCGAACACTTCAGGAACCTGCTGGCATTGTTAGTAAAACATCCCGGGAAGGCTGTCAGCAGTCATGCTTATCTCACACCAACTGAAATAACCAACCTGCTGCAGGTATTCAACAATACAGTGTATCCTTTTATGGTACAGGAAACGCTGGTATCGCTGTTTGAAAAAACAGTCACTCATCACTCCGGTAACATTGCCCTCGTGGCCGGCAACACTACTTACACCTACAATTCGCTGAATGAAACTGCCAACCGACTGGCACATTACCTGCGTGATGGTCTGCATGTGCAGCCGGATGAGCCGATAGGTTTACTTCTCGATCGTTCTCCTGCTATGGTAATTGGCATGCTGGGTATTTTAAAAGCAGGCGGCGCTTATGTGCCTATTGATCCTGAATATCCGGAAAACCGGATCCGCTATATTGTGGAAGATAGTGGGTTGCGTATTCTCATTACGCATCCTCAGCAGCGCATTGTCAGTGAATTGCCCTGCGAAAAGATATTGCTTACAGACGATCTGCAGGTGCTTGCATCCTGGCCGGGTCATAACCCCGAACCAGTTATTACGCCGCACAACCTGGCTTACATTATTTATACATCTGGTTCTACCGGACAGCCCAAAGGGTGTGAACTCGAGCATCGTAGTATTGTGAACAGGATACAGTGGATGCAGGAACACTACCGTTTTACTGCGGATGACCGTATACTTCAGAAAACAGCTTATGTATTCGATGTTTCGGTTTGGGAATTTTTCATGACGCTTTGTTTTGGGGCCAGATTGGTGCTGTGCAGCCGCGATATGGTTTATTCGCCGCAGGCGCTGATAAATATAATCAACCGTGAAGGTATTACCACCCTTCATTTTGTACCTAGTATGTTTAATACTTTCCTATCCGTACTGGCACAGGAGAGTAACTGTAACATGGCTTCGCTGCGTCATATATTTACGAGCGGGGAGGCATTGCAGCTGGAAAGTGTTCAGCAGCATCACCGACTGTTACCGGCAGTGAAACTTCATAACTTGTATGGGCCTACGGAAGCAGCCGTGGATGTTACGTATTTTGAAACTGATTCAGGGACAGAGAAAGTATTGATAGGTCAACCCATTTGGAATACTGGCGTGTATATATTGGACAGGCATGGAAACCTGGTTCCGCCAGGTATATATGGGGAAATTCACCTGGGCGGTATTGGGCTTGCCCGTGGTTACCGTAATAAGGGTGCCCTCACAACAGAAAAATTTATACCCCATCCATTTGCGGAGGGAGAGCGCTTATACAAGACTGGTGACGTAGGCCGCTTTTTACCAAATGGTTTAATTGAATATGCCGGCCGGAACGACGACCAGGTAAAGATCCGCGGGTACCGAATAGAACTGGGTGAGGTGGCAGCTGCTATTCTTAAACACCCGGCTATTGACCAGGCTGTGGCATTGACAATTGGTAGCTCGCAGGAAGAAAAAAGCCTGGCAGCCTACCTGGTATGTAGCTCTGATGCCCTGCATGTATTGGAGGATACAGAAAACATGCATGCAGAAAGGGTTGCTGAATGGCAATCAATATTTGAACATACTTACCGTGAGGAGGAAGATAAAAGTATAGACCCACTGTTTAACATTAAAGGCTGGAATAGCAGTTACACAGGATTGCCTATTCCGGCAGAAGAAATGTTGGTGTGGGTAAATGATATTGTAAACACTGTATTACATTACCAGCCTGGAAATGTACTTGAAATAGGTTGTGGTACGGGCTTGCTGTTATTCCGGATAGCACCGTATACACAGCGGTATGTGGGTACGGAAATTTCTGCTGTAGCCATAGAGTATCTGACGGAATGTATTCGTACCATTCCCGGAAGTTGGGATCATGTAACCTTGCTGCAGCGGCCTGCGCACCTGTTAAGTCACCTGGAGACGGCAAGTTTTGATACGGTCCTCATTAACTCTGTTATCCAGTATTTTCCTAATGCCAGCTATCTTACAGATACCATAGCTACTGCTATCCGTTTATTGCGTCCCGGAGGTCAGCTGATAATAGGTGATGTGCGCAGCCTGCCGCTGGCGACCCAATTCCATGGTAGTGTGGCTTACAGCAAAGCCGCAGCTTCGACCACGGTAACCGCACTTCAACAGCAGATACTTACAGTACTTGATCATGAGAAGGAATTGCTGGTAGATCCTGCTTATTTTATTTCCCTGCAGGAGCAGTTGCCAGGTATTGGTTGGGTTGAAATAGTGCCTAAAAAAGGAGATTACGAAAATGAATTGAGCCGTTTCCGGTATCAGGTTATAATACATGTTTCGCAAATGCCTGCAGCAATTCCTGCATTCACCTGGCTGAACGATGTAACGCTGACTGATTTAAAGTTACATCTTGACACTGCTCAGCCCCGTCAACTCGGCATTGCTGCA
The DNA here is from genome assembly GCF_001975825.1 of [Flexibacter] sp. ATCC 35208. Classification (GTDB taxonomy): domain Bacteria; phylum Bacteroidota; class Bacteroidia; order Chitinophagales; family Chitinophagaceae; genus Chitinophaga. Next base: position 33,545 of record NZ_MTKN01000034.1, read on the forward strand.
GTACATAACAGCCGTTTACAGGAGAGTAACCTGCTGATGAAGGAGCTGGCGGCTGCGCATGCAACAGATGCTATTTCCACACTTCATGAGAGGATGGCGCAAACTGTTGTACCGTTAATGGATGAAAGGGCTGTGTTGGAGCTGGCTGCTGCTGCTAATTATAATGTTTATCTGGGTTGGGGCAGGCAGCAAGATGGCGGATGCTATGATATTATTCTTACCGCTGATTCTAATAAAGGAGCCATCTTACCTTCCATGTTATATTACGAGCTACTACGGCAGGATTTAAAAGCAGCCCGGGGAGGAGCATATACAAACAACCCGATTTCCCAACAACTGAAAGATAAACTTGTACCGGCCCTAAGAAGTTTCCTTAAGATGAAGGTGCCGGAATACATGATACCAACATATTTTACCTTGCTGGATAAATTTCCGTTAACCATTAATGGAAAACTTGATCGCAAAGCACTGCCATCGCCTGTAGCCGCACGTGCAGTTGCGGGTGCAGTTTATGTAGCACCCCGCACTGAGCTGGAAGTACAGCTGGCGGTTATCTGGAAGGAGGTGTTAAAGCTGGATACGGTGGGTATTTACGATAACTTCTTTGACCTGGGTGGTCATTCTTTGAAAGCGACACAGGTAGTGTCCCGAATGCATCAGCAATCAGGTATAAGACTTGACCTGCGCACCCTGTTTAGTTTCCCGACTATTGCCGGACTGGCAGTAGCGTTGGAAGGACACACAAAAGAGGTGTTTGAAACCATACCGGTAGCCACCGCACAATCTTCCTACCCACTGTCAAACGCACAGCGCAGGCTTTGGATGCTGAATGAATGGGAAGAAGCTGCGCTGGCCTATAATATGAGCAGTGCATATGCGCTGGAAGGGCCACTGGATTTAGCGGCTTTGCAACAGGCGTTTACCTGGCTGGTGAAACGGCATGAAAGTATGCGCACACGTTTTGTAAAAGTAGCCGCTATGCCACGGCAGGTAATCATCCCCGTAGCTGATGCAGGTGTCCAGTTAAAGTATGTTACAGCGGAAGTACAGGATGTGAAAGCAATGGTTCGTGCACATGCTTCACAACGTTTTGACCTGGAACAAGGGCCGCTCATCAGTATTTTACTGATACATGTGACTGATACACAGCATGTGTTGGCGCTTAACATGCATCATATTGTCAGCGATGGATGGTCAATGGATGTGTTAATGAAAGAGTTGATCACGCATTACGTAACAGGTCAACCACTGCCATCCCTGCGTATCCAATATAAGGACTATACCTTGTGGCAGAATAGCCATCTGACCGGCGCCAGCAATCAGTATCACAGAACTTACTGGTTACAGCGTTTCAATACGGCAGTACCGGTTCTGGAATTATCACTTGATTTTACCAGGCCACCGGTTAAAACCTATCATGGAAATAACATGCGGTTTAACCTGGATGCCGCCACTACAAATGCCTTGCGACAGTTGGCAAATGCTTCCGGCGCCAGCACTTTCATGGCATTATTGGCAGTGGTAAATACACTGTTGTACCGTTATACCGGACAGGAGGATATTGTGATTGGTTCACCGATTGCAGGACGTCATCATCCAGACCTTGAAGATCAGGTAGGCTTTTATGTAAATACGCTGGCACTGCGTACCACGTTTAGTGGCAGCGCCACCTTCACCGAATTGCTGGATAGAGTCAGAAAGGATACATTGGATGCTTATGAACATCAGATCTATCCTTTCGATAGTCTGGTAGAAGAACTACAGCTTTCCCGTGATACCAGCCGCTCTCCATTGTTCGATGTGATGGTTGTATTGCAGAATACTGGTGATAATACGAGCCAGCTTCCTGCTGTCAAAGGTCTTTCAATATCACCTTACAGTGCAGGTAGTGCCGGTATCAGCAAGGTAGATCTGAGCTTTTATTTTCATGAAACAACAGACGGGATGTCGGTAAATATTGAGTACAACACTGATCTGTTTATGCCAGGGCGTATAGAACGTATGTTCAGTCATTTTGAAGGTCTGTGTCGCGCGGTGACTGCCAATAAAAACGTTCCCCTGCAGCAGCTTGACTATTTACCTGCGGCGGAAAAGGAGAAGCTGTTGTTTGCATTTAGTGGTCAGCCACTCGCATATCCTGCGCATAAAACGATGCAACAGCTGTTGGAAGAACAGGCATTGCTTACACCTCATCATACTGCTTTAGTAACTGATACGGATGTATTCACTTATGAAGTATTGAATAGAAGAGCCAACCAGCTGGCGCATTATATACTGGCCCACCCACATTTTACTCCTGGTGCATTGGTTGGGCTGATGACAGCACGCAACGACTGGATGGTTGTGAGTATGCTGGCCGTATTAAAGGCTGGTGCTGCCTATGTGCCTATAGATATAAATTATCCGCCAAACCGCATTCATTACATTTTACAGGATGCAACAGTACAGCTGATATTGACCAGTAACAAGGAGATGACCGCATCTTATGTACAGGAAGGTGTGGCGTTGCTGGAATTAAATGAGGCATTGCAAACTATCCTGCAAGCTTATCCTGTTACAAACCCGGTGACGGAGACCGATTCAGCGGCTGTAGCTTACTGCATTTATACCTCTGGATCTACAGGCCAGCCTAAAGGAATTCAGTTAACTCATCGCAATGTAGTTGCCTTTCTTTACTGGGCTATTCAGGAGTTTGCGACAGACGATTTTAATACGGTATTTGCCACAACCTCTTATTGTTTCGATCTGTCAGTCTTTGAGATATTCTATACACTTTGTACGGGAAAATACATCCGGTTACTGCAATCTGGAGCTGATATTATCCATTTCCTGGATAAGGATGAAAAAATACTGCTCAACACAGTACCGTCTGTGATAGATAATTTACTGGCCGCCGATGTGGACTTCAGCAGGGTGAACGTGATCAATGTGGCCGGAGAGCCGGTACCATTACACTTCCGCCAGCAACTTGACTATGAAAGGATTGCTGTCCGCAATCTGTATGGTCCTTCCGAAGATACTACGTACAGCAGCTGCTACCGCTTTGCTGCAGGCCACAACAATATACCTATTGGTAAGCCGATAGCCAATACTCAGTTTTATATCCTGGATGCACAGCAGCAATTATTATCTGAAGGAATTACAGGGGAAATTTGCATAGCAGGTGACTGTTTAAGTATGGGATATTTAAACCAGCCGGAGTTGAATGCACGGCAGTTTATACAACATCCGACCTTACCGGGTAAACGCATTTATCGCACCGGTGATCTTGGCAGATGGCTGCCAGATGGGAATATGGAATACGTTGGCCGTCTCGATTTCCAGGTCAAGGTACACGGCTTCCGTATTGAATTGGGCGAAATAGAAACTGCATTGTCGAGGTATCCCGGCATCCGCCATAACGTAGTTGCTGCTATAAAAGACAGTAACGGTAAGCAGCAGCTGGTAGCCTGGTTGCAGGCGGAGAAGGACAATGTACCTGAAATATTGTCCCTGCAGTTTTACCTGCGCAATTGTCTTCCGCAATTTATGATTCCTTCAGCGTTTGTTGTGCTGGAGGAATTTCCATTAAACCAAAACGGGAAAATTGACCGTAAGCGCCTGCCTCTGCCAGATGAGAACATAACAGAAGATAGTGGTTACACCGCACCGCGTAATGAAATAGAAATGCTGCTGGCAACGGCATGGCAAAAGGTATTGGGCAAACAGCGTATAAGTATTCATGATAATTACTTTAACCTGGGAGGAGATTCTATTCGTGCTATACAGATAATCGCTCACCTGCATGGTAAAAAGCTTCTGCTGAAGATGAGCGATTTTTTCCAATATCCTACCATTTCTATGCTGGCGCCGAAAGTAATGATAGTAAGCGTTATGGCCAGCCAGGAACCTGTTACCGGTGAGATACCGTTTACGCCTATACAGCTTGATTTCCTGGCGAACAGTACACCCGGATACCTGCATCATTATAATCAGGCTGTAATGCTATATGCGCCGGAGGGATTTGATAAAAGCGCTATAAAGGCTGTGTTTTCCAAAATTACTGCGCATCACGATGCATTGCGGATAGTATTACAACCCAAGGCAGATGGTGAATGGCGACAGCAAAACCTGGCCGTTATGCCGCTGCACCTGGAAGAGCACACCATTACTAAAAGTGAATTGACAGCTCTTGCCGATGCATTGCAGGCAGGTATTAACCTGGAAGGAGGCCCTTTAATGAAACTGGCGTTGTTTCACTTACCTGATGGCGACCGTCTGCTGATAGCAGCACATCATATGGTCATAGATGGTGTATCCTGGCGCATACTGTTTGAAGATATACAACGATTGTATGGTCAGTATATGCGGCAGGAGGCATTGGAGCTCCCTTATAAAACGGAGGCATACAAGGTGTGGGCTGAACAGCTGAAATTATATGCGGGTACTGTAGCTGCCATGGAAGAGCAACACTATTGGCAGCAGATAACCTCAGCGACAGTGCCGGCCATTCCATGTAAAGGATCAGCTGAGGACAACCTCGTGAAGTATAAGGAGAAAAAAGGATTCCGCCTTGACCAGCAAGAAACGGCTCAGCTACTTACGGAAGTGAATGCAGCTTTCAATTCACAGATCGATGATATACTGCTGGTAGCACTGCTAAGGGCTATTTATAAAATGTATGGTTATACGGCTACAGCCATTGCACTGGAAGGTCATGGCCGGGAGGAGATCTTACCCGGGATTGACGTAAGCCGTACTGTCGGCTGGTTCACAGCCATATACCCGGTAATATTTAACTGGGATGAGCAGCTAGAATTGTCTCGCCACATTAAGGTAGTAAAGGAGCACCTGCGCAAAATTCCTAACAGGGGGATTGGATATGGTATCTTAAAATACCTTGGTGCGGCCACCAACAAGGAATTGTTTAACCTTCAACCGCAGATAAGCTTTAACTACCTGGGGCAGTTTGACGCTGACCTGCAGCATCACCTCTTTACTATTGCACCGGAAACAGCCGGCGCACTACAGGCGCCTGAAGCCCGCCGGCCGCATGATTGGGAGGTAACCGGTATGATTGCCGGGAATTGCCTTACCATGTCAGTTTCCTTCAGCAGCAAACAATACGATATGAATCATATGGAAGCATTTATGCAGTATTATAAGGAAGCCCTGCAGGATGTGATCGCACATTGTTTAAGCAGGGAAACGACAGAGTTAACACCCAGCGATTTTACCTATAAACATTTATCCATTGATGCAATAGATAATTTATTTGATTAACAGGAAATGTATGCTCACAAAAGAAAACATTAAAGATATTTATGCGCTTTCATCCATGCAGGAGGGGATCCTTTTTCATGCACTTATGGATGATGGAACCGGCGCATACTTCCAGCAGTCGGCTTTCCGTATTACCGGGGACTTACAGATAGCAGCTGTAGAAGCAGCTTTGCAGCAACTAGTTAACCGTCATGATGCACTGCGCACTGTATTTAAATATGGAAAGGTGGAAGTGCCTTTGCAGATCGTATTAAAACAGTGGGTTGCGCCATTTACATATAAAGATCTGCGTAACGTAACAACCCCGACAGAAAAGGAGATTATTGTTAAAGCCTTCAAGGTAGATGAAAAGCAGCGGAACTTTGACCTTTCAAAAGATGCACTGATACGGGTTGCTGTGCTACAGACGGAAGATAACAGCTGCGAGCTGATATGGAGCTATCATCATATTATGATGGATGGATGGTCACTGCGTATACTGATGAGCGAGCTGGTACAATTATACACAGCTATTGTTAAGGGTATACCGATAGCATTGCCGCCTGCCCAGCCTTTCAGTAATTACATCAAATGGTTAGGAAGTATTAATAAAGAGGAAGCACGGACGTACTGGCAACAATACCTGAAGGACTATGATGAAACCCTGACATTCCCCGGTCGTAAACCAGCTGCCCAGCAACAACCGGGTTATTTACGCCGGCAGGAAAGGATTGCCCTGCAGCCGGAATTCGTAAATGGTCTGCGGGCTATGGCTGTAAAACATCATACTACCCTGTTTACCCTTTTGCAGGTCATCTGGGGTACGCTGCTCAGTAAGCTTACGGGGCAGCGTAAAGTGGTTTTTGGGGTGGTAGTAGCCGGCCGGCCGGCCGTGTTGGAGCGCGTAGAGCAAATGGTGGGACTGTTCATTAACACTATACCGGTATGTCTCGAAGCAGATCCTTCAAAAACCTTTGAGGACTTGCTGGATACTGCCAATGCACAGCTGTTGCAGAACCGGAATTACGATTACTATCCTTTTGGTGAGATTGTGTCGCTTTCTCCGCTTAAAAAGCACCTTTTAGATCATATACTGGTCATGATTGAGTTTCCTGAAATCCCTCTTGAAACAACAGAGAGGGGCCATGGATTGGAGATTGCCTTGCGGGACACATTTGAGCAAACGAACTATGACCTTTGCGTGGATATACTGGCTGGCAAAACCTTATCTGTAGAGTTCACCTATAACGAGCATGCATTTGAAGGTACATTTATGAAACGTGTAGCTGCCATGTTCAAACAATTGCTTGAACAGGTTCTTCACCAGCCAGCGACACAAATAGCCGGCCTGTCTGTTTTTACTCCCGCAGACCAGGCTATGGTAAATATTTTCAATAATTCGGATGTACCATTATTATCCAATGCTTCCATCATCCGCATTATTGAGCAGCATGCAGCGTCGACGCCAGACCGGATAGCAATTTCGAATGGAACCAGGCATATGACATATGCCCGTCTCAATGCTGCTGTTAACCAGCTGGCGCAGCAAATTCAACAAACCGTCAAACTTGAAAAAGACGACCGGGTAGGTATCCTGATGGAACGATCGGAAAACATGCTGATAAGTATACTGGCCGTATGGAAATGCAACGCTGCCTATATTCCATTGGATGTTACATATCCTGAAGAACGTATCCTTGTGATGCTGGACGATGCAAAAGCCCGGATGGTGCTCACGGCTAACAGCCTTGATAACCCCGGTATGCGACAGGCATTGCAGGTATCATACAACGTTATTGACCTGGATGCGACTGCGGCTGCACGCGCGGTTTACAATGATATAAATCCTGCTACAGAAATAATGCCCGGCGACCTGGCTTATGTCATTTACACATCTGGTTCTACAGGTAAACCTAAAGGCGCTATGGTAGAACATGCAGGTATGATGAACCATTTGTATGCCAAAGTGCATGACCTGGAGTTAACAGCAGACAGCCGCATTGTGCAAAATGCATCACACTGTTTTGATATATCGGTATGGCAGTTTCTGGCAGCGCTGGTTCCGGGTGGAATGACACTGGTGTATGACCGCAACCTGGTATTGAACCCTGCCGCCCTGCTGCAACAGGTAGCAGCAGAGAAAGTAACTATTCTCGAACTGGTCCCCTCTTACCTTTCGATATTACTGAATCTGATTGAGGAAGGAGCGCACACTATCCAGCTGCCTGATCTTCGATATTTGATCATGACAGGCGAAACTCTGAAACCTGCACTGGTAAACCGATGGTTTATGCTATATCCTGGCATTCCTATGGTTAACGCTTACGGTCCTACGGAAGCGGCAGACGATATTACACACTACAAGATTAGCGGACCGTTGGAGGTAGATAATATCCCTGTTGGTTACCCTGTACAGAACATGAAGATTTATATAGTGAATGAGCAGCTGCAGCAATGCCCGATAGGAATAAAAGGGGAGATTATGGTATCGGGTGTAGGTGTAGGCCGCGGATATATAAATGATAAAGTGAAAACAACGGGAGCTTTCATGAATGATCCTTTCCGTAATGATACTTCCGTTCGTCTTTACAAAACCGGAGATGTAGGCCGTTACCTCGAAAGCGGGGCAATTGAATTCTTTGGCCGCAAGGATTACCAGGTAAAAGTGAGGGGTTTTCGTATTGAGCTTGAAGAAATAGAAAAGACGATTACTTTTTCACCTTTTGTACAGGATGCAGTGGTGATTGATAAACAGGCGCCTAATGGCGATACTTACCTGAGTGCTTATGTGGTAGCAAAAGATGGTTATGATGTGGAAACGCTACGGAATTATATGTCAGCCCGCCTGCCTGATTATATGATCCCTGCTTATTTTACAGTGATCCCGGCACTTCCGGTGACTGCCAATGGGAAAACAGATCGTGCGGTAATTCGTGCAATACCAGAATCAATTCCCGAAGTTAAACAGGGCGAATACCTGGCGCCACGTACCGAAACAGAAGAAAAGCTGGCAGCTATCTGGCAAGATGTACTAAAGATGGACCGCATTGGTATCAGGGATAATTTCTTTGATTTAGGAGGAGATTCTTTTAAAGCTATTCGCATAGTTTCCAGGTTTGGCAAGGCATTCCTGGTACCAGATCTGTATAAGCATCCTACTATTGAGCAGCTGGCTGTATGTATTGAGCAAAATAGTCATGGCAGCCTGCAATTGTTATATGAACTTACGCCAGCTGATCAGAAAAATACACTCACTATTATTGGCATACCTAACTCCGCCGGTGATCCGCTTATTTATGATGAAACCACCAAAGCACTGTTACAATTCACCAATGAAATTGGGGTTTATGGTGTAAGTCTGCCGCGACCTGAACCCGGCCCCGGTGAAACTGTACAGTCATTGCTTGTGCAGTTAGCCAGCGATATTATGGCAGAAATTAAAAAGAGAATCACCACCCCGGTGATTATCTACGGTCAGTGCAACGGTATTGGATTGGCACTGGAACTGGGCCGGCAGCTGCAGGATGAGGGGGTCCCAATCCAGGCAATCTGCACAGGTGGTGCGCTACCCCGTACCCGGCCGGTATCAGAAAATGATTCCAGGACAGACGATGAATTAGTGGATTTCCTCGAAGGCATAGATGCCACATTTCCGCAGGAACTGGAAGACCAGCTTATTTTCTTCCGCAACCTCAAGTATGATGGGGTGCTGGCCAAAGCTTCGTTCAATTATCAGCTGGGCCTGATGAAAGAGAATAAATACCGCCTGCTGAAGGCGCCTTTTTATGTAGTCGTAGGCGACCGCGATCCTATTACCAAAGGGTATGAAAACCGTTACCTCGAATGGAAAATGTATGCAGAAAAGGTGGTGCTGGTGGAAATGGCAGACGTAGGTCATTTCATGTGGCGGGATAAGCCGGAAGAACTGGCCGCCATCCTGTATGAAATTGCCGAAGGCCGATATGTAGAAAAGCCTGTGAAAAAGAAGAAATGGTCGTTGTTCAATTAATGTAATATCATCATTGTATCATCATTAAACCTAAAAGAAATTGTTAAAAAAATTAAAAGCTGTTCAGCAGTTCATTGGTAACACTCCGGTGCGGAAGCTACCTGTTGAAGGTCTGCATGCCGATATATATGCTAAACTGGAATGTTTCAATTTTGCCGGGAGTATAAAAAGCCGACCTGCCTTTAATATCCTGTATAAGGCTATTGAAAGTGGTAGGGTAAACGAGAATAGTACCATCGTGGAATCAAGCTCCGGCAATTTTGCAATTGCACTGGCCATGTTATGTAAGCTGGCAGGCATAGATTTTATACCGGTTATAGATCCCAATATAAACCCCGGTTACGAAAAGCTGTTGCGCTACTTGTGTAAAGAAGTAATGAAGGTAACCACTGTAGATGAAACGGGTGGTTATCTGCTTACCAGGCTAGCCGAAGTACATAGGATGTGCAGCGAGCGTGAAAATGTGTTCTGGCCCAATCAATATGGGAATAAGCTGAATGCGCAGGCTTATCATCAATTTATGGCTAAAGAGATTGCAGATAATTTTGAAACGCTGGATTATGCATTCATTGGCGTTAGTTCCTGTGGTACTATTGCTGGTTTGTCAATAGGTCTTAAGAAAGCCTTCCCCGGTATCCGTATTGTTGCCATTGACGTGGAAGGATCTGTCATTTTTTCGCAGGAGCCGTGTAAGCGTTTTATATCCGGGATTGGTTCCAGTATCGTACCTCCGCTATTGGGCGAAGCGGATATTGATGAAGTGATACATGTGCCACAGGTTGATATTATTGATGGCTGCCACGCCCTGGTGGATGAACACATGTTGTTTGCCGGGGCCTCTTCCGGTGCTTCTTATAGTTGTATAAAGAAGTATTTTGGCGACCGCCCTGCAATGGATAAGAAACCACAGGTTTTATTTATCTGTCCAGACAGCGGAGAAGCATACCTGGATACGGTGTACAATTCCCAATGGCGCAAGATGGTGGAGGAGTCGCAGCAAAAAGTATTTGCCAAACCGGCTATTTTATAGGCAACATTCAACCCATGTTATGAAAACAGAAGGATTTACTATCTGGCTGACCGGTCTGAGTGGTGCGGGCAAATCGACGATTGCAGAAATGTTGCACAGGGAATTCCTGGAGCGGCAGCTACCTTGTGAAACGCTGGATGGAGATGTAGTGAGGGAACATCTCTCAAAAGGACTTTCATTTTCACGGGAGGACCGTGATATAAATGTCATGCGTATAGGTTTTGTAGCCAACTTGCTTGCGCGCCATGGGGTAGTGGTAATCGTATCAGCGATATCTCCGTATAATGATGCCCGTAATCTGGTACGGCAGCGCATCGACAACTTTATAGAAGTGTACGTTAAATGTCCCATTGAAGAATGTGAGCGCAGGGATGTGAAAGGGTTATATAAAAAGGCCCGTACAGGGGTAATAAAGTCTTTTACGGGCATTGATGATCCGTATGAAGAACCTCTGCAACCGGAGGTGATTTGCTATACAGACCATGAAACCGTAGAGCACTCCGTTGAAAAAATTTTACATTATCTCGAACGCGCTGAATATATATCTGCGGCCATAAAAATCTCAGAATAATTCCCATGAAAAAAAGAAACTATGTAGGGATCGCATCTACCTGTCATGATCCCGCCATTGCTATAATTAACTCAGCCGGAGACCTGGTATTTGCAGAGGCAACAGAGCGTTATCTGCAGAATAAACGCGCATGGAACTGTGTTCCTGATGATCTGATCCGCTCCAAACAACTGGTAAGGGAATATTGCGAACCGGATGCTGAGCTGGTGATTGCTACTTCCTGGGATCGTAAGTACATCAAACGTATCAGTAATCCCTTATGGCAGTGGATGATGAACCGCCGGCTGAAGGGGAATGAAGGCCAGGTGATTAAAACCATGCGCCATGGTATGATTGCCAACGGTGACCTGGCTGGTAAAAACATGGGTATCAATTTTTTTAGGCAGTTTAGCAATCCCAACATCATTGAAAAGACCTACAGTCATCATCTTACACATGCGGCATTTGCCTGTTACAGCAGCCCTTTTGAAGAGGCTGTATGTGCTGTGGCAGATGGGTTTGGAGAGTCAGGATCAACCGCTTTCTACCATTATAGGAACGGAATACTGACGCCCATTCCTGGCATACCATCATCAGCCGGTAGCCTGGGCATGCTGTATGGTTTTGTTTGTAATGCCTGCGGGTTTAATCACCTGGAAGGGGAGGAGTGGAAAGTGATGGGCCTTGCACCTTATGGAAAATTTAATCAGGCAGTATATGACTTGTTGCGCACTTTTCTAGCAGTAAAGGATTGTAGGCTGATTCCATTGCGCAGGGCATTTGAAGTGACACCGGCATTGAAGGTGTTGGCGAAAGACTGGCCAGGTGACGATTCGCTGAAGTACGCAGACATGGCATTTACCGGGCAATTCTTTTTTTCTGAGATATTATCTGAACTACTGGAGAATCTTTATAAGCTGGGCATTTCAGAAAACCTCGTATTAACCGGTGGTTGCGCGCTCAACTCTGCCTATAATGGCAAAGTGCAGGAGCTTACCAGCTTTAAAAACCTTCATGTACCCTGTGCACCTGCGGATGATGGTAATGCTGTTGGTGCAGCGCTCCTGGCTTTCTATGAAGATCATTCCGGTAAGGAAGTGGCAGGTGTAAGATCCCCATACCTTGGATCACGCATGTCGTCGGATGCAATAGAACGATTGCGTCGTTTCAATAAATTTAATGGTGCTACCGTTTCGGAGGACATTTGTGTGACTACCGCCAAACTAATTGCCAGTGGGAAAATAATTGGGTGGGTACAGGGCCGGGCAGAATATGGACCGCGCTCACTGGGCAACCGTTCTATACTGGCCGATCCACGTAATGAGAATATAAAAGATATTATAAACAGCCGTGTAAAGTTCAGGGAAGAGTTCAGGCCATTTGCACCTTCGATATTGCATGAACACGGACACGAATATTTTGAAAACTATTCGGAATCGTTGTACATGGAGAAAGCGTTACGCTTTAAACAGGAAAATGTACACAAGGTTCCCGGGGTCGTGCATGTGGATGGTACCGGAAGGCTGCAGACCGTCAGAAAGGAATACAATGAAAGGTTCTATAATCTTATATCGGCATTTAATGACATTACAGGTGTTCCAATCATACTAAATACAAGTTTCAACATCATGGGGAAGCCTATTGTACATTCAGTGGAAGATGCAGTGGCGATGTTCTGCACCACTGGTATAGATGCGCTTGTGATCAATGATGATCTGATCATGCTGTAATAATGAAATAAAGGAATACAATGAAAAATATTGTAATCATTGGTGGAGGCATGAGTGGGCACCTGCTGTTAATTAATCTGTTGCGCTCTTACCGGGAGGGAACGATTAGGGTGACACTGTTGGAGAAAGAGGCAGTAGACCGCCTGGGCGTACCTTATTCCACGGAGGATAAAGATCATCTTCTGAATGTGCCGGCGGTCAATATGAGCGCCCTGGCTGACGAAAAGAATCACTTTGTGGAATGGTTGTATAACGCTGGTTTACCCTATTCTGCAGGTTCGTTTGTGCCCAGGAATATTTACCGGCAATACATACTCCATCTGCTCGATGTACTGCTTCAAAATAAGCCGTTATCCATACAGATCAACCGCATCAGGGCCGAAGTAACAGATGTGGATATGGAGGCCCGCATGGTTATAACAGCAGACGGCACCAGCTATTCTTTTGATAAGCTGGTGCTCGCCACCGGCACCTTTGCTGCTGAGCACCTGCCCCTTTCGGATAATACCTACCTTCAAATGCCCGGCTATAAGCACTCAGCCTGGGACACTGCCTGGGTGCCTCATCTAAATGGAAATGAAACCGTTTTTATTATAGGAACCGGTTTAACTATGACGGATACACTGATCAGCCTCTGGAAGTCCGGTCATCATGGTAATATAATAGCCCTTTCAAAGCACGGACTTTTACCGGCTGTACATAAGAAATGTCCGCCTTATCCTGATTTCTGGGAAGAAATCCATCAGCAAACAACTGTGTTGGATATGTTTCGGATAGTACGAAAACATCTTCACAATGCTGAAACAACCGGCATTGATTGGCGCCCAGTGATAGATGCATTGCGCCCTTATACTGTACGTCTGTGGAAACAGTTGTCCGATGCGGAAAAGAGGGTTTTTTTAGTGCATCTGCGTCATCGATGGGATGTAGCCAGGCACCGTTTGCCAGAAGCTTGTGCAGGTATTGTATCAGCATGCTTACAGTCAGAGAAGGTAAAGATCATAGCTGGCCGCATCCAGCGTATCCAGGTTGATGAAGGTGGCCATTTTACTGTTGGCATACAAGAGCCTCGTACACATCGGCAAATACAGCTGAATGCTGATGTGATAGTCAATTGTATGGGGCCGGCAACAAATTATAATCGTATACCCCAGGCACTTATCTGTAATCTTTTGGAGAGAGGGTTGATAAGTACTGACGCCTTTTGCCTGGGTGTTGTTTGTAATGACAAAGGAGCACTGATTAAGGATAATGGGCAGGTCTCAGATTGTTTTTATACACTGGGAGCTCCTGCAAAAGGAATGTTTTGGGAAACAACGGCCGTACCTGAGATTAGAGTGCAGGCCCGGCAAATTGCGCACACAATATTGAATGCAATTAAAGAGGTGTCATCCCCGATTGTCTGATATATAAAATTAAAACTCATGGAACTTGGTACAGCCATCAGAAGGATACGGATAAATCTTGGCATTAAGCAGGAGGAACTTGCAGCTGCTCTGGATGTGTCGCAGTCTTATTTGTCAAAAGTAGAAAGCAACAAATCAAAGTTGTATGTGGACGATCTGGTGCGTATTGCTGAATATACGAATACGCCACTGATTAATTTTTTTACAGAAGAGATGAAGGAGGAGCCATCGGGACATGATTCGATTCAACGTAATGAGATATTAAACCTGTTAAAAGAACAAAATAGATATCTGCAATTGCTGGTGGATAAGAAGATGTAAAAATTATAAAAAAAAGGCATCGACGTAAGTCGATGCCTTTTGAAAATTTTGAAGCGCCAGCTTCATCTGTACCCGGGATGGGAGTTGAACCCACACTCCCATTGCTGGGAACGGGATTTTAAGTCCCGCGTGTCTACCGATTCCACCACCCGGGTGGCCCTAAACAAAAAATCCAAATTGCACTGCAATTTGGAAGTTTGTCAGTGAGCGGAAGACCGGGCTCGAACCGGCCACCCCGACCTTGGCAAGGTCGTGCTCTACCAAATGAGCTACTTCCGCTTGTATTAAGAACTTATTTCCCTCAGAAATAACCCGTTGTTTTTTCGTTGGGATTGCAAAGATAGGATTTGTTTTATAAAAACAAAAAAATCTTATCCTTATTTTTTAAAATTTGTAACCCACTACCCGAAAACCAAGCCCAGCCCAGCTTTAAAGTAAATAAAAAAGACTGCGATACCACAGCCTTTTCTAAAAATCTTTAAAATTTATATCTGTACCTGACCACACCTACCTGCACTTTCTGCCTGCCATATACATCCTGTGATTCTAACAGATCCATCTCATTGTACGTATTTCTGTATATGATATAATCGCCGGACGTAACATTCACAGTTGTAGTCGCCCCAATCCTGTTTTTCGCATCGTAGTCAAATACATAATCCGGTAACATCTTCTGTTTGGAAGGGTAGTAGCGGTAAATATCTGTCAGTAAACCCTGGTCATTGTACTTGTAATAGATCTTGCCTTTGTTCGTTTCCTGCTCTTCTACTATGTGTCCTGCACTATCCAGTACAAATTTAACCGTCGTTGAGTCTTCCAGCTTTTCCCCACGGAAATGGATCATTCTGGTAGGTCTGTTCAGAGAATCGTACACATACCGTCTTGTTTCTGATACTGTGTACTTATTCTTAGGATCCTCGGTTTTGACGTAAATTTCCTTGATATTATGGGAAGAGTCGTATTTGTCGTACGTATAAATGGTTGTAGTAATCACATTACGGGTACTATCCACAATCTTTGTCAGCTGACCATGGGTATTAAAGTACGTCCGCATAATGGAACGGCCTGTAGCGATGGAGGCGGTCACTGTCATCAGCTGGCGGTAGTCGTCCAGAAAATCCCGCTCACTCTTAAAGTCGTAATCGGTCTTCCGTCCCTCGGCATCGAGACTTACTACTACCTGAGATTGTACTTTGGCCTTTTTGAAATTAGCCTGGTTGGCCTCCGTCTGTTTGGTATTGAGGATATCCAGGTAATAATACTGGGCCCTGGCTCCTGTGTAAAGTCCCAGAAATATGGCTATTGTAAATAAAGTTTTCCTCGTGTACATATTAAATGCAAAAATAATGATTTAGGGGATGTTATGGATGAAGGATTTGTAAATTATTGAAATCCAGTCCCAACCCAATTTTGTATTCCCCTAAAACGTAAAACAGATTAAAAAAATTATATTTATAGGACTAACACTTTAGCCATTTGAAAACACAACCTATCAGGGCAGAAAAAAACTGTCTTAATTGTGGCACCGAAGTTCCGGAGCGCTACTGTACTCATTGTGGTCAGGAAAATACCGTTCCTCACGAAACTTTCGGCCACCTGTTCAACCACTTCTTCGCCGATGTAATCCATTATGATTCAAAGACATTAATCACACTCAAGTACCTGCTGTTCCGGCCAGGGTTCCTCACCCAGGAATATACCGCCGGCAAAAGGGTCCGGTACGTGAATCCGATTAAGTTCTACATCTTTACGTCCTTCGTTTTTTTCTTCAGTTATTTCGCCTTTACGCATAAGGAAGAAAAAGGTGACACCCCAGGAGTGGTGGTCACCGAAAGCTACAACCTGAATGACTATGACAAAACGGATAGCGTCGCCAAAGCCTGGGCCGAAAAAATGGACAAGTACAAGGATGAAAAAGGCTATTTGGCCGCCCAAAAAGCCCTCCCTGAAAGTCAGCGGGATGGGATTATTACAAAACAGGCTGTCCGCCAGTATTTTAAACAGAAAGAACGGAAGGAAAAAGGAGAGGAGAGCATGGACGAACGATTCCAGCATAACTATCCTAAAATGATGTTCGTCTTACTCCCGCTATTTGCCCTTTACCTCAAATGGTTTTACCGCCGCAGCAAGCAATGGTTCTATGCCGACCATGCAATTTTCTCCCTACACTTCCATACGTTCTTTTTTATCTTCTACCTTTTCACCACCATATTAGATTGGCTCTTTAATGTAGATTTTATATCTGTTTTTGGACTTATCGTCGTCTTTATTTACCTCATGCTGTCATTAAAGAGAATCTATGGCGGCAAGTCATTCTGGAAAGCATTATTACTGGTGTTGTTATATAGTTTCACCCTCTTACTGGTCTTCACCGGGTTTTCATTATTGCTTACAATTTTGACGTAAATTAGGGGATGCAACCAGAATTTATAATCATACACCAGCAGGTAGCGCCATATGTTGCGCACATCCAATTGAACCGCCCTAAAGAACTGAATGCCCTCAATCTGCAATTAATGACAGAGCTGAAGGACGCATTAAAATCACTGGACGCAGACGAGAGTGTACGCGTAATCGTGATCAGCGGAAATGAAAAAGCTTTTGCGGCAGGCGCTGATATCAAACAGATGGCAGGGAAAACTGCCATGGATATGTATAATATAGATCAATTCAGTACCTGGGATACAATAAAGAAAACAAAAAAGCCGTTGATTGCAGCAGTAAGCGGTTTTGCATTAGGCGGTGGCTGTGAACTCGTTATGCTTTGCGATATGATCATAGCCAGTGAAACCGCCCGATTTGGACAACCTGAAATCAAGATCGGCGTGATGCCCGGAGCAGGAGGGACCCAACGCCTGACAAGGGCCGTGGGCAAAGCTCTTGCTATGGAAATGGTACTGACGGGAAAATTTATTACCGCAATTGAAGCATTAAATGCAGGACTAATTAACCGTATCGTTCCGGTTGAATTATATTTGCAGGAAGCAATCCAGTTAGCGACCGAAATTGCAGCACTGAGTCCACTCGCTGTACGCATGGCGAAAGAGTCTGTACTGAAAGCTTTCGATAGCTCGCTGGAAGAAGGCTTACATTTTGAAAGGAAGAACTTCTACCTGCTGTTTGCCTCCGATGATCAGAAAGAAGGCATGCAGGCTTTTGTAGAAAAACGAGTACCTGTATTTAAAGGAAAATGATAGCGGCTATAGAAAGGCCGTGAACAATGAAATCATGACATTTACCAAACAAGTGACAGCCATCACCGTGATGGCTACATGCATCTTCGGGTGCAAAGAACCCTCAATGAATAATGCAAGGGAGAAGAAAGACAACATTGAAGCGCCGGAGACAGATACAATGATAACCATTAACGACGCGGTTGAACTCGTGAAAGTGACCTCCTGGAAGCATTTTGAACAGTACGACGGCAAGTATATTACGGAAACGGATATACTGCAACGTGAACCGCTCAAATCGCGGCTTAAGACTTTGTTGGGAAATGATAACAATACCCTGCGCGAGCGTTTTGACGTCGCACCTCCTATTGAAGTAGAAAATGATGTACTGTATAACCAGGGCTGTCGTAAACACTATTGCGGGGCTGATGAAGCCGCGATTGCAATTGATATGAAATCTGATATCGTATATGCAGGTGTGGCGGCAAATGGGATTGTAAAGCTGTATAGTGAGCAGCGAGATCCGAGGTTTCCGGAAAAACTACTAAAGTGGAAAGAGAAATTCGGTAATTAAGTCAAATAAAAACATTCCTGAAAGAGGGAATTCACTAATGGAATGAGGTTATTTTTAGAAAAAGAAACATTCATAAAAGAGATAATTCACTAATGAGAATGAGTCCCTTTTCAGAAAAAGAAACATTCCTGAAACCGCGAATTCACTCATTAGCATAAAACCATTTTCAGCAAAAAGAGGCCCATTCCGGTAAGGAATGGGCCTCTTTATAATTATAAAACAAAGAATTAATTAAACTTCTTCTTCAACTCCGCCAGCTTAGCCTGGAAATCATTCAAAGGTGCTGGTGCAGCCTTTTTACTATTGTTGTTATTATTATCCGGTTTACGCTGCTGCTCCCTGTTTCTGGGTTGCTGCTGCTGCGCAGGCTCATTCGTTTTCATTGACAATGATATACGTTTACGGGATGGATCTACCTCCAACACTGTCACCGTCACCTTCTGGTTCAACTTCACCGCCTCATTAGGATTGCTGATATATTTATTGCTCAAATGAGAAATATGCACCAGACCATCCTGTTTCACCCCTACATCCACAAACGCACCGAAGTTCGTAATATTCGTTACCACACCTGGCAATGTCATACCTACTCTCAGATCTTCCATACTCTTGATCCCTTCCGCATATTCAAAGATCGCTATCTCATCGCGTGGGTCACGGCTTGGCTTATCCAACTCCTTCAGGATGTCTTCCAAAGTAAGCAGACCTACTTCTTCACTTACATACTCCTTAGGGTTGATCTGCTTACGCAGATCTTCTTTCGCTATCAGATCCTGCACAGTACAATGCTGTTTGGAAGCCATGCTTTCAATCAGTTTATAACGCTCAGGGTGTACTGCTGAATTATCCAGTGGGTTATCGCCATTCTCAATACGAAGGAACCCCGCACACTGTTCGAACGCCTTTTCACCCAAACGGGTTACTTTCTTCAGCTGTGAACGATTGCTGAATGCACCATTCTCCTTACGGTATTTTACAATATTCTCCGCCAGACTTGGCCCTAAACCAGATACATACGCCAGCAGGTGCTTGGATGCCGTATTCAGGTTCACTCCTACATTGTTCACACAACTTACCACTACTCTGTCCAGGCTCTGTTTCAACTGAGACTGATTCACATCGTGCTGGTACTGACCCACACCAATCGCTTTCGGATCAATCTTCACCAGCTCAGCCAGCGGATCGATCAGTCTGCGGCCAATAGATATGGCGCCACGCACAGTTACATCAAATTCAGGGAATTCCTCACGCGCTACTTCAGATGCAGAATACACAGAAGCACCACTTTCATTCACCATGAATACGTTGATCTTTTTACCAAAATCAATCTTCTTCACAAATTCTTCTGTCTCTCTACCAGCAGTACCATTACCAACTGCGATAGCAGAAGTGTCATAACGATCAGCCCATTTTTTCAGCAGGGCTTCTGCGTCATCACGTTTATAGTTCTTTTCCAGTGGGTAAATTACATCGTTGTCCAGCATATTACCCTGGTTGTCCAGTGCTACCACTTTACAACCGGTTCTATAACCCGGGTCAATGGCAATTACAGCTTTAGGCCCCAGTGGTGCAGCGAGCAACAGCTGACGCAGGTTCTCTGCGAACACCTCGATTGCTTCCTGATCCGCCCTGTCCTTTGCCAGTGCACGGAATTCATTTTCCAGTGAAGGACGCAGCAGACGTTTGTAAGAATCTGTGATCGCTTTTCCTATCTGCTCTGCAGCAGCATTGCGGGTGGTAATGAATTGTTTATCCATGATCTCAATCGCATCTTCCTCATTAGGCGCGATGGTGCCATAGAGGAATCCTTCCGCCTCTCCACGCAGAATAGCCAGTACACGGTGAGAAGGTATTTTGCTGAAATCTTCGTTGAAATCGAAGTAATCTTTGTATTTATTGCCTTCCTCTTCTTTGCCTTCAATCACTTTGGATGTTAAAACAGAAGTATGGTTGAAGAGCTTACGCATTTTGTCACGCAGCTCAGCATTTTCGTTAATCCACTCAGCCATGATATCGCGGGCACCTTTCAGGGCTTCGTCCGTAGAGGCTACCTGCTCGTTAAGGAACTGTTCTGCAAGGGATTGTGGTACACCTTCCTGTTGTTCAAACAGCATTTTAGCCAGTGGTTCCAGGCCTTTTTCAATTGCCACAGTAGCCCTGGTCTTACGTTTGGGTTTATATGGCAGATAAATATCTTCCAGTTCTGTCAGTACCCAGGTAGTTTCCAGTTTGTCCTGCAGCTCAGGGGTCATTTTCTCCTGGTCTGTAATGGTTTTGATAATGAACGCACGACGTTCATCAATCTCCTTGTAACGTTTCTGGAGGTCTTCAATACGGCCTATCTGCACCTCATCAAGGCTGCCTGTCACTTCCTTACGGTAGCGACTGATAAAAGGTACCGTAGACCCTTCTGCCAGCAAATTCATGGTATTCTCAGCTGAACGGGCTGGAATGCCCAATTCAGACGAAATAAGTGCAATGTGTTTGGTATTCATGAAACGAAAATTAGTCTTTTTACGGTGATTAAACCGGCCGACAAATGTAAAGAAAATGCCTTTGTCATCAACAAAAAGAAATTAACATATGATGGCCGGCCGGATATCCTCAAATTTCGGCCCGAAATTAGCAGCGGACACATATTCCTTATATTTGACAAATGGAAAATAACGCAGCCTTCGAACGGCTACTCAGTATTATGGATGATCTCAGGGAAAAATGCCCCTGGGATAGAAAACAAACCATCCACACCCTGCGTCAGCAATCTATTGAAGAATTATATGAACTGGCAGACGCTATCACCACTTCCGACTGGAAATCCATTAAGGAAGAACTGGGCGACCTGCTGCTGCATATCGTTTTTTATGCCAAAATAGGCGCCGAACAAGGGCAGTTTACCATGACAGATGTGATCAACGGCATCTGTGAAAAGCTCATTTTCCGCCATCCGCACATCTATGGCGATGTCAAAGCCGAAGATGAGGATGCCGTTAAACAAAACTGGGAAAAACTGAAACTGAAAGAAGGCAAGACCTCTGTACTCAGTGGTGTACCTGTATCCCTGCCTGCATTGGTAAAGGCCATGCGCCTGCAATCCAAGGCAAAAACTGTCGGTTTTGAGTGGGATACCACGGAACAGGTATGGGATAAAGTGAAAGAGGAAGTACAGGAACTGGAAGAAGTAGTGGCTACCGGCAATCCCGACGAAATTGAAGGGGAATTCGGGGATGTACTCTTTTCTCTGGTCAACTATTCACGTTTTCTGAAGATTGATGCAGAAAATGCACTGGAACGTACTAATAAAAAATTCATCAGCCGCTTCCAGTATATTGAAAAGAAAGCGGCCGAAAAAGGCAAATCTTTGGATGAAATGACGCTGGGTGAAATGGATGAACTCTGGAACGAAGCGAAAAAATGTTAGACATTAAAGAAATACGGCTTTTCTTTATCCGACACGGATATCTACTGATCGTAGCAGCCTGGCTGTTTACCTTTTCCTTCCTGTTTAGTAACTACTGGTCTTACTATTCCTCCCCCATGGGAGTGAAGCGCAGCCTGGAAAAAAGCATCTCCCAGCGGGAAGCGTCCTTTGAAAAAATAATCAAAGATCAGTTGCTGCTCAACCATCTTTTTTCACGCAATTACAATGAGAAGGAAATAAAAAGTCTGGATACAAAGGACTTTTATGTTTTTGCCTACGATAGCAGTGTGGCCGGCCGATGGCTGGTATTCTGGAGCACCAATATGGTGACGCCGGAAGAATGGCAGGTGCCGCTGGTGGATGGAAACCGCTTCGTAAAATTAAAAAACGGATATTATGAAGTGCTGTGCCGCCGGGTATTTAGTCCGGAGGCCGGTCATGAACGCTTTATGGTCGGTGTAATTCCGGTCATGATGGAGTATAGTATTACGAACAATTACCTGGTCGATCACTTTTATGATAAACCTGCGCTGGGGCGGGAATACAATATTAATCTCAAAGCTCCGGGTATACCCGTACTCAATGGCAAAGGGCTGATCCTTTTTTACCTGCACTACGACAGAACGCTGGATACCAAGCCACCTAACCTGCTGAGTGTCATACTCAGAGTAATGGGTTGTATCTGTGTATTGATCTTCATCAACCTCTTTGCCGCTACTCTGGCAAGACAGAAGAGCGCCCTGAATGGATTTCTGTTCCTGGCGGCAGTCATTGTCGTATTCAGGTTACTGAGCTATGTGTACCCGTTTCCTTTCAACCTGCGAACACTCAATATCTTCACGCCTTTGATCTATGCAAAGGATGAGATCTTCCGATCGCTGGGTGACCTGTTGCTGAATGTATCGCTGACGTTTTGGTTGTTACTGTTTTTCAGGCAGCATGTAAAATCGATCAAAGCGCCGCCGGTGAAGAATGTATGGCAGCTAAGAGGTGTGATCATTCTGAGTAGTTACATCATGTATGTGGTCGGACAGTTTTTGTCTGAGCTCATTCAGAGTCTGGTGATCGACTCCCGCATTTCTTTTGATGTGGCGAATCCATTCAGTCTGAATGAATACAGCATCATCGGTGCGATCATATTAGGGTTCATCGCGTTTAGCTTCCTCTTCTTTTCGCAGATTGTGAATTCACTGCTCAATGAGTTGACCAGTTTCAGGCATCGTACCAAGTATGTATTCCTGGCGATAGTCGGTGTAGTGTGGCTGGTGTTCAGGATCCATAATCCGGAGATACATTATTCCATTGCTTTGGTGATATGGCTGATCATCTATGTGATCCTGCTGGATGCACTGGCGTTTAAATTTGAGAATAGTCTGGCGACAGTGCCGTTTTTGTTCTGGTTGTTTTTGCTGACGATCACGACCTCTGCGGTGCTGGTGTATTATAACGACCAGAAGGAGCTGAGTCTGCGTGAGAGGATGGCGATAGAATTGTCAAAACAAAAGGACCCTTATCTTGAAATGCTGCTCACAGATGTAACAAAGCAGATGGAGCGGGATGAACTGTTACAATACTTTTTTCAGCAGGCGAATGGGGGGAATATGCCCAGGAGTACGCTGGAGAATGAGTTGAAGCAAAAATATTTTAAAGGATACCTGGGTCGATTTAAGGTAGACATCTATGCTTTTGATGAGAACGGGATGCCGATCTATGGTGGTGACACCAGTTCTTTCTATTCACTGAGCAGGAAGATGCTGGTGGAATCAGAACTGATCGGGAATGATCTCTATTATAATGAAAGAGGATTCAATGATTATAGTTATATAGGTCAGAAAGATTTTTATCGCAATGGGGATAAGGCAGGCTACCTGGTATATGAGCTGACGCCTGCGGTGGTCAATTCACAACGATTGTATCCTGAATTGCTGGTGGATGGAGAGATCTATGACCCTGAAAAAGAGTCTAATGCTACTTATTCTTATGCGATTTATGACAAGGGGCAACTGGTAAATAATAACAATGATTACTCGTTTCCGGTCAAGTTGTACGATTCAGATATGCCTACAGATGAAGTGACGGTGAAGACAGTGAATGGGTATTCGCTGATGTACTACAAAGCTTCGAAAGACAAGGTCGTGATTGTGGCGAAAGAGATCAGGAGCTTTATAGAATTTATCACGCTCTTTGCGTACATGTTCTGCCTGTTCCTGTTGATCATTGCCATTTACAGGGTGCTGGATCTGTTGGTGAAAGCAAGAATGCGGATTGGTAACCTGAAATCACTGGTCAATATTAATATCAGAAGAAAGGTAACCGGGACTATCATTTTCATTGTGGTATTTGCATTTGTGATCTTAGGTCTGACCACGGTATTGTTCTTCATTGATCGTTCTGAAAGGGAGAATAAAGAGCGTCTGAGCCATACGATCAATGAGGTGACGCATGAAGTGGAGAAGGTATTTGCGAATCAACGCATGTTTGATGACCTGGAGGATCTGTATGACCCGATATTCCAGGCCAGTTTGTCAGAATCCATTGGAGAGATTGCGGATGAGCGGGCGTTGGATATAAACATTTATGACAGGGATGGAAATTTGCAGGTAACAACGCAGCCACTGATTACAGAGAAAGGGTTGTTGTCCAGAAAAATAAATCCGGATGCGTATATGCAACTGGGTCGTCAGCAAAAGATCCAGTGGATCCAGAAGGAGAAGATCGGTTCCATGGGGTACTTATCTGGCTATGCACCGTTGCGTAATAATGGAGAGATCTTCGCTTATCTGAATGTACCGTATTTTGCAACGCAAACGGAATTGAACCAGCAGATCTCCAACTTCTTAGTGGCGCTCATCAATTTCAATGCGTTTATTTTCTTAATAGCAGGGTTATTAGCATTATTAATTACCAACTCTATTACAAAGTCATTCTCCTTAGTGACAGAGCGCTTGCGACATGTGAGCTTAGGGCAGCAGAATGATGAGATAGAATGGGAGAAGGATGATGAGATCGGGGCCGTGGTAAAAGAATACAATAAAATGGTGAGAAAGCTCGAGGTGAGTGCGGCAAGACTGGCAAAGAGTGAGCGTGAAGGGGCGTGGAGAGAGATGGCGAGACAGGTGGCGCATGAGATCAAGAACCCGCTCACACCTATGAAGCTGAGTATTCAGTATCTGCAAAGGGCGATAGATAATGATGCACCGAATGTAAAACAGCTGTCTACGAATGTAGCGCGTACGTTGGTAGAGCAGATAGAACACCTGGCGAATATCGCATCAGATTTCTCTGCATTTGCAAGGATAGGGGAGGCGAATAGTGAGGTGTTGATGCTGAATGAGGTATTACATTCTTTAAAAGAGCTGTACCAAAGCCACGAACATAGTACAATTCAGTTCAATCATCCGGGGCATGCGTTTTATGTATTTGCAGATAAGACACAGATGAACCGGTTGTTTACAAATCTCCTGCAGAATGCGATACAGGCTATACCGGAAGAAAGAGAGGGGATGATCACCATCAATATGGAGGAGGTAGATCCGGGTTGGGTTGTGGTGAGTGTATCGGATAATGGGGATGGTATTCCGCCTGAGGTTCAGTCTAAGATATTTGTACCGAACTTTACGACGAAGAATTCAGGGACTGGTTTAGGGTTAGCGATGTGTAAGAATATTGTGGAGCAGGCGAGGGGAGAGATCTGGTTTGAGACACAGTTAACGGTTGGGACTACATTTTATGTAAAGTTGCCGCTGGCGGCAAATCCTGTATAAAGAAACAAGGTCGGGCATTATGTCCGACCTTGTTTTTAAACAACGCAAAAAAATACCAGCCTTGCGACTGGTATCAATAATTTTTAGTTCTAATAGGATGTAAATTATTTCACAAAACTCTCCCGGATCTTCTCCAGCAGTTTCGTTTCGATCATTTGTTGTGCCAGCACGATCATATTCTTAAAGGCAGTATCTTTCGATATACCATGGCCTATGATCACCGGCTTTGATACGCCTAATACAGGAGTACCGCCATAGCTCTGGAAGTTAAACCGGTCCATGTACTCATCATTAATATTCCGCTGTACTGCTATATCGTGCAGTGACTCAGCCATCTTGAGTACAACATTACCCGTAAAACCTTCACATACAATGACATCAGCCTTGCCAGTCAGTACATCACGACCTTCCACATTGCCAATGAAATTTAAACCAGGGTGTTCTTTCAGCAAAGGATAAGTGGCTTGTGCCAGCAGATTACCTTTACCTTCCTCTTCTCCGATATTCAGCAGACCTACAGTAGGATTACTTACATTCAGGATATGTTTGGAATAGAGAGACCCAAGTATTGCAAATTGGAGCAGGTTTTCTGCTTTACAATCGGCATTGATACCAACGTCGAGTAACAGCCCGATAGAGCCGTCCAATCTTGGCACTGGTGTAGATATCGTTGGCCGCTGAACCCCTTCAATCGCTTTGATGGAATAGAATGTTCCAACCATCATAGCGCCTGTATTTCCAGCACTGATGAATGCATCAATCTTCCCGCTCTGTAACAGGTGAAACCCAATACTGATAGAAGAATGTTGCTTTTCCTTCAGCGCCTTGGTAGGATGTTCATTCATCCCAATAACCTGGGATGAATGAACAACTGAATATTTTGATTGGTCCAACTGCGCTTCAGATAATAAGGGAGCCAGGGCTACCTCATCACCAATCAGCACCAGATGTGCATCTGCTGCAACAGTATCTAAAAATAATTTTACTCCTTTTACTGCTTCGACGGGGGCATAATCACCGCCCATCATATCTAGCCCGATTCTCATGAACGTTTAAATTTGTCTTTGCTCGGGGTAAAAATAGTAAAATTATTTAGCGCTGCTTTGTTTTTCCAATACAACTTTTCCTCTGTAGTACAGTTTGTTCTCTACCCAGTGAGCACGATGTCTCAGGTGCACTTCACCAGTTGCGCTATCTGTGCTTAAAGTATCCGCAAAGGCCTTGTAATGCGTCCTTCTCTTAGCTGATCTTTGCTGAGAATGTCTGCGTTTCGGATTTGGCATCGTATTTAGTTTTTAATTGTCCTAGTTTAATGTTTCAATAAGTATCTTTTCCCTTAAAATCCCGGCTTAATTGCTCCGGAATTTGTCCAGGTCTTTCCAAATTGGATTGTCCTGAGCGTCAGATTGTTTGTTCATCTGATCCAGCATTTCCAATACTTTCGGATCACATGTGCTTTTGCCATCCACATCCGGGTGTATCTTCTGCATAGGAATGCTCAGGTTGATGAATTCGTAAATCCATTCACCGACATTCAGGTGCGATTCCGTTCTCGAAATATAAGATACTTCCGGATCCTCATCACCTTCAATCTCCTCAGGATTCTCCACCATCTTCACCACCTGGGTAAAATCGTCCCAGAGCTGAAGATTAAATGGTTGTCCACAACGGTCACAAATTACGCTAACTGATCCGCCAATTTCAAACTTTAACAGGAAAAAATCACTTTTCTTGTCTAAGGTCAGCTTTACTGTTGCGTTACAGTCGCTGAAATCCTGCGGTCCGTAGTTTTCAAAAAAACTATCCGTAACTTGGTATTCAAATGTATGCTCTCCGGGTTTGAGCCCCACAAAGGCAATTTCAAATTGACGGAGTTGTTTCATAATAAAATCCTCACTTTTAGAGGGATGCAAAGGTAACCAAATATTTGCAAATGCAAAAATTTCCTACATTCGCTTTTTCACATCCGCCCGAATAACAGGTTTTAACAGCTAGATTAGTGAAAACCAATTAATTAATTATTATATTCGTGCTGTATAAAATCAGTATCACTGTACACTTTCCATTCATAACCAATGGCCCGGATCAAAGGTACGAGAAAACATCCCATTACCCGAAGCATTTCGCCGCCGGACATATTTTCACTGCCAATCAGCGTTTATTTCCAGCACACCAATGCCGGTATCCTTCTCCTCGATGCGGAGCAGCACATCGTATGGGTAAACGCTGTATTTCAACAATATACAGGAGAAGATATTGATCTTGTACCCGATCTGCCCTTTGCTACCATCGCCCGATACCTGGCCAGGGGCGCCCGGAATCCTGAAGCATTTCTCGCCACAGTTGAAGACCTGTTAACACAGAAAAATCCCTACTTTGGGCAGGAACTCCTTTTTTCCGACGGCCGCATTTTCGAACTGAACTATACGCCGCTCTGGCACAACGGGGTCTTTAACGGCAGCATGTGGCAGGTAACCGACATTTCCGGCAGGCAACTACAGCAGGCTACCCTTGAGCAGGCCCGGCAGCAGGCTGAAGAGGCCCGGGGTGCACAAAAAGAATTTCTGGCCAGCATGAGCCACGAAATTCGTACTCCCCTCAATGTCATTATCGGTATGACCCACCTGCTGGAAGAAACGAACCTCGACGGCCATCAGCAAGACTACATTAATATATTAAAACATAGTTCCAATATCCTCCT
This sequence comes from [Flexibacter] sp. ATCC 35208, assembly GCF_001975825.1. Classification (GTDB taxonomy): domain Bacteria; phylum Bacteroidota; class Bacteroidia; order Chitinophagales; family Chitinophagaceae; genus Chitinophaga. The sequence goes on from NZ_MTKN01000034.1 coordinate 61,462, forward strand.
GGGACTGATTTCCGATATTCTTGATATCTCCAAGATCGAAGCAGGGGAGTTTCAGGTCAATCAGCGGGAGTTTAACCTCACCGCCCTGGTTCAATCTCTCCGGCACACTTTTGAGCTCAAATTGGGTCAGCGTCCTGTAAAAATTTCTGCGACCATCGATCCCCGTATCCAGAATCGCCTGGTCGGAGACGATACGCTTTTGAACCAAATCCTAATGAACTTGTTAGGTAATGCAGAAAAATTTACGCCGGAAGGAGAGATTGCCATCCGCGTGACCCCTGAAAGCTGGCAGGATGATAAAGTGTGGGTACGCTTTCGTATATGTGATACGGGTATCGGCATCAGTAAAGACAAACTGGAACTGATCTTTAAAAATTATAAACAGGCAGAACAGGAAATCAGGGAAAAATATGGCGGTACCGGTCTGGGACTCGCCATTTCCAAACAACTGATTGAACTACAAGGAGGTACCATATGTGTGGAAGACACACCGGGCTACAATACCTGTTTTTCGTTCAACCTGCCCTTTATCGATACCCGGAAGTCGGCCGTCACCACGCCCGGAGCGGGAGCACGCCGTAAGCAGGCCAGTTTTTCAGGATCAAGTGTACTTGTGATTGAGGACAATGCGATGAACCTTCATTACATTAACAGCCTGCTGGAAAAATATAACGTGGAGCACCAGCTGGCCACCAATGGGCCGGATGCACTCTATTTTTTGAATTCAAGACAGTATGACCTGGTCCTGATCGATATCCGGATTCCCGGACTCAACGGACTGGAGCTGGCTGGCCGGATCCGAGAAGATGAAGATAAACCGAACGTAGCTACTCCACTGGTAGCCACTACTGCCCTCGCTATGGAAAGTACGTTTACACAGGCAAGGCAGGCCGGTATTACCGATATACTAACGAAACCATATACCCCCGATCAATTGTTACAGGTGTTGAATAAATACCTGAATGAAGACGAAACTGAACTTATAATGGAAGAAACAAACAACACGTCTGGTTTTGAGTTCCATAAGGACCTGGATGTAAAGTACCTCAATACCCTGTATGAGAACAATATTTCGTACGCGGCGGATCTCTTTGAAATATTTTTGAAAACGATCAGGGAAGAACTGGTGAAGATTCAGGCTTTAGTAAATGCACGGGATTGGGAACTCCTGAAATTTCAGGTGCACAAACTGAAACCCAATTTCTCTATGGTGGGACTTACATGGATTAGTGCCCGTATGCAGAATCTGGAAAACACGTTGAATGCAAATACAGCGCTGCCTCCTGAAGAGGTAGATGCGTTGTTTGCCAATATTTCGGAAGAAGTGGAAAAATTCTATCCAATTATTGAGGCAGAGTACGATAGAATGAAGATCTATCAGTAATCAGAATTCGTCAAGAATTTCCTTTACATTATTATAATAGCTACCTCCGAATAAGAGCAGGTGCACCATGAGCGGATATAACTGGCAGACACCAATTCTGGACTGCCATCCTTCAGCCAGCGGATACATGGTTTGATAGCTGAAGTAAAAGCGGGTATCAAAACCACCAAACAGTCTGGTCATAGCCAGATCCATTTCCCTGTTTCCATAATATACCGCCGGGTCATACACACATGCCTTGCCATCTTTGCCCACCATGAAGTTACCAGACCAGAGGTCGCCATGCAGTAATGCCGGCTTTTCGTCGGGAAACATACCTGGCAGCTGCTTCCACAGGTGTTCCATCTGTACCACCATTGCCTTGTCCATCACCTGCTGGTCATAGGCAGCCCTGGTCAGGGGTTGCAACCTGTTAAATGCATAGAACACCGGCCAGCTGCTATAAGGCGTATTGTATTGCTTGAGGGTACCGATGTAATTGGTCTCCTGAAATCCGTAGTATGTCTGTGTCTGGCGATGTACTCTTGACAGGCTTGCACCAAAGTTTTCCCAGAAGTCAGGCGTCACGCTGCCTTTTTCCATAAACTCAGTGACAAGGAAACCTTTGTCTCCCACGGTACCTGTGGCCAGTGGCCTGGGTACAGAGATGGCATTGGTATTACGGAGTATATTGAGTCCGTTCAGTTCCCGCAGGAACATGTCAGGATAGATATGCGCATCGTTCATTTTCAGAAACAACGTTCCGTCAGATGTGGAGAGCTTATATGTTTCGTTAATATCTCCACCAGATATTTTTTCTGCGCAATTAATGTGTATTTTCACTCCTGACTGGCAGGATAGCGCTGTCGTAAGTTCGCCCAATAAGATCTCATCTGTCATTTTACGCGCTGATTAGTATGGATACAATTACAAAGATAAGGCACACAGGAGTACGTATTTTGGTAACAATATTGTGCATCATCATTTTGAAGGGGCTGCTCGCATTCAGCCATCATTTTGAAGGGTGGTATTTTCATAGGTTCTACTTTTGGATAAGTAACTTATTAAGGGTGGCATTGGGATCCATACTCTTTAGTGTTGGCGACGTAATTTATGCCGCCTGGGTTATAACAGGTAGCATTTATTTGTTAAAATTATGTTATAAACTGATCAAAACCCAATGGAAGGAAAGTTTTTTATACTTTCTGAAGGGAATAAGTGCTGTTTTGACATTATATCTGGCTTTTCTGGTATTGTGGGGTTTTAACTATGACCGCTACTCCCTGGAGAAAGATATGCAACTACAAGTGAATGAGTACGGTACGGAGCAATTGTACAAACTGGCAGATACCCTGTTGCAACAGGTAAATGCCAACAGGATAGAAATGGGGGATACACTCAACGCCACACGCCCGGGCGCGGACAGCGCACAGCTCTTTCAGCGGGCTGTAGTCGCCTATGATCAGGCGGCAAAACAATGGCCGGTGCTGAAATATACGCATCCCTGTCTCAAGACTTCCCTGTATGGTACCTGGATGAATTATATGAATGTAGGGGGCTACCTCAATCCCTTTACCGGCGAAGCACAGGTAAACGTTACTACGCCGGGTTTTCTGCATCCATTTACGATCTGTCATGAAGTGGCACATCAATTGGGATATGGGGCGGAAGAAGAGGCTAATTTTATCGGTTACCTCGTAGCAGGTCATGCAAAAGATGTTCGGTTCAGATATGCGGCTAATTTCGAGATGTTTATGTACAGTATCAGGCAGTTGCGCTGGCAGGATACGACCATGGCGAAGAATTTGTGGCAGAAAGCCGTACCCGGTGTGCATGAAGATTACCATCAGTTAAAGAATTTCTATCGCAGATACAGCAGCCCGGTAGATGATTATACTTCTATGATTTATGATCAGTATCTGAAGGCTAATAAACAGGAAAAAGGAATACGTAGTTATAGTGAAGTGGTGGGATGGCTGGTGGCCTACTTCCACATTCACTGATTAAAAGCAGCATACGATGAATCAGGAACAACAACGCCTTCAGATAAAAGGCTGGAAGAAATGGGGATCTTATGTGAGTGACAGACAATGGGGAACTGTACGCGAAGATTATAGCGGTAGCGGCAGTTCATGGGATTATACGACGCATGATATGGCGAGGAGTAAAACGTGGAGATGGGGCGAGGAAGGAATTGGGGGTATTTGCGATGAAAAACAGCTTTTGTGTTTTTCACTGGCTTTCTGGAATAAGAAAGACCCTATTCTGAAAGAACGCTACTTCGGACTGAACAATGCAGAGGGGAATCATGGGGAGGATGTAAAGGAGCTCTATTACTACCTGGATGCAACGCCCACACACTCCTATATGAAAATGCTGTATAAATATGTACAGCAGGAATATCCTTACCAACAACTGATACAGGAGAATGCCCGGAGGAGCAAGGTGGAAGAGGAGTATGAGCTGATTGATACCGGGCTTTTTAATGAAGATAAATACTTTGACATCTTCATAGAATATGCAAAGGAGGATATGGATGATGTGCTTGTCAAAATCACGATTCATAACAGAAGTAATGAGGAAGCGCCTTTGACAGTATTACCTACTGTGTGGTTCCGCAATACATGGGTGTGGGGCCGCAGACCTTATAAACCTGCTTTGTGGCAGGAGGATGCTACTACTATCCGGTTCGATCATGAGAAATTGCAGATGCAGTACCTGTATCAGGAAGGAGGGCAGGAAATGTTGTTTTGTGAAAATGAATCCAACAATAAAAGATTGTATAATATAGATTCCATCACACCTTATGCAAAGGATGGGATCAATGATTATATCCTGCATGGTGCATCTTCTGTAAATCCTGATAAAAAAGGTACGAAGGCTGCGGTGCATTATGATATTTCTGTGCCTGCACATGGTTCTCATACTATTAAATTAAGATTAACTGATAAGGCCAAGGAACAACCTTTTGCAGGTTTTGATGATCTCTTTGCGGCGAAGATTGCAGATGCAAATGCATACTATGAAGAATTGCAGGCAGAGATTAAGGATGAAGATGAAAGGCTGATACAGCGTCAGGCATTAGCAGGTATGCTGTGGAATAAACAGTTCTACTATTATAAAGTACAGCGCTGGCTGGAAGGCGATCCATCACAACCGGCACCGCCTGCGGAACGCTGGAATGGCCGCAATAAAGAATGGAAGCATCTTGTTAATGAAGATATCATTTCCGTACCTGATAAATGGGAGTTCCCCTGGTATGCGGCGTGGGATCTGGCTTTCCATTGTGTGACACTGGCGATGGTGGATCCGGATTTTGCAAAGCAACAATTATTGTTGTTGACTGAGGAGTGGTACATGCATCCTTCAGGAGAGTTTCCTGCATATGAGTGGGCATTTGGAGATGTGAATCCACCTGTACATGCAGGCGCGGTATACCGTGTATTCAAGCAGGATGCGGCGATAAAGGGGGAGAAGGATTATCATTTTCTCGAAGCGTTGTTTCATAAATTACTGATCAATTTCACGTGGTGGGTGAACAGGAAAGATAGTAGTGGAAGTAATATTTTTGAAGGAGGTTTCCTGGGATTGGATAATATAGGTGCGTTTGACAGAAGTCTGCCATTGCCGAATGGTATTCGGGAAGAGCAGGCAGATGCGACCAGTTGGATGGCAACGTATGCCTTGAATATGTTGCACATTTCATTAGAATTGTGTAATCATAATAAGGTGTACAATGGGATGGCGACGAAGTTTTTTGAGCATTTTATGTACATAGCTGGTGCGATGGCGAGTATGGGTACGGGGAATAGTGGATTGTGGGATGAGGAAGATGAGTTCTTTTATGATCAGTTACGGGCGCCGGATAATCGTATTGTGAAGTTGAAGTTCAGAAGTATGGTGGGATTGATTCCACTTTGTGCGGTAGAAGTAATTTCAAAAGAGGCGTTGGCAAATAATCCTGTTTTTGCGGAACGCATGTCCTGGTTTTTGCGGCATAGGCCAGATCTGGCACAGCTGGTGTCAAGGTGGTATGAAGAGGGGAAGGAGAATAAACATTTGCTGAGTTTATTGCGTGGGCATCGGATGAAGCGGTTGTTGTACAGGATGCTGGATGAAACAGAGTTTTTGAGTGAGTATGGGATAAGGTCTTTGTCTAAAAAATATGAGGCGGATCCTTATCGGCTGTATGAAGATGGAACAGAATTAATCGTAAAATATGTACCGGGAGAAAGTGATACGATCACTTATGGAGGTAATTCTAACTGGCGGGGGCCTGTGTGGATACAGATGAATTTCCTGTTGATAGAGAGTTTGCGTAAGTTTCACTATTTCTATACAGATGATTTCAGGATAGAATATCCGACAGCTTCCGGTTGTTATTATTCATTGAAGGAAGTGGGTACCTTGCTGGCGGATCGGTTATTAAAGATATTCAGGAAGGATGAACATGGGCGCAGGCCGGTGTTTGGGAATAATGAGAAATTGCAGAGCGATCCGCACTTTGCTGATTTGATACAATTTCATGAATATTTTCATGGAGATAGTGGGAAAGGGCTGGGTGCTGCGCACCAGACGGGTTGGACCGGGTTGGTGGCGAATCTGATCAGAATGAAGCATACGAATCCGCGATAAATACGCAAGGGATTATTTTTGCCAGAGGCAAAAAATAATCCCTTGCACGCCCAAAAAAGGCGTTTACCGCAGGTAAACGCCTTTTTTGGGCTAATTCATCAACAACACATTTACACTTCGCTGCAATATATTAAAGGCAATCTCCGCCATTAAATTCTCTTTATCCAACGTTGGATTCACTTCCGTTATCTCAAAACAACATATCTTCCTATGCTGCATAAACTTCGCTATCAAATCCTCTACTTCTCTCTCTCTTAGTCCATTCGTTACCGGTGTACCAGTTCCTTTTGAAATAGAACTATCCAAGCTATCCACATCAAACGACACATATATATACTCGCAATCACTCAAATACCTGAACACCGCTCTCGCCACCTGCTCCGCACCCTTTCTCCTCACTTCATTGGTAGTTATCACCTTCATCCCATACTGCTTTATCAACGCCTCTTCCTCCTTCTCATAGTCACGTAATGAAATAAACACAATATCCTCCGGCAATACTTTCGGCGCAATCCCACCAATATTTTTAAGCGCCTCCCATTGTTTTATTGTATTATCATCCAGATCATGCACCTTACATTCCAGATTATCTTCCGCAATTGAAATTGCCACCGGCATCCCATGCATATTCCCTGAAGGCGTCGTATACGGCGTATGTAAATCCGCATGCGCGTCAATCCAGATCGCTCCTATCTTCGCCTTCGGCCTCGCCATCTTCAACCCTGCAATGGTAGCTCCCGCCGTACTATGATCTCCTGATAAAACAACCGGAAACCAATTCGCCTTCACTGTTTCACACACACTCTTACTGATCCTTTCATACAACGTCAGGGTACCTTTAATCCTTTTCGCATAAGGGGATTCTATCGGTTCAAACAGCAGCTTATTTTCTGTCTCAATTGTTTCAGTAGGGAAATGCACAAAAAAGTTGCTCATAAAGTCCAGTGCAGCTATCTTGATCGCTTCCACACCCAGGCTGGCGCCACGTGTTCCCGCGCCAATTTCTGATTTCACCTCAATGATCTTAATATTTTTCATAAAAGGATGTTATTCCTGTTTAGCAAGCTAATGGTTTTTAAATGAACGGGCGGCCGGTTACACTGTGGAGGTATATACATACCTGCGTGAAAACATACAATAATTCCAATAAGGGACAGCTATCTTCAAATAATCTTTAATATTTTCATGATAAAAATGGATAAAGACTAAATGTGGAATTCAGAAGTATAAAAACAATAAATTCGTTTATATCAATAACTCCAACAAAACGTAAATTCCATGGACTTTCAACTCACTGAAGAGCACCTGATGATTCAAAAGGCAGCCCGGGACTTCGCACAAAATGAACTTTTACCAGGCGTCATAGAAAGAGATGAGAAACAAATATACCCCGCAGCGCAGATCAAAAAACTGGGAGAGTTGGGATTTCTCGGAATGATGGTAGATCCAAAATATGGAGGTGCCGGCCTGGATACGATCTCCTATGTACTGGCTATGGAAGAGATCTCCAAAATTGATGCTTCCACCTCTGTATGTATGAGCGTAAATAATTCATTAGTCTGCTGGGGCCTGGAGCAGTATGGTACAGAAGAGCAGAAACAGCAGTACCTGGTACCCCTTGCCACAGGTGAAATCACCGGTGCATTTTTACTCAGCGAGCCTGAAGCTGGCTCCGATGCCACCTCACAGCGTACCACTGCCGAAGATAAGGGCGATTTTTACCTCCTCAATGGTACGAAAAACTGGATCACGAATGGTAGCAGTGCAAGTGTGTACCTTGTAATCGCTCAGACCCACCCTGGCAAAAGCAGCAAAGGCATCAATGCCCTGATCGTAGAAAAGAACAGTCCCGGTGTCACAGTAGGGGCCAAGGAAAATAAAATGGGAATCAGGGGTAGCGATACCCACAGCATTATGTTCCAGGACGTAAAAGTACCTAAGCAGAACAGGATAGGGGAAGATGGATTCGGTTTTAAGTTCGCCATGAAAACACTGGCGGGTGGCCGTATCGGCATTGCTTCCCAGGCATTGGGTATCGCTTCCGGCGCTTACGAACTAGCAGTCAACTACTCCAAACAACGCAAGGCTTTCGGTAAAGAAATCAGTCAACATCAGGCGATCCAGTTTAAACTGGCGGATATGGCTACCCGTATAGAAGCATCGCGGTTGCTGTGTTTCAGGGCAGCCTGGGAAAAAGATCAACATAAAGATTATACCCTCAGCGGCTCGATGGCGAAAGTGTTTGCCTCGGAAACAGCGATGTGGGTTACGACAGAGGCAGTGCAGGTACATGGTGGATATGGCTATGTGAAAGAGTATCATGTAGAACGACTGATGAGGGATGCCAAGATCACACAGATCTATGAAGGTACCAGTGAGGTGCAGCGGATCGTGATCGGGCGCAGTATACTCGGCTAAAACCCAATTTTATGTCTAATAAACAAGATTCCTCCAACGATTTCACCCATTTCCTGATAATAACAGTGCTTGCGATTGTTATTTCCGTTCCTTTTATATTTATCGCACCTTCAGCGGCGGCAGTGGCATTTATGATTGCTTTGGTATCACTGAATACAGCTATAGGTAAGAAGAAAGGAAAAGGAGGGAAGGAAGACGGCGATATCGATGGAGGAACCTTTATAGATAATACGGTACCTGACAATAGCGGACCCGATTTCAGTGGATTGGATGATTCCACGCCGCCATTGGATAATACCGATATGACGAGTCATCATCCTCATGCCAGCCATATTGACTAAGTCCTACCCCAAGTTAAGAACCCAAAAGAATTCCCCCTTGCCACCACAGGCCACAATTACTACCTTTGCTGCATGTCAGTAAATTTACCCGCTTATAACAAGATCATCGGCGAACTGGCCCCTCATAAGGCTAAACTCGTCGCGGTTTCCAAAGTAAAACCAGCCTCCGACATACAAGCACTGTATGACGCCGGTCAGCGTATTTTTGGCGAAAACTATGTACAGGAGTTGCAGGAAAAACACCCTGTACTGCCAAACGATATTGAATGGCATTTCATTGGCCACCTCCAATCGAACAAGGTAAAATACATCGCTCCCTTCGTTTCCATGATCCACGCAGTTGACAGTCTGCGCCTGCTGGAAGAAATCAATAAGCAGGCAGCTAAAAATAATCGTACCATCCGTTGCCTTCTCCAGGTGCACATTGCCGAAGAAGAGACCAAATTCGGCCTGGACGAGAAGGAACTCACCGACCTACTCACGCAATGGAAAGCACAGGCAGATAAATTCAAAAATATCCTGATTGCCGGCTTCATGGGCATGGCTACCAACACTGATAAACCCGATCAGGTAAGAGCTGAATTCAGGCACTTAAAAGGGCTGCAAACACAGCTTAAAGCTACCTTTGCACCAGAAGGGGAGGCGCTCACAGAACTTTCCATCGGCATGTCCGGCGATTACACCATCGCGCTCGAAGAAGGTAGTACCATGGTTCGTATAGGCAGCATGCTTTTTGGTGCGCGGTATTAATTCCCTATCTTTACCCCACAAAACTAATAGACTATACTCATGCTTAAGCATTGTTGGTTACTGGCATTACTGCCAGCATTTATGTTCGGTAAAAGCCTGGAAAAAGGGAACCTGCCTGCCGGTACCTGGAAAGGTAGCCTGCATCGTGCAGATGGCGCAGATATCGTGTTTAACTTTGAAGTGAAGGACAGTGCGCATAAGAAAGTGATCTATATCCTCAATGCGAAGGATCGCATGCTCGTAGACGATGTAAAACTGAAAGGTGATTCTGTATTCATCAAAATGCCGTTCTTCGATTCTGAATTCAAAGCTGTTACCAGGAATGGCGGTTTGGAAGGATTATGGGTGCGTCATCTGCCCACCGGAGAGGTGACGATTCCATTCACTGCTGCACACAATGTGAAAGAACGCTTTCATGCACAATCACCTCCTGCACTCAATGTAACCGGTCGCTATGCTACCTGGTTCTTTAACGCTAATAAACCAGATTCATCTTATGCTGTTGGTGAATTTAAACAAACCGGCAGCAAAGTAACGGGAACCTTCCTCACGTCTACAGGCGACTACCGTTTCCTGGAAGGCATTGTAGACGGGGATAGTCTGAAACTCTCTACTTTCGATGGTTCTCATGCTTACTACTTTACGGCATTGGTAAAAGACGGTTATCTTGAAAATGGCACCTTCTATGCCGGCATTGGCGCAGGTAAAGAACAATGGGTAGCCCGCAAAGATGATAAAGCTGCATTGCCTGATGAACGTTCACTGGCGACTACCAAACCGGGGAATAACCGCCTCGATTTTGCCTTCCCTGATATGAATGGTAAAAAAGTAAGCATCAATGATCAGCGTTTTGCAGGCAAAGTAGTGGTGATCACATTGATGGGTAGCTGGTGTCCAAACTGTATGGATGAAACCGGTTTCTTAAGTACGTGGTACAAGGAAAATAAAGCCCGTGGGGTAGAAGTAATTGGTCTTTCTTATGAAAGAACGACTGATTTTGCAACATCTCAGAAATCCCTTGCAGGATTTCTGAAAAGATTCGATGTGACTTATCCTGTATTGATTACAGGTGTAACACCTGGGGATCCGCAAAAAGCAGAAAAGACATTGCCACAGTTGACGGGAATCAAAGGTTTCCCGACGACTATTTTTATAGATAAGAAAGGAAATGTGAAGGAAGTGCATACTGGTTTTTCCGGTCCTGGTACGGGAGAGCACTATGAGGCGTTTAAGAAGGAATTTAATGCACTCGTGAATTCATTATTAGCGGAATAAAAAAAGTTCACTCGTTTATTTTCCATAAAATAATCTTTACTTGCTATAAAATAAAAAGGTCCTGCTCACTCAGCAGGACCTTTTTATTTTATTCGCGTGGCCATCCGTTTATGTGCTCTTAGGAAAGCGCCTCTTTCTTAAATTTTGTATAAGATTGATTGCTTTCATCTATGATCTTCAGTACACGTTCCTTTACATCATCTTTCAAGCCGGTCGTCTCGTTTTCGAAGATAAATTTCAGCTCTGACAAGCCATCCGCACCTTTTCCAACTATACGTCTGAACCGATTATTCACATCATGAGCTGACCTTCTGATCTTTTTCCTTGTTTCTTCACCACTTTCTGGTGCTGTCAATATTCCGATTGCAACTCCTGCTGCCAATCCTGCTAATGCGCCGTATATTAACTTCATTGTGCTCATAAAAATAGTAGTTTATAAGGTTAAACAAAATGCATGTATAGTGTGCCAAATATCAGGCCAGACACAGCCAGTTGAATGTGAAAATTATGTGAAACCCGGCATTACAGTGCCGTAATTTCTCCTGTTTCCACATAGTTTTTAAATCTCAGAATATCTTTTCTGATCATGTTTTCAAACGCAGGATTCAGTATCCACGCCAGTCCTGTACCTACATAGCCAGCTGGTGGGCGATAGGTTATGATCACTTCCATTTCGGTACCGCCACTGATCGCATCATTAAATGTGATCTTGCCCGCAGTTACCAGGTCTGATCCCGGAGCAGAACGCCATCCGATCATAGCACCGGGTTCATCTTTAATAATCTCTGCATCCCACTCTATGGTGCCGAGTTTGCCAGGGCCGGTAGCTACCCAGTGTGAATGATGACTATCTTTTTCGGTTACAACCGCAAGATGACGCATAAAATGCGGTAGGTTTTCTACAGCACGCCAGAAACTGTACACTTCAAAACGGGGCTTGTCTACAATGAATTTCGTACGAATGTTGATCGCACTATTGTGTTTATCAGACGAGCTTCTGCCTGCTGCTGCGGAAATAGGGCAATTTCCTGAAATACCTCTGTATAAGAGATAACCACCGGTAATCAGTCTAAGCAAACTACGAATGGGATGTTTGCTTACCTGGCTGATAGCGCTGGTAGTCATCAGCGCACCGCCTACAATAGAAGCGATCCGCCCGGGTTTACTTACATTCAGTATATCGGAGTGTTCATATAAGGCTGTGGCTCTGGGTTCGCCATGACCATTCAAAGGATGATTATACTTGCTCATAAATAACACATTTACAATTGGTAATACTAAAATGTTGCTAAAGGTTCAAGTAGTTGATAATCAGTAGTTATTAAATTTTTTAATTGAGTACTGAAATTCACAGACTGCTAGTCTTTGTAATCAGCGGCCAGTTGTTGATAGATGTCATTTCCCCAATGAGGGGCTAAGGCATTATCCGGTTTAAATGCCGCAAATCGCTGGCCAGCTTCTGCCACCAGCGGCGCCGCTTTCTTTTTGCCACCACCAAAGAGGGCAGGCGTATGGTACACCACCAATGCTTTTAGCAGATAAGCACGTGGATTTGTACTATCTGCTGCAATCGCTTTGTCAGAATATTCTTTGCTATCAGATCCCAGTGTCGCACCTCTGGTAGGACTTGCATTGATCCTTGCAGACAACCAGTAGGCCATTAATGTGAGTGCTTCTGTATTTGTTGGCTGCATATCCAATGCTTTTTTAACATAAGACTCAGCTTTATCTGTCAATGGTTCAGCTTGTCCTTTTGGGGCCTGAAAACTGGATTGGGTATATGCCCAGCCAATATAATATTGTAATAGGAATTCGTTGGGATGTGCTTTGGCCAAAGGCTCGAGTGCATTAATATTACTTTGCCATGTACCAAAGGTTTTTGCCGTATCCAATTGGGACAATACTTTTTGCAGGGGTTGTTGCCAGGAATCCTGGGCAAAAGTAAAATGGCAGGTGAGGAAAAGTAGGAGCGTAAACAGTACTTTCATGTGAATATATTTATGAGTATTGCCCCAATAACATGCCAACCCCCTATGAAATATTGTCAACATGACATATCTTAATACTTCTAAAATCAAAAACAGAGTTATGAAAAAACTGTTGACTGTTGGCTGCCTGCTGTTGTCCCTCGCCTGCTCGGGCCAGCAAAAACCTAAAAAAGGATGGATTCAACTTTTTAATGGGAAAGATCTGAAAAACTGGGATATTAAAATCAGAGGTCATAAACTGAATGATAATTTCGGCAATACCTTCCGCGTAGAAAACGGTATTCTTCAAGTGCGCTATGACCAATATAAAGAATGGGGAGAGTTGTATGGACACATGTTTTATAGGAAGAATTTTTCTGCATATCTGTTGATTGCAGAGTATAGATTTGTGGGTGAACAGGTGAACGGCGGCCCAGCCTGGGCACTTCGTAATAATGGGCTGATGCTGCATGGGCAAAGCGCTGCCAGCATGGGTCTGAACCAGGATTTTCCTATTTCTCTGGAAAACCAGTTGTTAGGTGGTAATGGTAAAGATCCTCGTTCTACCGCGAATTTATGTACACCGGGTACCAATGTTGTGATGAATGGAAAGCTTATTACAGAGCATTGTATTACCAGTACGTCTAAAACATATGATGGAGAGCAATGGGTAAGAGTAGGTGCGTTGGTGTTAGGTGACTCTGTGATCAAACACATTGTATTTAACGATACGGTGATTGTATACAATAAGCCACAGGTAGGTGGTGGAAATGTGACAGGTGCTGATCCTGCGCTGTTGAAAGAAGGGCGTTTACTGACAGAAGGTACGATCTCTATACAGAGTGAAAGTGCGCCGACTGATTTTAGGAAAATAGAGGTATTTGATCTTTCTCCTTATATGAAAGATCCTAAAAAACTGGATGCGATCCTCCACCAGTTACAGGAAGAAACCAGGACAAAGTAATTAAGAGGGGTATTAATAATTCAATGAAACTCCTGAGAATTACATAAATGGAATCTGGTTTCACCAGGTATCCGAATTATAAGAGCGTGTATCAAATTGAAGTGTCTGACTTTTTGTGAGCACTTCAGGTTTTGATACACGCTCATTCTTTTTATAGTATTGCGACTACCGGTGTTTTGAAAGTTGTATCCGGTGTTTCTACATGAATAGCTCCATGAGGTGGTCCTGGTGGTTTGGGTGGTTTTGGCGGCCGTCCATGATGCGGCGGCACACAACTCGCGCCCCACAATACTATCCCCAACAACAATGGTATGAATCTGTGTTTCATATTGTAGACAATTTAGTTCTACGATTAAAAAATCAAATTACATGCCTGAAAAATGTCTATCTTTGCGCCCAATAAAAAAAACAATTCAAACCTTGCGCCATGTAATCTCACAGGCATATTAACCACTGCTCCCGCCACCTGCACCCTTGCAGGCATGGCCTGTGAATTCTTTGTCTTAACCAAACCCTGAACAACATGGCTATTTCAGAAAAATATGGCCGTACCTATCATTTTCCGTTCTCACCGGGTACAACCAGTGATGATCGTATCCAGCATGATTACTGGCAATACATTAGCACTATACCCACACTTATACATACGGAAAAACTGGACGGTGAAAATAATTGTCTTTCCAGGCATGGTGTATTTGCGCGCTCTCATGTAGCGCCCACTACATCGCCCTGGACAGAGAGTCTGCGCCGCTACTGGCAGATAATAAAAAACGATCTGGGGGATCTGGAAGTTTTTCTGGAAAATGTATATGCGATTCATTCTATCGCATACAGCAACCTCGATCATCATTTTTATGTATTTGCAGTCAGAGAAAACGGGCAATGGCTCAGTTGGGAAGAAACCTGCTTTTATGCAGCTATGCTGGATCTGCCGGTAGTACCAGTGATAAAAACACTGACTACACCTGCGTCCCAACAATCATTCGAAAGTGAATTGCTGGATATTGTCAAAGGTCCTGGCGCCTTTGCCGCACACGATGCATTCACTGGTGTACCAGCCACCATGGAAGGCGTGGTCACAAGAGATGCAGGTAGTTACCGGGTATCTTCATTTGCTGAACACGTATTTAAATATGTAAGAAAAGGGCACGTAAAAACAGATGTGCACTGGACGCGCAACTGGCGTCGTGCCCGATTAAATTTTGAAGGAGGTCAACATGTGGACTATCAGTGAAAATAAATCATGGGATTATCTTGAACAACAGTATGACTGGGTAAAACGAATGCGTGATACACCGCAGGATGCACGACATCATGCAGAAGGAAATGTGGCGATACATACGCAAATGGTGACAGATGCATTGATCAGTTTACCAGCGTATCAGGCACTAGATGCACAAACACAGGAAATTATGTGGGCGACTGCATTGCTGCATGATGTAGAGAAAGCGGGAACAACGGAAATACTGCCTGATGGATCGGTGGTGTCTCCCGGTCATGCGCGTAAAGGAGAAATGACGACGCGGCAGATTTTGTATAAAGAAATACCTACGCCATTTGCAATCAGGGAACAGATTGCCAGACAGGTGCGTTTTCATGGATTGCCGTTGTGGGTGTTTGAAAAATCGGATCCTGTGAAAGCTTTGATCATCGCAGCTTTGCAGGTAGATATGCGCTTGCTGGCGTTGTTCGCAAAGGCGGATGTATTGGGTAGAATTTGTCCGGATCAGGCCGACTTATTGTATAAAATAGAATGCTTTGAAGAGTTGTGCAAAGAGCAACAGTGTTGGGGGCAGGCGCCTTATTTTGCAAATGCACATGCAAGGATGAATTATCTGCAAAAAGCAGGTACAGATCGTAGCTATGTACCTTTTGAACAACCTAAAACAAAGGTGGTGATCATGAGTGGTTTGCCAGGTGCGGGGAAGGATACTTACGTACAAAAGTATTACAAAAACTGGCCGGTGGTTTCACTGGATGCTATCAGGGTAAGTATGAAGATTGCACCAACGGATAAATCTGGTAATGGGCGGGTGATTCAGGAGGCAAAAGAACAGGCCAGGGTGCACCTGAGAAACCAGCAGGGTTTTGTGTGGAATGCTACGAATATTACACATTCAATGAGGGAACAATTAATTTCGTTGTGTATACAATATGCGGCGGAGATAATCGTCATATATGTTGAAGTCCCGTATAAAGCATTGTTTAAACAGAATAGTGCGCGGGAGGCTATCGTGCCGGCTGGGGTTATGCAACGGCTGGTACATAAGCTGGAGGTGCCGGATATTACAGAGGCGCATGAGGTGGTGTATGCAGTGAGTTCATGAAGTTGGAAGCAGGCCACGGGATCGTATATGCTTTTAGCTCATGAAGCTGGGAGCAGGCCATAGAGTAGTGTATGCAGTGAGTTTATGAAGCTGGAAGTAAGCCCACCGGATCAGCTAAATAGCCGGGAAATCGCTTTCCTGTACAAGTGTTATAATATTGCTAAAATGTAGTACTATCACTTAGGAAAGCGCCTTCCCAACTTCCCTGAATCATTTAATCCGTAAATTGCAAGCAACCCGGCCATTTTGCTATCAACCTTTTGGCCAAGGCACAGACATGAAGAAAAGTTTAATGATTATTAGCACGGCTATGCTGTTATCCCTCTTTTGTTATGCCCAGAATGACTGGAAACTAAAAGACAATAAGGACGGGATTAAGATCTACACGAAGACAGTCGAAAACTCCAACTTAAAAGCCATCCGGGTTAAAGTTGCAGTAGAAGCTACCCTTAGTCAATTAGTATCCATCATTCTCGATATTTCATCGGCAAAAGATTGGGTGTACAGTACAAAATCAGCCTCCTTACTTAAACAGGTAAGTCCCGCTGAACTATTTTACTACTCTGAAGTAGCATTGCCATGGCCGATTACGAATCGTGATTTTGTAGCGCACCTGATTGCTACGCAGGATGCGAAGACAAGAGTGGTGACCATCGATGGCCCTGTGGTGCACAATTATGTGCCTGAGAAAAAAGATATTATAAGAGTTAGTAATTCCTATGGGAAGTGGGTACTAACCCCGCTTCAGAATAATATGGTGTATATTGACTATACACTGGAAACCGACCCCGGAGGTTCTATTCCTGTCTGGTTGGTAAATCTCTTCGCTACCAAAGGGCCAATGGAAACTTTCAAAAAGCTGAAAGTGCAGTTGGCGAAACCTTCTTACCGGAATATTCATTTGTCCTTTATTAGGGAGTAGGAAGGGGATAGGCTCATTATTAAAGAATAAGAGAGGCATAAGTCCACCCTGATAAGGGTGCGTCTTCGTCCTTGTCATCATTCTAACATATTTCCCCAAGGTCCTCAAAAGAGGATAAATCCACCTCAAGTCCACCTTGATAAGGGTGCGTCTTCGTCCTTGCCATCATTCTAACATATCGTCCAGAGGTCATCAAAAGAGGATAAATCCACCCTGATAAGGGTGCGTCTTCGGTATAACTATACTGCCAACCTATCACCAATAGGTCACCAAAAGGGCACCTCAATATCCCCGGGATATTGAGGTGCCCTTTTGATGACCTTATAGTACCCTTTTAGCACTAAAGCTTCACTATAGCCAGACTATCCTCCGCCTATCCCTAACCACTTGTACTTCCCAATTTCAATTTCTATATTGCATAATCGTCAAAAGGTCTCAACGCTAAAATTTCATATTCTTTATTCTTTTGGCGCAATTTTATCGTAACGTTATGGTACTTAGATCGAAAAATCATGCTAGCCGGTCTTTGATAGGCTTCCTTTGCCTTTTGGGTATGGGAACAGCTTTGGTCAATCCAGCATTCGCGCAATCCGGCAGTCTGCCACTACAGGACTTATCCTCTTTTCATGACCCAGGTCCAAGCTGGAGCATCGTCAGTGACGCTGCCGCCGCTTTAGACAAACCTCATGAACTGAGCTTTTCCCCAGGTACCGGTGTGCTCCTGAACCTCCCGGACAAAAAGCACCCGGGCCAGGACCTCTTTTCCAACGCCGAATACGGAGATATAGACCTGGAACTGGACTATATGATGGCTCCCGGCTCCAATTCAGGTGTATATCTCGAAGGGAGGTACGAGATCCAGCTCCTTGATAGCTGGAGCAAAACCAACCCTACTGCCGGCGATAACGGCGGTATTTATGAGCGCTGGGAAGACAGCCGTCCCTCGGGACTACAAGGTTACGAAGGCCATGCACCCCGCTACAATGTAAGCCGTGCGCCAGGCCTCTGGCAACACCTGAAAGTTTCCTTCCAGGCGCCCCGCTTTGATGCCAATGGCAAAAAGATCTCCAATGCCCGTATGCTCCTCATTACCCTGAATGGCGCTGTGATTCATGAAGATGTAGAACTCCTCGGTGCTACCCGTGGAGCCATGGAAGGGGGGGCGGAAAGCGCTACCGGTCCACTTCGCCTGCAGGGTGATCATGGTGCCGTTGCTTTCAGGAACATCAGCATCAAAAAAAGAGATGCAGCCAATGAACCACAGGTGGCCAACAACCGTCGTGACAATGTAGATCCTATCTACGTAGACGCCCCTGTAAACACTGTTCTTCGCAGCTTTATGGACGTACCTAACCTCCGCATTGTACATGCTGTAAACGTAGGTAGCCCTGAACAGGTACACTACACTTACGATATGGATAGAGGCCTGCTGGCACAGGTATGGAGAGGTGGTTTCCTCGACGCTACCCCTATGTGGCATGACAGAGGCAATGGTACTTCCCGCCCACGTGGCACTGTGCAGACTTTAGGCACACCTTCCTTTACCCTCGCCAAACTCGCCAACGCGCAGGCGGCCTGGCTGACGGATACTACCGGCACCGGTTATCGCCCAAAAGGTTATGTGCTTGATGACAAAGACCGCCCAACGTTCAAATACCTGATCTATGGCACTGCTGTAACCGATGAAGTGCGTGTGCTCTCCGAAGGTCATGGTGTACATCGCGAAATAACCGTCGCAAATCCTGTAGATGGATTGTATGCAAAGATTGTAGCAGGTAGCAAAATAGAACCTGTTTCAAAAGATCTGTACATCGTAGATGGCAAAGCTTATTACCTGCAACTGGAAGATACCGGCAATGAAAAGCCGATTATCCGTGATGCAGCCGAAGGAAAGGAAATGATCATTCCTATCCACGGTAAACTGAGCTATGCCATTCTTTTCTAATCGTTCCTTAATCTTTTGAATCCTGCACATGAAAAACATATTAAAAAAGGCGGTGCTTTGCGGCATGATGCTGGCCGTAATTTCGATGGTCACAAAGGCACAGGAAACGCCGAAAGAAGAAGACTATTTTAAGATCTTAAAAATGAAAGCCCCCGAAGGGATCCTGCTCGAAGTAGGCGGGCTTTGTGTTTTGCCAAATGGCGACCTGGGTGTATCGACCCGCAGAGGTGATATTTGGGTGGTACATGGTCCTGATAGCCGTAATCCTTACTGGACAAAATTTGCCAGTGGACTGCACGAGATCCTGGGCCTCGTATACAAAGACGGTGCGTTGTACTGCGCACAGCGCGGGGAACTCACAAAACTGATGGATACCAATATGGACGGAAAGGCAGATGTATACGAAACTGTATATGCATGGCCGCTTTCCGGTCATTATCACGAATATAGCTTTGGTCCTAAATTAGCGCCTGACGGATCTTTCTTTGTATCCGGCAACGTTGCTTTTGGAGATGAAGAATGGTGGAGAGGGGAGAGCCGTGTTCCATGGAGAGGCTGGATGATGCACATTTTTGAAGATGGACATATGGAGCCTTATGCTACTGGTTTCCGCTCTCCCTGCGGATTGGGTATGATCAATGGGGAATTGTTTTACTCTGAGAACCAGGGTGACTGGGTAGGTTCAGGTGGTGTATGGCAGGTGAAGAAAGGTGCTTTTATCGGCCACCCTGCAGGTTTACGCTGGTCACAGGAACCCAATTCTCCTGTGAAGGTTACAGAGAAACAATTCTTTTCACTGGTAGATGGCCGTCGTACGAAAAATGCAGAAGGTCGTTATATCAAACCAGAAAATGTGGTGAATGAAAAGTTCGTGACATTGATGGATGTAAAGAAAGAAATTCCTGATCTACAATTGCCAGCGGTGATCCTGCCACATGGTATACAGGGTATTTCCAACTCTGAGATTGTACAGATCCCTGAAGGTAGCTTTGGACCATTTGCAGGTCAGTTGCTGGTAGGTGATCAGGGACAGAGTAAGATCATGCGTGTGGTGATGGAGAAAGTAGATGGTGAATATCAGGGGGTGTCTTTTGACTTCCGTCAGGGATTTCAGTCTGGTGTATTGAGAATGGCGTGGGCTAAAGATGGCAATACTTTGTTTGTAGGTGAAACCAACCGTGGTTGGGGTTCTGCCGGTGAGGCGAATGAAGGTTTGCAAAGACTGGTGTGGAATGAAAAGATGCCGTTTGAAATGAAAACGATCAAGGCTATGCCGGATGGTTTTGAGATTGAATTCACGTTGCCGGTAGATAAAAAATCTGCGGAAGATGTAGCGTCTTATCATGTAGAGAACTTCACGTATAAGTATCATGCGGTGTATGGTAGTCCTATGGTGAATATTGGTCAGTGTCCTGTAAAAGGCGTGAAGGTGTCAGAAGATGGATTGAAAGCAAGGATTATTGTGGATAGTCTGCGACTGGATTATGTACATAATATCGTGCTGGATGGTGTGAGAGAGAAGGAACATTTTTATTCACTGATTCACAATAATGGGTATTATACATTGCATCATATTCCACAGGGGGCTAAGTTGGCAATGAGTCAGGTGAGTACTTACAATTCAGAGAAGGTGAAAAAGGCGGCTGGTACATCTGCAAAGGCTGGTGGTTCATCGGCAACTACTAAAGGTACTACCGCAACTACTGGAACTGGCGGAAAAGCCGGCGCTGGTGGAGTAGCTGCCACTGGAACAGCCGGAACTGGAAATGCCACTAATGCCGGAAATGCTGCAACTGCTGCGAAGAAAGCCCCTTCATTTGAAGAAGTAAAACCTTTGCTCGCCAAATACACTTGTCTTGCCTGTCACAATCCTGACAAGCGCCAGGTAGGTCCGGCATATAAAGAAATTGCAAAGAGAAAATACACGAGTGATCAGATCTTAAAACTGATTGCGAATCCAAAGCCACAGAACTGGCCGGAGTATGCGACAGAAATGCCGCCGATGCCGCAGGTGCCGAAGGTAGATGCGCTGAAGATAGCGGCGTGGATTAATTCGTTGAAATAATTTCGAAGCGTAAGGTCTGCACTGCTTTTAAACCAGCTGCAGGCTTTGCCCTCAAGTAAAAAAGCTTTTGCCGTAAGGCAAAAGCTTTTTTACTTGATATTTAAAATAAGTTTAGAACTGATTCTTCCACATCATACTCTCCACCGGTTTTACAGTACGCCCGTTATACTTTGCATTCCCCTTCTTATTATAGAAAGTCTCCACATCCCCTTCCACTACAAAATAAATCAACTGCCCGATCGGCATTCCCGCATATATCTTCACGGGCTGTGCACAGCTTATTTCCAGCGTCCATGTATTACAAAAACCTACATCACCTTTACCTGCCGTAGCATGAATATCGATACCCAAACGTCCTGTACTTGACTTGCCTTCCAGAAAAGGCACATGTGCATGTGTTTCAGTATACTCCTCTGTCACGCCCAGGTACAGTGTACCCGGCTGTAGCACGAAGCCATCCGGTCCTATTTCAAAATGTTCAATTTCGTTGTGCAAGCGGGCATCCAGTACACGGTCTTTATATGTAGCCAGATACTTGCCCAGATGTACGTCGTAAGAGTTGGTGCCGAGATACTTCCGGTCGTAAGGTGAAATGACGATAGTGCCTTTCTCAATTTCCTCCAATATCCTTTTGTCTGACAGGATCATAGATCGGGTAAGTTGTTTTTGGTTATTATGTATTAATTTGGCAAGATATGCCATTAATACGTACGATACAAATATCTCCCGGCAGCCGGCTGGGGGTTTGGCAGATCGGAGAGGACGAAACCTTCTTCAGGAAAAGGGTGAACATATCCCCGGCCATACATCATCCGCACAAACGCCTGCAGCATTTTGCCGGTCGTTACCTGTTGACGGAGTTATTTCCAGGCTTTCCTTTGGATAGTATCCAGATCACGGAAAGCAAAAAACCTATATTAATGTGTAATAGTTTACACTTTTCTATCTCTCATTGTGGCGATTTTGTAGCCGCCATTGTAAGCCAGGAAGGTGCGGTAGGTGTAGATATTGAGAGAATGAACGATAAAATCGAGAAAGTCTCCCATAAGTTCCTGTCACCCAGGGAGCGGGAATTTATCGATCCGGCCGATGCTCTTGCTCACAAGACCATTTGTTGGAGTGCCAAGGAGGCGGTCTTCAAGTGGTATGGCCTGGGAAAGGTTGATTTTAAGGAAAATATGCAGTTAGAGCCATTCCCATATCAATTATATGGGTTTATGCACTGTAATTTTAACAAAGCAGATAAAAAAGCCAGACTATCTTTGCAATACATAATTGCGGACGGCCTGTGCCTATCCTGGACCATTTAATCCATTAACTATTTAAATATACACTGCTTGAAAATCTTTTTATTAGGTTTTATGGGTGCCGGAAAGTCCTATTGGGGTAAACAGCTGGCTGAGCATCTTGAGTTACCATTCTATGACCTGGACGATGTAATTGTAGAATCAGAAGAAATGTCCATCAGTGATATCTTTGCGAACAAAGGAGAGGATTATTTCCGTGCAAAGGAAAGTTTCTGGCTGCGTGAGCTGTCAGAAGGGGAGCATTTCGTGATTTCCTGTGGAGGAGGAGTACCCTGTTTCCAGGATAATATGGATGTAATGAATGACAGAGGTACCACTATCTGGTTGAACCCGGAACTGTCCCTGATCGTAGACCGCCTGAAGCGTAAGAAGTCAAAACGCCCGCTGATAGCGGATTTGCCTGATGACGAGATCATGGCATTCGTAGAGAAAAAACTGGCCGAAAGGCAGCCTTTCTATCAACAGGCACAAATTACAATAGCTGAATCTGACAACGTAACATTAGATACATTTACCAAAAGATTGAACGATAATGCATAAGGGCTTTTTAATCTGGGCATCCGTATTTGGCATATTAGGCGTAATACTGGGTGCTTTCGGAGCACATAAGTTATATGACCTGGCTAAGGTTTACGACCTGGCTGATCCTGAAAAACCATTTACGACGCTTTTAGAGAGGGCTTATAAGACAGGGGTGACTTACCAGTTCTACCACGCTTTGGCTTTAATAGCTGTTGCATTGCTATATGTTCATATTCCAGGTTCCCTTACGCAATGGGCCGGACGCTGCTTCATCACTGGAGTGATCCTGTTTTCGGGTTCCCTTTATCTGATTACATTTGTGAAATTCGCAAAAATAGATTTTCCTTCAATTATTGGTATTCTGACACCGATCGGTGGAGTATTCTTCATCGCAGGATGGGTTTGCCTGTTGCTGGCGGTCGTTAAGAAATAAACGAACTTATGCTTAGATATGTGGTTTTGACCTGCCTGGGTTTATGCCTGGGAGGATTTGTATTTGCACAATCCGGTCCTGACATTAGCGGGAAATGGTATGGTATTCTGAAAACCCCACAGGGGCAGAAGCAAAGATTAGTACTCACTTTCGACAAAGTAGATGGTGATTGGGAAGGGCAGATGGTGAATCCGGATGAAGAGGATGCACCAGTGGACATGGATACCATAGCCGCGACCAACGATAGTCTGAAGTTTGCCATTCCACGTATCGGTGTGGTATTTATGGGTGCATGGACGAACCGTAATACCTACAATGGTTTCTTCTACCAGGTGAACAACAGGGTGAGCATTTACTTTTCCCGCAAAGAAGTGAAGGAAGATGATTTGCCGGCGGAGCGTCCGCAGACGCCAAAGCCACCGTTTGCATACGATACTGAGGATATTAAATTTGTCAATAAAATTGATAAAGTGCTGCTGGGTGGTACGCTGACAAAACCGGGTAGCAAAGCACAGGAGCCATATAAAGTAATCATACTAATTCCGGGTGCTGGTCATCCGGATAGGGATAATGAAACTTTTGGCCATCGTCCGTTTGCTGTGCTGGCGGATTATTTTGTAAGAAAAGGGATTGCTACATTACGATTTGATCAGCGTGGTATAGGAAGTAGTACACGGAATTATGACTCTGCCAGCATCGGTAATTTAGCCAATGATGTGCAGGCAGCCCTTGATTATTTGAGACACAGAAAGGATATTGATTCCGTTGGAATTGGATTGTTAGGATATGGGGAAGGTGGTGCTGTGGCTGAAATGGTGGCGGCAAATGATAAAATGATCGCTTATCTGATGCTCATGGCTGCGCCGGGGGTAGATGGGCAAACACAGTATCTGAACAGGATGATGACGACAGCAGCTTCTTATGGTGATTCGAAAGATCGTATCAGAGATTATAAAGGATATTATCAGCCTTACCTGAAGGTGTTGGTGAATCAGAAGGATACAATTTCCCGGAAGACGATTGCTTATAACTACTTAGGTTTGGTGTACAACCGTTTTGGAGATAGTACGAATGTAGCTGGGAAACAGCAGTTTGTACGCGAGGTGTATATGGCAGATACCCGGCCACGGTCGCTGTCATTACTGAAATTTGACCCGGCGCCTTACCTGGCAAAGATCAAATGTCCGGTGCTGGCTATAAATGGAGGCAAGGATGTGGAGACAGAAGCCACCAGTAATTTGCAGGGCATCCAGGCAGGGTTGAAGGCTGGTGGAAATGAGATGCTG
This sequence comes from [Flexibacter] sp. ATCC 35208, assembly GCF_001975825.1. Taxonomy (GTDB): domain Bacteria; phylum Bacteroidota; class Bacteroidia; order Chitinophagales; family Chitinophagaceae; genus Chitinophaga. Next base: position 85,982 of record NZ_MTKN01000034.1, read on the forward strand.
ACCATGCGGAATTTTGTGGGATTGAATCACCTGTTCCAGCAGTGTAATACGTGTAGGATAGAGGAGTATGGTGCGCTGGATGAGACGATTAATCCGATGGTGATGGAGATGATGGCGAAGTGGGTATGGTTGCTGTATGGAGAATAATGATTGAAAATATTTAAGGAAAAGGTTTTGCTGAAAGGCAAAACCTTTTTCTTTGAAAATAGTTCGTCCAGGCCATAATTTGATATGACTCTATAGGATTAAAATTTTCTTTTCGTGCTTATAGCAACAATC
>NZ_MTKN01000317.1 GCF_001975825.1 [Flexibacter] sp. ATCC 35208
TATCTTATTTCTAAGACTTGTTGATGTTTCGGATCCGATCCGTGTGAACCCTTGCGGTTACTACATCTCAGCTTATCATTACCTTTTTAAGAACTTCCCGTTTCGCATCGTTTGCGTTGGGGTTGCAAAGGTAGTGAAAATTTCATTTTCGCCAAATCTTTTTAGAAGTTTTTCCTCTTTTTTTATTTCGGTGTGACCCTGAATAATTGAAGAGCGACTTCGATAAAAACCTGTATGAACAAAGAACATTATTGCTCGTTTTTTCGAGCGGATGGCAAAGATACAATCTTTACTTTCTATCAACAAAAAATTATCAGACTTTTTTTACCGTAGTAGCGGTAGAGATGTGTGGTGTAATTTCCTAAGAAGGGATAAAAAAGCCTCTGAATAAATTCAGAGGCTTTTCTAATAAATATGGCAGC
>NZ_MTKN01000318.1 GCF_001975825.1 [Flexibacter] sp. ATCC 35208
TTATTATATATTTTTTTTTTTTGTTATTTATATTTTAAACTTTGGTGTTGTTTTCTTTAAAAGAAACAAAAAAAGAAATGTTGTTTTTTTTTTTAAAAAATATTAATAAAAAAAAAAAAAATTTTTTGGTAATAGAATTTATTTTTTTTTTATTTTTTTTTTTTTTTTTTTTTTTTTTATTTATATCTTTTTTTTTTCTTTATTTGAATTTTCACCACCATTTCCATTTTTTTTTTTTTTTTTCCATCTTTATCGTTTTTTCTTTTTTTTGAGTAATTTATCTGCAAAAAAAATACTCCTCTAATTCGTGTTATGCTATATATGAAATATTTATTAACTCCATATCTCCTACTGATACTCTATATCTTTTGTCTCTTCCAACATTCTCTCACCCCTCTCGTCGACCTTGTTTTATCTTTTCT
>NZ_MTKN01000319.1 GCF_001975825.1 [Flexibacter] sp. ATCC 35208
GCCACCACGTTTGACTGGTGTATGGCTACCATCTAACTGGGCGCTTGACAGATCCAGCAGTTTCTTATTACAAGATAAAAGATTGATCCAAGCCCTCTTGAATGAACCGTCTTTACTCCATTTTAAAAAATACCTGTGAATATTTTGCCACGAGGTCGCCCCTTTATCAAAATATTCGCAAATACACAACTCTCGCCACTGGCAGCCTGTTTTCATTCGCTTTAAAATCAACAGAACCACTTTTACTAAATCTATCCTGGCCTTAAAGCCTCTTTTGCCTTTGCTTAAATGTGGTAAAATCCAATCTCGTACCTTATCTTCGTCTATGAGTCCCAGAATTATTCGTTTTTATTTGCCAAAACAAAAATCCTTAATTCCTGGGACTTCCTTTTTATCCTTCAAAAAGTGTAAACAACTTC
>NZ_MTKN01000320.1 GCF_001975825.1 [Flexibacter] sp. ATCC 35208
GATCCTGACCAGCACCATTGTAAAACACCGGCCGTCACCCTGACGGCCCAAGCACCATCTGTATCTACAGGTGGCGGTACATGGTCTAAGCCAGCCTGATCTACCGCAACCATTGAGAGTGTCAATAGTCCGGGCACGACTGTGACCATTCCTGTTGGTGACAGCAGCATGTTGTACTGGACGATTACAAACGGTGTATGTGCGGATGTGGACACGGTATGGATTGTAAACAATAATCCTCCTGCTAATGCAGATGCGGGTGTAGACACCCTCAAACATTGTAACTACGATGCCTTTACCATGACAGCGAATACGCCTTCCGTAGCTGGAGCAACCGGTTACTGGAGTGTTGTATCTCCTGCTTCTTATACTATCTCAGCTGCACAGCTGAATGATCCGAACACTACCTTCACGGTA
>NZ_MTKN01000321.1 GCF_001975825.1 [Flexibacter] sp. ATCC 35208
TTTAGTCGTTTTACAATTTTCAATTGATTTAGTAAGAGATAAAGTATCTACAATAAAAATACGTTGAATTGTTTTCAATCCAATTTTATTAGCATTTCGAATTGTTGAACCCTTTGTTGAAATAATACCTTGTGCCCCGATAACATCTTGAATATACAAAAGCGCTTCCTCTGTATTCGTATTTAAGCCTTGTATAAAATCACAATGAAGAAATACATCATGTCCATGTTTCTGCAATTCATATACACGCTCTGGTAATTCCAGCATTGAACCAGTCATAAGAAAAACTGTTTTCGGCAATTTTTTGTATGCTTTGTATCCTTTCCAATCCTTTATCATCGCAATATAAGGTTCTTTAAACATTTATTCCACCTAACTGTTCTATTTTTATCCAAACTAAAAACACCTACTTACATA
>NZ_MTKN01000322.1 GCF_001975825.1 [Flexibacter] sp. ATCC 35208
TTTCCAGACTTTGGCAAATAAGTTGGGTCATAAGCAGCAATGAGATGCTTACCACTGTTATCCTTAATCAAAGAACTATTAAAGCCTCCGAAATCAAATTCCTTTTCCATTTGCAATCGGATGCTTTTCTCACAATAAGTACCAAAACGGCTAAGATTGGAGATGGTATATCGAACAGGCAAACATAGCCAGACCTCAAATAGCGAAATCATAAATTTGTATTGAGGTTTGGTTATTAGGGGCAATTCATTTAAAATTGCACTAACAAGGTGTTTCACCTTGCCAAAGGCTTTGAGATTGGTACTAGTCATACTTCCTCATTGCCTTTTTTTTATTTTGGTATCAGCTGGAAAGCTCTTTTATTTATCTACATCTATTTTCCACAGCATCGCTGTGGAAAACTTACCGGACTATTG
>NZ_MTKN01000323.1 GCF_001975825.1 [Flexibacter] sp. ATCC 35208
CGTTATAGTTTTTTGCGATATATGATAGTACCGGCTGTCCTGTCTCCTCACCAGTAAATGTTAGACGATAAATTTGACCACCATTTTGAATTTTCGCTAGAACACTTTCCGGTAAATGATCATTAATGACAGAACGTACAAAGTTTTGAGTCGTCTTTGTTTTTGGTTGCGTGAAAACATCAAACAGTTTTCCTTCTTCAATAACTTTTCCCTTCTCCATTACAGCTACACGGTGACAAATTTCTTTCACAACATGCATTTCATGTGTAATAAGAAGAATTGTTAAATTGTATTCTCTATTTACTTTCTTTAATAAGTTTAGAATTTCTGTCGTTGTTTCTGGATCTAAGGCTGATGTTGCCTCATCACATATAAGAATATCTGGCGATGTCGCAAGTGCTCTAGCAATGCCC
>NZ_MTKN01000324.1 GCF_001975825.1 [Flexibacter] sp. ATCC 35208
CGATAGCGACGCCGGCTATTGTCATATTAGTCCTTTCTTTTCTTTTTAGTTTCTTATTAATCTTTTTCTTACCGATATTATTATCCGTAGCTGCAACTTATATAGGGATTAGTATAACTGTAGCCGTATTAAAGCTAGACAATGGCGGATTAGATCTCGTTTACACACTTATTATTGCAAATGTTTTAATTGGAATTGCAACATTCATTGTACTTTGGTCTTACATTAGCACGATAATTCAAGCCTTAACACAGGGAATAACTGGCTTCTAATGAAAAGGTGGTTGACTGGATGAATGTATGTACAAAGTGCGGAGTTCAGTTTGAAGATGGTGTGCAGTTTTGTCAAAACTGCGGGACGAAGAGGGGACGTTCTGTAGTAAAGAAGAACATGAGCGGTGGTGTAAAAGTTGG
>NZ_MTKN01000325.1 GCF_001975825.1 [Flexibacter] sp. ATCC 35208
TCCCAATGATAGTTGTTGTCTTTTCGCATGTAGCACGACTAGAGGCACCATCCTGTACATTTACTTCATTACCTAAACGGATAGTGTTTACATCTCCTCTGATCATATCATTGACCCAACAGCTACCATCATTGTCCATAATCACATCACCTACGATTGTCGCATTTGGCGCTATAAAACAGTCCTTTCCCATCTCAGGCATTACTCCTTTTTCCGGCAGAATGTATGGCATTTCCTTTTGCTATGCTGGCAAATTACCACTTACAATGATTAAACTCATGCTCCGGATCAGGTATACTATTAATACGCAGGGGCATATCATTTTCGTATTTTTGAAGGCAAATGAATAACAGGCAACTTTTTTTAAGACACGTAGCGCAATTGTCAGACGCGCCGGTGGGCATTGATAT
>NZ_MTKN01000035.1 GCF_001975825.1 [Flexibacter] sp. ATCC 35208
AAAGTGTAAACAACTTCATCCATTTAGTATCTATTTTTTCTAAATTTGTGTTAACAGAGGGCTATTAATTTGATAATTTCAAAAAAAGACGCAGCTTTGCTTTAACACACCAAAACAATCTTACTATGCAAGTTAGCAGCGTAAGGAACCCTGATGCCATCCTATCAGCTATAGGAATTGAGCATACAGCAGCTATCTATTATCAGACAGCACCTGCCGTGCTGGTGTCGCAAACACTGGCACGGAAACAGGGAGCCCTCACAGCCAACGGAGCCTTGTCCGTAAACACCGGGAAATTTACCGGCCGCTCTCCTAAAGATAAGTTCATCGTTAAAGATGCGCTTACTTCTGCAACAGTGAACTGGAATGACTTTAACATTCCAATGTCTGCCGATCATTTTGATGGGCTGTACCAAAAAATTACCGCATATTTTAAGGGAAAAGAGATCTGGGTACGGGATTGTATTGCCTGCGCTGATCCGGCTTATCGCATCAATATCCAGGTAGTGACAGAAACTCCCTGGGCCAACCTCTTTGCCTATAATATGTTCCTGCGTCCTTCCACCGAAGAACTGGAGGATCTGCATGCAGACTGGACCGTGATCCAGGCACCTGGATTCCTGGCGGATCCCGCTATGGACGGGACCAGGCAGGAAAATTTTGCAGCCATTAGTTTTGAACGCAAAATAGTGCTGATTGGTGGTACGGCGTACACCGGAGAAATCAAGAAAGGCATTTTCACCATACTTAATTATATACTACCACAAATGCATGGGGTATTGCCCATGCACTGCTCTGCCAACCAGGATGAGCAGGGAGATACGGCGATCTTCTTTGGATTGAGTGGCACAGGAAAAACCACCCTGAGTGCAGATCCTGCACGCAAACTGATAGGCGATGACGAGCATGGCTGGTCTTCCCATCATATCTTCAATTTCGAAGGTGGCTGCTATGCAAAGTGTATAGACCTGAGTGAAGAAAAGGAGCCGCAGATATTCAAAGCGATCCGCGAAGGCGCACTGCTGGAGAATGTCTCGTGCTACGAAGGGACTAATAAAGTAGACTTTGCCAATAAGTGTATAACAGAAAATACCCGGGTATCTTATCCACTGGATTATATTGACAATGCGGTCATTCCTTCAATAGGAAATATCCCTTCCAATATTTTCTTCCTGACCTGTGATGCCTTTGGGGTATTACCTCCTATATCAAGACTGACACCGGCACAGGCTATGTACCAGTTTATATCCGGCTACACAGCCAGGGTAGCGGGTACAGAAACAGGGGTGACAGCACCCACTACTACTTTCAGCACCTGTTTTGGTGCACCGTTCCTGCCGCTGCACCCTGTGCAATATGCACAACTGCTGGGACAGAAACTGAAAAAACAGGAAGTAGCGGTGTGGCTGATCAACACCGGGTGGACAGGTGGTGCTTATGGTACTGGTCAGCGTATTTCCCTGAAATACACCAGGGCGATGGTGTCTGCAGCGCTCAGTGGCCAACTGGACAGGATTGCTTATAAAGATTTTCCACTCTTTGGCTTTGGTATTCCGGAACATTGTCCGGGGGTACCGACAGAGATGCTGGATCCACGCAATACCTGGGCAGATAAATCGGCTTTTGACAAACAGGTGGCAGACCTCGCTAACAGGTTTGTACAAAACTTTAAAAAATATGCGGGGCAGGCTGATCCGGAAATTTTATCCGCATCTCCAAAAAATTGATTATATTACGGTCCTAAGCCTGCCTTTAAAATTTCCACTATTATTTATCAAGTTCTATTCAGAGCAAGACAAGTTACCTAAATTTGAAATTTTGAAGGCGGGGAACTTGTTTTGCGGAACTTGTGAGGGAGGAGAAATAACATCGGGATTAAACTTATTCGTATATAAAAAAAGCATCTGCCAGCTGGCAGATGCTTTTTTGTTTTTAATAGTTGCGGAGGACCGGGAGCGTTTTGATATTAATGCTTTTAGCGAAGGCAGGAACTTTTTGGTTTTAATGTTATTGCAGAGGAGTTAGTAGTTTTTTTGTTTGAATGCATTGGGCGAAGTTGGAGGTTTTTCTGTTTTAAACACATTTTCCACCAAACAGAAGCGTTTTTTGTGCTGCTATAGAAATTTGCAGATAATTTTCTCAATTAAGCCTAACTTTGCGCATGCAAATTTTAGACGGTAAACTGGTATCAGCGGCTATCAAAGCCCAACTGGCAGAAAAAGTAACGGAACTGAAGGCTTTAGGCAAGAAAGTTCCTCACCTGGCTGCTATTCTGGTAGGTAATGATCCCGCCAGCGAAACATACGTTGCTTCAAAAGTTAAGTCCTGCGCAGAGATCGGATATAACTCCACCCTGCTGCGTTTTGATGAAAAAATTTCCGAAAAACATCTGCTTGACAATATCACTCTTCTGAATGAAAATGCAGATATTGACGGTATTCTCGTACAGTTACCGCTTCCTAAGCACATCAACGAAGAAGTAGTAATCAATAACATCGATCCAAGCAAAGACGTAGACGGTTTCCACCCGGTAAACGTTGGTAAAATGGTCAGTGGCCTGCCTACTTTCATCCCGGCTACACCTTACGGCATTATGCTGATGCTGGAACACTACAAAGTTCCAACAAAAGGTAAACACGCTGTAGTGATCGGCCGCAGCCACATCGTAGGTACGCCTATGAGCATCCTGCTGAGCAGAAACACTTACCCTGGCAACTGCACCGTTACCCTCACTCACTCACAGACTGCAAACCTGAAAGAAATCTGTCTCCAGGCAGATATCATCGTTGCAGCTATTGGTCGTCCGAACTTCGTGACTGCTGATATGGTGAAAGAAGGTGCTGCTATCGTGGATGTAGGTATCAACCGTATTGCTGATCCTTCTAAGAAATCTGGTCACAGGCTGGTAGGTGATGTAAATTTTGATGAAGTTGCTGAAAAATGCAGCTATATCACGCCGGTTCCGGGTGGTGTAGGTCCAATGACCATCGCAGCACTGCTGAAGAATACCTACCACGCCGCTGTAGGTCAGAAAGGAAATATGAACTAATCTTAGAGAATAGATGGTACGCATAGTGCTAACGGCAATATGCGTACCTTTGCATTATGTCAATGACTGCCACATATCCAAACGTACGCACGCTCCCGGTAATGGAACGCTTTTACACTATTCAGGGTGAAGGTAATTATCAGGGTTGTGCAGCTTATTTCATCCGTCTGGGCGGTTGCGATGTAGGCTGTCATTGGTGTGACGTGAAGGATAGCTGGGAGGCAGATCGTCATCCACAGCTGGCACTCACGGATATCGTGGGCGAGGCAGCGAACTATCCCGGCCGTATTGCCGTGATCACGGGTGGCGAGCCATTGATGCATAACCTGGATGCACTGACAGCAGATCTGCATGCAGCGGGTTTCCGCACACATATTGAAACTTCAGGTTCTTCTCCCCTATCCGGTAACTGGGACTGGATCACCTTGTCTCCTAAGAAATTCAAGGCACCACTGCCTGAAATCTGTGCATTGGCTCATGAACTGAAGGTGGTGATCTTTAATAAAAGTGATTTTGCCTGGGCTGAGAAATATGCTGCACTGGCAGGCCCTCATTGTAAACTATATATTCAGCCGGAATGGAATAAAGCGGCTGAAATGACTCCCCTTATCATCGACTATATCAAGGACAACCCTAAGTGGCAGCTCTCCCTTCAGGTGCATAAATACATTAATGTGCCATAAGTACAATACGCGTTCAGGTCATTACGTTTATTGAGAAAAAAATATGTAATCGCATTGATTATCTGATAGAAAGGTATTCATCTGGCGATTTTTTCATATATTGGACCCACATTCCCAATCATGAGTTATGGCTAAATTCCCAATATTGCTGAGTTGTCTTGTGATTTGCCTGGGTGTGCATGCTCAGGTAGTAACCTATGATAACGCTAAGAAAAAAGCACAGAAGAGTTTTGACAATGCACAGTTGGCAGTTTCGGAGTATAAAACGGAAGATGCTATTATTTATTTGCAGGAAGCGATACGGGCTGAACCTGGATTTGCAGACGCCTATGGACAAATGACGATTTCCTATGTAGAGTTGAAAAAATATGAAGAGGCGGTTACGAGTTTTGAAACCCTCAGACGGCTGGATAGCAATTCTATCCGACCGGCATTGATGGCTTACTCCAAGGCCCTGGCAGGTGTTGGCCGATTTAGTGATGCCCTTGCCAATATCAATCTTTACATTGCAACAGGCAAGATCAATAATCCAAAAGCACAAGCCCTTCAGAAAACTTATACTTACGCCGCCAGAGAAGCAGCTCACCCGGTACCTTTTACCCCCATTAACCTGGGCGATAATATCAATACCAAAGATGCCGAATACTTCCCCTCCCTGACCATCGATAACCAGATGCTTGTTTTTACACGCAGAGTGAATGGCAAGAACGAAGATTTCTATGTGTCAGAAAGAGACGACAGCATGCATTGGAAGAAAGCGTATAATATGGGTGCACCTATTAACTCTACCGCTTTCAATGAAGGTGCGCAGAACATTTCGCAGGATGGTAATATGCTGGTGTTTACAGGTTGTAATTTTCCAAATGGACGTGGCAGCTGCGATATCTACTATGCTATCAGAACAGAAGAAGGTCTTTGGGTAGAACCTATGAACCTGGGTAATCCGATTAATACGCGGGACTGGGAGTCACAACCTTGTCTCTCTCCTGATAAACAAACGTTATATTTTTCCAGGGCCACAACAGATGCAGGTTCCGACATCTTCATGAGCCAGTTGCAATCCAATGGCAGATGGGGTACTCCTGAAAGACTGGGACCTAATATCAATACAACTGGCGATGAAGCAACCCCTTTTATTCATGCGGATAACCAGACATTGTACTTTGCCTCCAACGGGCATGAGGGTTTTGGCGGAATGGACCTGTTCTATTCCCGCAGACAAGCGGATGGTAACTGGGGACCAGCCGTGAATATGGGGTATCCGATTAATACCACGGATGAGGAATCGAGCCTGGTAGTAGCTGCAGATGGTAAAACGGCGTATTATGCTTCTGATCGTATGGATAGCCGTGGGGCGCTGGATATTTATAGTTTTGAATTGTATCCTGCTGCAAGACCGTTGAAGACGTTGTATGTAAGAGGATATGTGTTTGATAAGAAAAGTCAGAAACGCCTGGTGGCAAATATTGAGCTGCAGGACCTGGAAACAGGGCAGACAATGGCGAATATCAAGAGTGACCTGTTAGGTAATTACCTGGTGGCATTGCCGGTTGGCAGGGATTATGGACTGAATGTAAACAGGAAAGGATACCTGTTCTATTCTGAGAATTTCTCACTGAAAGGTGCTGATAAGGATACTGGTTATTTCAGAGAAGTACCTTTGGTACCATTGGATACAAGTGCAGTTATGGTATTGAACAATGTGTTCTTTGCCAGCAGGGAGTATACATTGAAACCGGAGTCTTTTGTTGAGTTGAACAGGTTAGTTGGATTGATGAGGGAGAACCCGACGATGATCGTGGAAATAAGCGGACATACGGATAATGTGGGTAATGATCAGATCAATTTGACACTGTCTGATAAACGTGCACAGGCAGTGGTGCAATATTTAGTGCAGAAAGGAATAGCGTCTGAGCGGTTAATAGCGAAAGGATATGGAGAAAATAAGCCGGTGGCGGATAATGAAACCCCGGAAGGAAGGGCGCAGAACAGGCGAACAGAGTTTAAGATTATTAAGTTATAAGAATTCAAAATAAAAAAGAGCGTGTATCAAAAGATACACGCTCTTTTTTATTTATGCAGTTCTAAGGAGGTTCATTTATTTTTGATACATCCTGTTTTTTATTTTGAGCGGGCCTCCGGCGGCACTGCCGTGGGCCTGACTAATAATTTCTTAATTGCGTTTGCAATATTGAATCGATATTTTGTTTGTAATTATACTGGAACAATGCCGGTAACCAATCGCCATACATAGGGTTTGGTAACACAATAAACCGGCTCCCAAATTCAGCAGCAGATTGCTTTGTAGCCGCTTCTCTTTTATCAGCTGGTTGCTTTTCAAAGATGGCGGAGAAGTCTCCCATATTATCCCCCATCAGCAAAATGATCTCGTGTGTTTGTGCTACATGCAAACGTCTTTCTTCTTTACTTGAAGTTGTTGTTTTTAAGATCAGGTGTTCATTATCAGCATCAGGAAAATTCCAGCGTTGTAAATTTTGTAATGTTACACCGCGTTCTGCTTCTGAACGGTTTGTGATGTAGTAAACATGCACCCCTTTTTCAGCCGCGTATTTTAAGAAGGACAATGCCCCGGGTACTGTATCAGCAGCGGCTTTGCTGGTCCATTCCTGCCAGGTTTTGTCGCTGTAATTTTCACCTTTCAATGCAACATGTACATTGTAAGGACTATTGTCTAAAATTGTTTCATCAATGTCCGTAACAATCGCCATTGGTTTTGGAAAACTGCTTTTCAGATCTTCGTTGAGACGAAAGCGGGCGATGTTGTATGCCTGAAAACAGAGTGCTTTATATTCAGCAGAACGTTGTTGCCATAACGCCGCAAATGCAGGTCCATAAGGCACTAAGGTCGTATGCTGTGCAACTGGTTTTGGAGCCTTACATGCGAATAAGAGGGGGAATGTAAGGAGAAAAGTGAGGCGGATTGATAAAAACATGAAAATAAAATTGTAACTTAAGATAGTTGACCACAAAAGTAGGGAAATGCAGGAAGAAACACGTTATCAGATTGCACTTACGAAAATACCACAGATAGGAAATAAGATCGCACAACAGTTAACGACTTACTTTGAAAATGCAGGTAACATTTTTAAAGCGAGCCGGAGAGAGCTGGAAAGCCTGCCTATGCTGGGGAAAGTAAGAGCGAATGCCATCAGGCAGTTTAATGATTTTCGCTGGGTAGACAGGGAAATGAATTTCCTGGAAAAGTACCAGATTGCAGCCATCAGTTTTCAATCTCCACTATATCCACAAAGGTTGCTGCATTGTTATGATCATCCTTTTCTGTTATATTATAAAGGAAATGCAAATCTGAATACCACGCGTATCATTAATGTGATTGGTACACGAACGCCTACGGCACATGGCAGGGAAGTGTGTGCAAATCTGATAGCGGGGCTGGAAGCCAGTAATATTATGGTAGTGAGCGGGCTTGCCTATGGCATAGATGTGCTTGCCCATGCTACGGCACTGAAGCATGGTATGCCCACCATTGGTATACTGGCGCATGGACTGGACAGGATCTATCCTGATGTACATGCAAATACCGCCAGGCAGATGGTGGAGCAGGGTGGATTGCTTACGGAGTATGGCAGAGAGACAACCCCGGATAAGCCTAATTTCCCTAAAAGGAACCGGATAGTGGCAGGGATGTCGGATGCTACCGTATTGATAGAGAGTGGTATAAAAGGAGGATCAATGATCACCGCAGATATTGCCAATAGTTATAACAGGGATGTATTTGCCATACCGGGGCGTGTAGGAGATCCGAAGTCAGCGGGGTGTCATCATCTGATAAAAAATAATCAGGCAATGCTGATTACGGATGCAGAAGATATATTGAAGGCCATGAACTGGGATGATGCGGTCAGGAAGCCCGTAATGCCTCAGCAGCAGGAGATACAGGTGGAACTGAAAGAGGAGGAGCGGCAGATATTAGCGCTTTTTAATAGGAGTGAGCATTTTCATATAGATCATATATATAGCAGAAGTCCATTGCCGGAGAGCAAAGTAGCCTCCGTGATCTTTCAGCTGGAGATGAATAAATTGTTAAGAAGTGCACCTGGGCAGCGCTACCAGCTGGTTTGAGGGAATTTAAAATTAGGAATGGGGATGACCAGCGTCACAACAATTTTTCTATTTACTTAAATAGCTGTAGATTTGCGTGCAATTATTTAATAACTGACAAATAGTTGCAACATGCCTGCCGGAAAATCAAAACCGAAATTTGTAGAGGACGGACTTACCTTTGACGATGTACTTCTGGTTCCAGCCTACTCTGAAGTCTTGCCCAGAGACGTTAATATCAGCACGCAACTTACTAAAACTTTACGCCTGAACATTCCAATGGTCTCTGCTGCCATGGATACCGTTACAGAAGCTAATCTGGCCATCTCTTTGGCACGCCAGGGTGGTATCGGTATTCTGCACAAGAATATGTCCATTGAAAAACAGGCCGAGCAAGTACGTAAGGTAAAGCGTAGTGAAAACGGGCTGATCCTCGATCCGGTGACTCTGCATGCAAATGCATCTATCGGAGAAGCGCTCCGCCTGATGAAAGAAAACAGCATCGGTGGTATTCCTATCATAGACGAAAGCAAAAAGCTCGTTGGTATCCTTACCAACCGTGACCTTCGTTTTGAAAAGAACATGAAACGCGTTGTAAGCGAAGTAATGACTTCTCAGAACCTTGTAACTGCACCAGAAGGTACCGATCTGAAGAAAGCAGAGAAGATCCTTCAACAGAATAAAATCGAGAAATTACCAGTAGTTGGTAAGAATGGTAAACTTGTAGGATTAATCACTTACCGTGATATTCTGCAGCTGACCAGCTATCCAAATGCTATCAAAGATGAATATGGTCGTCTCCTTGTAGGCGCCGCATTAGGTATCACTCCTGATGTACTGGAAAGAGCACAGGCACTCATCAACGTTGGTGTAGATGTAGTATGTCTCGATAGCTCACACGGTCACTCAATAGGTGTACTGAATGGTCTGAGAAAACTGAAGAAAACCTTCCCTAAATTACAGGTGATTGCAGGTAACGTAGCTACCGGCGATGGTGCACTGGCACTTGCTGAAGCAGGTGCTGATGCAGTGAAAGTAGGTGTTGGACCGGGTTCTATCTGTACTACCCGTGTAGTAACAGGTGCTGGTTTCCCTCAGCTCTCTGCTGTGATGAATGCAGCTACTGCACTGAAAAAACTGGGTGTACCGGTTATTGCAGATGGTGGTATCCGTTATACCGGTGATATGGTGAAGGCTCTCGCTGCAGGTGCATCCTGCGTAATGGCTGGCTCTATCTTCGCTGGTACTGAAGAAAGCCCTGGAGAAACTATCATCTACGAAGGACGTAAGTTCAAATCATATCGTGGTATGGGTTCTCTGGAAGCGATGGTAGAAGGTTCCAAAGATCGTTACTTCCAGGATGAAGATGATATCAGGAAACTGGTACCAGAAGGTATCGTAGGTCGTGTACCTTACAAAGGTAACCTGGGTGAAGTGATTCAACAGTATGTAGGCGGTCTCCGTGCTGGTATGGGTCTGACTGGTTCTAAAGATATCAAAGCACTGCAGGCAGCACAGTTTATCAGGATCTCTTCGGCTACTGTAAAGGAAAATCACCCACATGATGTGGTGATCACCAAGGAAGCACCGAACTATAGCAGATAATTAATGATAAAATAATGGAAGGGAGTGTATCAAAAGCATGATACGCTCCCTTTTTCATTGAAAATGGTTTTCATTACCCGTTGGTGAATTCCCTCTTTCATGAATGTTTTATTTGGATACCCACTGGAGTCAGGGAGTTATTTAAGCGATCCGCAGCGTCTAATTTTACTTTTATGTTTCCCCCTTTTTTATTTTGATGCCGCTTAGTCATAATCCTTATTTTTGACCCGCTATGGCAAAACGTTATTTACCCGCTATTTTGAGCCTTACAGGCAGCCTGCTACTCTGGGCAGCATGGCCGACCTCACCCCTTACCTTTTTGATTTTCATTGCATTTATCCCCCTGCTTCGGCTGGCGGATATTGTTGAGAACAGATCCCGCTTTTTCGGATGCGCCTTCCTGTTACTCTTCTGCTGGAATGTAGCCACTACCTGGTGGGTGGGCAATACCACCGTGCCTGCCAGCGGTGTAGCCGCCAATCTGCTCAATACCCTGTTCATGCTTGTACCCGTGATGGGATACCGCAGAACCCGTAAATGGGTGAGTCCAACCCTTGCTTATTTTACGTTCATTGTCTACTGGATGACGTTTGAATACATCCACCTGCAATGGGAACTTAGCTGGCCATGGCTCAGCCTTGGCAACGCTTTTGCCATGCATCCTACATTGGTACAATGGTATGAATATACAGGCGTAAGTGGTGGTACATTGTGGATACTGGCTACGAACCTTGCGATTTACCATGTTTGGTTTCAGTATAAATTTTACAAACGGTCTGTTGTAAAACAGATCTGGAAGCCGGTATTGATACTGGTGGTGCCATTGCTGATAAGTGGCGTCATTGACACTGGGCTGCATGCACCCCAAAAAACTACCGAAGTCGTTGTGGTACAACCCAATATTGACCCTTACGATAAATTTGCAGATGAAAATGAATCGCTGGAAGTTAATAAAATGCTTCAGCTCACTGAAGAGAAAATTGACTCCAATACCGCTTTTATCGTATGGCCTGAAACAGCCCTTTTTGTTCATGGTGCGTGGGAAGACAAAATCGCTTACGAAAATTTTACGCAAAGGATCCGGTTATTATTACACAAATATCCAAAAGCCAGCCTTGTAACTGGTGCCGTTACACTAAAGCGGTACGAGAAAAATGATGAAGCCTCTACATCTGCCCGCCATAATGCTGATGGCGATATGGTATATGATGTATTCAATGCCGGTGTGCTTATTGATACATCGAACGTAGTGCAGGTCTATCATAAATCTAAACTGGTACCGGGGGTTGAGTTGATCCCTTATGTTCACTACCTGAAATTTATGGATTACCTGGCCCTGGATCTTGGTGGTATTAGCGGTAGCTATGGCCGTACACCGGGTGTAGAAGTCATGGAAAACAAGGCTGAAAACATAAAGGTATTCCCTACTATCTGTTATGAATCTGTATATGGGGAATTTGTGGCTGAGCATGTAAGAAAAGGTGCGAACATTCTTTTTATCATGACCAATGATGGCTGGTGGGGAAATACCGAAGGCCACCGTCAGCACCTGCAATATGCCCGACTGCGTGCTATTGAAACACGCCGTTGGGTGGCCAGAAGCGCCAATACCGGCATCTCGGCATTCATAGATCCGGAAGGAAATATTACAGCATCTCTCCCTTACTGGCAGGAGGGTGTTTTAAAAGCACGTGTAACACCAGGCAATTATATGACGTTCTATGTAAAATATGGAGACTTATTGTCAAAGGCGGCTGTTCTATTTTGTATATTGCTGATCCTTTACAGTTTCTTTTTGCGGCTGACACGTAAACGTTTGTAAACATCAATAAAATCTATTTTACGTTACCGCTTGCTCCTCAATATATATTTCCGCGCCAACATAATATCGTATTCAAATAAATTATTTTTCTGATGCCGAATAAACTTTCTACCCAAAATATTCATCTAAGAGAAGAGAGATCCATATTGGTATTGCTGCATGGATTTGCTGAAAATTCGGGGATCTGGAATGTGCAGAAAGAATATTTAAGTGAATACTTTGAAGTAATTGCGCTGGATTTACCGGGAGTTGGCAATAATCCGCTCACCACTGCGTTGACTATTGATAGCATGGCTGATAATGTCTATACCTCATTACAGTCTGCCGGTATAGAAAAAGCGGTGATCATCGGCCACTCCATGGGTGGATATGTAGCCCTCGCTATTGCAGAAAAGTACCCATCAATACTACAGGGAATGGGCTTGTTCCATTCTACAGCCCTCGCTGATACCGAAGAGAAGAAAGAAGCGCGCCGTAAATCCATCAAACTGATGGAACAATATGGCAGTGAAGCATTTATCAGGCAAGCATTTCCAAATATGTTCAGCCCGGGTTTTAAGGCGAAACATCCGGAAAGTGTTGAAGCATATGTGAACATGGGCATTGCTTGTCCCCTTGCTTCTATGGAAGCATATTATGAAGCCATGATAACAAGACCTGACCGCACCGCCGTGTTGTCATCTATACAAGTACCAGTGCTGTTTGTAATCGGAAAAGATGATACAGCCGTTCCTCTTCAAAGTGTATTGCCACAGGTGTCCCTTCCACGGACAAGCAGCATTTACATTTTTGAAGAAACAGGCCACATGGGCATGTGGGAAGTTCCCACTGCCAGCAATCAGCTCTTGCATCAGTTTACTCTTTTTTGCCAAGATCAAAAATTGTGAAAAGAACCCTTCTATTGCTCCTGATACTCTCCTATGGATTGATTTCCAAAGCTTCCCATATCATTGGGGGAGAGATGTCGCATAAGTACGTATCAAGTACCACTACTACCGTTACCTACCAGGTGACACTGAAGCTATACCGGGTGTGTGATGAAGCTGATAACCTGGCCGAATTGCCTAACTCTGTATACTTTGCAGTGTTCAGTAATGCTGATAACAGTCAGCTTTCCGGCTCTCCTTTCCTGATATCACAAACCAACAAGCAGACCATAGAATCCGGAACGGCAGACCCTTGTATTGTTAATCCTCCTAAGATCTGTTTTCAGATTGGTACATATGTAGGAACGGTGACAGTGCCTATAAGTACGGCAGGATACACAGTGTCATTCCAGACCTGTTGTCGCGACTACACCATGGCGAACATCGTGGATACGCACAAGGCGAATGATGCAACCAACTATCCGGGTAATGGTGCCACTTACTTTACAGAATTGCCGGGTACTACCAATAATTTTATCACGAACTCAAGTCCTGTATTCAATAAGGATGAAGCTGTCCTGGTTTGTGCCAATAAGAAATTTACTTACGATTTCTCTGCGACTGATCCTGATGGTGATAGTATTGTGTATGTATTCTGTGCAGCTTATGCTGGTGGTAAAGTCACCAATGGTGGAGATAAATATGCGACACCACCTGCTGCCGTAGCACCACCTTATTCTTCCGTTCCTTACAAAAGTCCATATACAGGTACGACTCCCCTGGGAGATGATGCCTATATCGTATCCAATTCCGGTTTGATCACTGGTATTGCACCTGATCCGGGAAAATATGTGGTCACTGTATGTGCCTATGAATATCGCGATGGTCAATTACTTGGTATTCACAGAAAGGATTTTCACATGATCGTCACTACCTGCGTACGCGAAGTGGAAGCAGCTATGCCGGATAAATACGATGATTGTTCAGGGTACACCATTACCTTCCTGAACTACAGTACGGAGGGTAAAACCTATGACTGGGATTTTGGGGATGGCACCACTTATACCACTACCAGCACAGATCCTTTTACACATACCTATGCTGCAGAAGGTGTATACAATGTAAAACTCTGGGTAGATAGTACCAGCAATTGCGGCGACAGCGCAACTGCCGTGGTATATGTATATCCTAAGCTCACGCCAGATATGCGTATCGTAGGATTGTGTAGTAATACAACAACGACATTCACCAATACTTCGACCACCACCAGTGCTACAGATGCCATCGCTACTTACAGGTGGGACTTTGGCGATACCAGTACAGCAGCAGATACTTCATGGTCTTCTGTAGCTTCGTATAAATATCCAGGTGCAGGCACTTATACTGTCATTCTGGATGTCACTACAACAAATGGTTGTGTCAGGTCCGATACCAGTACGATCGTTGTTTACGACAATCCACCTATTACCACCACACCAGATACCCTTCTTTGTATCCGCAACTCATTGCAGCTCTCTGCAGAAAGTGTAGTGGATGGACAGGTAGTAACCGGCTCCTACACCTGGACACCTGATTATAATATTACCAACGCCAATACTGCGACACCGACCGTCAGTCCAAAAATGGATACGGCTTATACCGTAACGTTTACAGATGGAACAGGTTGTACGAATACCGCGATAGTGAATATTGATGTACGTGATACGCTCATTGTAAGAACAATTGCTGATAGTACAGTTTGTACGGGTGATACCCTGCATATCAGGTCTTTCGCGGATGGGGATTACCCCCTTACATGGTATGATGTATCCACCAATACACAGGTGGGCGACAGCAGCATTCTTATAATTGTACCTCCCTCTCCAGATGTAACATATGCGGTAGTGGCCAGTCTGGGTGATTGCAGCGGATATGATACGGTGAGCTTAAAAGTGGTAGATCCCCCTGTTGCTTATGCCGGGGAAGACACTACTATCTGCTATGGAGACCAGGTCACCCTGACTGCATCTGGTGGCTCCTATTATCAATGGACGCCGACCTTTTATTTAACGGCTCCTAACCAGTCAACAACTGTGGCTAAGCCAACAGATACGACACAATATATTGTTACTGTCACTGACACCAAGGGTTGTCCCAGACCGGTGACTGATACAGTTCAGATCAACGTGGTACCCCAGGTACATGCATTTGCGGGTAATGATACCATTGCAATCCTGAACCAGCCATTCACACTACATGCTACCGGCGGCGTAACTTATGTGTGGACCCCGGCAGATGGATTGGACAATCCAACTATCGACACCCCCACAACGACTATCAATCATGATATTACATATACCGTAACTGCCTATACGGCTGAGGGCTGCTCCGGTACAGATGCGATTAACCTCCGTTTCATAGTAGGTCCGGACATCTATGTACCTACTGGTTTCTCGCCTAACGGTGACGGGCAAAATGATATCTTCAGACCATTGCCGGTAGGCATTACCCAATTGGAATTCTTCAGGGTATTTGACCGTTGGGGAAAACTTATGTACAGTACGACTGAATACCTGCAGGGCTGGGATGGTAATTATGATGGCAAACCCGCTGCTATCGGCACTTACGTATGGGTAGTGCAGGGTAAGAACGTAAACAGCGAGACAGTGATCCGCAAAGGCACTGTTACCTTGATCAGATAATATTTCGGAATCCGCTCATGCGGATTCCAATTGTTTTCAAACCCCTTCATATGGCGATTTAATTCATTCGCCCATCTCCTTTTTTTTATTTATATTCCTATAGTTAAGTCTTCGTAGAGCTCATGCACAACCCCAACTAATGCATAGATCTATTATTCTGTTTATTTGCTGTAGTTTGATCCACGTTGCTGCTGCTGGTTACCATATTATTGGTGGCGAGATATATTATGCTTTTATAGCCATGAATCCTGATGGTACCTACAAGTATCAGATTACACTTAAACTATACAGGAATGCTGATTTCACCTGTGGTGAAATTCAGGGCTGCCTGGATCACTTTGAAGATCCGGTGCCTGTGAATATTTATACTTCCGGTGGTTCCCGGGTTGTAAATGCCAGGTTACTATTTATCAAAGAACGTTATCCGCTGCGCGATACATTGCGGAATCCTTGTTTGGCGCCACGCGCCCAAAACCTGGAAGTAGCTATTTACAGGGATACCTTATCACTCAGACCTATCCTGGGAGGTTACTATGTCGTCTACCAGCGATGCTGCCGGGGAGAAAAGCTCGCCAACATCAACAATTCAGAACATGAAGGCTCCACTTTCTACTGCATGATACCCGGTACAGAAAGCCGTCCGACGAACAAGAGCGCTTTCTTTGCCAAAGATGCAGCCATTGTGATCTGCGCCAATATGCCGCTGTATTACGATTACTCTGCCTCCGACCCCGATGGTGATAGTCTGACCTATAGTTTGTGCAGTGCCCTCACCGGGGGCGCCAGCCGTAATGAAGCCGCCAGCGCCAATCCGCCCCCATATAATAATGTTGTGAGCTATAAGTCACCTTATTCGGGATCAAATCCAATGGGTGGCACACCACAGGTGTCTATTGACAACAATGGATTTTTAACAGGTGTACCGCCCAAAGAAGGTCAATACGTAGTATCCGTATGTGTGACAGAGTTCGATCGCCGCACAGGCAAAATGATAGGTACTCATCACAAAGACATCCTGCTCACCGTTTTTAACTGTAACACCAAAATCACCGCCGGCTTCCCTCCTACCCTTCAGAACTGTGTACCCGATCCAGACCTCAGTGTACTCATGCCCAATACCAGCAATGCGGGATATACTTCCACCTATTACTGGGACTTTGGCGATGGTACTGATACCCTGGTAACGGATAAGGCCGTGTTCAGACACCTCTACCCTGATACCGGGCAATATGTTGTGAAATTAGTAGTGAACAGAGGACTGGCCTGTACAGATAGCACCACCGGCGTAGTGAGTAACTACCCGGGGTTGAAAGGCGATTTTGATGTAACCGGCTATTGCAAAGGCGACCGCATTCAATTTGACGATCAGTCTATTTACACTTACGGACATATTACAGACAGAAGATGGGACCTGGGGCTAACAGGAGATAGTGTAATCAGCAGGGCCTACGGAGCGCATGTAAGCCATAACTATGAGCATGGAGGTGTCTACACCGTTTCCCTGATATTATACACAGATCATTCCTGTGTAGCCACCGTTACGAAAGATATCACCATCTATGAGGTCTTCCCCTTTGCCGGCAATGATACTATTCTGGCAAAAGGCCAACCCTTCACACTACATGCTTCAGGAGGGGAGTTCTTTGCCTGGGCGCCACCAGATGGATTGAGCAATGTGAATATTGCAGATCCCGAACTGAAATGGAATGAAGACGTCACCTACATACTACGCGTCTCCAATTCACAGGGATGTGTGGGATACGATACTATCAGCATCAAATACTATACAGGACCTGACATCTATGTACCCAACGCCTTTACCCCAAATGGCGATGGAAAAAACGATCTGTTCCGTTTTATTCCTGTGGGCATCACTGAATATAATTACTTCCGCATCTTTAACCGCTGGGGCCAGGAAGTCTACTCCTCTACTGACTTCCGGCAGGGATGGGACGGCACTTACAAAGGGCAACCTGCACCAGTAGATACTTATATCTGGATACTGGAAGGAAAAGATTTCACAGGAAAAACAATTTTAAAGAAAGGCACTGTAACTTTGGTGAAGTAAATAATCATTTTTGACATGGGTATAGTACTTATTACCGGTGCCACTGCCGGGTTTGGAGAAGCATGTGCGAGAAAGTTTGCAGCTAACGGTTATGACCTTATCCTCACAGGTAGAAGACAGGAACGGTTAACTGCTTTGCAGCAGGACCTGGAAAAAGCGAATGGCATCAAGGTGCTGCCTTTGACTTTTGATGTGCGGGATGAAAAAGCGGTGAGCAGTGCATTGGAGCAAATCCCTGATTCATGGAAAGCGGTAGACATCCTGATCAACAATGCGGGGTTAGCATTAGGATTTTCTACAATCGATGAAGGTACTTTGTCAGATTGGGATACGATGATCGATACGAATGTGAAGGGATTACTGTATGTATCCCGCGTAGTGATTCCATGGCTAAAAGCCCGTAAGAAAGGACATATTATCAACCTGGGGTCTACAGCTGCTAAAACTGTGTATGCAAAAGGGAATGTATACTGTGCTACCAAAGCTGCGGTAGATGCGATTTCACAGGGTATGCGTATCGATCTGCTGCCTTACTTTATAAAAGTAACGGCTATACATCCGGGTGCTGCGGAGACAGAGTTTTCAGTAGTAAGATTCAAGGGTGATGCCGGCAAAGCGGATGATGTGTACAAAGGATTTACACCATTAAGGGCAGAAGATGTGGCAGATACCATCTATTACTGTGCTACACTACCCGCGCATGTGTGTATCAATGATTTAGTGATCACATGTACCCAGCAGGCAAATGCTATCTACACTTATAAAGAGTAAAAAGTTATGAAATAACACTTAGATGTTATTTCATAAGCAGATATTTCTATATATATTTGAGACAGCTTACTTTTTGTCTATAAATGAATGTGGTATAATGATGGCTGACAAGGGGTTAAATAATGGTATGACGAACTACCATTAAAGTGGAATGTGATACCTAACTATCTATGAACTTTAAGAGTTTATTAATAATGCTAACTATCTATCCTAAAAAACCATATCCCTATGCTTACATTTGCAACACTGTATTTGTTGCGTCTCTACTATCCGAGATGGAAAGCAGAATGGCGCTTCTACTCCGACAGATCTAAAAGAAATAACTACGGTCGCTGGGCTACCAGCCAGGACTGGGCAGGTGCTTTTAGTTACTGAGAAAAAGAAATCAAAGGGTGTACCAACAATGGTACACCTTTTTTGGTTTTATATACTTAACCATCTATAACATACACTTCCTTTTTTCGTATACGCCACTAACACTGTTTGCGCATCCACTGCTTTTACTACCGGAAATGTCACGTACAAACTGTCACCCGTTAGTATACCTGATTTCGTCACACTACCATTTCCTTTGCGTACCTGATATCCTACCCTGCTATTAAATTCCCTGCCCACCTTCACTGGCTCATCCCACACAATCACTAACTTATCATCCCCTACTGCCGTTATCTGCGGATGCTTTGCCATCGGTGTTACACTCACGGTATCCCTCTGTGAATAGGTCTTTCCTTCATCTGTAGAATGACAATAATATACTCCTTGTCCACCCCCCATTGTAAACCATACACAATGCAGACCAAAACTATTCGCAGCCATCGCAGGCCCTGTGTGTGGACATCCCCGCACTACCCAGTTATCAGCACTGATCCTTACAGGTGCAGAAAAAGTAGCGCCTTTATCCACAGATAATAAATGTACCATATCACGAATAGAATCACTGATGATATCTCTGAATGCTACATGTAAATGTCCTTTTGGATCTGCATATAAATCAGTACGACAACATTGACACACTGTCTCTGCAATGGCATGCTCTCCTTTGAACCCATCATGTCCACTGGTATTTGCAAAGTATAAGGTAGAACCTTCTGCATTGATATCTTTCCTGTTATCAAGCCAGATAGCACCGGCCTGTCCATCAGGTAATAAAGCCATATCAAAATAACGCTGGTCATAACTGCTCGTATCTGTCACCAGTTGTTGCGGTTCGGACCATGTCTTACCTGCGTCCAATGAATGTGTATAGAATACTCTGCCTGCCCATTGATTGCGCGGATCATGTTGTTCTACACCATACATCGCAATGATCTCGCCATCTGGTTTAAACAACAGCTTCGGCATATTCTCTGCATGCGGCAATACATTGTTGGCTACCGGTATTGCATGCGGTGTGGAAAAAGTATCACCCTGCTGTATAGCATAATACATCATACCTGTATCTGCACCCGGCTGCGCTTCTATCCAGCTGATGACCTTTTTACCATCTGCTGTTTCTGATATAAATGCACAGGATGCATCTCCATGTGAGAGTGTGTATTCTTTATCTTTATTTGGATGGCAGGCCGATAAAAGGCCTGCCAATATGATCCACAATTTATTTCTCATTATTTAAATGTATAAGCCACCCCAAAATCAAATGTTCTCTTCTGTCCAGGATAATAGCTGGTACTATAAGCTGTCTTCTCCGCTGTCGTTGCATAAATCACATCTGCTGCATTGCGGCAATTGATCCAGCATTCAAAGCTCTTCCATGCGTAACCTGTGCGAATGTTCAACAGATCATATCCATTGTATATTTTGGTATTCTTTGGGTCCATGTAATATTTACTGATGTGCTGCCACTCTGCACCAATCCTGAAACCTTTGATAAATGCAGGTTTGAATGTCACTTCACAATTTGTGATCACATGCGGCGCACCATTCATTTGATTGCCGGCGTAAGACACGCCTTTCTCTGTGTAATCATTGAAGAAGTGATCTGCATACTGACCACTTACACGCAGTTGTATAGATGTAACTGGTGTATAACGCACATTCCATTCTACACCTCTGTGTGTGGTATGCCCTGCATTCTGATTTAAGTAAGTACCATCTGACTGTCGTACACTCACAATTTCATTGGTGCCTTTCATTTCATATACACTCACATCCACATATCCCTTATCCTTTGCAAATCCAATCCAGCCGCCAACTTCATAGTTATTGTAAGTCGCAGGTTTCAGTGTGGGCACTTTCACACCTGTGTATAATTCTGTGATATTCGGAGGTGCAAAACCTACACTATAATTCGCATACAATCCACGACTATGACCCAGATCATAAGTCAAACCTAACTTAGGTGTAAATGCATTGAAGTTGTTTTTTTCACTGGCCGCACCGGTATAGGAAGTAGCAGATAAATGGTTTTCGAAATTATAATCCATCCGGTCATAACGTACTGCTGCGACCAGTTTCAGACCATGTGCCAGCGACATATTACCTTGTACATATGCAGCTGTGTTCAGCAACTTTACATTGTAATTGGTAAGCACTGAATCGGTAGGTGTATAATGTATGTAATAACCTGCCGCATTTTTATCTACATCAATATAGTTCGCAATGTAACCCGCAGGGCTATAATCCATACTCACACCTGCAATGATACTTGCATCCTGCCACGCGAATTCTTTCTTATGCTGCACTATTAAGCCATAACTTTTAAAACTATCATTATTGATCTGCCCTGATGCTTTCAATGCATCTGTTTTGGAATCGGAGATATAATAAAATGGATTTTGTTTGATACTGCTGCTTCTGAAGAAGGCGGTAAATGTAGTATGGTTCAGATCATTCCAGTCATGTTCTACCGTGCTCCTGTAGCGGAACGCATTCACCTTTCTATATGAGAATGTCTGGAAGTTGGTATAGTTCTTACCAAAGAAATGTGCACTGTCCAGGCCACCTATCTGGTCAGTATAATAATCTATTAATGTAGCTGAGTTGATCCATTTGGTATGCTCACTGACCTGGTAATCTCCTCTTAGTGTAAATGCGAATTTATGATAGTCACTATGGTCCATATAACCATGGCTCTGGTTTGCATAATACCCACCCATGGTTAAACCTACTTTATTAAAAGTATTAGACACATTGAAATCCGCACGCTTGTAACCTCTGTCTGTAACCTCTGCCTGTACCCGTCCGGTAGGATTTAATGAAGGTGCTGCTGTGATGAAGTTCACTGCGCCCCCTACCGCTTCACTGCCATACAGGGAAGATGCAGGACCACGTACGACTTCTATCGTACGCAAAGCTGCCATATTGATTTCAATTAACGCATTGTGATTAAAATCGCCGGTGGTGCGGATAGGAATACCATCTTCGAGATACAGGAACAAACTCTTGTAACCGATTGGTTGGCGGATGGCCATCGTGTGCTGTTCATTTTGCAACGGTACCATGTACACACCACTCACTTTGTTCAATAGCTGATCGAGTGTTGTCGCTTTTGTATCGCGCATTTCCTGTGTGGAGATCCTGCTGATAGCAATAGGTGCATCTGTACGTAATTGTTTATCTCTGCTGCTGGTCACTACAAATTCATTGAGACTGGCAGGAGAAGGATGTAAAGAAATGATGCCAGCCGGCAATGCGATCCTTTGTGATTGATAACCTACATAAGATACCTGTACGGTGTCTCCGGAATGTCCGGTAATGGTATATCTACCCTGTGCATCGGTTATACAACCTTTGCTATGATGTAATAACTGAATATTTACGCCAGACAATACTTCGCCTGTTTGTGCATCGATCACGCTGCCCTGTACCTGAGCATACGAATGTAAGGACAATAGAACTCCTGCTATTATCGCTAATATATATTTCATGTAGATGATAAAGTCAATAGTTATCAATTGAGCAGTCTTTGCTCATTCATTAAGAAAGTAAAATGGAGGAGATTAAGCTTGTGGGGGGCGGAAGGTATCAGATAAAGGAGTATATGGTACAGTGCTCTGATAATATGCGATGAGTGGGGTGGATAGGGCGTAAGAACGGAAGTTGTACGAGTAGAGATCATCGATATACGACACCCCGTATTTTTCTTTTCCAGCCGTGCCGTTGTTTTGTTGCTGCTGGTCCCGTTCCAGTTGTTTCTTCAGCTGACATTTACCATTACAGTGCATTTCAGGTTTGTCCCTGTTTTCGCACAGTACGCTGGCAATATAGCCCTGGTTGATCTTATATCCAAGCACGATCAGGTACTGGCTACAGTTCTGTAGCAGTAATCCTGTAAAGAGCGCTATGAATAAAAAGTATCTCACGGGGCAAAAGTAGGTAAAATATTCACTTTTATTTATGACTTAACGCATAAAAAAAAGCTTATGCCGTAAGACATAAGCTTTTTTATTATGTGACCGGCGACCGGCATTTATTGGGCGAGCATAAATCTTAATGTCAATCCCCCTCTCGTGCTCACTATCGGGTATGCTGTAGAGATCACCGGTATCGTCTGCCTTCGGTCATAGAAGAACCGTAAGTTCAATCTATTATTCACCACATAATCTATGGACGGCGCTATTCCTATTACCTTCTGTCCACTGGTCGGTATCACCAGGTCCGCATCCAGTTTATTATTCACTGTCTTATCATCACGCAAACTCAAATCCAATCTGAAGTTCATATCATTCGATACCTTCTTACCCGTCTGTTCACCAAAGAACTTAAACTTCACATTCCTGATACGATAGCTACCACCCATCGTGATCTCTGTAGAGCGCAGCTCGGTCAATTGGTAATCGATCAGACTCAAACTCAGTGAACGGCTCTTCTTAAATTCCACACGCAGGTTCAGGCTGCTGGTAAATGTCATATCCACCCCGATCAATGGTGCAAACTGCTCTGTCATGGTCAGGTTCGGTACCAGGAAGTAAGGAATGTAGTTACCAGACACCGTATCAATGAATCCCGGGTAACCTGCCAGTCTTGGATCTTCATATAACAACGCAGAGTTGTAAGAACTCATGCTCAGGGAACCTACATATGCATGTGTGATAGAGAAGTTCGTAAAGAAGTTCTTGAACGGATCTAACTTAGCCAGACCATTGTAGGTCACCCGCCAGTTTGGACGAGGTATATAATTACTAAATGGATTACTACGCACATTTGCAGGACCACCATTCTTCAACAATCCAATCTTTTCCGGATCCTTACCAGTATATGCTGCAAGGAAGGCGGGAATCAACACATCCTGTGCATAACGGCTATAACCATATCGATACTCAGGATCCTTAGTATTGTACGTGGGTGTACCAGGAATGCTATTATAAGGATTAGATGCCGCCAACCGGTTAGAGATCGTTTTACGATAACGTTCAAAGTCCTGGAAAGTGGTTGTCGTTCCCGTCTCTGAATCTATCTTACCAAACATCGTCTTCACAGCTACATAAGAGATCTCAAATCCACCCGCATCATATGGGGTGAGGTGTTGGTACCCTGCAGAATCCATGTTCTTAAACAGCTCCGTATGTGTCTTTGTAAATGACTTGGTCATACTCAGATCTATACGCCAGTCGTTATATGGCTCCAGCTGTGCCTGCACCTGCAGTCGTTGTGTGAACTGCTGCTGGAACTGTACGTTGAAGGTGGTATCTGGTGTGATCAACCCTTTCTTTGCAAAGTCATCCAACCATGCTTTTGTCGGTTGCTGTCCAGTCACAAAACCTAAGCCCGGAGTAAAGTGTGCCCAGTTCATACCCAATGCCTTCGTACTATCTATATAACCCGGCAACTTCGTACCACTGTTTTCTGAGTAATCCACATTGATGCGTTTCAACATCAACAGTGGTTTCATCACTGCTTTCAGAATGGGGGATATCTCTACATCAGCATTGGCTGGTGCTGCAGGCTGATTTTTGCCTGGTGGCTGTTTACTATTATTATTGTTTTGCGGTCGCTTCGTCGTCGATGTACTAAACTGTCGGAGGAACTTAGACCGGTTATACAGATCAGAGAATTTGAACTCTGCCATCACGGTTTTGTTCTGTGTATTCTCGATGGCATTACCCAGGTATTTAGCGAGTAATGAAGCACCCGTCCAGCGATAGTCAAAGCTATACCCCAATGCTACATTCGTCCAG
The DNA here is from genome assembly GCF_001975825.1 of [Flexibacter] sp. ATCC 35208. Taxonomy (GTDB): domain Bacteria; phylum Bacteroidota; class Bacteroidia; order Chitinophagales; family Chitinophagaceae; genus Chitinophaga. The sequence continues at coordinate 23,745 of NZ_MTKN01000035.1, forward strand.
CTGGTCAGTGGCAGTTTGGCAGTAGGCAGTGTATAAGTGATGTTCGCAGAATGATAGTAGTTCGTTGTTCTACCCAGTTTAAAGAAGTTACGCCACATGGTATCTTTCTTTGCTGCAGTGTTCAACCTGCCTGTTGGCTCATCGATACGTGCGTTGTTCACCGCGTTGAAGTCAAGACTGATACTCCTGGTCAGGTCCCATTTCACACCATAATACCTGTCGAACGTGAAGTACTTGTTATATGTTTCCGGTAACTTAAACGTACCATCACCACCAACGTTTCTGATACGTGTTGCACCAAACTGTCTGGTGATGTCTGCCCTGAAACTAAGCAGAGAAGGTACATAGTTGAAGTTAAAGTCTTTCACCAGATCCAGCCATTTCGTTTTCGTCTTGAAGAGTTTTTTGAACGGCGTCACATATTTTGGCTGACCGGTAAAGGTATATCCTAAGCCACCTCTGTGCTTGGTGAGCACGTCATTTTCAATGATCGGTGAGTGGGCCAATGACTGAGAGAATGAATAACTGATGTCGAAGTTTTCCAGATCCCACAGGTGAAATTTCTTTCTATTCGGATTCACCCTGCGGATGTTGGTAAAGTTCAGACTCTTGATAGAGGTAAAGGTTTCTGCAGCCTTGCGGATGGAGTCACGCTCATAGTCAGACTTCGCCATACGCATTTTATCTTTCAGCTTGATGTCGAGGTCATACGGATCATATTCCGGACGGCTCACGGCTCTTGAGTAACCTGCATATACAGGAATGACCAGGCCCATTTTCTTTGGTAAGAGTTTACCTAAGTCAAGGTTTGCAGCAGCATCGTATTGTGTATAGTTATCTCTGAAGCGTTCGTTCACACGTTGATCCAGGTTACCAAATCCGGCAGTATGCATATTACCTGAAACCGTGACAGTACCCAGGTCCGCCAGTTGCAGATCCAGTCTACCCATACCTGCATAACCACCTTTTTCATCCAGCCCTGTCAATCGCAATTCATTGAACCAAACCTCACCACTCTTCTTCAATCCATTATCCTTTGGATTCGTTACCCCCAACAGGATGGTACGTACATCACCCAGATTCGGATTACCGATTACGCTCATATAATTCGTACCGTCAGACTCTGTATATTTCACCAGTGCATTACAGCTAGCGCAATTATTACGACGCAATTTCAGATCGGTCAGTTTGCTCAGGAGGATGTCCATATCATTCACTTCCGGCCAGATATTAGTCGGGTTATTTGGCTGATCCCAGGTAGACACTTTCAATGGCACCTCGTACTCGTAATAGTTTTCAACGAAGTCACTACCGATCCTCACAATTGCTCTCAGTTCGCCATCTTTCAGTGAGTTCTGATCTTCTATTGCTTCAGCATGCAGGTACATTTGTAAGTGCTTGTACTGACGCAGGTCCATACCCAGGTTCTTCGTTACACCACGGCTATCGCCATCTTCCAAGCCAGTGAGCTGTATTGACATGGATTGTTCATTCAGCTGTAGGGTGGTATTGTTGGTACTCACAGTATTCTGACGTGTTACGCCAGGAGGCAGTACATAATTAATAGGTTTACGTGAAGAGTTCTCTTCGATATTTACGGCAGTCAGGTTGAAAGAAGTGTTCCCATCGTTCGGAACAGGATCACCTGCCTGCAGTTTATAATTGTACTGACGCCATTGGTTACGCACCAGTTGCAGTTTACCAAAACGTACTACAACAGAGTCCTGGAAGTTCGTGAGGAACATACGCATAAAGCGGATGGACTTGAAGTCAGGAATAGCGCCTACTTTCTTATCATATTTATCAATCGGCACTTTGAACTGGTACCAGGTTTCAGTTGTCTTTCTACCATCTGCCAGTGTTACATCTGCCTGAATCTTATCCACAATGTTGTTGGTACCTACTGCCATGTTTGGACGCAGGTTCACTCTATACTGGAAGTATTCTTCTGTTTCATTCAGCGTGTTATCCCTGTTCAGATCTTCTGTTTCAGGAATGTTTGTCGCTGCCATGGAGTAAGTGGAATTATTAGATACAGGTGAGTTACCTTCAGGGTTGCTGTATCTCTTGTAACGGATCAGGATGTTGCCGCTATCATAATCACGGTAGTGTTTGTAGTCATCGTTCGCAGCATCCCTGGCAGCCTGTTGGTAGATGACAGAAGCAGTACCAAAGTTAGCCGCCAGCCTGGTCAGGTAATCTTTGTAGTATGTCTGTTCATAACTACTTTCCAGACCATCATAACCAACGTCCTGGTATTTACGGATGGCAGGGTCATTGTCGAATGCCTGGGTGATCTGCTGTTGGAATTTAGGCTGACGTCCCCATTCAGTAGAGTCAACTTTGTCCAGACCAGTAGTAGGATCCGGCATACCATTCTCGAAGAATTTATGAGAGTCCTTCAGTACGTCTTCAGATATATTACCGAGGTTGAAATACAACTGACCACCTGTACTATTTATATTATCGATAAAAGGATCCTGGATCCAGAATTCGATGAACTCTACGTTGCTGGTTTCAAAGTCACTGTTGTCCAGTGCACGCATGATACCACCCCATTTCTTCTGTGGATCTCTCAGTTTACCATTTGCATCCACACTATCCCTTCCCGCAGTAAAGTTGTAAGGACCTCTTTCTGTAGGATAATAGGCTAAGTCAAGGGTACTTAACTGTGCCTGACCGAAATCGGTGGACTTATTCGGGAATATTTCCTGCTGATACACCAAACGGGTACGATGATCAGACTGCACTGTTTTAGTAATACCATCAGGCAAACCAGATGAATTCGGGATCTGCAGCGTAGGTTCGATAATGTACCAGGCTAATTTTGCCCTGTTTGCACCATACCTGAGCTGGTTATTTGCCTCTGATTCCGGGAACAATGTAACACCGCTGCTATCACTTGCCTGTGAAGGGGTAGATGCCAGTGCCCAGCTGGTAGCCGGATACTTCAGGTCATAACCACTCTGTGAACCTTCAAAGTCATCGATGTATACCTGTCCCTGACTACTACCTGCTGCATTTACCAGTTTGCTGTGGCCTGGGAATAACTTAGCCACCTCACCTGTGAACATAATGTTGGAAGGGGTGGTACTATTAAAGTTCGGCAGTTTATTCAGGAGGCGTGTCAGTGCTTTGGAAGGAGAATTATAGTTCACATCGAAGCCGATCACCGTGTTCTTGATCGGGTCTTCTCCGTAGTTTACTTTCTGATAGTAAGGTCGCTCACTCATACGGGCGATGGTAGAACCTACACTCAGTTTGTCATTGACCACATAGTCGAAACGGGTACCAAAGTAGTTACGCACCTGTGTTCCAAATGAAGCATTGTTTTCAAACTGTACATTGATCGCCTGCCCGGAAGCCAGCACACCTGAGTTCACGATCTTGATACGACCCAGGTTATAGTCAATAATGTAGTCAACGTTTTCACGGAGCAACTGTCCACCCGCAGTTACAGTTACCGAACCCTGCGGAATGTTGTAACCACCTAACTGAATTTCGGAAGAGTTACTGGATTTATAAGTACCCTTTAAGAGATAGCGGTTTAATTGCGGGAACTGTTGTGCGACAACCTTGATGGAGTCATACAACACCTTGAACATATATTGTTTCTCCAATGCCGGGTTTCCACCAAAGGCTTTCTGGATACCCTGTGCAAAAGGTTCCAGTTGTGGGAACATCACACGTCCTGTATTGGAGTTGATGGTATATCCTTCCACATAGTCAAACACCCCATCCGGTTGCGGGTCATTCTGGTTATTCAATCTATCCAGGTTCAGAACGGAGATCAATGGCGCACCAGCCCACTGCCCTGTCGCATCCGGCAGATAGCGTTTATCACTGGGTGTACGTGTTTCAGTACCTGGATCTTTATAGTAAATATCCAGACTAAAGTCAGCCTTATTGATCTGGTAAGCACCTGTGGAGTAGATGTTTTTCATCATCAGGTCCCAGATAGGAAGATTGGGTCTGGCGGAGGTTGCTTTCAGGAGTTTGAGGAAGAGGATCTTCTGGTTCGCGCTATTATTCTGATCTGGCGGTACATCCTGTGAGAATTCACCGACCTGGTATACACGGCCATTGTAAGTATATTGATAAGCGACTGCCAGTACTTCATCGGCCTGTAACTGTTGGTTAAGGGAGATGAAACCCAGCTGTCGGTTCAGGGTATATTCTGAGGAATCGAGCTTACGGGCAAAGGTTTTTTCATATTCCTGCACTCCCAGTAATCCCATGGATTGTAACCGGCTGACCACCGTTCCCGTATACCGGCTGGCGGCATCAGAGATCACATTGGTGTAGAGGTTGTTCGTTCCATTCGCTGGCAGATGAGCCCCGGGAGTTACCGTAACCGTCTGATTATAAGGCGCATATTCTGCTAAGTCCATCAAACCGACGATGTCGCGGGTATTGGTAGTGGCACCGGTTTTATTGGTTACCCATACTTCAATACGGTTGATATACGACAGTGATTTGATCACCGGCAGGTTGCTCATGCTGTAGTTAAATGTATCGCGGAAGAACTGTCCGAGCAGGAAGTGCCGGTTATCTTCATATTCGTCTGCCCTGATCGTGAAATCCTGTACCTGTGTACCACCTTTGATGAGGAGGTTTTGCTTCTGGGATTTCTGGTTAGAGAGAACGGAGGTGACGGTGAGTCGGCCAAACTGCAACTGGGTTTTGATACCAAACAGTGATTGCACCCCTGAAATGAGGGTGCTGCGGAGTGGAAAACTCACGTTACCGGCTTCTATCTTTTTAATGATTTCATCGTCGTAGCCGGTATATTCCAGTTTGATCTGGTTTTCAAAATCAAAGGTGGATTGTGTGTTATAGTTAGTAGTAATTTTCAGTTTATCGCCGATCTTACCCGTCAGGTTCATATTGATGTTCATATCAAAATCGAAACCGCCGGTTTTCCTGGCTTGTTCGGTGAGTACCGGGTTTTTGATATTCTGCCCCTGGTAACCGAAGGTCAGTTCAAGGCTACCCTGAGGGCGGATATCCACTTTACTCCCCCCAAAGATCCTGTCAAACAGTTTACTGCCTTTATACAATTCGGGTCCCGAATTCTTCTGATTCAGGGAGCCCAGGGTGCTGGCTCTTTTCTGCCAGTAATCCTGCTCACTTTTCTGTGCCTGTAACCTGTTGAATTCTTCGAAGCTGAGGAGAGTAGGGTTGCGGTAATAGTGATCGCCTATCTTTTCTGATACCGTGTATTCTTTGGTAACAGGATCATAATCAACTGACTGAGAGATATTCTTAGGATCTTTGAGATCGATTTCATTGCGTACAGGATCAGTAATACGGGTGCCGAATCTGTCTTTGATGGGGTACTTGAGGGTATCCCGTTTAACAGTATCTTTCACCGTGGTATCTTTACCGACAGTATCTTTTGGTTGCCAGTGTTGTTTATAAATATCGCTGCTATAACCCGAACGATTCCTTGCTGCAGTATTAACAATAAAAAAGGAAGCGACTCCTATTACTGCTATAGCACCATAATTTGTCTTCCTTGACAAGAGAAATAGGTTTTAATAGAGGTCAGGGTAAAAGTATACAGACCTGTAACTCCCCCTAATAACCCATCTTATTGAAAATGAAGGGTTACTATGGTCATTTCAGATCTGACATAGTGGTTTTGCTTTCAGTACCGTACAGTCTTTTTCCTTCCAGAATTTGCAATAGTGGTCCTGCTCAGTACTTATTTCATAGCGCAGGCGGGCCAACTTGACCTGGCAGCCGGCAGCTATAATTAAAAATAAAAATCCAGCTTTAATAGGTGCTACGCTTACAGACTTTTTAACGACTTTTTGATCAGTCCTTCTAAATCCTGCAATTGTGGTTCTGCTTTCAGTACTTTGTTTATAGCCTGTTCTGCTACATTACGGGCTATTCCCAACGTGACTAATGCATTTAACGCATCTTCCTGCATTGTATTGTTTACAGCTACAGATATTTGATGGCCAATGTCTTTTTGCTTTTTGATCTTATCTTTTAACTCAAGGATGACCCTTTGAGCTGTTTTAGTGCCAATTCCTTTAATGCTCTCCAACATCTTTGCATTCTCCATAGCGATAGCACGTTGAATATCTTCTGGTTGTAAGGAAGATAACATCATCCGGGCAGTGTTGGCACCGATGCCGGATACACCTATCAGCAAAAGAAATATCTGGCGCTCCGCATCGTCGAAAAAGCCGTATAATGTGTGGGCGTCTTCTTTTATATGGAGATATGTCAGCAATTTACAACCGTCCAGACCCTGTATGCGGGAGTACGTATTTAAACTGATCTGAACTTCATATCCTACCCCCTGAACATCTAAATGTACCATGGCAGGGGATTTATAGGACAGTTTTCCGTTTAGGTAAGCAATCATACAGGATTATTCAGGATTCTAATTTGTTGGCAAACCTAAGGATTTTTGGGAAGATGGGAGACGGGTATTTTGGCTTATAAGCTACATTTCCAAATTCTTATGTATTTTTACGGCCTGTTAAAACATCTATTTTATTAATATGAACAAAATAACGGCCGCTATTACTGCGGTAGGTGGGTATGTACCGGATTACGTTCTCTCTAACAAAGAGCTGGAAAAGCTGGTTGATACTACTGATGAATGGATCATCACCCGTACAGGAATTACAGAAAGAAGAATTCTGAAAGGCGAGGGGAAAGGGACTTCTGAGTTATGCGTACCTGTAGCGCTGGAAATATGCCGTAAAAGGGGGATCACACCTGCTGATATTGACCTCATTATTGTAGCTACTGTCACTCCCGACATGGTATTCCCTGCCACAGCGAATATCGTAGCCGACAAGATCGGTGCAAAGAATGCCTTCGGTTTCGACATCGCTGCAGCCTGCTCCGGTTTCCTCTATGCGCTGGATACAGGCGCCCGTTTCATAGAAAGTGGACGTTATAAGAAAGTAATGGTGATCGGTGCAGACAAAATGAGCTCCATCATTGACTATACTGACCGTACTACCTGCATCATATTTGGTGATGGCGGCGCCGGCGTTCTGCTGGAAGCTAATGAGGAAGGTTATGGCCTGATAGACAGCGTGCTGAAAAGCGATGGCCATGGCCGTGAGTACCTGCACATGAAGGCAGGTGGTTCTGCTAAGCCTGCTTCTATCGAAACCGTTACTAACCGCGAACACTATGTGTACCAGGAAGGTAAAATGGTATTCAAATATGCTGTAGCCAACATGGCAGACGCTGCTGCTGAAATCATGGATCGCAATAACCTGACTTCCAATGATATCGCATGGCTGGTACCGCACCAGGCCAATAAGCGTATTATCGATGCTACCGCTCACCGCATGGGTCTGCCAGAAGAAAAAGTGATGATGAATATTCAGCGTTATGGTAATACGACCGCTGGTACATTGCCGCTATGTCTCTGGGACTATGAGAAACAACTGAAGAAAGGAGATAACCTCGTATTAGCTGCTTTTGGTGGTGGATTCACCTGGGGTGCCACCTATTTGAAGTGGGCGTACGATACCAAATAATAAATTACGATTTTTATAGTTGGCCACACAAGCCATTTTCCCCCCCGCTGTTGATTGCTGATGCCATAGGTATCAACAATCAACAGCGGTTATTTTTTAAATGATTCATTTTTAACTAAATGAGGGCAGTGCATAAATTAATTGCAGTTGCTCACCTGCTACATTTGCCCAAATCTGCCCACCCATCTTATCCATAAAATCTTTACAGATTATAAACCGCATTGCCAGCTCCTCCCCTTCTCCCTGTACACTATACACCGCATCTTCGTACGCAAACAAACCAGTGGCCTGCTGTGCCGTCAGTACTGTCGGAGTACTGATCACCATCACCTTCACCCTGTCTGCTTCCTGCGTTGCCACTACTTTTATATCTTTCCCAAGCGTAGCAGCACCCTGCAATAAACTTCTGTGTACAAAGTGCAACATCTCACAATCTCCTGCTACCTGCAATCCTTCCGGAATATCTGTCAATACCCCGGTGAACATTTCCCTTAGATCACAAGGCGCCGGAGCATACACAAAACCGGATAATTGTGACTTGATCCATCGCAGGATATTATCAAAGATTTCCAGCGTCTTCCTGCTGCTGTTCTCCGTATCCCGCATCAGTTGCTGTCGCAACACCGGATCTGCATCTCCATTTCTAAATAAAGCAGACACCCTGATAATATTCTGTAACGGCTCCCTGAAATCATGTGCTACTACAGAGATGAGCTTGTTTTTAAAATCATCCTGCACCTGCAACTGCCTGTTCTTGTCCGAGATTTCCGCATTCATATTTGCCAGCAGTTCCTCCTGTTGCCGCAGGTACCGATAGCTGCGATAACGGGTAAATGTAAACCCACCCAATATCATTAATACCCCCAGCAAAAAAGCAATCAGTTTTCGTCTCGCTAACCTTTGTGTATTGGCCCTCGCCAGCTTTTCCGTTTGCACTTTATTACTGAGATGCCATTCATTCAGCTCCTGTTCTTTCAGAAAATAATCCAGGTAATTCACATGCCGGCTATCTTTCATCACCTCCTGCCTGTCAGTGAGGGTCCAGAGTTCATGCCCATATTCTGCCATTTTCGGGGCATTGTGCACCTTTGTATAATAGCGGTAAATGCTGATCACCTGTGGCAACATGAGGTCTGTATAACCGGCTATTTTGCCCAGGGCATAGATCTTTTCTTTGTAAGGAATGACATCCAGCTGATACCCTGAGTTGTAATAATTTTCAATGTGCTGCAAAATGTCGATCGCGACATAGATCAATCCTTCTTTCTGCGCTTGTGTGGCCAGTGAATTGATCCATGCCACAGCTTTTGCCTGTTCTCCTTTTCTGAACAAATTATCGGCTTCGAATGCATGTATTAAATACAGATCTCTGGCACATCCTGCATAATGACCTGCAATCTTTTTTGCTTGCCGGATCGCCCATTGCACAGAATCTCTGCGCGTGGAATCATTGTCGAACCGCGTTGCATAATTAATGAGCACCAGGCTATAAATCGAATCATATACCAGCTTCTTTCCTATATCCATGGCCTGATACAGGTATTGCTCCCCTGTTTCATTCATGCCTGCCATACTATGGAATATACTCATGTTCATAAGCACCTGGCAGGTATTGCTGTTATCTTCCAGTTGCCTGTAGTATACCAGTGCTTTGCTTTCGTATTCAATGGCCTGCTTCATGTTTGCCTTGAGTGCATAGGCAATACTGAGATTATTTAAAGCATCTGCCACACCTTTCCGGTAGTTCAATCTGTTCGCCAGGTCCCTTGCCTGCACGGCATACCAGAAACAACTATCTGCATTGCTCAGGTGCCACTTCATACTCAGTTCATTCAATACATCCGTGTACACCGTACTATCCTCCTCCGCCACCAGTCGCTGGCGCAGTTGCTGTACGGCGCTCTTTTGAGCACACACCACCTGCGTGATAAGGAGCAATATGACGATTAATTTTTTAAACACGGTAATGTATATGAAAATGTACTTCCTTTATCCGAACGATTTTCTGCTACGATCGTTCCACCCATTTTATCCATAAAATCCTTGCAGATGATCAGTGCTAATCCTGCACCTCCCCTGGATTGTTGTGTTCCTTTCTTTTCAGGGCGGTATTCAAATAGCCGATCCTTCATTTCTTCCCCAATTCCTTTCCCTTCATCGGCGATGCTCACAGTTACAACACCATTACTGGTAGTAGCAGTAAGGGCAATCGTACCTCTCGCCGGACTAAACTTAATCGCATTGTGCACCAGGTTTCGATGTACAAACTGCAACATCTCTTTATCTGCCAATACCTGTATATGAGGAGGCACCTGTATTATCACCTGTACCTGCTTTTCCAGCATTTCTTCTTTCATACCATCCATCGCTTCTTTGATCAGATCAGCAGGTGTACAGGGCAATGGCTGATACACAAAACCACTGAGCTGGGTCCTGATCCAGCGAAGAATATTCTCAAAGATCTGCAAGGTATTTTCTGCATTATTCTCCAATCGTCTGAACAACGCAGCAGCTTCCTGTACAGAGAAAGCACCTTGTTGCAGGTAAGCAGTAATCTCAATAATCTGAATCAATGGAGAACGAAAATCATGTGCAATGAGAGAGATCAGTTTGTTCTTGAAATCATCATGTGTACGTAACAGTGCATTTTTTTCACTGATCTGTTTATTCATTTCCCGCAGACGACCTGCATTCTTATGGGAACTGCGATGAGAGCGGTTGATATCCAGCAGCAACAAAACCAGCAGCACTAACAATACGATCAAACAAACGATAACGAGATAACGGATCCTTGCTTCCAGGGATTTTCTATCCAGTTGTTGTTGCTGAAAATCGTGTTGCAATTGTAATTGTCGTAGTTGTTTTTCCTGCAGGTAATAATCCATGTAATCCTGTTCACCCTGCGAACGGCTTTGTTCATACAACTCCGTAATATCAGCCATCAGATCCGCATAATAATTTGCTGCTGCTGTCTGATGCCGCAGTTCATAATAGCGATAAAACTTCGCTACCACTGGCAATACAATTTCCCTGTAACCACCTTCCAGCCCTAGTCTGATCACTTCTTTCTGATAGATCATGGAGTCTGCACTATGTCGTTGTATACTATAATCTGCTAACTGTGCATAACCATAGAGGGCATGATAAAGGAATCCTTTTTTCAATGCTATTCGCACCAGGTCCTGTACTTTAGACACAGCTAATGCAGTATCTCCTTTATCATAAATTTCATCCGCCTGTAGCAACCCAGTATAAATGATCATACGGGTATGCCCACCTTTCATAGCCAGCTGATAAGCATTGGAGAGGTATTGACTGGCCAGTGCCATATGTGGCGTATCGTTGCGATAAATGAAATAGTAATTCGCCATTACTGCGGACATCACACTATCATTACGCATGCGCATGGCCATGTTCAGCGCCTGTTTGATGTAATCTTCTGCTTCTTTATGCTGGCCCTGGTAATGCTGGTACACCCCAAGTTTAATATTTACGAGGGTCATACCAGTGCTATCTTTCAGTTCTCTGAACAGTTTTAATGCATCGAGGTAAAAACGAAAGGAGAGATAACTATTGTCGCGATAGGCATAATATCCTCCCAGTCCCCTGTATACTTCTGCTTCTCCCCACTTAAAGCCAATGCGCTTGGTTACGCCTCTGGCCATGGTCAGGTATTGAAAACAGGTATCCAGCTGGCGGTTCTGGTATTTCTGTGCAAGTGCTATTAATATGCGGGAATAAACGACACTGTCTTTGGTAACAGGCAAGGTATTTTTTAGTTGCTGAATCTGGCCAAAAGCCCCTTCACAGCGAACAAGGAGTCCGACAGCCACTACTACACTGTAAAATAGTTTCCCTTTATAGTTCCCGGAGATCAAATGCCTTGTAGCTAAAAAGCTATCACGATTTTATAAGGGACAGGTCTATGCCCATTTTTGTCAAGGCCTGCACCCCTGTTGGGGTAATGTAAAAATGTTTATTGTCAGCACCATCCTTTGCAATCCAACCTTTTTCTATAAAGGCGGCTGCCAGCAATTCTCCCAGTTTACCGCCAATGTGCTCATAACAAAACTTTGCTGGCTTTGGCACATCGTTCGTTTCCTTTTTCATATTCTGCTGGTTTAGATTTCAAATACCAGTCCTCTCGTCTTTAGTTCTTCGTATTTCAGTTTATCAAACCGGTATAGGTGTGCACCTTTCTTGGAGGTGGTTTTGTCCTTTTCTTCCAGTTTTTCCAATATATTCATGGAGAGGATCTTCTTTCTGAAGTTGCGTTTGTCCAGCTCATGTTGAAAGATCTCTTCATACAAGCTGCGTAGCTGTGACAAAGTAAATTTCTCCGGCAGCAGTTCAAAACCGATGGGATGAAAGTGCGCATTGTCACGCAGTTTCTTCAGGGCATCGGCGATCATTTGCCTGTGGTCAAAGATCAGGTTAGGAATTTGATGCAGTTCCAGCCAGTGCGCACTATACGTCTGCGAAGGAACATGCTCCTGCTCTGTAATGCGGATCAACGCATAGTAAGCCATCGAGATCACTCTTGCACCTGAATCGCGCCCTACATCTCCATAACACCCTAATTGATCCATGTAAATGTTTTCCAATCCCGTGGTTTGTTTCAGTACGCGGGCAGCAGCATCGTCTACACTTTCATCTTTCTGAAGAAAACCTCCCATCAGTGACCAGTCTCCCTGCATGGGATCTACTTTTCGCTGCATGATCAGTAATTTCAGCCTTCCATTTTCAAACCCAAAAATTATACAGTCTACTGCTACCAGGTGCTGAGGAACATTTGCATAAAATGATTGTGCACTCATTGAAAATTAATTGTCTGCGTGGTTGACGGCCCTCTTAGTTATTGCAGCTGGCAAGACCGTGAACCCTGTTGTTTTTCATCTATTAGCTGCAAAGATGCTACATTTTCCTGCTACTTCCGGCACCAGAAATAACTTTTACTAAAACGACAGCCACGTGGATGCGCTGCCAATATTGGACTGGTATAGCTATTTCTTCGCGTATTCGCTATAATCAGTACCCGGAATCTTCGTCACACCGACCTGTCGTAATAGTGTGACCAACTGGCCCCGGTGATAAGTAGCATGATTGAAAACGTGCATCAGTATTTCTATAACGGTTAATTTACCATATTGTTTCTGGCTGTTGTAATAAGCTACCGTATGGGGTAATTTTACGGGGTTGATCTGCTGCACCATTTCCAGCAATTGCCGGGATATAGTGAGCCACTCATCACAAGCCACCTCAAATGTACCCTGAAACTTAGGTGCCGGCTTCTGCGTCTGCTCCACCAACTCTATTCGTTGCTTCCACACACTTTCCGCATCCCACACATGATACACCGTCTGGCGTATGCTGGGAAAACTACTCACAACCTCCTGATCCAGCTGCGCTTCCGTTAGCTTTTTCAGTACCGTCACTAAGCGCTGATTGGCCCAAAGGTGGTAACCAGCCAGATTGAGTACGACTTCCTTCAATATTATTGAGTTTTTATTACCTTCAACAAAATACCGAAATTTTATACAACAGTAAAAATATATATGACACCCATTACCATCAGGAATGTACGAATAGAGGATTGCCCACGCTTATTGGAACTGATCAGGGAACTGGCGGAATACGAGAAAGCACCACATGAAGTGACCGTAACACTAGAACAGTTCACTGATGCCGGATTTGGAAAAAGCCCTGTCTGGAAAGCTTTTGCAGCTGTAGATGGAGATCAGATCATTGGGTTTGCCCTCTATTACATCCGCTATTCTACCTGGAAAGGTTGTCGTATGTACCTGGAAGACCTGCTGGTGACAGAAAGCTATAGGGGCAAGGGGATTGGTAAAATGCTGTTTGACAAGCTGTTGGAAGAAGCAAGGACCCAAAATTACAACGGCATGGTTTGGCAGGTACTGGAATGGAATGAACCGGCTATTAATTTTTATAAAAAATACGATGCCAGCTTCGATCCTGAGTGGTGGAATGCCAGCATCAGTTTTTAATCATCTTTGATTATGCTTTATAGATTCCACCACCTGCGCGGTATTGCTACCAGGCAACTTTGCCAGGTGTTTAATGAAGCCTTTAGTGATTATGTCATTCCTATGCAACTGACAGTTTCGTTGTTGCAGCAGAAAATGACAGGAGAAAGTATACAGCTGGATTGCTCGGCAGGAGCTTTTCAGGGGGATGAGTTGTATGGGTTTATATTGCATGGGAGGGATGAAAGCTGTCCGGAAGTGTTGTACAATGGAGGGACAGGCGTAATTCCACAGGCACGTGGGCAGCATTTGGTACAGGAATTATATGAGTATTTTATACCAAAATACCAGGAGCAGGGGGTGAAGAAGATCTTGCTGGAAGTGATAGGCAGTAATAAGAAAGCGATTAAAGCTTATGAAAATGCGGGGTTTGAGCAGCAAAGGAATTTCTTGTGTTTTAAAGGGGAAATTCCTTTAAAAAAGAAAGAAAGAAAAGGGATTATTATTCAAAAAAGCGTTTTGCCTCCTGAGATCTTACTCGCTCCTTTTGCGGATCAGGTACCCAGCTGGTCGAATAGTATAGCGAGTTTGAGAAGGGAGAAACAATATACTACTACGTGGGTAGCAATTTTTGAAAATGAAATAGTAGGGTATATCAGTGTATATCTTGCCAGCAGGCGGATAAGACAGATAGGGGTGCGAAAGGATTTGCGGCGAAAAGGGATCGGAACCTCCTTAATACAACAGGTGGCCGAGGCACTAGGGAATCCTTTTAGTCTTATTAATGTGGATGAAAAAAACGAAAGCCTTATAAAATTCTTAGCACATATCGGCATGTCTCAAATACTTACCCAACAAGAAATGAAACTCTCTTTATAAAGCCGGCTGCAGGTCTCACCAAAATACAAAGAGCTTTTGCCTGCGGCAAAAGCTCTTTGTATTTGTATAGAATTACGCTTAATTAATTCCGTTTACCACAGCCTCTTTATGAATCTTCTGGATCAACCCCTGCAGCACCTTCCCAGGCCCTGCCTCTGTAAAATTAGTCGCTCCATCCGCCACCATAGCCTGCACTGACTGTGTCCACTTCACCGCTCCTGTCAACTGATCAATCAGATTCTGCTTGATCTCCTCCGGATTACTCACCGCCTTCGCTACCACATTCTGGTACACAGGACAATTAGGCGTATTAAATGTCGTCTTCTCTATCGCAGCCTTCAGCTCTTCCTTAGCCGGCGCCATCAGCGGACTATGAAAAGCCCCACCCACAGGCAATACCAGCGCACGTTTTGCACCCGCTGCCTTCATTCTTTCACAAGCCACTTCAATCCCCTTCAGTGAACCGGAAATTACCAGCTGACCGGGACAATTATAATTAGCCGCTACTACCACCTCACCGGTTTCATCACTCACCGCTTTACAAATTTCTTCCACCTTCGCATCTTCCAGGCCCAATACCGCCGCCATCGTAGAAGGATTCTGTTCACACGCCTTCTGCATAGCAGTCGCCCTGATGTAAACCAGTTTCAGCGCATCTTCAAAAGTAAGTGCACCATTCGCTACCAGCGATGAAAACTCACCCAGCGAGTGACCAGCCACCATATCAGGCTTCGCACCTTCGGCTCCACACAGAAATGCAATCACACTGTGCAGAAATACAGCCGGTTGTGTTACACGGGTTTGCTTCAGGTCCTCGTCAGTACCTGTAAACATTACATCAGATATACGAAAACCGAGGATCTCGTTCGCCTTCTCAAATAATTCTTTTGCAGTTGGATTGGTGTCATACAGGTTTTTACCCATACCCGGGAACTGAGCGCCCTGACCGGGAAATACGTAAGCTTGTTTCATGTACATTGATTTACGGTTGCCAATCAGACATATGTATTATCATTAAATACATATCTCAGTGATTAGGATTGCAAATATTCATAGTCTTTGTGATATATCAAAATTTGCATCCAATAAAAAAACCCTCTCGCCGGGAGAGGGTTCCAATTAACTTTTAAATACTATGACCAAGTAGCCGCATGAACTCGCTTCTTGTTCTGCCATCTTCAAACTGCCCGGAAAAGGCGGAAGTAGTGGTCACCGAGTTCTGCTTCTGCACTCCTCTCATCATCATACACAGGTGCTGTGCCTCTATTACCACAGCCACACCCAGGGGTTGCAACGTATCCTGAATAGCATCCAGGATCTGGTGCGTCATGCGCTCCTGTACCTGTAGTCTTCTGGCATATACATCTACCACTCTGGCCAGTTTGCTCAGACCGGTAATATACCCGTTAGGGATATAAGCGATGTGCGCCTTACCAAAGAAAGGCAACATATGGTGCTCACACAGGGAATACAATTCGATATCTTTCACAATGACCATTTCACTATATGACTCTGTGAATTTGGCGCTATTCAATATCTCTCTGGCATCCAGCTGATAACCTGTAGTCAGGTACTGCATTGCTTTCGCTACCCTTTCCGGTGTCTTTTGCAATCCTTCTCTTTCCACATCCTCCCCCAACAGGGAAATACTATTTTTGTAATGCTCGATAAGATCGGAAGTTACCTTCTCATCGTAAGATTCAACCTTCTTGTAAGCCATTGCTTATTTAAACTTAAGATCAATTAATGACTACCCTCCGTAATATTCCACATAGATACGGGGTGTTTCGTACAACTTGATGCAGTGGAGCTGCACGCTTTCCGGCAGGTGCGGAGCCAGCTGCTCCCAGATCCCAATAGCCAGGTTCTCCGCAGAGGTGAACTTACCAGCCATGAAATCTACATCCATATTGAGGTTGCGGTGGTCTACTTTTTCCACCACATATTCTTCGATTAAATTACCCAGTGTTTTGGCATTAAAAACAAACCCTGTTTCAGGATCAGGATTGCCTTTTACCGTAACGTGCAATTCATAATTATGACCGTGCCAATTCTCGTTAGCACACTTTCCAAACACTTCTTTATTTTTTTCCTTACTCCAGGCGGGATTTGATAATTTATGTGCCGCATTGAAGTTCTCCACACGCGTTAAATAGATCATGTGATTAGCTGCGATTTTCCGCAAAAGTACAACAATTGAAGGACAAGCCAATCAGCGGGCAGATAAGGCCGGTAGGTCGCTATTCATTTTATTCCGATATTTGCATCATGAAAATTTTGGTCACTGCTGCCACACCTTTCGAGATCAAGCCATTCTCCGACTACCTGTCAGGTCATCATCACCCTGATACCCAGATCACGACACTCGTTCACGGCATCGGCATGATGCATACTGCCTACCACCTGGGCCGTCACCTTGCCGGTACTCGTCCCGACCTCGTTATACAGGCAGGTATTGCCGGCTGCTTTGATCATAGCTGGGAAATGGGCAAAACCGTGATCATAGATAAAGAGCAATTCGGCGACCTCGGTGTGGAAGACGACCAGACCTTCAAAGACCTGTTCGAAACCAACCTGTGGCAACCAGATCAACCACCGTTTACTAACAAACAACTGGTGAATCTGTTCGAAGGCGTACCACATTTACCAGCACTCGAACAGGTAAGTGGTGTCACCATCAATACCGTAAGCGGTAGCGAACGTACCCGCCAAAAACTGGTAGACAAATATAACCCCGCCGTGGAAAGTATGGAAGGCGCTGCCTTTCATTACGCCTGCCTGCTGGAAAAAATTCCTTTCTTCCAGCTCCGCAGCATCTCCAACTACGTGGAAGTACGCGATAAGTCCAAATGGAAAATTCCTTTGGCCATCCAACAACTCAACGAAACATTGATCACATATATTGAACATCTGAGACAGATACACTAGATTAACAGCGCTTTCTGCCTCCTAAAGCAAAGCATTATGGAATTAACACTCGGATTTTCCCCATGTCCCAACGATACTTTCATCTTTGACGCCATGGTGAATAACAAGATCGACACGAAAGGCATACAATTCAACACCCGCCTCGAAGATGTGGAAACACTGAACAAATGGGCGCTGGAAGGAAAACTGGATATCACCAAACTAAGCTATGGTGTTCTTCCTAAAGTACTACATCAATACGAGCTGCTCAACAGTGGCTCGGCCCTGGGCAGAGGTTGTGGCCCGCTCCTGATCGCGAAAAAACCGATCGATAAAGAAAAAATCAAGGATTGTAAAATTGCTATTCCAGGCATTAATACCACTGCTAACCTACTCTTCTCCACTGCATTTCCCGAAGCTCAAAACAAGGAAATACTGGTTTTCTCCGACATCGAAAACGCTGTATTAGATGGTCGTGTAGATGCAGGTGTGATCATTCACGAAAATAGATTCACTTATCAACAAAGAGGTCTGGTCAAAATCATTGACCTGGGTGAATACTGGGAAAGCACCACCGGCAGCCCGATTCCATTAGGTGGTATCGTGATCCGCAAGTCACTGCCTGCTGCACTGAAACAACAGGTAGACCAACTGATTCATGATAGCCTGCAGGAATCATTCAAACACTACCCGACCCTTTCTCCTTTCGTGACATCTCACGCACAGGAAATGGAAGAAAGTGTAATGCGCCAACATATAGAACTCTATGTAAATGACTTCTCCCTCGACCTGGGCGAAGCCGGCAGAGCTGCCGTAGACCGACTCATGGCAGCCGCTTTATAATATTGAAGAAGCAGTCGCGTTAACTTTTCGCGACTGCTTTTTTATATACTTCCAATACTCTTTTTCTCGCTTCTTCATGAATGACCATAGGTGTAGGATATGTTAACTGATCCAACTCAGGCACCCACTTACGCACATATTTCAAATCAGGATCAAATCGCTCTGTTTGCAATGAAGGATTAAACACCCTGAAATAAGGTGCCGCATCACATCCACATCCTGCCGCCCATTGCCAGTTGCCATTATTAGCTGCCAGATCATAATCCAGTAACTTCGCTGCAAAATAAGCCTCTCCCCATCTCCAATCTATCAGCAAATGCTTTGTTAAAAAACTCGCCGTGATCATACGCACTCTGTTGTGCATAAAACCAGTCGTATTCAATTCACGCATACCTGCATCCACAATAGGATAGCCAGTTTCACCATCACACCATTTTTTAAACTCCGCTTCATTATTTCTCCACTTTATCTTATCATATTCATTTCTGAATGACTGATGCACGACATGTGGATAATGCCACAATATCATGGAGAAGAAATCTCTCCATATCAACTCTCCTAAAAATGTTTGATTCAAATGATTCGCACGCTCTGCCAGTTCTCTCACACTGACCGTACCAAAACGCAGGTGTAATCCCAAATGTGTAGTGCCATGTATACCCGGTATATCCCTGGTTTTATCATAATTTTCAATCAGGCTATCCTTTACTTTTACACCAGGAAAATCCCGCTCACCGGCCAGGAATCCCATGGTTCGCAAAGGAGGGATACGCGTGCTTTTTTGTTTGTAGAAGTTACCGAAGTACTTTTCCACAGGATACGCTTTCAGATAAAAATCATTCAGCTTCGCTCTCCATTTTTTACTGTAAGGCGTGTAAATTGTATACGGTTCTCCGTTATCTTTCAGTACTTCATCCCTGTCAAAGATCACCTGATCTTTATACACTTTAAATCCAATTTCCTTCCCTTTCAAAAGCCTTCCGATGGCCTTATCCCGCTCACGCGCATAAGGTTCATAATCGATATTGGCATACACCGTCTGCACATCATAATGAGTGGTGTAATGCTTAAAGGCTTCTTCAGGAGTACCATAAAACACATCCAGACTGCTACCCAGTTTTGCTAATTGTTCCTGCATCTCTTCCAGGGTATCACGAATAAAAGTAACCCTGCGGTCATATTTATCTACAAGATCATTCAGAATGACAGTGTCAAATACAAATACAGGTACGACAGGATGTTCTGATTTTAAAGCATGGTACAACGCAGCATGATCCAATAATCGCAAATCACGGCGTAACCAGCACAAATTAACGGTGGGGAGCATAATAGAGGTTAGTTTTTGTAATTCTCAATGAAACATTCCGTGTACAATATTAAGACGTAATACTCAAATAAAGTATTACAAAAAATACGCCACTGCTGCGCATCTTCAGCGAATTACCATATTAATAATTGGGGGATATTCTATAATACGCCTTCATGCAGCAATTCATGTAGTATCACTGCGGTTGCATTTCCATAATTATTTTCGCGGAACTGACCTACCCATCGTACACCTGTGATGGCATTGGTGAGGAATATCTCATCTGCATTCTCCAGGTCCGCTATTGACAGGGGCTTTTCTATCACTTTAAATGGGAGGTCCATATCTATTATGTGCTTACGCATCACACCACATACACAACCTTCATTCAATGGGGGGGTGATCAGTTTTTTATCATCCACAATGAACAGGTTAGCAATAGTTGTATCAGCCACTCTGCCGTGTGCATTTAACAGGATCGTTTCATTCAAACGATGTTGTTTTCCATACATCGCTGCCATGATATAAGGCAAACAGTTATTTGACTTGATAGTAGCATATTTATCACAACTCTTACGCGCTTCCGAAAACACATCTATCACCAGGCCTTTATCATTCAGTTCCATCACCTGCCGGTCCAGTTCCCAGCTTTGAATAATAAAATTAGGATGGTTATTCACAGGGTCATAAAGACCTCCATCCGATCTGAAAATAGTGAGCCTTACCCTGGCCAGGCGATTATGATTATTCCGGCTACAAAGCTCTGCTATGAGCCGGGTAAAATAAGTTCGGGTGAAATTGTGAGGGGCATCGAAATGTAGCAGGTGCAAACTGGCCATCAATCGTTCAAAATGCAGCTCAGAAAGCAGCACTTCTCCTCTTACGGCACGCATGGTCTCAAAACATCCGTCTCCATACCGGAAAGACCGGTTGTCTGCCGTAAAAACGGGCTCAGACGCCGAAATAAACTTTCCATTATAACATGTATACACCTGTTGCACTTCGAACGCTTTTATATATTAGAAAGGAACAGAAAGGTACGAAATATTCATGTCATGCAGGCATTAGCAACCGGGGCATTTAGGCACCTATTTTGGGGACCGCTGGCAACCGGAACACCATCATCTATTACTCCCAAATGTAGCAACCTGCACCTCATCCGGATCCTTCCTAAAATAGGTAGCGGTCATCCCGGCTCATGCCAGAACAACCGCTTTATACATAGGACAGGGGCTCTTCCCGGATTTTATCCCGGAATGTACGCCAGTCTATTTAAAAAAATTTAATTGCCCAATACGGAACCCTACAAATGCATCTGCCTGGAATTACCTATCAAGGCTGTCAGGACACTGCCGCTACATGCAATGGTTCTGCCCGGAAACTTGTTCCTGCATTGAACTTTGTTAACCCACTATAGTTGAGAGGAAGATAAAAACTGAATTTCCTTCCTTCATAACGTGGTGGCTCAGGTAAAACCTGTCAGATACCGGGATATTCAGAGATAACCCACTGTGAGACTCAATCTGCCGATATCGACTGTTAAAATTGACACAGTTTTAGTCATAGTAGTACTGTTGGATAAACAGGCAGGTTCAAAGACCTTTCAGGGCACAATACATTACACCTAATTAATAAGTATAACATAGTTCCTGATCCTGTATATCAGCATACTTAAGCCTCGTTGGCACAATAAATATTAGCGTGAAGTTGTTCACTGACAATCCGATGCATGTAGCACCTCCAATTAATTTATTTTGGTATCCCTGAAATTTTGTTCTGGCAAAATGGCCCCGTCGAAATGCTCTTTAATTGATCTTAGTTACGCTGCTGATGATGGACTCTCTCCTCTATCAGAGTTGACAAAGCAAAGATGGTATTTTTAATTTATTATACAATAGCAAGTTGTGGGTATTGCAAATTTAAAAGAGAATGCTTATCTAAAGCAGAGGCTGACCAAAAAGCAAAATGAAGGTCCTGTCAATTGCTTAAACGATGACAGGGCTCCATCAGGTACCCGAATAAAATGAGGCTGACCATTACTTTTTGGTCAGCCTTTGTTATAATTTCATTTCAGGTATTTCACCACTCACGATCAAACGCCCTGCTGTCTTAGCTTTGATCTCATCGACACTCACCCCCGGCGCTCGTTCAAGTAATCGAAATCCTTCAGGTGTTACATCTAACACAGCTAGTTCTGTCACTACTTTTTTCACACAGGATACGCCTGTTAATGGCAGTGTACACTGTGGTAATAACTTACTTTCTCCTTTCGGATTTGTATGCATCATGGCAACAATAATATTTCTAGCTGAAGCGACAAGATCCATTGCCCCTCCCATTCCTTTCACCATCTTACCCGGTATTTTCCAGTTGGCAATATCTCCCGTATCAGATACTTCCATCGCACCTAATACAGTCAGATCAACTTTACCCGCTCTGATCATACCAAAGCTTTCTGCACTGTCAAAGAAACACCCCCCAGGTAATACAGTCACAGTTTCTTTTCCTGCATTGATCAGGTCTGCATCCATATCTGCTTCTTCAGGATAAGGGCCCATACCTAACATACCATTCTCTGATTGCAGCATGATAGCCACGCCATCAGGAATAAAATTAGCAACCAGTGTAGGAATGCCGATACCGAGGTTCACATACATGCCATCGCGCAGTTCCTGCGCTATTCTTTTAGCGATACTATATTTATCTAAAGACATACATTACAATTTAAATCTTAACAGTTTTGCGTTCGATACGTTTTTCGTAACCAGTGCCCTGGAAGATGCGGTGTACATATATACCCGGTACATGTATCTGGTCAGGGTCCAGTTCTCCGGGTTGTACCAGGTGCTCTACTTCCGCAATTGTAATGTTGCCTGCTTTCGCCATTGAAGTGCTGAAATTTCTCGTCGTTTTTCTGAATACCAGGTTGCCCATGGTATCGCCTTTCCAGGCTTTCACCATTGCGAAATCCGCATGCAGCGCCATTTCCATCAGGTATTGTTTACCATTGAATTCGCGCACCTCTTTGCCTATCGCAACCTCTGTACCGTAACCGGCAGGCGTAAAAAAAGCAGGAATGCCCATTCCTGCCATCTGAATACGGGTTGCGAGTGTACCCTGTGGAATCAGTTCTACTTCCAGCTCTCCGGACAACAGCTGTCTTTCAAACTCCGCATTTTCGCCTACATAAGAGGCCATCATCCTTTTGATCTGTCTTGTTTTTAAGAGCAAGCCCAATCCGAAGTTGTCTACGCCTGCATTATTAGAAATACAGGTAAGATCCTGAATACCTTTGCGTACCAGTGCCGTAATGCAGTTTTCGGGGATGCCGCACAGCCCGAAACCGCCCAGCATCAGCGTAGTTCCATCGTGGATGTCATGCAGTGCTTCATCAGCATTTGCTACAACTTTGTTCATGTTTTGGTGTTTTGAAAATTTTGGGGGCCGGAACAATGTTACTGCTTCGGCTTGAAATCAGGTTTATGTTGCCCTGGTAACCCTTCCCTTGGTAACGACTTAACGCTTCCAGGCAGTGATTTCCCGTGCATCACACCAGATCCCATTGGCACTGGGCCATTTGGCTTTGGCCTGGGAGGTGCCGGCTTTGGAGGCGTAGGCACTGGTGGATGCGCTGTAGGCAAGTTCAATTGCTTGAGAAAAGGAGTCGGCAAACCGTTCTTTTTTGAAGTTAGAACATATTGACCAAACGGTAATTCGGCAAATGGATTTTCCAGGTATGCCTTTATACGTGTCTCCTGGTCCAGGTTTTCCCTGTCGGCAGTTGCTGCCTCCATCATCATATCATACACTTCCTTCAGTCTGTCAGGGTGACTTTCGTACCAATCATAGCTCTTCTGAAACTGCGCCTGGGTCAGGTGGTGCAGGTCCAGGATCTGCTTATAATATAGCTTTACCCTGTACCTGCGTACAGAATCAGGCATCGGAGTTCGTGGATCTTCATTATTAGTACTGAATGCATCTGCCATCGTCATGTCCAGCAGTACATCCCTCATTTCTTCCTTTTGCATTACACCTTCCGGCACTTTGCCAGCCTGTCCGCATGCCATTAATACTAAAACAAAGAAAACAAATACGATTCTATATTGCATAAATACTATTCCGTTATTAGCGCAAAGCTATTTCATCTGTTGATATTTCACAGCATTCGTTACATCCATTTGGGACAATAACTGTACCGCACGTGATTTTTCCTGTGGCGGTGCCTTTGAAAATATCTTTTGCAGCTCATCAGATTTAGAAGTAAAAAATACCGCCATCAGCATAGAGTTAGGTATATCCTGGTAGATGGCGTACATCATATTCAAACAGTTCAGGATCGCTCCCCTGCCCTTGTTCATGTCATCATACATCACATCCAGCCCCTGGCGGTGATATTGGTACATCACATCGTGAAAACGGGCAAACTTCACATTCAGCAGGTTGTCCTGCAGCCAATAACGGTTGCGGTTGCCTTCAAATGGTTTCCAGCCGGATACATCCTTACCGTCAGGTGCGTTGTTCACAATGTTCAGGGCTTTTTTGAAAAAGTCGTCTCCACCACGGGGAGAGAAACTATCTGCATCCAGTCCCAGAATGATATACGCATAATAAGCCATAACAGCAGTAAGGTTGCTGGCGACCGGATCATTGCCGGATACCCTGTTGTCACTGAACTCCAATGGCTGAAACTCTACATAGCGAAACACGATGTTGTTGTCCTGCATGTTCAGCAGACTGCTCACATATCCTGCGTTGTACACAGGGCGGGTAGCCTGCACCGTCAAAGTCGCTTTGTAAGTATTGCTTCCCTGGTCGCCTGTTACATTCAGCAGGAAATTGCATTCTATGCGTTCAGAAGGTGTATAGACATCATCACCCCAGCGGCGACCATTCAGGAATTCCATCAGGCTTTTCTGCAGGGTGGTGAATACTTTCTTGTCAGTACCAGTGATCTGGTTGGCGTTAACAGTGACATTCACTCTCAGTTCCTGGGCCATGAGGCCGGAACCAAAGAGCAGGAATAACACTAAGCAGGTGAGGACTTTCAACTGTGGAGTATGTTGCATGTTATCATACGATTATAGAGACTATCATTGCAGTCCGATCATGGCAGTAATGGCCTTCACAATATCCTCCGCTACTTCCTGCTTGGATTTGAGCGGTAATTCGGTTGCGGTGCCCTGCCTGTCAAACAGCGTTACTTTATTAGTATCATGATTGAAACCGGCGCCTGCATCATTGAGGGAATTCATCACGACGAGGTCCAGGTTTTTCTCATGCAGTTTTTTCAGTGCATATTCCTTTTCGTTGTTGGTTTCCAGCGAGAAGCCTACAAGTACCTGACCGGCAGGTCGCTGCCCACCCAGGGTACGCAGAATGTCGGTAGTCTTTTCCAGTTCCAGGGTCATTTCGTCGCCGGCGCCTTTCTTGATCTTAATGTCGGCTACCTGTTTAGGACGATAGTCTGCTACAGCGGCGGCCATTACGACGATATTACTGTTGGCAAAATGGTTTGCACTGCTATTGAACATATCCGCTGCCGTCACGACCCTGAGTGTATGCACACCCGGATGTTTGGGGGACAGGTGGGTAGGTCCCAGCACCAAAGTTACGGCTGCTCCCGCAGCTGCCAGCGCATCGGCAATGGCGATTCCCATTTTACCACTGGAATGGTTACTGATATAACGAACAGGGTCCAGTGGTTCTTGTGTAGGCCCTGCAGTTACCAGTGCTTTTTTCCCTTTCAGGGGTTGATGGGCGCTAAAATATTGTTGCAGGAAGGCGATAATATGTTCAGGTTCAGCCATTCTTCCTTCGCCAAAGAGGCCACTGGCCAGCTCTCCCTTTTCAACCGGCAGTTGCTGGTGACCGTAAGAAAGCAGTTTTCCCACATTGGCACGGGTGGCAGGATGGTGCCACATATCTTCGTCCATGGCAGGTGCAAAAAGTACAGGACAGGTGGCCGAGAGGTAGGTGGCCATCAGGAGGTTATCACAGAACCCTGTAGCCATCTTGGCCAGGGTATTGGCCGAAGCGGGGGCTATGAGCATCACGTCGGCCCAGCGGCCCAGCATGACGTGGTTGTTCCAGCTTGAGTTATCACTGATGGTCACAGGCACCTCATTTTTCGATAAGGTCGCCAATGTGAGCGGGGTGATAAAATCACAGGCAGATGGTGTCATCACCACCTTTACTTCAGCTCCTTCCTTTACCAGCAACCGCACGATGGTAGCAGCTTTGTAAGCGGCTATACTTGCGGACACACCCAGTAGTATTTTTTTTCCTTGCAACATGTAGCGTATACCAATTATAAAAAAGGCGACAGAAATAGATTTCTGCCGCCATGAAGGTAGATATTTTTTCAGTACACGCGATTAGCTGTACAGGTCATCATCATTTCTTCTGAAGTAGATCTTGTCTTCCAGGAATTCCATGGTAGCCTGGATAGCAGGGTTTGCCATCCTCTCATAGAAACGGGAGATTTCGATCTGTTCTTTATTCTCATGCACTTCCTCCAGGTTGTCTGTATGACTTGCAAATTCTTCCAGTTTAGAGTGCAGCTCTTCCTTCACAGATATGTTGATCTGATTGGCGCGTTTAGCGATTACTGCAATGGATTCATACAGGTTGCCAGTTTTGCCTTTGATCTCGGTAGTATTTTTAGTTTCTACCATTGGATTAAGACTGCTGGTAAGACCTCTTTTTATTTTGCTCATTCTCCAGAGAATTAATTATTGATTATTAATATTGTTAAGGGTATTGTTTGTTTCCTTCGCATTTTTGGTTGCTTTCGCTTTCTTCCTTTCCTGTTTCTTACTAACCGGTGCGTTCAGATTATCTATATCCTTGATATTGCTTTGTGCTAAGGTATACCATTTTTCGGCATCTGGCTTCAGATGGCTAGAAGAATAATGGTCGGCGAAGTCCAGGTACTCAGCTACCACGTCTTCGTAGCGCTCTTTCTGCTTATCCCAGATGCTGTGTTCGGCATACTTGAAATAAGCTTTGATAGCCATGTACTTATATCCATCGCTCTTGTCGGAATCAGGATAGTTGCGCATCAGACTTTTGAAACTGATAGCGGCAGCTTTATAATAACCCAGGTTGTAGTACAATTCTGCGTTATTATATTCTTTCCTTTCCAGTTTCTGACGGCACAGCTCGATCACCAGGTTACCTTCAGCCACCTTGTCGGAGGTTGGATAGTTGTTGATAAAGGTCTGCATGGCAGAAATGGCCTTGATGGTATTCGCCTGGTCCAGTGGAATTTTTGGAGATTGCTTGTAGTAGCAATAAGCCTGCATATAATCCATCTCTACTGCTCTTGGACTGTTAGGGAAGTTGTCAAGGTAGTTTTTAAAGTAAAACCCTGCCTGAACATAATCCTTTAGTTTATAAGAGCAATAGCAATAGTTGTAATAAATCGGCTCATATTTCTCCGTTCCCTTGTAAACCTGGAACAGGGATTCATACAGGGACTGCGCGGTCATGTACTTCTTTTTCTCGTACATTTTGTTCGCGTAAGCCAGTTTGGCTTCGTAATCCTTGCTTTTTTCGATCTTGCGCAGCTCCATATTACAGGACGATGCGAAAACAATTACTAAGAGACTGATAAAAAAAGAAAATTTCTGCATTTTCCGCATAAAGAGGGCAAAGTTAAGAATTAAATGTAAATGTAAGATAGGGTAGCAAATACAGCTGTTAAAATTTTGCAAAAACACATTTTCCCACCAAAAAGATTTTTTGACGGGTATAAGGTCTGTTCGAGTGCTGTTCGAGTGCTGTTCGAGTGTTGTTCGAGTGTTGTTCGACGCTTCTTCGACGCTTCTTCGATGCTTGTTCGACTAAAGCAGAAAATGTCAACAAAAAATAATAAACATTACTAACCAGCGAATTAACACACTTACTAACATGTATTCACATACTTTTCACATATTATCAACATACATTCCCACAGAATAAACACAAGCTCATCAATAAACCATTCAAAACCCCATTATTATAGGCGGATAAATACTGTGGAAAAAATTTATAATTCATTTTTTCGTTAGAGAGTGGGAAAAAGTGTTATTTTGTGTTAGAAAATGGAATTCAAGGACTTTCGCCCCCAAGTATGACAGGTTTTCTGGGAGAATATGAAGCAACGCTTGACGCAAAAGGACGCTTTCTCCTTCCCGCTGGCTTTAAAAAGCAGCTGGCAGAAGGCGCCGGGGAACAGTTTGTCATCAACCGAGGGTTTGAAAAATGTCTGTCCTTGTATCCCATGAACGAATGGCAACCAATTTTCGAAAAGATCAGTAAGCTGAACGATTTCGATCCGAAAGTAAGGGAATTCCGCCGCTACTTTCTAAACGGAGCCACCATTTGTGAACTGGATAGTGCAGGCAGATTATTGGTGCCAAAAAACCTGATGGCTTATGCATCGCTCGATAAAGAGATCGTGCTTTCAGCAGCCAGCAACAAGATTGAAATCTGGGATAAAACAAAATACCAGGAGTTCTTTGAAAATTTCTCACCAGGAGCCTTCAGTGACCTTGCAATGCAGGTCATGGGAGGTGGAGATAACAATATTTCGATTTAACAGCTATTATGGGAGAAGCGTCACAATATCACCTACCCGTTCTGCTGAATGAAGTGGTCAGTCATCTGCAAATCAATCCCGAAGGGACTTACGTAGATGCCACTTTTGGAGGCGGCGGTCATTCCAGAGCCATTCTGGAACAACTGAACGAAAACGGAAGGCTCATCGTGTTTGATCAGGACGAAGATGCTTATAATAACCGGATAGAAGACCCAAGGGTCACTTTTGTACAACAAAACTTCAGACACCTGCAAAGGTTCCTTAAACTGTACAAAGTTCCTCCGGTTGACGGCCTCCTCGCAGATCTGGGCGTTTCATCATGGCAGTTCGATACAGCAGAAAGAGGATTTAGTATCCGGTTCGACGGAGATCTGGATATGCGCATGGACAAAAGAACAACCCTCACAGCAGCAGCGCTGCTACAATCCTACTCAGAAAAGGAATTACACCTCCTGTTCCAGAACTACGGAGAAGTAACCAACGCACGCACACTGGCTAAAACAATAGTCACAGAGCGAAAAGCCCGCCCAATGAGGACTATTAACGAGTTCAAATCCGTTATTCAGCCAATCGTAAAAGGCAATCCGCAGAAATACCTCGCACAGGTATTCCAGGCACTCAGGATCGCCGTCAACGACGAACTGGGCGCCCTGAAAGATTTGCTCACACAAGCAACGGAAGTATTAAAACCGGGCGGTAAACTGGCTATCATAACTTTCCATTCACTGGAAGACAGACTGGTGAAGAACTTTATGAAAACAGGACAATTTGAGGTGCAGGACGATCCATTTTCTTTTACTACACCCCCCAAATTGTACCGGTTAGATACAAAAAAACCAGTCACCGCTGGCCCCGAAGAACTAAAACGTAATTCCCGGTCCCGCAGCGCAAAACTAAGGGTAGCCGAAAAGTTATAACAGATCCGGACTGACGAGCATTTAAAAGGGTACAACTAGAAATTTAGAAAACTAGAAAACTAGAAAAAGCGTCAATCCCCCAATCACGTTGATCATGTGCGAAGGATGTTATACCATATCATTCACGTTGACTAATAAAACCGAGCTGTTTGGAACAGGAAGAACATATACCAGTCGCAGAATTACCGGATGAACCGGAACAGAAAAGAGAATGGCGCCTGCGTATCAATTACGCAGCCATCACGCAAAATATGCCCTTTATACTGTTCCTTTCCGCACTCGCACTGATCTATATCGCTAATAGTCACCTGGCTGAAAAAAAAATCCGCCAGATCAACAAACTGGGACGTGAGATCAAAGAGCTGAAATGGGAATACCTCAATGTGAAAAGTGAATTGATGTTCCGTAGCAAAATGAGTGAAGTCAGCAAATCAGTGGAACCATGGGGCCTCAAGCCGCTAAGTTCCCCACCCCAAAAAATCGTACTGAAGAAACAGTAATAATCATATCAGACTGTGGAAGTAAAGAAAGACATATTGTGGAGAGTGTATCTGTGCTTTATCGGCATGGTGCTGTTTGGTGTGGCTATAATTATAAAGGTGTTCTTTCTCCAGAACGTTGAAGGAAATTACTGGCGCAGCATGGCAGACAGCCTGCACACCCGCTACGTAACCCTCGACGCAGACCGGGGTACCATCTACTCCGAAGAAGGCAGGATGTTATCAACATCCATCCCCTACTTCGATGTAAGAGTCGATTTCGCAGCAGATGGGCTCACCGATAAAAATGGAAAGATCTTCAAGGACAATGTTGACTCATTGTCCATTTGTCTTTCAAAGACTTTTCAGGACCACACCCCGCTGGAGTATAAAAATATCCTCCGCGAAGGCTATAAAAACAAAGACAGATACTTTCTCCTGAAAAGAGATATCTCGTTTACCCAGTATCAGCTCGTCCGACAATTTCCCATGTTCAGACTAGGGAAAAATAAAGGAGGCCTGATCGCGGAAACAAAAAACAAACGCATTAACCCCTTCAAACTACTGGCTAACAGAACCATCGGTTTGAGCAGGCAAAATGCACAGAACGTAGGTCTCGAAAGGACCTACGATAACTATTTAAGCGGTACCACCGGTAAAAGACTGATGCGCCGCATCGCTGGCGGTACTTTCGTCCCCGTCGAAGGTTATGATATTGAACCCGAAAACGGGCACGATGTGATCACCACCATCGACGTAAACATGCAGGATATCGTTGAAACCGCCCTCATGAACATGATGGTCGCCAACGAAGCAGATAACGGTACCTGCATCCTGATGGAAGTGAAAACCGGCAAGATCAAAGCAATCGCCAACCTGGGCAGACAACCAGATGGCAGCTATTTCGAGGATATGAACTATGCCCTCAGAGCAACAGAGCCCGGCTCTACGTTCAAACTGGCTACCGTCATCTCCGTACTCGACGACAAATACGCCACCATGAACAACATGGTGAACCTGCAGGAAGGTAAGTGGCAGATTGGACGCAGAACCGTATTTGACTCCGAACCACACCCAGGCCAGACAAACGTAACTATTAAACATGCGTTCGAACTGAGCTCTAATGTGGGAATGGCAAAACTGGCCTATCAGTTCTATAATAAAAAACCAAACGACTTCGTCTGGCACCTGAGAAAACTCAAGCTCGACAAGCCAACCGGTATAGACCTCGTAGGTGAAGACCAACCGGTCATCAAAACCACCGCCAGCAGAACATGGAGCGCTACCAGCCTTCCATGGATGGCTTTCGGTTACGAAGTATTAATAAGCCCGTTGCAAACCTGCATGCTCTACAACGCAGTAGCTAACAACGGTAAAATGATGAAACCTTACCTGGTGAACTCCATTAATGAATATGGTAAATCAGTTAAGACCTTCGAACCTGAAATCGTAATGGATAGCATCTGCTCTTCCAATACACTGGCACAGGTAAAAGCAATGTTGGAAGGAGTCGTAATGAATGGAACGGCCAGATCATTGTGGTCACCATATTACAGCTTTGCCGGTAAAACCGGTACCGCCCTGGTAGCGAATGCTAACCGGGGTTATGCCGATAAAATATACCAGTCCTCTTTCGCAGGATATTTTCCTGCCAAAGACCCGCAGTTCACCTGTGTTGTGGTTATCAAAAACAAACCACATGCAGCTAAGTTCTACGGCGCCTCTGTAGCAGGACCCGTTTTTCGCGAAGTTGCAGACAAACTGTATGCGATCGCTGTTGAAAAACAACAACCTATGCGTGCTAACCTGATGCTGGATACATTGCTGGCATTCAAAAACAGTAAAGCCCGTGATTGGAAAGAAATCACTACTGCACTGGATCTGCCCGTTGAAGGCGATGTGAATAACAACAATTGGGTAAGCGCAAAGGTGACTGACAAAAAGGTAAACTTTGCACAGGTAACGCAGGCAAAAGGTAGTGTACCCAATGTAACAGGAATGGGATTAAAGGATGCTTTGTACCTCCTCGAGAATGCCGGTTTACGTGTGGTGGTAAGAGGTGCTGGTAAAGTCACCAACCAATCCATTCCAGGTGGTACACAATTAGAAAAAAATCAAACGATAGTCATAGAACTGAGTTAATGAAAACATTGCGTGACATATTATATAATGTAAACATCGTGGCTGTAAAAGGGTCAACCGATACCGCCGTGAATGCACTGAACATCGACTCCAGAGCCATCAGGCCTGGAGATGCTTTCATTGCAATCAGAGGTGTACATGCTGATGGTCACCTCTTCATTGACAAAGCTGTACAACAGGGTGCCGCTGTCGTGATCTGTGAAGACCTGCCTGCACAAACTGCCGACAACGTAGTCTATGTTCAGGTTAACAGCAGCGCTACCGCCGCTGGTGTAATAGCAGGTAACTTCTACGACAACCCATCTCACAAGGTGCAACTCGTAGGCGTAACCGGTACCAATGGTAAAACGACCATCGCTACCCTCCTGTTCAAACTATTCAGTGCGCTCGGCTACCATTGCGGAATGCTCTCCACCGTACAGAACCAGATCGGTGACAGGATCGTTCCCTCTACCCATACCACCCCGGATCCCATTCACCTGAATGCACTCCTGGCAGATATGGTCACTGATGGTTGTGACTACGTGTTCATGGAAGTAAGCTCTCACGCTATTCACCAACAAAGAATAGCAGGGCTGAAATTTGCCGGAGGCATCTTCAGCAATATCACCCACGATCACCTGGACTATCACAAAACCTTCGACGAATACATCAGGGTAAAGAAATCCTGGTTCGATGGTTTGCCAGCTACAGCATTCGCCCTCACTAACCTCGACGACAAAAGAGGCAATGTGATGCTGCAGAACACCAAAGCGAAAAAACAAACTTATAGCCTGCGCACCGTTGCAGACTTTAAGGGAAAAATATTGGAGAATAACCTCACTGGCCTGATCATGATGATCAATGAGACAGAAGTACACTTCCGCCTCATCGGTGAGTTCAATGCATATAACCTGCTGGCCGTATACGGAGCCGCTACCCTGCTCGGTCAGGACAAAGCCCGCGTATTACAGGCACTCAGTGATTTGTCAGGTGCTGAAGGACGTTTCGATTACATCGTGTCTCCCAATCAGCGCATCATCGGTATCGTGGATTATGCACATACCCCCGATGCTTTGCTCAATGTGCTGGCGACTATCAAAAACCTGCGCAAAGGCAACGAACAAGTCATTACAGTAGTAGGTTGCGGCGGCGACCGTGACACAGCAAAACGCCCTGTGATGGCCGAAGTAGCAGTAGAACGCAGTGATAGAGTGATCCTTACCTCCGATAATCCCCGTTCAGAAGATCCGAACGAAATTATCAGACAAATGGAAGCCGGTGTACCCGTAAATCTTAAAAAGAAAGTACTGTCTATCACCGACCGTAAAGAAGCGATCAAAACAGCTATCAGCCTCGCAAATCCTGAAGACATCATTCTCATAGCTGGTAAAGGCCATGAGAAATACCAGGAAATACAAGGCGTGAAACATCCTTTTGACGACAAACAGGTGCTGGATGAGATGATGCGGTTGATGGAGAAATAACAACTAACAAACAACTAACTAACAAATAACTACTAACTAACAGTATGCTTTATTACTTATTCAATTATTTGAAAACGTTAAATTTCAGCGGTAGCGGGATGTTTCAATTCATCACGTTCCGTGTGACAATGGCGTTACTGTTATCCCTGGTAATCTCTCTCTTGTTAGGTAAAAGTATTGTAAGATTCCTCCAGAAAAAACAGATCGGGGAAACCATCCGTGACCTCGGCCTGGCAGGTGAGAACAGTAAGAAAGGCACCCCTACCATGGGTGGTCTTATCATCCTGGCAGCTATCGTTATTCCTACCCTGCTGTTCGCACAGGTAAAAACCGTTTACATCTGGCTCATGTTGCTCTGCACCGTTTGGCTGGGCCTGATCGGTTTCCTGGACGATTATATCAAGGTATTCAAAAAGAACAAAGAAGGTCTGGCCGGTAAGTTCAAGATCCTGGGCCAGGTTGGTTTAGGTATCATCATTGGCAGCACTTTGTATTTCAATGAAAACGTAGTGATCTCCCGCGAGATCATTGGCGCGAAGAAACTCGCCCCCTACGAAAGAGTAGTGGCCAAATCGGAAAGAGTGACGAAAGAAGGACATCGCTTTGCGGATGTGAAGACGCCGATCACTTCTATCCCATTTGTAAAGAACCATGAATTCAACTATGCCAAACTGATCTCCTGGATCCCTGGGGCAGAGAAATATACTTACGTCCTCTATATCCTCATCGTGATCATCATCATAACGGCAGTGTCCAATGGTGCAAATCTCACAGATGGATTAGATGGCTTGGCCACGGGTGTATCTGCGGTCATAGGCGTTTGTCTCGGCATATTCGCCTATGTATCCGGTAACATTCAGTTCGCCGAATACCTGAATATCATGTACATCCCTAACCTGGGTGAACTGTCCATATTCATTGCTGCCTTTGTAGGTGCCTGTGTAGGTTTCCTCTGGTACAATGCTTATCCTGCACAGGTGTTCATGGGCGATACAGGTAGTCTGGCTTTGGGAGGCATCATCGCTTCCCTGGCTATCATTGTAAGAAAAGAATTATTGATACCAATTTTCTGTGGTGTATTCCTGGTAGAAAATCTGAGCGTAGTATTACAGGTCTCCTACTTTAAGTATACCAAGAAAAAATATGGTGAAGGCAAGCGCATATTTCTGATGTCTCCACTTCACCACCATTACCAGAAGCTAGGTTACCACGAAAGTAAAATAGCAGTAAGGTTCTGGATCATAACAATCATGTGTGCAGTAGTTAGTATTGCAACATTAAAAATCAGATAAGCAAAATGACAAAGAAACTCATCATACTCGGAGCCGGTGAAAGCGGAATTGGTGCAGCCCTGTTAGGCAAGCAACAGGGGTATGATGTATTCGTGTCAGATGGTGGAACCATCAAGGATATTTATAAACAGGAACTCGCTGTAAATTCTATTCCTTTCGAGGAAGGACAGCATTCCTGGGATGTGATTTTAGGTGCCGATGAAATTGTTAAGAGCCCTGGCATTCCTGAAAAAACGGAACTGATGAAAAAGATCCGTGCGAAGGGAGTATCAGTGATCTCTGAAATCGAGCTCGCTTACAGGTTTAGCAAAGACGCTAAAATTATCGCCATCACTGGTAGCAATGGAAAGAGCACTACTACAGCGCTCACCTTCCACATCTTTGAGACAGCTGGTCTCAACGCCGCTATGGTAGGTAATATTGGTCTGAGTTATGCCCGTGTAGTGGCTACCGCACCGGCTGATTATTACATCGTCGAAGTAAGTAGTTTTCAACTCGACGATATTGTGGAGTTCAAGCCCAACGTGGCCATTCTGCTGAATATCACACCAGATCATCTGGATAGATATGACTACAAAATGGAGAACTATGTGGCGTCAAAATTCCGCATAACGATGAATCAGGGACCGGAAGATTTCTTTGTGTATTGCAAAGACGATCAGGAGATTAACAATTATTTGAAGAAGCAAACTATTTATTCAACATCAATACCCTTTACTATCATGGAACCGTTAAAGCAAGGAGGATTTATGGTAAACGATCAGGTAAACATTCAGGTTAATGATGAACCAGTTATCGTATCAATGTATGATCTCGCGCTTAAGGGCAAGCACAACTTGTACAATTCCATGGCAGCGGGTATTGCTGGTAGGACCATGGAGATAAGGAAAGAAAAAATTCGGGAGAGCCTGACTTCGTTCAAGAGTCTGGAGCACCGTATGGAGTACGTTGCCACTGTGCGTGGAGTGGATTTCATCAATGATAGTAAAGCTACCAATGTAAACTCCCTGTGGTTTGCACTGGAGAGCATGGAAACCCCGGTAGTGCTGATTATGGGAGGTGTGGACAAAGGAAATGATTATAGCGCTATCAGGGACCTGGTAAAAGAAAAAGTAAAAGCAATTATCTGCCTGGGTATAGACAATGCACCGATTCAGGATGCGTTATCAAAAGATACACCGGTAATGGTTGATACACGCAGTATGAAGGAAGCTGTGGAAGCAGCTTTTCAACATGCAGAAAAAGGTGATGTAGTTTTGCTTTCTCCGGCTTGTGCGAGCTTCGATCTGTTCAAGAACTACGAGGACAGAGGCAAGCAGTTCAAAGAAGCCGTGAGGGAACTATAATAAATCCGGGATATTCCGGAAACCAAAAAAGTTAAA
Organism: [Flexibacter] sp. ATCC 35208; assembly: GCF_001975825.1. Classification (GTDB taxonomy): domain Bacteria; phylum Bacteroidota; class Bacteroidia; order Chitinophagales; family Chitinophagaceae; genus Chitinophaga. Next base: position 59,446 of record NZ_MTKN01000035.1, read on the forward strand.
TGGACGGTATACTTCATAGGACAAAGGGTGACAAAGTGATTTGGACGATCGTGATCTTCCTCTCACTAGTGAGTCTGCTGGCGGTTTACAGCGCCACAGGTTCGCTTGCCTATCGCCTTCAGGGCGGTCATACGGAGTATTATCTCTTCAAACAACTGAGTGTATTAGTAATGGGATTGCTGATCATCTACTTTGCACACAGAGTGAATTATACCATTTACTCCCGTGTGGCACAGATAGGTTTTCTGCTCTCTATCCCTTTACTGATCTATACGCTGGCATTTGGTAGTCATATTAATGATGCAAGTCGCTGGATTAGACTGCCCGTTATTAATCTGACATTTCAGACTTCTGACGTAGCTAAGCTGGCCATATTCATGTATGTGAGCAGACAGCTTTCTAAAAGGCAGGGTAACATCACCGATTTTAAGAGAGGCTTCCTGCCGATCATTATTCCGGTGGGTATCATCTGTATACTGATCATGCCTGCAAACATGTCGACCGCATTGTTGCTGGGCGCCAGTTGTATGATCCTCTGTTTTATTGGCCGGGTACCTATCAGGTATCTGGTTGCCATGGTAGGTGCAGGTCTGGTGGCGATTGTACTGATGTTTGCAGTGGCAGCACTGACTGGAAAAAAGATGCGTACCGAAACATGGAAGAAGAGAATTGAACATTTCACTTCAGGTGATGATGATAAATCTGATTTACCATATCAGGTACAACAGGCAAACATTGCTATTGCAGGTGGTGGTGTGTTAGGCAAAGGTCCTGGAAACAGTACCCAGCGAAACTTCCTCCCACATGCTTATAGCGACTACATATATGCTACAATTATCGAGGAGTATGGTATCTTTGGCGCCTTTTTGATATTGATGGCCTACATGTTGCTATTATTAAGAAGTATCAGCTTGTTTAGAAAATGTCCCTATGCATTCGGCGCTTTCCTGGCAGTTGGTCTCAGCATCACATTAGTCATACAGGCACTGACAAATATGGCAGTGAATGTAGGGCTCTTTCCCGTAACAGGGGTCACGCTACCGCTGGTAAGTATGGGTGGATCCTCCGTGATCTTTACAAGTCTGGCTATAGGGATCATACTGAGTGTGTCTAGAAATGTGGAAGAACTGGAAGGTAAAAGAATAGAACAGGAAAGGATTGCAAAGGTAGTAGCTCAGCAAGCCGAAATAGAAGAATTTTAAAAACTAACATGAACATGCAACGCAGAATTATCATAGCAGGTGGTGGAACCGGAGGACATATCTTCCCGGCGATCGCTATTGCCAATGCGTTGAAAAAAATAGAACCAGCAACTGATATTCTCTTTGTAGGTGCCAAAGGAAAGATGGAGATGGAGAAAGTACCGCAGGCTGGTTACCGCATCGAAGGATTGGAAATAGCAGGATTCAACCGTAGCAATATGCTCAAGAACCTGTTGTTGCCGTTCAAGATTCTGAAAAGCCTGTCACAGGCCCGTAAGATCATTGACAGTTTCAAACCAGATGCCGTGGTAGGTGTGGGTGGTTACGCCAGCTTCCCTGTCATGCGCAAAGCACAGAAGAAAGGTATTCCTACCCTCATACAGGAACAAAATTCCTTTGCAGGGAAAGCCAATATGGCCCTGGGAAAGAAAGCCGCTAAGATCTGTGTCGCTTACGAAGGAATGGAGAAATTCTTCCCGGCTGATAAAATTGTAATGACAGGCAATCCTGTCAGAGGCAACATTACACAGTCTGCCGTATCAAAAGAAGATGCACTCGCACACTTTGGCCTCCTTACAGGTAAACAAACAGTATTCGCTGTGGGTGGTAGCCTGGGAGCAAAAGCCATCAACGAGGCATTAGCGGCCATACTCGCCACTTTTGTAGAGAAGGATATTCAACTGATCTGGCAAACAGGTAAGCCTTACTTTGAAACAGCGAAAGCCGCTGCAGCACCATACTCCTCTCATGTAAAGGTGTATGAGTTTATCAACGTAATGGACTTCGCCTACAAGGCTGCGGATGTTGTTGTATCACGTGCAGGTGCACTGGCCATCGCCGAACTTTGTGTAGTGAAGAAACCTGTCATCTTCGTGCCCTACCCTTTTGCGGCCGAAGACCATCAGACCTTCAATGCAAAAAGTCTGGTAGATAAAAAGGCCGCCATCCTCATTAAAAATGATGATGCAGCCGCTCAATTAGGAAATACTTTATTCAGTCTGTTACAAAACAATGCGTTGTTGCAACAACTGGAAGAGAATATAGCAAAACTGGGAAATTCAAATGCTGATATGGTCATTGCTAAACAGGTTTTAGCACTGATTAAATAAAAGGATAAGTAAAAATGGATCTGAACAACATACAACGCGTTTACTTCATTGGAATCGGAGGCATCGGTATGAGCGCCATCGCCCGCTTTTTTAATGAAAAAGGTGTGCATGTGAGTGGTTACGACCGTACCGAAACACCGCTGACCCGTCAGCTGGCTGAAGAAGGTATGCAGATTCATTACTCGGATGATGTGAACCTGCTGGACAAAGATGTACAGCTGGTTGTATACACTCCCGCTATCCCGGGTACCCATTCAGAATTGATCTGGTACCGTAAGAACGAATACGAAGTAGTAAAACGAAGCGACGTATTGCAGGAGATCACGAAAGAGTTGTTCGCCATCACCGTAGGTGGTACACATGGCAAAACAACTATCTCTACCCTTACCGCTCACATACTGCGTCATAGTGGCTATGGTTGCAACGCCTTTCTCGGTGGTATCAGCGCCAACTACGACCGTAACTTCTGGAGCAGTGATAAACAGGTAGCCGTGATCGAAGCAGATGAGTATGACCGTTCATTCCTGAAACTTCACCCGGATATCGCGATCCTCACCGCTATGGATGCAGATCACCTGGATATCTACGGTACAGAAGCAGACATGCAGGATGCATTCGTACAGTATACTGCGAACATCAAACCCAATGGTACGCTGATCGCAAAACTGGGATTACCCCGTGCAACAGAACTAAAGGGTGATAATAAACGTTGGTATCACCTGAAAGATACACAGGCAAATATTTATGCGACCAATATCAGAACAGTTGACGGTGGTTACCTGTTTGATGTAGTAGAGCAGGACTGGCACATTCACGATGTACAACTGCCTATCGGTGGCACGCACAATATTGAAAATACAGTGGCAGCCATCACAGTGGCGCACCTATTAGGCATAGATGCCGCAAAGATCAAAGCAGCGATTGCTGATTTCAAGGGCATCAAACGTCGCTTTGAATACCTGGTGAAGAACGATTACCAGGTATACATAGACGATTACGCACATCATCCGGAAGAATTGCGCGCCCTCATTAGCAGTGCCCGCAGCTTATTCCCCGACAAGCGCTGTACAGTCATCTTCCAGCCACACTTGTATACCCGTACACGTGACCTGGCCGAAGGATTTGCTGAAAGCCTGTCCCTGGCAGATGAAGTGCTGCTGTTACCCATCTATCCAGCCAGAGAGTTACCCATAGAAGGGGTGCACAGTGAGATCCTGGCGGAAAAGATGACAGTACCAGTACAAGTGATACAGAAAGAAGATGTATTGGCCTGGGTAAAATCGAATAGCGTACCATTGCTCATCACAGCTGGTGCCGGTGACATTGACCAATTCAGAGATCCGATCAGAGAAATATTGAACGGAGAGAAAGTGAAAGAGTAGACAAAAAAAATTTAAACCCAAATGCAAACCAAGACCCGCCGGGCATTAAAACGAATAGGTAGTGTACTGCTCTGGACAGCGGTATTGACTGGATTCGTGATCCTGCTTGTTGCGGCAGTGCAGGACAAAGAAGAGGGTAAATGCAGGGGGATCGTTGTAAAACTGGTGGGTGACGAGAACAACTTTTTTATAGAAGAGAAAGATATAAAAGTATTGGTAGCTGGCGACAGGAATTTAAATCCAGTAGGCAAGCCCATAAAAGAGATAAACATCGCAGCATTGGAGAAGATAGTAGCCCGTGATCCCTGGGTAAAAACTGCGAACATCTTTGTGGACAACCAACGAAAGCTCAACGTCAAAGTCGCTCAGCGAGAGCCCGTAGCAAGGATATTTACCTTAGCAGGAAATACTTACTACCTCGACAAAGATGGAGAAAGAATACCGGTATCGGCCCGCTATACAGCAAGAGTACCGGTGTTCACAGATTATCCGTCAGACGCTGCAAAAGTGCAAAAGGCAGACAGCGCATTGACCGCAGGCATCATGGAGATAGGCAGCTTCATACAAAGCGACCCTTTCTGGACTGCACAGGTAGAACAGGTAGTGATCACTCCCCAGCGTGAGTTTGAAATCATACCAACACTGGGCGATCACGTGATACTGTTTGGAGACGGAACCGATGTAACAAAAAAATTTAACAAACTGCTGGCGTTCTATAAAGAGGGGTTAAGTAAAGTAGGATGGAACAATTACGCAAAAATCAATGTTGCATATGAAAACGAAGTAGTTTGCACACGGAGAAGCGGGGAGGAATTATCGAAAAAGCTGGCCGCTGAAGACAGCGCGAAATTAGCCAGCACCGGCGATACACTGGCGAGGATAATGGTGCACGGAAATGATTCAGTGCAACCAGAAGCGGCAAAGCTTGAAGCTTCAATCAGAGTGGTACCAGCCAGAACGACGGCGTCAAAACCAAGAAATTCAAAAGACAAGTCGTCTGGAAAAAAGGAACCAAAGGCAGTGTATAAGCCGGGTAGAAATTAGTAACACAACAAAAAACTATAGAAACGCCATGAATCAGGAAGCTCCTATCATTGTAGGTCTTGATATTGGAACTACAAAGATTGCTGCCATTGCAGGTCGAAAAAACGAATTCGGGAAACTGGAAATCCTGGGGTTCGGTAAAGCCCCGTCTTTTGGTGTTCAGCACGGAATGGTGCTGAATATTGATCAGACGATAAAGGCGATACGTCAGGCCCTGGAGAACTGCTATGCTTCTAATCCAAACCTGGAGATCAATGAAGTGTATGTTGGCATTGCAGGTCATCACATCAAGAGCCTGCAGACCCGTGGCGATATCGTGCGTAGCGATACCGAAGCGGAAATATCCCAGAAAGATATTGATCAACTGATAAATGACCAGTATAAAACGGTGATCCCCGCCAGTGACCAGATCATTGACGTGATCCCACAACAATATATTGTTGATAGCCTCCAGAACATTACTTACCCGATCGGGATGAGCGGTGTGAAGGTGGGTGCGAACTTCCATATCATCACTGGTGATAAGAATGCGATTCGCAATATCAACCGTAGTGTGGAGAAATCCGGACTGAAGATCCACGACCTCGTGCTTCAGCCCCTGGCTTCTGCTGCTGCCGTCATGTGTGATATGGACTTCGAAGCAGGCGTAGCCATCGTAGATATCGGTGGTGGTACTACAGACCTGGCAGTGTTCTACGAAGGTATCCTGAAGCACACAGCCGTAATTCCTTACGGTGGTGAGAATATCACCAACGATATCAAGAACGGTCTCGGTGTACTGAAAACGCAGGCAGAACAAATGAAAGTGCAATTCGGTTACGCACTGGCTGATGAAGCAAAAAGCAATGCTTACATCACCATCCCCGGACTGCGCGGACAAAGCCCTAAAGAGATTTCAGTGAAGAACCTGGCGCACATCATACAGGCACGTATGAGTGAAATCATGGACTTCGTCATTTATCATCTCAAGCAGATTGGTATGGACAACAAGATGCTCAATGGTGGTATCATCCTCACAGGTGGTGGCTCCCAGCTGAAACATCTGATCCAGCTCACAGAATATACTACCGGTGTAAGCGCACGAATCGGGTATCCGAACGAGCACCTGGCTTCCGGTCATACCGACGAGCTGACCAAACCAATGTATGCAACATGCATAGGTCTTATTCTCAAAGGTTATAACGATTACGAGAATGACCGCAGAGCGATGGAAGAAAATTACGTTAAGATCAATACCAGCTATGTCGCAAAGGAGCAGGCCTCAAAAGCCGCTACAGAAACGGATAGCAGCTGGGAAGATGATGCACCGTCAGTTGAAGAGATTCAGGCAAGAAAAGCGAGAGAAAGAAATGCCTCGCTGAAAACATTCCTCGACAGAATGAAAACGAAGATCATCGACATGTTCACCGAAGAAGAGGATGCAAAACTTTAACAGGGTATTTTTCCGAGAATGGCGTAATTGTTGCAGCCATAAACGATTTGAAATCAGATAATTAATATTCGGATAATGGTAGTGGGTTCTACCACTACCAATAATTACTAACTATAGAAGAATTTGTGGGCATTATTAATTATACTAACTAACCCATAAAAGAGATAGAGTCATGATACATTTTGATCTTCCCAAAGAAAAGTCTTCCATCATCAAAGTGATAGGCATTGGTGGTGGCGGAAGCAACGCGGTGAACCACATGTTCAACCAGCGCATTGAGGGTGTGAATTTTATCATCTGTAATACAGATGCGCAGGCTATCTCCAATAGTCCTGTACCTAATAAAATTCAGTTAGGTCCGCACCTGACACAGGGTCTGGGTGCTGGTGCCAACCCCCGCATCGGTGAACAGGCCACTGAAGAATCCTTTGAAGAAATCAAAAAGATCTTAGAGGTGAATACCAAAATGGCATTCATCACGGCGGGTATGGGTGGTGGTACCGGGACAGGTGGCGCTCCTATCATCGCAAAGATCTGTAAAGAACTGGGTATCCTCACTGTGGGCATCGTTACTACTCCCTTCTCTTACGAAGGAAAGAAAAGGATGCAACAGGCAGATGATGGTGTAAACCGTCTGAAAGAATACGTCGATACACTGCTGATAATTTCTAATGATAAACTGCGCCAGAAGTTCGGCGACCTGAAGTTCAAAGCTGCTTTCGAAAAAGCAGATAACGTACTGGCTACCGCTGCTAAATGTATCACTGATGTGATCAACAGCACAGGTCAGATCAACGTGGACTTTGCGGACGTTTGTACCGTAATGCGCAATGGTGGTGTGGCTATACTCGGTGCTGCAACTGCAGAAGGTGAAAACCGCGCGCAGAAAGCAATCGAAGAAGCACTGACTTCACCGCTGCTGAATGATAACGACATCCGTGGTGCAAAATGGATTCTGCTCAACATCTCTTCTGCAGAAGGTGAATTTGAACACACACTGGATGAAATGGATACTATCCAGGCTTATGTACAAAGCCAGGCAGGTGAGGATTGCGATGTGATCCTCGGTGTTGGTTACGACCAGGATCTGGATCGTAAACTGGGTGTAACTGTTATCGCTACAGGTTTTGAACAAAAACCGATTCAGCAGGTAAAACAGGCCCCACAGGATCCATCTCATAATCAACCTAGAATCGTAATGGAACTGGGTCGTGAAGGTGATGAAAAAAAGATGAACACTCCCGTTAGCTCCAGCAACAATTCTATGTTCATTGAACCAACCGACCATATGGCGCCACGGTTGGTAGAGCCTGTGGTGACGCAGCCGGCTACAACGTTTGTAACTCCAGAACCTCCGGCAGAAAGTAGAAGCAGTTTTGCACTCAACATTGAGCCAGTAGGAACAACTGCTCCTACACCAGGCTACAACAATGTAAACGTAATACAGCCCAATAATCAGGCGGCTGGCGGATATCCTGCCAGACACATTTTTATTGAGCCGACTCCAACTCCACCTCCGGCAGAAACGCCAGAGATGAAGATCGTATTCCGTGAAGAAGAGCCAGGCACAGAGATGACAAATGATATGCAACAGCTGCATGCATTTGAAGAGCAATTAGAAGAGCAAAAGCGTAAACAGGCAGAGCGCGTAGCAAAACTGCGTAGCCTCAGCTTTAACGTGAAAGGCATCGATAATAATTCAGAAATTGAAAACGTTCCTGCATACATTCGTCGAAATATCAATCTCGATAATGGTGCTGGTTCTGCCGAGAATTTCTATTCTAACTATACAATTTCTGATAGTCCGAATAATCAGGCAGAAATCAATACGATCAATACTTTTTTAGATGGGAAAAAACCCGATTGATTATATTCGAACGTTTGATTGTTTTTTTAGTTGTGTTAAAGAAAGTCCTCTGGTTCTCCGGGGGACTTTTTTATTGAAATAGAATGTTATTTTTTTGCGCAACAACTTCTATTATTTCTAGCAGACTACTCCTTATTGGCTTCAACAAACTTCAATTTTTCATACTAACAGACTCCTCTTTATTGACTCCAACAAAACTCAATTTTTTATACAACAGATTCTGAATTCCGTCCATCCCCCACTCTCTCCCTCCTTCGTACCTTTGCCCCATGCAAAGATCAATTAACAAAATCAACACAAACCACCCCATCAGTGGTTCCCTCTCATCATATCATTTCTACAACCCCCTGCCTCTCCCCGACGGCAACACCATCGATCCATTCCTCCTCCTCCATCACCATGGTCCCATGACCCTGCCTCCTTTCAATTCAGGCATGCCATTCGGACCACACCCCCATCGCGGCTTTGAAACCGTGACCTGGATCGTAAAAGGCCACGTTGTCCACAAAGACTCCCACGGCTTCCACAGCCGTATCGACGAAGGTGGCGTACAATGGATGACCGCCGCCCGCGGCCTCATTCACAACGAATACGTAGAAGATACTTTCAAGGAAACAGGTGGGGATTTAGAGTTGTTACAATTATGGATCAACCTGCCTGCAAAAGACAAAATGATCCCAGCTAAATACAGGGGCTTACAAAAAGACGATATCCCGGTTATCACAAATGATAAAGTGAAGGTAGCAATCGCAGGTGGTCAGTGGAATGGCCATAAAGGGGCTTTACAGTCGATTACAGACATTAACGCATTCCTGATTGACATCAGTGAAGGTGGCAGTACTAAAATAAACGTAACGAAGGAAAGAAACATCCTTTTCTATGTCCTCCACGGAGAAGTCACCGTCAATGGCCGCACAACCGGCAACAGAAGTATGGTGCTCTTCAATAATGACGGAGATGAAATTGAAATCAGTGCCGGCAAAGACGCACTCATCCTGTATTGCGATGGCCTGCCACTGAATGAACCCATCGCCTGGCATGGTCCCTATGTGATGAACACACAAACGGAGATCATGGAAGCTATGCGCGATGAAAGAATGGGCAAATTCGGATTCTATATAGACTAAAAAAAATACCCGTATAGACTAAATATTAAGGGCCGCTCTCATGAGCGGCCCTCTTACTTTTAATGTATAATTCGCTTCAATTGCAAATTAGTAACTGGTGCTACCACCAGCGGATATTTCTCAATTGTTACATAACTTGAATCCAGTCCAAAACCTCGTTCCTCAGAAAGACTCACGCGTTTCAACCAGAAATACATACGCATGATCATACGCTCATACAATGGCAGGTCATTATCATGTGACAGGAACTTCTCCATTACTATAAACTGGAAGTCACCCACCACATTATTCTTACTCAGTGATTCATAACGGCTGGTGATATTCACCTCTTTATTCCTCACCATATCTTCCACCACCATTCTGAACATCAGGTTAATACGTTGCTCCACCTTAAAACCTAAGCGGAATTCCACACGAATCACCTCGTTCGGAATAATCGTCTGCACTGAATATTCACTCAGATATGGCTCATCTACTACATCCACATGCACAAACCAATAGATATCTGCACGCTTTGGTTTCTTATTCAGAATAGAATAGATGATCTTATGTTCGATCTCTTTCGGATTATCAGCACTACTCATATACACCAGATGGGTAGCATACTTGGGTATAGTCGTATCGTTACTCAGCTCCTGAATCACAGCCAGATGATCTTCCAGTCGTACAAATTCAACGTAACGATTTTTGATCTTGCGTGATTTAAACCACACCAGCATTATGAGGAACAGCACCCCTGCCACAATCACGGTTACATAACCACCGTGCATAAATTTTACCAGGTTGGCGAACAGGAAAGAGAACTCTATCGTAAAATATATAATCAGGTAAAGTAGAATCAAACTGACACGCACCCTTCGCGTGTACAAATAGAAGGCGAACAAACACGAAGTCATCAACATACAAATCGTAATGGAGAGACCATACGCCGCTTCCATCGCCCCCGATTCCTGGAAGATTAATACGATAGCCACACAACCTATCCACATCATGGTGTTGATACCTGGAATATACAACTGACCACGCATTTCAGTAGGATAATTGATCTTCAGCTTCGGCCACAGATTCAGTCGCATCGCTTCTGAAATCAATGTAAATGAACCGGAGATCAATGCCTGGCTCGCGATAATAGACGCCATTGTTGCGATCAGGATACCAGGTATTATAAACCACTCAGGCATAATTGTAAAGAACGGGTTCTGATCCTTAGGCAGCATCGTGCCTTTGTGTGTGAGCAACCATGCACCCTGTCCCAGATAGTTCAGGAGCAGACAGGTTTTCACAAATGTCCAGGATACCCGGATATTGCCTTTACCACAGTGGCCCAGGTCAGAATACAGCGCTTCAGCACCTGTTGTACACAGGAAGACTGCACCCAGAATCAGGAAACCACGGGGATAGGTAGTTAATAACTGTATCGCATAGTGTGGGCTGAAAGCTTTCAGTACAGAGAAATCATCTGCCAGGTGTGAAAGTCCCAGAATACCCAGCATGGAGAACCAAATCACCATGATAGGACCAAACAGCTTACCAATAGAGTTTGTACCAAACTGCTGAACTACGAAGAGTAAAGTAATAATCGTCAGTACAATTTTTACAATTGTCCACTGACTAAGATCTTTAAATACTTCCAGTGTGCGTAGACCTTCAATCGCGGTCGTTACAGTAATAGGTGGGGTAATGATACCGTCTGCCAGTAATGCGGCGCCGCCGATCATACCAAAGATAACGGCCCATTTTGCATGACGCCTTACGAGCGCGTATAACGAGAAGATACCGCCTTCTCCTTTGTTGTCTGCCCGAAGGGTCAGAATCACATACTTAATGGTTGTTTGTAAAGTCAGGGTCCAGAAAATACAGGAAATACCGCCAATGACCAGGAGATCGCTAATATAGTTCGTACCTATAATAGCCTTGAAAACGTATAACGGAGAGGTTCCAATGTCACCGTAAATAATACCTAATGCTACTACTAAACCGGCCAGGCTAACCCTGTTAATGTCTTTTCTCACGAAATAAGTAATTAAATGAATAAGAGTAGTATTTCTTTTGATGTCGTAACTACCTCCCTTTAGGAGTGTGCACTCAAACAGTTCTCTACTCAAAAAAGCCATCAAAGTTAGTGTGAATTCAGGAATATAGAAAATTTTTTGTAAGAGTTAACAATGGTGCTTCCGGGGTTAGCAAAGGCAACCGGTGGGGGTTTGGGGGAAGTATTAGAAACCTGGTAAAGACACACTAAATGTGCTGAGATATGCTATAGGCTATTCCAGCATGTCTATCCTGATCAATCCTTTACGGGCATAAAAAAACCCCGTCTCTGTTGAGACGGGGCCTTTATATTTTTTCTCAGTGAGAATTAGTTAGCTGGAGACAGATCTACAGTACCAGACTCACCAGGAGTGTTTTGTTTGATGAAGCGACCACGGTCGATACCTTGCTTGTCAGCCAGGTAGTCGATCACTGAATCAACACGACGGCTGCTCAGGTCTACACCACCTTTCTTACCCTTAGCACCTGCGTGACCTGTTACCAGGATGTTACAAGTTGGGTTAGATTTCAGTGTGCTAGCAACAGAAGCCAGGATAGCTTCGTTGTCAGAACCTACCTTAGTAGAAGCACCTTTGAATGCTACGCTAGGCAGAACCAGGCTACCACAAGCTGCTGGAGGAGGAGTCTTGCAGCACTCAGGATCTGGGCACTTACCAACACCATCAGCATCAACTGGCTGGCAATAAGTTGGAGTGATCAGCTGCTTGTCTTTGTAATCAGGAACACCGTCACCATCAGTATCTTTAGCTACACCGTGAACATCAACTGGAGCGCCAGCTGGTGTGTTTGGTTCGCGGTCGAACTGATCAGTTACGCCATCACCATCTGCATCAGGCAGAACTGGAGTAGGCAGTTTCATGTGACGAGGTGCGCTCAGCTCATTGTAAGCATAGTTGAGCGGATTAACCCACCATAATGGTTCAACTCTCTTAGAGCTGTTACCCAGGTTGAAGTTCAGACGTACACTAGTGTAGCTGAATGCATCCTTATGGTTAGAGTATGGAGAAGAATAACCGTCCAGATAATCATCGAAATACATAGTGTATTTCTCTTCCAAACCGATATTGAAACGTTTAGACACTCTCCAGGCTATGCCAGTACCGAAATCGGCACCATGACGCCACAGCTGGTTGTTGTCTTTACGACCGATATTACCTCTGTTACCCTGAGATGGAGCGTTTGATTCATAATCACCATCATACAGGTTGTTCAGCTGATCCTTGATATCTTTACGTTTACCGCCAAAGTTAATACCAGAATAGTTGTAACCGTTACCACTAGCATCTACTGCATCAACGTCAACGTCGATCAGACCCAGTGAATAACCACCGAATACATACCAGTTCATTTTTGGCTGCGCTTTGTAGAACAGGATGTTGCTCAGAGAAGCGATCAGGTCAAAAGACAGCTGGTGAGTTGCAGTTTTATAGTTAGGAACGATCATACCGCCGTTTAAAGCAGCAGTTTTAGCCCAGATAGTAGCAGCGCCACCACCTGCACCAGCTACTGGACGCAGTCTGTAATCCTGACCTTTGTCGAAGGAACCAGTATACTCACCTCTGATGGAGAATGTATGACCCAGAGATTTTCTCAGGGAGATACCACCACCAAAACCTGGTTTAGCAGGAATGGTACCGTTGATAACGTGCAGACCACCGTGGAAACCTAATTCCCACATATCACGTGGTTTCGCAGGGAAATCATACTGGTGATTCGCGAAATTGTTTTGTTGTGCCTGTCTTGATGCTGGAACTTTGGTTGAATCCAGGGCGTCAAAAACAGGGGTAACTTGTGCATAACTGGAAGACGCCGCTAGGAGACTCATAGCGCCAGCCAGTAATAAGTACTTTTTGCTTGCCATAATTGTTTTCTATTTAAAAACTGTTAAAAATTTACTAATAACCCGTTTTTTTACCCAGCAAAGGTAAAATTCTCAAATGAATATTCAAATTTTTGTTGCAATATTATTTCTATTGATAACTGGTTAACTATTAACACTTAGGCAAAACTAATGTTGTGCCATACTTTGTTTGCAGTATATAACGAATAAGCATATTTGTTATAACTTAAACAAAGTAATGTTAAAGTTTTGTTACTCCCTTATATACAAATTAGGGGCCAAATTGTTAAAATTTGATATTTTAAGCATAGATTAGCAATCTTTTTCAATCAACCATGGACGAGATTAAAAACCTGATCAGTAAGGAATTAAGGGATTTCGAGAGCAAATTTTCTGACGCAGTAAAGAGTAATGTCGCACTGTTGGACAGGATCATGCATTATATCGTTAAACGAAAAGGGAAGCAAATGCGCCCTATGTTCGTTTTGCTCTCGGCACGCCTGTTCAGTAATGATATCCAGGAAAGTACATACCGCGCTGCCGCACTCGTGGAATTGCTGCACACAGCTACCCTCGTACATGATGATGTCGTGGATGATGCCAATGAACGCCGTGGATTCTTCTCCATCAACGCTTTGTGGAAAAATAAGATCGCTGTGCTCGTGGGAGACTACCTCCTTTCCAAAGGACTCCTCCTCTCTTTGAACAATAATGACTTCAGAGCACTCCAGATCCTCTCCCTGGCCGTAAAGGAAATGAGTGAAGGCGAACTGCTACAGATCGAGAAAACACGTAAGCTCAATATTAAAGAAGATATCTACTTCGAAATCATCCGCCGTAAAACAGCCTCCCTCCTCGCCGCCGCCTGTTCCGCCGGCGCCTGGAGCACCTCTAATGATGAAGAAACTACGGAGAAGATGCGCCTCTTCGGCGAAAAAGTAGGTGTCGCCTTTCAGATCAAAGATGACCTCTTCGACTATGGCAGCGAAAAAATCGGTAAACCTACCGGCATAGATATAAGAGAAAAAAAAATGACCCTCCCCCTTATCTATACACTGGAACACGCTACACCAGACGTAAGAAGACAAATCATCAACATCGTAAAAAATCATAATACCGATAAAGCCCGCGTGGAAGAAGTCATTACATTGGTGAAAGCTTCCGGTGGTATCGAGTATACACAACAGAAGATGTTCGAATACCGCGACGAAGCCATGGCTATCCTCCATAGCTTCCCCGATAGCAATATCAGACAGGGACTCGAATCAATGGTCAGGTATACAACCGACCGTAACTTCTAATAATAATATAGGGACAATATAATTATCTGTTGGTCAGTTCTTATTGAGAACAGGCCATACTATTTGAAATTTATACCCTATCTTCCGTTCAAACAAGAATCGCTCATCCTTCTTTAGATTATAGATGCAAAAACGCTGGACAGTCCGATCGTATCAACCAAAACAGGAAGCTTTGCTGCAGGCCTCCCTGCGCATACATCCCCTGTTATGCAGGTTGTTGGTGCAGCGCGGCATGCATACCTATGACGAATCAAGGTTGTTCTTCCGCCCTACACTGGCAGATCTTCATGATCCATGGATCATGAAAGATATGGATAAAGCTGTATCCAGAATTGAACAGGCCATCTTCAGACATGAAAAAATTCTAGTGTTCGGAGACTACGACGTGGATGGTACCACCGCCGTAGCAACTGTATTCGATTTTCTACACACTTTATATAATAATATAGAGTTTTATATTCCGCATCGCTACCGCGAAGGCTATGGCATCTCTGCCCAGGGCATCGAATACGCCAGGGACAACGATTTTAGCCTCGTCATCACGCTTGACTGCGGTATCAAGGCCACCGAACAAATTACCTGGGCCGCTGAACATGGTATTGACTTTATTATATGTGATCACCACCTGCCAGATGCTATCCTGCCTCCGGCTGTGGCTATCCTCAACCCAAAACAATATGATTGCCCTTACCCTTACAAGGAACTAAGTGGCTGTGGTATTGGCTATAAACTCATCACCGCCTTCGCCCAAAAAATAGGTTTGCCGGAATCTGCCGCACACCGCTATCTGGACCTCGTGGCTACCAGCATCGCAGCCGATATCGTACCCATGACCGGCGAAAACCGTGTACTGGCCTTTCATGGACTGAAAAAAGTCAATGAATCTCCCCTACCCGGTATCCAGGCCCTCATCCAACTTAGTGGTCTCAAAGAACAACTCACCATCTCTAACCTTGTCTTCGTTATCGCTCCCCGCGTTAACGCCGCCGGTAGAATGGACGATGCCCGCAAAGCCGTGAACCTGTTCATTGAGAATGATATGGAAAAGGCCATGGAAATTGCAAAAGTGCTGCACGCTGACAACTTTGACCGCAAGGAAATTGATGGCAACATTACCAAAGAAGCTGTAGAACTGATTCAGAACGATACTACTCTACATAATAAAAAGTCCACCGTACTCTATAAGCCTGACTGGCACAAAGGTGTGGTGGGTATCGTGGCATCCCGGCTGATCGATAAATATTATTACAGACCGACCATTATCCTTACCCTCAGTAATGATAAAGTAGCCGGCTCTGCCCGCTCTGTGATTGGGTTTAACGTATACGAAGCCATTCACAAGTGTAAAGATCTGCTGGAAAACTATGGTGGCCACTTCTACGCCGCCGGCATGACCCTCAAACCTGAAAACGTGCCCGCTTTCCAGGAAAGATTTGAAGAGGTTGTCGCCACTACCATCAATCCTGAACTGCTGATTCCGGAAATCACTATCGATACCGAAATCAGTCTGAAAGATATCACTCCCGCTTTTTTCAATATTCTCAAACAGTTCGAGCCCCTGGGGCCGGACAACCAACGCCCTATCTTCCTCGTACGAAACGTGGTAGACAGCGGCTACTCCCGCCTCATAAAAGATGAGCACATTAAATTTTCAGTTAAACAGGGCAGACACCCTATGGCTGTAACAGGTATTGGGTTCTATATGTCTGACAAATTCTCTATCGTCAGCAGCCGCCAGCCTTTTGATATGGTATTTACCATTGATGAGAACGAGTGGAATGGCAAGATGAACCTACAAATGAAAGTAATCGATATCCGCTCTCACTGACTTTTTTCTACTCAAACCGAGTAATGATCACCACAAATTGCAGGGGATCAAAACATTCGCTTTGATCCCCTGCTGACGGAGATTTGATAAGATCTCCTATGATAGGGCTTTCTATTTTCTCTTTACTTAGGGTAAGTATGGGGAAATGACGCCATAGTGCATGGCCTAATTCCATAATTACCTTTTTTTTTACATATTTCCCCTTTACTAAAAATCCCGTCCCACGGTAAAGCGGGACGGGATAAGGGCTTGTGCAATGCTATCAAAACGGCATTGCCAATGATTTATTATATCGCTTAATTTGTTTTTTCGCCCATCAGTTCTACACTTCTGGTCACAAAGGCTGTCAGGTCCGCACCTGTCAAAAGATTCTGTGACAGTAAAGCCAGATCAGCCAGGTTGCGGATTTGCTTTTCCTGCAACTGGTCATTGCCTTCTTTCAGGATCTGCTGATAAATCGGATGGTTTGCATTCACCGTCATGTTGATTTCGTCAGGCATACCTGCATACCAGGACATACCGCTACCACCTACTGCTGCCATATCTTTCATACGACGCATAAACTCAGGGCGTGTTACAATCACTGGCTGTGCTTCTGCACTCAGACCTTTCAGTTCCACTTTTACATGTTGCTGCGGGATCTTTTCAAACAATGATTTCAAACGTGTTTCCTGATCCTGTGTCAGTACATGTGAATTATTTTCATCCTTGTCAATCAGGTTATCTGCAATGTCTGCATCCACACGGGTAAACTGTACCTTTTCCCAGCGGGTCTCCATCTGGTTCAGGAAAGCAGCATCTACCAGACTATCCAGTTTCACGATCTTATATCCCTTTGCTTTCGCCGCAGTGATATAACTATCCTGCTGTACCGGGTTGGTAGCGTACAGGATCACCTGCTTTTCTTCCTTGTTGGTTTGAATAGCAGCAGTATCCTGTTTGTATTCATCCAGCGTATAGAATTTACTACCATCTGCATCTTCGAGAATGAGGAACTTGTTACCTTTTTCCAGGAACTTATCGTCCGTCATCATACCATATTTAGCAAACAAACCGATGGATTCCCATTTCTCTTCAAATCCTTTACGATCGTTTTTAAACATTTCTTCCAGCTTATCCCCTACTTTCTTCGTGATGTAAGAGCTGATCTTTTTCACATTCGGATCACCCTGCAGGTAGCTACGGCTCACGTTCAGCGGAATATCCGGACTATCGATCACACCATGCAGCAGCATCAGGAACTCAGGTACAATATCCTTTACTTCGTCCGTTACAAACACCTGGTTAGAATACAGGCTGATCTTATCTTTCTGGATTTCGTAACTCTTATTGATCTTAGGGAAGTAGAGAATACCCGTCAGGTTGAATGGATAATCTACATTCAGGTGGATCCAGAACAATGGCGGCTCAGAGAAAGGATACAGTTCTTTGTAAAAGTTCTGATAATCTTCTGTGGTCAGCTCACTTGGTTTCTTCGTCCATGCAGGATGTGTATTGTTGATCTGGTTATCTTCATATTTAACCGGAACTGGCAGGAACTTACAGAACTTTTCGAGGATGGATTTGATACGATGCTCATCCAGGAATTCTTCACTTTCCTCATTGATGTGCATGATGATATCAGTACCTCTGCCAGCTTCGCGGGTGGTTTCTTCCAGGGTATATTCAGGACTGCCATCGCACTCCCAACGTACAGCTGGTTCATCTTTGTGAGATTGGGTGATGATCTCCACCACATTGCTCACCATGAAAGAGGAATAGAAGCCCAGACCAAAGTGACCGATGATGTTGGTTCCTTCATTCTGACCTTTATATTTATTCAGGAACTCTTCCGCACCGGAAAATGCTACCTGGTTGATGTATTTATCTACTTCTTCAGCCGTCATCCCGATCCCATTGTCGGAGATGGTCAATGTTTTTTTCTCTTTGTCAAGTTTCACGCTAATGGCCAACTCGCCCAGTTCTCCTTTGAACTCTCCTACACTTGCCAGCGTTTTCAATTTTTGGGTTGCATCAACCGCGTTACTTACGAGTTCGCGGATAAAGATCTCATGATCTGAATAGAGGAATTTTTTAATAATGGGGAAGATGTTCTCTGTCTGAACACGTATTGCTCCTTTCTGCATGGGTATCTGTGTTTTTGTGGAATCTTTCAAAGCGTATGCCAGTGGGAAAATGCTGCCAAAGTGACGGAACGGGGCAGTACAATAAACCATACCGTCAGGAAAAAGCAACCTTTTTTACTCCGAAGTCAATCGTCACCTGCCGTCAGGCAAATCAAAAAACGCTTCCTTGCTGCCACAGAACCATCCGGTTAACAATTAAATCATGTAAAATATAACACAAATGTTGTACATTCAATATGTAGCATATCACGACCCTGAAGAGTATTCCATTAACATATTTACCCATCCCCTAACAACCATCTATTTATTACATGAAAAAAACTCTACTCCTGATTTTTACAGTCTTTGGTGTCTTGCACACATTTGCGCAAACCCAACCCACCCCCCAGGCACTGCCTTACCAGCAAAACTTTGACGCATTGGCGACCACATCCACCACTTACCCGGATGGATGGCAGGGCTGGACACTCTCCGGCTCCCCTTCTTCCAGCTTTAACACCGCCACTCCTGCATCAGACAAAGCGCTGACTACCGGCACCGCCTCCAGCACTGCCAACAGTGTATATAATTATAATGGTAAACTGGGTTTCCTCAATAGTGGCAGCGTGGACAACTGCCTCTCCCTGGCCCTCAATACCACCGGCCAGGTGAACATCGCATTACAATACGACGTTATGACGCTACGCAATCCTTACGATGGCAGTAGCAATACCCGTATTAACGAAGTCATCTTACAATACAGAATTGGTAGCACCGGCAACTTTACCAACATTACTGGTACAGAATACCAAAATGGTACGACCCTTCAGACCACCAGCGGTGTCACCACGCCACAAGACCCTGCTACAAAAACACTGGTGCTTCCCACAGCCTGCGAAAACCAGCCACTGGTACAGCTTCGCTGGGTAAACCGCCAGATCAGCGGCAGTGGCTCCCGCCCCTCATTTGCCATCGACAATATTATAGCAGGTAGTGGTGGTGCCGATACCACTCCTCCTGTGATCGACTCTCTAACGCCACTGAACCACGAAACTAATGTGCCGCCTACCACTACTCCCAGCATTATTTTCTCTGAAAACGTCATTGCAGGTACCGGTCACCTCACCTTACACAATGCTACAAACGGTACCCAGCAGGTATTTGACATCACCAGCACAGCTATCGTAATCAGAAATCAGCTGCTCAGTGTGATCACGTCTCTTGCTGGCAACAAATCTTATTACATCACCATCGACAGCGGCGCCATAACCGACAATAGTGGCAATGCTTTCGCTGGTATTCCTGATAGCACAGTATGGGCTTTTTCCACAGGTGCACAACAACTGGATTTTGATTTCAACAACTGTACAACCGGTACAGGTGTAGTCGGTGGTTTCACTGCTTATAGCGTAACCGGTGCACAAGTATGGGATTGCACCACCTTTGGTCAATCCCTGAATGGTGCACAGATCAATGGCTACAGCGGAGGCCCAGTCGAAAATGAAGACTGGTTGATCTCTCCTGCTTTTGATCTTACAGGTTTTGATTATCCACTCCTTTCCTTCGCCAGCCGCACTGCTTTTGTAGGTCCATCTTTACAACTGCTCATTTCTACCAACTACGATGGCAGCAGCCATCCAAATACTGCCATATGGACGGCTGTCAATGGAAGATTCCCTGCAATCTCGTCAGATGCATGGAAAACTTCGGATAGCATCAATCTCGCCGGTTTTAAACAATCCAGTGTGTATATCGCATTTAAATATACCTCTTCTCCTACCCTGAATGCAGCCCGCTGGACATTGGATGATTTCCATCTCTACAATAGCCCTCAGGCACCATTACCATCAGTAGATAAGTCTACCTCCAGTATGGATTTCGACTATGTAAAATCAGGTCAACAATCATCCTCACAATACTTTACTTTTAATGCCAGCGACTTTACCGGTGCACTCACACTTGCTACCAGTGCAGGTTTCCAACTATCAAAAGATAGCGCTGGCACATACACCACTTCCCTGAATTACCCTGTTGACTCCCTGTCAGGAACCGTAACTGTATGGGTAAGATTCGTACCTACAGCGGCTGATCAGGCATACACAGGCACGCTCACTTTTACCAGTGCTAGTCTGAATACTACGCCTATCGCACTTTCCGGCACCTCTTTACGCTCCCTGAAAGTGGTGAACTGGAATATGGAATGGTTTGGTAGTCCGGCACAAAATCCGGCGAATGATAGTCTGCAACAGGCAAATGCCACTGTAGTACTGAAAAAACTGGATGCTGATATTTATGCGCTGGCAGAAGTAGTAGATACTGCCCGTTTCAGAGCTGTGGTGAGCCAGATGCCGGGTTATAACTACATCATTTCTGACTTTGGCTCTTATGCAGACAGCATCACCGATGTGGATTATACTTCTGCACAGAAGCTCACATTCCTCTATAAAACAAGCGTGATCCGCTCTATTCGCAGCTATGGTGTATTGAGAAAAGGTGGTAGCGCAAATGCTTATTACAACTGGTCTTCCGGTCGTTTCCCATTCCTGCTGCAGGCCACTGCAAACCTGAATGGAGATAGTGCACTCATCAACTTCGTCCTCATTCACAGCAAGGCGAATACAGGCACCACTGCGGACAAGATCCAGTCATGGCAGCGTCGTAAAGATGGTAACCTGGAACTGAAAGATACCCTGGATGCACAATATCCAACCAGCAACTTCATCATCCTCGGTGACTTCAACGATGCATTGAATAAAACCATCACTACAGAAGTGGCGCCGGATACCACGACATCTTACATCGATTTCATGAACGATACCGCACATTATAAACCGCTCACATTGCCATTGAGCCTGGCAGGCGATCAGTCTACCACCGCTTATACAACTGTTATAGACAATGTGATCGCTTCCGATGAAATGGCGATTGCTTACCTCCCGGGTTCTGCTAAGGTGCACAAAGAAGTCGCTCAGCTCATCAGTAGCTACAGCAGCACAACCAGCGATCACTATCCGGTGCAGACCAATTACAACCTGCACACCCTGGGTAACCCTGTCACTGCTGAAAACTTCAATGCCGTAGTAGATTCAGGCAATGTAAAAGTGACCTGGTCTACCCCCTACGAAATCAACACAGATCATTATGTAGTAGAGAAAACCCTCAACCTGCGTAACTACGTAGCAGTAGATACCCTCGCTGCACAGGGCAACAAAGACTTCGCAACCAGTTACCGCACCTATGACTATCAGCCATGGCTGGGGGGGTCCTGGTACAGACTGAAGATTGTAAGCAAAGATGGCAGCGTTCGCTACAGCGAAAATGACAGGGTATACGTATCTTTGCTGGACCTGATCAAAAAGCTCATCTGGTGCATCATTGGTCATAACCTCCAGGTATGGGTGGATATGGAAAAACCAGGACCCGCTCAATTTGAACTCATTGATATGCAGGGACGCAGCCGTTTCAAATCACAACAGTTTGTAAACAAAGGCCGCAATACCAAGACGATTGATGTGAACGCTTTGCCTAACGGTATATATATATTAAGGATACAGAGTTTGGATGGCGTAAAAACCAGTAAAATATTGATTACCAAATAATTAATTCTACAAAAAGGGATAGCGGCAGGCCTTCCCGCCGCTACCACCACCGCAAAAAACCACTTCCGCCTACGGCAGAAGTGGTTTTTTGCATTATTTCATAAATATCTCCTATCTTTGCGATCCAATTTTTTTCTAATCAAATTAAAAACAGGGAAATTATGAATTACGAATTGATGGTGATTTTTACCCCTGTGCTGTCTGAGGAAGACTACAAAGCTGCTCAGAAAAAATTCGCTGACATTATCAAAGATAATGGTGGTGAATTAACGCACGAAAATCCCTGGGGATTAAAATCACTGGCGTACCCTATCCAGAAGAAGACCACGGGCATGTACCTGGTACTGGAATACAGTGCGCCATCCGACCTCAATGAGAAGCTGAAAATTCAGCTGAACCGCGATGAAAATGTGCTCCGTCACATGGTTACTGCACTGGACAAATACGCTGTTCAGTACAACAATCGCAAGAGACATGGCGTAAACGCTGATTCTAAAACCGCTGAAGCTTAAAATTATGGCAGTAAAACAAGAAATTAAGTACTTAACGGCCGTAAAAACCGAGAAACGTCAAAAGAAATATTGCCGTTTCAAGAAATTAGGCATCCGGTATGTGGATTACAAAGACGCTGAATTCCTGAAGAAATTCCTGAACGACCAGGGTAAAATGCTCCCTCGTCGTATCTCTGGTAACTCCCTGAAGTTCCAGCGCAAGGTAGCTCAGGCAATTAAAAAGGCTCGTCAGATGGCGTTGTTACCTTACGTTACTGACCTTTTAAAGTAAACCGACAAATTACTTATCGTAAGTAAAAGGTCCTTAAAACTAATTAACATGCAAGTAATCTTAATACAAGACGTAGATAATCTGGGTCAGAAGAATGAAGTCGCTGCCGTAAAAAACGGTTACGCTAGAAACTTCCTGATCCCACAGAAATTTGCGGTAGAAGCATCTCCATCTAACCTGAAGCAACTGCAGGAGCGCCTGAAAGTGCAGAAAGCGAAAGAAGAGAAAATGCTCGCCGAAATCGCTAAGGTGGTTGAAGTGCTGAAGGCTGGTCCAGTGAAAATTGGTGCTAAAACCGGTACATCCGGTAAGATCTTCGGTAGCGTTACCGGTGTTCAGATCGCTCGTGCGATTAAAGAACAGAAAGGTTACGAAATCGACCGTCGCCGCATCCACATCCTGGATGATGTAAAAGAATTAGGTACATACAAAGCGAAACTGGACTTCGGTAAAGGCAATGAAGCTGAACTGGAATTCGAAGTTGTAGCTGAGTAAGTCTTACATACTTTATATAAAAAATCCCGGGCCGCAAAGCCCGGGATTTTTTATGTATTACTACATCTATCTATGGCACAATTTTCGATTATATTTGTTTCATTATATGAAACAGTACCTATCTTTATTAACCGCCGTAGTCCTGTGGACTGCCTGCCACCCGAGCGCTGCATCAAACAGCACGCCTACTGCCGAAACCAACGCTGCTGTTCCGGCATCTACCAATGAACGACCTATCGATTCATTCCGCATTGGAAACAAACAATTCCTGGTGTACAGTTTAGCAAAATCGTCATTCAGTCCTACTACTGATCTGGATTATGATAGCGCCGAAGGTCCTCAGCTGACCCGTGAAGCCGCTAAAGTACATAGACAAGGCGATTCCCTCCTCTTTGCTTTGAAGAACGGGAAAACGTCTGTACTCGCTAATTCCAGGAACCCGGACATCGATGAGGATTATGCCGTATACTACTATGCCGGCTACAAAGAAGACCTGCAACAACACCTCGCATTTGGCAGCTATTACGAATCCAGCGATTACCTGCTCGTTAATCCTGCTAATGGTAAGCAAACACACCTGTGGGGCATTCCTTACCTTTCCCCTGATAAGCAATTTGTACTCTGCCCTTCTTTCGATCTGGAAGCAGGATTCAACAATAATGGATTTGAACTCTACAGTTATGAGAACGGTAATATGAAACTACTGGGAGAAACAGACCTTCAACACTGGGGCCCCGGCCAGATAAAATGGGTAGACTCCCATACACTGGAAGCCGAGTACCAGACTATGGATACTGCGATGAATATCCATACAAAACCGGTCAGGATAATCATGCAATAAAAGCAAGGGGCTGACTAAAAAGTAAAATGAAGGCGCTGAGAATTGCGTAAAAGCCATTTCATCTCCATATCACCTACCCGAGAGGGTGTACCCTTTTTAGTCAGCCCCCTACATTCAGATTCCTGGTAAAGCCAGGTTCCCATTTATACGATTTATGGTATACTCTTTTTATTCCGTTGTATACTTTGCGATAAAATGAAACATCTTGTCCGCCGCATCATTCGCTACCAGGTCTGAAGAATAGCCATGATAGCCATCAAACGTATAAAACACATGCGGCACTTTATTCTTCGACAACACACTATCCAACTCATTCCCCTGACTAATCCTCACTAAAGAATCCTGCTTACCATGCGCCAGAAAAGTAGGCGGACTATCTGAAGATACATATGTAACAGGGCTACTCGCTGCATATATTTCCGGGTTCTCCGAAGGCGTGGCACCCAGTACAACCACCATCAACTCAGGTACTCCAGACGATCCCTCTTTATACATACGCGCTAAATTATAAGGCCCCCAGTTACTCACCACACACTTTATATTCTTCTTCTCATTGTGTTTATAAGCAATCAGTGTAGTCAGCTGTCCACCTGCACTAGCCCCGATCAGCGCCGACAAAGGTGATACCAGAAATGAATCGGCATGTGCATACATGTAATTCATGGCTGCTACCAGGTCCTCTTCCGCTGTCGGAAATTTATTCTTCCCATCCTTCACCAACCGGTAATTAACATTCACATAAGCAAACGCCGGCGAGAAAGTAGTATTCCTGACCAACCCCTCACAGGCAGCCGAGAAATCACTCTTATCCCCTCCCATCCATCCACCGCCATGCACAAACACCATCAGGTGCGTACGCTTGGGCGACCTGCCTGCAGGCAGGTAAATATCGACAGTCTGTAATGAATCATCCCCGTAATGTT
Organism: [Flexibacter] sp. ATCC 35208; assembly: GCF_001975825.1. GTDB lineage: Bacteria > Bacteroidota > Bacteroidia > Chitinophagales > Chitinophagaceae > Chitinophaga. The sequence continues at coordinate 84,376 of NZ_MTKN01000035.1, forward strand.
GATTGAGTAAAATTAACTCCTGTTTTGCGCCAGGACTCGCTGCCAGCGAGGTATCTGCAGACAATGCCTGTGAAGCAGATTCATTTTTACATCCAGGTAATAAGTATAAAAAGATAGCGCATGACAACGTCCTTCTCAAGTTGAGAAACATCATATATAAACTTATAATTGCTGTAACTTCCGGTTAAAACCTGCTAATATGAAATATACCCTCCTGCTCGCTCTTCTTTGTTGTATACTATCCATACCTTCCTTTGCACAAGGCCCGATCCCCAATGTAGATGGTCATGCCAATGCAATCATAGGTAAACTAACAAAATCCCTCTCCCTGAAAGAAGATCAACAGTTAAAACTGAAAGGTTATATCTCCGATTTTATTACGCAACGCAACACCGTTGTTGCTGAAACTGCTACTAACCCCAAAGCCTACGATGCTAAAATTAAAAGCATGCATAACGGCTTCTACAAAAAACTGAAAACAGCCCTGACTGCTGAACAATATGAAACTTTTCTACAGCAAAAACCTGCAGAAAACGACCCTACTAACGTATTGTCTCAATTGTATTACTAATAATCGAGTAGGAAGAAAGCC
>NZ_MTKN01000326.1 GCF_001975825.1 [Flexibacter] sp. ATCC 35208
TTTTATAGACGGCATTAAAAGCGACCGTTGGGTTTGGTCTGGCGACGCTTATCAAAGTTATTTAATGAATTATTATTTATTCTTTGTTTCGGCTTCTGTAGAACGAACGCTGTTGGCTCTTCGTGGTAAAGAACCCGTGACGGCTCATATTAACATCATAATGGATTATTCGTTGTATTGGTTTGTAGGTGTTTATGATTACTATTTACACACGGGCGATACAAAATTTATCAAAACTTTTTATCCAAGAATGAAATCACTTATGGAATTCTGCTTAAAAAGAAGAAACACAAACGGATTCCTTGAACCATTAGAAGGCGATTGGGTTTTTATTGATTGGGCAAACGGATTACCAAAAACCGGTGAGGTTAGTTTTGAGCAAATGCTTTTAGCAAGAAGTTT
>NZ_MTKN01000327.1 GCF_001975825.1 [Flexibacter] sp. ATCC 35208
GCTACGCCTGGAGCAATCACTACATCTACCGGTAAATGGACTGTGATCAGCGGTACTGCAACTATTGCAGCGACTGACCTGAATAACCCAACTGCCAGTGTGATTGTGTTCGCAGGTACATCCGCTACCCTGCAGTGGACCCTGAGCAATGGTACATGTACTGGTACGCCAGCTACTGTAACACTGATAAACCTGGGACCAGTACTGAACAATACCATCTCTGCCGATCAGACACTTTGTGCTTCTGAAACACCTGCTGCCCTCACGGGTACGGTGGCATTGAGTGGTGGCGACGGTACTTATACTTACCAGTGGCAGATAAGCACGACCAGTGCAACCACCGGTTTCTCCAATGTAACAACAGGTACAGGTGGCACTGCCGCTACTTATACCCCTGCTAC
>NZ_MTKN01000328.1 GCF_001975825.1 [Flexibacter] sp. ATCC 35208
CACAAGACGTGCAATAAGTTTTGTTAAATCTTTACGAAGTAGTGGCTCACCACCAGTAATTCTAATTTTTCGTACACCGATGTTAACAAATAATTTTGCCAAACGCTCAATTTCATCAAAAGTTAGTAAAAACTCATCTTTCAAAAAAGCATAATCTGGCCCAAATATTTCCGCTGGCATACAATATGTACATCTAAAATTGCAACGATCAATGACAGATATACGTAAATCTTGAAGTGGGCGTCCAAAAAAATCTTTAACCATCTCCTGCATCGCCACCCTCCCTTTCTGCCAAATTTCTTTCTTTTCATTCTATTATAATATATTTTCGAACTACGATGTTTTTGCTCAAGGGAATAAAGTGAAACTTTAAATAATTAGAGGGGATCCACTCCCC
>NZ_MTKN01000329.1 GCF_001975825.1 [Flexibacter] sp. ATCC 35208
AACCAATTGTTTTCATATAATCACGTAAAATATCGTTTGATTTTGCGAATCGAGATTCTTCATCCTCTGTTAAATTGAGTTCTACAACTTCTCTTATACCGTCTCTAGTAATAATAGCTGGTACTCCTGTACAAATATCATATTCACCGTACTCACCATCTAAAATGGCTGATACAGCAATGACACGGTGATCATCATTAAAGATTGAACTCGCAATATATGCTAGAGAATTTCCAATCCCGTAATAAGTAGTTCCTTTACGTTTATAAATTTCCCAGCCAGCTTTTGCAGTCTTCTCAACAATTTCATCTAAATCTATTTCACCAAATCGTTCTTTTTGTTCTTCTAAAATTTGCAGAATTGGCTTTCCACCAACAGTTACATGAGACCAAGCAAC
>NZ_MTKN01000330.1 GCF_001975825.1 [Flexibacter] sp. ATCC 35208
AACTAGAATGAACGTGCTTTTTATCGCCGATCATTACCGTATGTGCCGCTTGTTGTCCTGCTGAAAACCGAATAACTATAGATTCAGGATTTTGCTTCGCCAGAAAATCTGTCGTAATTCCTTTTCCTTCATCACCAAATCCTAAACCTATAACTATTTGTGCTGTTTTCATTTTGTTGTTATTATTATAATCTCTCAAAGTCGCGAAGTTTTTTTAAAGCATATTCATACGATATCTTTAAGTAATCTCAACTCATCAACTCTTTAAAACTTAATCTTTTTTATAAAAATCTTTGCGCCTCTGCGAGCAAATTTATCTTTGCTGAAAAAAAAGCTTGATAATTAATCTCGCAGAGTTCCAAAACTTTTAAAGCATTTCTATATTATCTAATCC
>NZ_MTKN01000331.1 GCF_001975825.1 [Flexibacter] sp. ATCC 35208
AATAGGAGGCTGCTCTAACAGATATTCTGGAACAACCTCCTATTTTTATGCTTCTATACTCGTTTTCCGTTCTATTTTTTCTACGATATGCCCTTCCTCATTCCACTTCACAGCGCGATAATATGCATCATGGTAAAACGTAAACCATGCCTCTTTTTCAGCACCATACTTCATCCACTTTTGCTTATTTTCAATCGAGGTCATCGGATAATCATCGTATGCCATTACCCATAATACATTTTGATGCGCGTGCGTCGGCAAGAGATCTGCTAAATGTAGCATCGTTTCCCCTTGACTCTCCAAAATGATGACTGCATGTCCATCACTATGCCCACCCGTATGTGCCATCTTGATTTCATCTGTAATTTCTATTTCTTGCTGGAACGTAACA
>NZ_MTKN01000332.1 GCF_001975825.1 [Flexibacter] sp. ATCC 35208
ATAAAAGGACTTGGATCTTGTGATATTTCAAAATTCTACGAAATAAAAAATGCAGATGAAGCAATAGCCTTTTTAGAACATCCAATACTGGGAAAACATCTTATTGAAATTACGGCTGAATTAATCAAAACTGATGAAAAAACAGCAGAAGAAATATTCGGGAATCCCGATAATGAAAAATTACAATCCTGTATGACTTTATTTGCCAGTATTCAAAATACAGAACCTGTTTTTAATGACGTATTGGATAAATATTTTGACGGATCATCTGATTTTCATACGCTGCAATTGCTTTATAATTTTTAGTTTTCCGAAATAAAAAAACTGAAATAATTTTAAAATAATATATAGCTTTTAGCGTATTTGCAAATAAGATTTTTATATTT
>NZ_MTKN01000333.1 GCF_001975825.1 [Flexibacter] sp. ATCC 35208
CTATTGGTAAAAAGCATCATTTGCAATAATAAATTATTGACCGGATAAATACCTTCTACTTTATAAAAATCATCTTCGTCTTTTTCAACCGGAAAATATAAATTCCGCATTGTAACACTTTCAGATTTTGGTTCGATGCTGTGCGCAACACCACTAGGAATCCAGATAAAATGCCTTGCCGGCAAAAAGTAGGTTTTGGTTTCTGTTGTTACAAAAACCACATCTCCTTCAGCATACAACAATTGTGCTTTGTCATGTTTATGTGTAGGCACAAACAATTCCCCCATTAAATCATGGTGACAATAAATGCTTTTTTTGTCGTCATCTACTTTTTTGATGTAATATTTATCTAGTTTCTGACCGGAATGTTCCATTGAAGTTTAAT
>NZ_MTKN01000334.1 GCF_001975825.1 [Flexibacter] sp. ATCC 35208
CTCCAATATGCTTTGGAACTATTTAAAATGGTTTCATAGTCATATGCAAAAAAATTTTGTACCTTCCTTTGAAACATTACATCAATTAAAACATAAAGGCTTTCAGACCCTCTCTATATGGGGACGTGGTGTAGATTGCACACTCTTTCATCCAGCTTACAATACAGACCTATTCCGAAAAAAATATAATATTACAGCGAAGTACGTCCTTTCCTACGTTGGACGAATTGCTCCTGAGAAAGATATTGATACGTTGCAAAATCTTATCGTTAAATCAGCACATACTCGAAGCGACATTCATTGGCTTATAACAGGGGACGGTCCTCTAGCAACAAGTTTACGTGAAGCTGTTATAAGCCAATGAATGTCGCTTCGAGTATG
>NZ_MTKN01000036.1:0-81526 GCF_001975825.1 [Flexibacter] sp. ATCC 35208
ATTTTTAAACATGTTCTTACTCAGATGTACGGCAGGGTATTCGTCCTGTGCTTGCAAGGCTTGTAAAGGACTACAACGACCTCGCTGTATGGCTGGTGAACGAACTCGTGCCTTTGCTCATGCGAAAAGAAACTTCTGAAGGGTTGCACAATGACATCGCTAATATTCTTGGCAATGAACTCGTGGGGCACCTGCATGATATCGATAAGGCTACTGCTTTAAGACTCACCTATTCCAACTACCGCGCTACACAGGCATTTGGTGTACTTGTATTGGAAAAATATATTCCACCTGCAGAATTAACCCTCAAACAGGTGATCGCTACCGGCAATCATGAACTGAGAGAAGTACGTGAATGGTGCTGGCGTTTTTATGAGCAGCAACTTCCACGTATCCGCTACGAGAGGGACGATGCTATCGGTTTACTGGATGCAAAATGGGATGATACCCGCACATTCGCCATGCAGTTTTTCCGTACCCACTTCAGGGATGAAGACTGGTCGCCGGAAACCCTCGTTGCCATTGCAGACAGCGTGAACCCAATCGTACAGGCTTTTGGCAGGGAATTGCTGACCCGTTTCTTCAAAGCAGAAGACGGTCTCAACTACCTCCTGAAACTCAGTCAGCACCCGGGCGTAAGTATGCAAACCTTTGCGACCAACTACCTGGCTCAATATGCAGCTGGTGAACCGGATCGCTTGCGGGAACTTGAGTTTTATTTCCGCTCTGTATTATCCAGGGTCAATAAAGCAAGAGTGGCCAAAGAACGCATCTTTGCATTCCTGGAACAGGAAGCCCTGAAATCGGACGAAGCTGCGCAATATATTGCGGTGATCATTGCACATATCTCTGCAACAGTGGCTATTGGCGACAAAGCACGTTGCATTCAGATCATGCGCAACATCCACGAACAATATCCGGATATTACGCTGCCTGTTCAATTTATTGCTATTCCTGAGCATTCATCTTAAACCCTGATCACATGTTATTCAATTATAGATATAGCGGCAGTACGCAGGTATATAGCAATGCTACATCAGCAGGAATTTCATTTTCACCTGATACCCGGCGTGAGCCTACTTTCTTTAACGAATACAGAAATAAACAACAGGTACTCACGGACATGCGTAAAGCCCGCATGGCTGCCGCCAAGGCAAAACGTGCTGAGACCAAAAAACGGAATGAAGAGAAACGCCAGCAGCGCGCCGCAGTCTGGGCAGAAGAAAAGTCGAAATCTATCGTCTATCTCGGTGAAGACGTTTCTGCAGGATTAAATAAAACCTCCTCCAATACTGAACTGCTACAGCGCTTCGGCCTCCCGCTGCTTCATGATGCCGTACAGCTCTCCGCAGCTATGGGCATTACCCTCGGTAAACTACGTTTCCTGGCATTTGACAGGAAGGTAGGTACTATCTCCCATTACAAGCGCTTTTACCTGCCTAAGAAGTCAGGTGGCCGCAGACTGATCTCTGCTCCTATGCCACAACTAAAAGCTGCACAGTACTGGGTGCTGGAAAATATCCTGTATAAGGTACCCAACAGCGAAGCCGCACATGGTTTCGTGCCGGGCAAATCCATCGTGACCAATGCAACTAATCACGTAGGTCAGGATGTGGTGATCAATATCGATCTGAAAGACTTTTTCCCGACAATTGAATATAAACGTGTGAAAGGGCTCTTTATAAAACTTGGTTACAGCGAACAACTGGCCACTATTCTCTGCCTGCTATGTACTGAGCCCGAAGTAGACCAGGTAGCCCTGGACGGCCAGGAATATTTTGTGGCCAATACTCCCCGGCACCTGCCACAGGGTGCGCCCAGCAGTCCGGCCATCACAAACCTTATTTGCTATGGTCTGGACAAGCGTTTTGAAGGTCTGGCTAAAAAGTTTGGGTATACCTACTCCCGCTATGCAGATGATATGACTTTCTCTACCAAAGGCGAACCTGCCGACAAGATCGGTCAGTTACTCTGGTCAGTAAAGCAGGTCGTGAAAGAAGAAGGCTTCCACCTCCATCCTGATAAGTTGAAGGTAATGCGCAAAGGTGGCAAACGGGAAGTAACCGGTATTGTGGTGAATGAGAAACTGAGCCTGGACAGGGATACCCTCCGTAAATTCAGGGCCTTGCTCCACCAGATCAGCGTATCCGGATTGGCTAATAAAAAATGGGGCAATGGAAACATCATTAGCAGCATAGAAGGTTTTGCCAACTATGTAGCCATGGTAAAACCCGAAACCGGACGCCTGCTAAAAGATAAAATCAGGTTACTCCTGAACAGGGACGATATAAAATCCCAGGCACGCACTTTGATGACGGGTGCACCGGCTCCTGCTTCTGAAAAAAATCCGCCCCAAAAAGGAGATGATAATTGGTGGAATGTGGTGTAAACACTAGCTTCTACTCCGAAAAAACGCTTTTACACAGGGAAAGGCGTTTTTTTGTTGTTTAAACAACATTTTCTTTTTGTTAACAGATCATTAACTATTTCCTCTCACAATTGAACTATTTTGCGTCATCAACTGTTAATTTTTTAGTTGATCACACAAGCGAACTATCCTCTAATTTCGTTATCAAAAACTATCAGCATAGTAATCTCCGTTATCACAAAACAAATCACAATGAAAAAACATAGCAATGGGGGTCCTTTTATTACCTAAACTGTACAAGCAATTGTAGCTATCCACCCCAAAATTAATCAGTTTCAGCTCATTGCCTGCTTCTTAACTCTGATACACCATCTCATGGACTGGATTTACTGTACAAGCCGGGAACTTGTCGGTAAGTCTACGAAATGTTATGTTCCGTTAATTTAAAATATCGGTACATGAACCTACTACAACGAATCGTTACCACTGGTTGCAGTAACGTGAAGGCAACTTCATTGCAGGAGGTTGAAGACACACAACGAATTATCCGCTTCGTGAATACATTGTGTCTGACCTGTGCTGCTATGTCCTTATCCCTCAGTTTGTGCTGTCACTACCTGATTGGAAACCAGATCATTGTGTGGCCAGCCTTCGCAGAAGCCGCTGCCTTTGTCACTATCATTTGCGTGAACTGGGTGGGAAGGCATACCCTCGCCAGCATTCTCCTGATCATCGTCAGCAATGTGACCATTCAATATTACAGCGCCGTCATGGGGCGGGTCACAGAATTTCATCTTCTATTTATTTTCTTGATTGGTTTATCATTGCTATTATTTCAGCGACCTTTTCTGAGAAGGTTAGCTATTGGTATTACTATTGGGTGTTTTATGGCCGGCGAAATCAATATGTACTTTGGTTTCTATCCGCCTGCCATAAATTTTTCCACTGTTTTTCCTGTTGAATTCGTGATTCGCTGGGCGACCATTCCATCCATCCTGATCCTGGATATGATGGTGTTCACCTTTTATATTAAGAATGCAGATAGACTACGGAACCGCGAAATGACACAGGTACGGAAAATGCTGGAAACAGTCAGGCTACAAAATTCGGATCTGGAAGAGCTCACGGCCAAACTGGCCAGGGCTACAGATGCCAAGACTGTTTTTGTACGTGAAACCAGTCACGAGATCCGGACCCCGCTGAATGCCATCTTTGGTATCAGTCAGCTTTTGCAACTCAAAGTAGCGCAGGACAGAAGCCTCGCTCCCATCCGGCTACTGGCCGATCACCTCTACGCCGCCAGTTTTAATACCAGGGAAATCATTAACAATGTATTAGAGTTTTCACGGATCGAAGCCGGCAAGGCAGATACGGCGCAAAACTCCTCGCTGGATATCAGGGAATGGCTGGACAATGTGGTGAATATACACCAATATATAGCAGGGGTTAAAATGGTCCGGATCCGGTATAATATATCAGAAGAAGTACCGGAATTCCTTTTCCTGGACAAAATGTTGCTCACGAAGATGCTCAATAATCTCCTGTCAAATGCGATCAAGTTCACAGCGAGTGAGAGCAATGTCTCCATTCATATTTTCCCTAAAGGAGAACGGTTGAATATCACCGTGGCCGATCAGGGAGAAGGGATCAGCGAAGAGAGGCAGGCTACTATTTTTGATGCCTTTGTATCAGAGCGGAATATATTCCTGGAAGGTACTGGTTTGGGCCTGCACATTACGCGTCACCTGGCGGAAGCTATGGGTGGCACTATTGATGTGAAGAGTCAGATAGGCATTGGTACGACCTTCACGGTATGTCTGCCGCTGGAAGGTGCAGCAGGCTTGCCGGGTAAAGACCTGAAAGACTGGCCGGAAAGAATGATGAACCTGAATGCCGCCAGCATCCTGATTATAGAAGATGATAAAATGAGTCAGATGGTTTTATCACGGTTCCTTTGTAGTTTGGGTAGCAGGGTTACGCTGGCCAGCGATGGTGTGGAGGGCATGCTCCTGGGCAGGGCTTCAAAACCGGATATCATTATCCTGGATGCGCATATTCCGGGCATGAGCGGCAAAGATACACTTACTCATATTCGCAAAGATGATGTACTGAAAAATGTGCCGGTCATCATCGCCAGTGGAGATGCATTTAATGAAGCCAGTGAAGAAATGATCAATGCGGGGGCGAATGAATACCTGGTAAAACCTATTGAGTTCAAGGCATTGCATGCCACACTTACGAAATATATTGAGTAAAAAAGGGGATTCACCTACAGGGATGAAAACCATTTTCAGAGAAAAAGAGGCCGTATTACTCATGATACGGCCTCTTTTATTAGGTACCACCCTTTTCTGCTTAGAATTGCACCCAGGCAATATTTGCAGTTTTTGTCTCCCCCTTTCTTGTGATCAGCAGCGTCACATACTGGCTTTTCTCCTGCCTAAAATCACTGGCACCCAGCATGGTATAGTAGCCTTTGTAGGTTTCAGGGGTACCAAAGAGGAACATCCTTTCGCCGGCACTATTATAACAAACGGTATTGGCATCGGTAAGGTAGCGCAATGCTTTCTTGTCGGTATACACACCACCCGGATCCAGGTATTGCAGGTAATCATTGAAAATGATAAACTTACCACGTGCTGTGGTCAGGTAATCGAATGACAGGTAAGGCGTGGTATTCAGGGCCTGAATCCTGTTGCGGAACATCCATTGCCCTTTCTTTCTGCGGTGCAGGAACATAGGGTCATAGAGACCATTCGCTACCTGCATCTTGATTTGCGCCATACCTGATTTTACCGCACCTGCGCTATCCAGGGTCATGATACCAATATCATTCATATTGGTATGCATATTATTCCAGGCATTGGCATTGCCGGAACTGAACAGACTTGTATTTTCCAGCAGCAATGTGGCAGTACCGTCATCCGCTGTCAATAGCTGCTGCGGTACACCTGAATAAGTAGCGCTGATCTGATCCGGCGTTACTGCCTGATGCCGATATTCTTCTAATGTGCCGGCATCCAGGTAACTGAGCGTCATAGCTACACCTGGGGTTTTGGTTCCTTTGCCGGTAGCATTGGTTAGTAGTAATACGAGTTTCTGAGCCGCAGGTATATACTGGATATTTGCATGGATGTCCTGCATATTCGATGTGTAAGGTAGCAGCTGGTGCTTCACCTCTGTATTATGAATACCTGATACGGCTACCATGCAGGCAGTATCCTTTGGATTCTTGCGGATGCGCAAAGGAGCTGTGACCAGATATACCTGATCGTTGTGCACGGCCATGTCCAGGTATCCGTGATAAGGGTAATCTGCTGAAGGCAGGTAAGTAGTACTATGCCCAATTTGCTGATGATCAGGGGAATACTGATAAACCTGTACCCGTTCGCCTGGCGTTTCCTTCCGATCCATTTCACCGCCGGCAAATGCAGCAATGGCATAATAGCCGCTACGCGGGTCTTTGGCCACATAGAAATCGTGTGAGGCAAAGTTGTCCTGTACGACAACATCCCTGTGCTGGATAGTAGGCAGTTCGCCTAACTGATCTTCCTTTACTAACTGACCGGTTTTGCCATCCAGTATCAATCTGTATAGACGTGGCTTGTACTTAACCAGTTGCTGGAGAAAGATGACTACCTGGTTGTTTATTTCATAGATACCATCTATTTCTGTGTCATTCAATGCGTTTATATCGAACAGTTGACCAGTTACCGTATCGGTTGTAGCTATCTTGTGCTTTGCATCGTACATGTTGACGATAATACCTGCTTTTTTATCAAAGTGCAGGTAAGCTGTATAACTGTTGTTGAGGAGTAGAATCTTATCAAATCCATCTCCTGGTTCAGGGAAGTTATTGCTAAGTTGTACTTGTGGTACCTGCGCGGAAAGTTGTGATGCAAATAACACGGCAAGAAGGCTGGTGCCTTGCCAGAAATATCTCATAGGTAAAAAAAAGGTTATGAATGTAAATGTATAATTAATTTCCCAAATGTTTAATGAGAACATACTGATTGTTTGCCCTTTATCCTTTTTTACTTGTCCTTTCGCCCCTTTTATTATATTTATGCATTATTATTAACAATTGAATGATATAATGAGAAGCAACAAGTTCTTACTTTTTTGTCTGTTAGGAGCAAGTCTGGCGGGTCCTGCATTAGCACAGACAGAAGCCCCCAAATACGATCCGCACGCGGCTTTTAATCCACTATTCTACTCTTCAAACGGCAATGAGTACCGCAGCGCTTCCGGTGCTCCTGGCCACAAATACTGGCAAAACAGGGCAGATTATGTCATCAATACTACCCTGGATACGGGTACGCACAGATTGACTGGTTCCGTAGCCATTACCTACACCAATAACAGCCCTGATCAGCTACCTTTCCTGTGGTTACAGCTGGATCAGAACATTTTCAGGGAAGATAGCCGTGGTTCTGCTACCGCAGTAGTCACTGGTGGTCGTTTTGCCAACAAGAGCTACACCAAGGGTGATGAAATCAAATCGGTGAGTGTAGTGAGCAATGGCAAGGCTACCCCTGTCAGGTATTTAATCAGCGATACCCGGATGCAGATCTTCCTGCCTAAGCCACAGGCTGCGAATGGCGCTGCATTACAGATAAAAATTGAGTATGCTTTTGATATTCCGCAATACGGTACTGACCGTATGGGGCGCTTAACTACCCAGAATGGCTGGGTGTACGAGATTGCCCAGTGGTATCCACGCATGGAAGTATACGACGATGTACTGGGTTGGAACAGCATTCCTTACCAGGGAGCGGCAGAGTTCTACCTTGAGTATGGCAACTTCGACTACAAGATTACCGCACCTGCAGGTCTGGTCATAGTAGGTAGTGGTGAACTGGTGAACAGCGCCCAGGTACTGACTGCTAAAGAACAAGCGCGTCTGGCACAGGCTTATAAAAGTGATAAGACTGTGATGATCAGGGATAGCAGCGAAGTCGCAAAGCCTACTGAATCACGCAAGGGGAACCTGACCTGGCACTTTGTATGTAAAAATGCAAGAGACGTGTCCTGGGCAGCTTCCAAAGCATTCGTATGGGATGCGGCACGACTGAAACTGCCAAGTGGCCGTAAGGCACTGGCACAGTCAGTATATCCGACCGAAGCGATCAGGCGTCCGAACGGCTGGTTCAGATCTACTGAATTTGTAAAAGGTTGTATCGAGTTTTACTCCAAACAATGGTTTGAATTTACTTACCCTGTAGCCACCAACGTAGCTGGTAGCATTAGTGGTATGGAATATCCGGGTATCGTATTTTGTTCCTGGAGAAGCACCGGTTCCGGTCTATGGGGTGTAACCGATCACGAATTCGGTCACAACTGGTTCCCGATGATCGTGGGTAGCAACGAACGTAAATATGCCTGGATGGATGAAGGCTTTAATACGTTCATCAACCAGGGTTCTACTGAAGCATTTAACAAAGGAGAGTACTACACACCGATGCAGGTACAGAATACCGGCCGTGGCATGTTTGGCACAGATCCTATCATGACGATTCCGGATGTGATCCAGAACAGTTACCTGGGTACGGCGGCTTACTACAAACCGGCTGCGGGTCTGACTATTTTGCGTAATTATATTCTTGGCAAAGAGCGTTTTGAATTTGCATTCCGCACTTATATCAATCGCTGGGCATTCAAGCACCCGACTCCATGGGATTTCTTCCGTACGATGGAAAATGCAGCTGGTGAAGACCTGAGCTGGTTCTGGCGTGGTTGGTTCCTGGAAAACTGGGCACTGGACCAGGCGGTAAAAGATGTAAAATATGTAAGCGGTGATCCTGCCAAAGGCGCCCTGATCACCATCGAAAACCGTGACCAGCTGGTAATGCCGGTTGTACTGGCGATTACCGACAGCAATGGCAAAACAGATACCGTGAAACTGCCTGCTGAAGTTTGGCAACGTTCCGGTACCTGGACATTTAAATATAACTCTGCTACCAAACTGACAGGGGTAGTGATCGATCCTGCGAAAGGCTTACCGGATATAGATCCTTCCAACAACGTATGGAAAGGTGAAGTGCGTAAAGTAGCGACAGGTACCACCGCAACAGATGTGATCAATCGTTATTTTGCTGCGATCGGAGGTATGGACAAACTGAATGGCATTAAGGATCAGTCAATGTCTGCTATGGGTAGTGTACAGGGTACAGAAATATCCATGACAAAGAAGTACAAATCTCCTGATAAGTACTACATGGACATCTACATTGCTGCCATGGGTGCACATGCAAGCCGCCTGATCATCAATGGCGACAGCGTGGTTGCTGAACAAATGGGTAACAGGATGCCGGTAGATGCAGACATGAGGAAAGAACTGAAAGGTAGCCTGGAACTCTTCCCTGAAAGGGAATACCTGAGTGATGGCGCTAAGCTTGTGCTGTCTCCTGACTTCGAACAGGTGAATGGCAAGGATGCCTATAAAGTAACTGTGACTGAAACCGACGGCGAAGTGATTGAACTGTATTTTGATGCGGCTAGTTATTACAAGGTGAAGTCCATCAACAAGCAGGGCGACCAGATAACCGGTATGCTGGAATTCAGTGATTACAAAGACGTTAGCGGTATTAAATTCCCATTCACCCTTGTCAATACAATTGGTGGCAATCAGCAGATCAATTTTAAGGTGAACGAGGTGAAGGTAAACAGTGGTCTGAATGATAGCGAGTTTAAATAATTTAATATCTAACTCGTTTTAAATATAGTAATTTGCATGAATCGCTTCTGCCTATGGTAGAAGCGATTTTTGTATGTAGCATTTATATATAGTTCGTTATATTGCAGCAAATTGATAAAGCTCAACTAATTAGGATGAGTTTGGCCGTGCTGTAATAAACACGAAAGCGAATGCATATCAGAGACACACTTACAACTATTACACACACTGGAGCGCAAGTGGATGACCTGGATCTGCGAACACGTATTATCAAGGTGAATACGATATCGCTGATCATTGGGTTGTTAGTTACTTTTTTTGCATGGTTCTTTTATGCTATTTCGGGGAAAATGGAAATCCTTATCGCGGCTTCGCTGGAGGGGTTTGCTTATTTTTCTATTATATGGATAAACAGTAAAGGTAAATATGATCTTGCTGCCCTTTTGGCCCAGTTAATTCCCAATATCGCTACACTTTATTTTGGTATCATATTATCGGCTGTGATAGAAGCAAGTCTGCTGGCTATTTTTCTGATTGGTACCAGTTTTCTCATTATCAAAGACACGAAGTACAGGATAATATCAGTTGCATTGACCATGGCTGTGGTGATATTACTGCAGGTCAATGATGAGATACATTTGATAACGCCATTGACCTTTGGTATCACCAATCAGCGTATTATTCACTTCTCTGCTGTTGTAGTTGTATTTAGTCTCAATATACTTATCATCGCATTTTATGTGAACCAGAATGACATATTGGTGGCGGAGCTACGGGAAAGAGGGGAAAAGCTGGAAAAGGCCAATGACTACAAGAGCGTGTTCGTGCGGGAAACCAACCACGAAATCCGCGTACCGCTGAATGCCATTCATTCTATCAGTCAGCTATTAGTCATACAAAGTAAGCAGCAGCAAGAGCTTGCGCCTATCCGTGCTACGGCGGAACACCTGTGTGCGGCGAGCTATCACGCACTGGAAATTATCAATAATGTACTGGAATTATCAAGGATCGAAGTTGGTAAGATCCATGAGGTATTCCGGGAACCGTTTGATGTCAAAAACTGGATTGATAATATTGTGATCACCAGTCAGTATATCGCAAGAAATAAAGGGGTGAAAATCGCGCTGGATTACGACAGGCAGCAGATGCCTGCACAGATCTGCAGTGACAAAGTGAAACTGACACAGATCGTTAACAATATCCTTTTCAACGCCATTAAATTTACGGCTGATAATTCTACTATATTCATCCAGGTGTCTACCGAAAAGAACATTTGTTATATCCGCATCCAGGATGCGGGTCAGGGTATGGATAAGGAGCAGCTGGAAAAGATCTTCGATCCGTTTTTCACCGGTAAGAGTGATTTCTCAAATGGTACAGGGTTAGGGTTGCATATTGCGCGTTACCTGGTAAGTTTGCTGGGAGGCGCGATCACAGCGGACAGTTCACCGGGGAAAGGGACTTTGTTCTGTATTGCCTTCCCGCTGGTGGCCTTTGAAGGGAATAAACCAGCACAACCGGTGATGACGGAAATGCCGCCCCTGCCCTCTTTTACGAACATCCGCATGATGATAGTGGAAGATGACCAGATGAGTCAGATCTACCTGACGCGTTATTTGTCAAGTCTGGGGTGCCGCCTGCAAACGGCTTCTACCGGTCAGCAGGCATTGAATGTGATGCAGGAGCAGCCACCGGATATCATACTGCTGGATAGCCATCTGCCAGATATGGATGCACACACGTTACTGAAGCAATTAAAAATTATACCCCATTTAAAAGATATTCCCGTTATTATCACCACAGGTGATGTATTTGAAGAAGCCAGGGATGCGCTATTGAATGCAGGCGTAGCCGGCTATGTTACAAAACCCATCGATTTCAATGTACTGACCCAGGAGATCAATAACTGTCTCAAGCTTCCCGCCCTGTTTTAATCTCTCTACTTGCCGTATCTTCACGTTATATAATGTTGGTTTACAACCCGTAGTATGCTGTCAAATACTCAGCCTTCACCAGGCTCATAGTCGTTTATGCCGTACTTATACTTTTGAATGTCTTCTCTTGTGCTACTGCGGAGTTCCGCAGCACTATCAGCAACTAATCCAGGCTTGTTTTTCTTTCACTCATAAAACACACACAAGTATGAAGACTATTAACGTTCCGCAGCTTTACTGTCCTTTTGAGTCAAGGATCAGTCCATTTGTAGACAAGGTAGACAGACACACTACCAATTGGCTACACCGATTTCAGCTCCTGTCAGGGGAGGAATTGTACGGGAAGTACGCGAACTACAAGTTTGCCTGGATGACCTGCAGGACTTATCCGGATGCAGATTACGATTTTCTTTGCGCGGCCAACAATCTGAACTCCCTGCTGTTTGTTATGGATGATTTGCTGGACCATGCTTCATCAGAGACCGCAGGTTATAGAACCGCGGATTATGTACAAGGTATCATTGGGGGTTTTGTAAATGTATTACGACTCAACAAGCGGGTGCCTGTTTCTGTAAACCCGATCATGGCGGCATTCAGTGACTTTTGGGAAAAGATGCGCCGGTTGAGCAGTGCCTCCTGGCAATGCCAGTTTACCCTTAGTTTGAAGGCGGTGTTTGAAGCGGGCATGTGGGAGATCGAAAACTCCCGTGCACAGCGGCATCCGAGTATGTTGCAGTACATGAAAATGCGACCTTATTTTGCGGCGGCCAACCTGGCTACAGATCTGCTGGAAGTAGCTACCAAACAGAATCTGCCCGTTTTTGTGTTGCAAAATGAAGATTTCCAGCGCCTGGTAGAACTGGCGCGCAGAACCATCTGCTGGTCAAACGACCTTTTCTCGCTCTCTAAGGAATTGGAGCATGGGGATGAGCACAATCTGGTAGTAGTTATTGAACACGAAAGAAACATTTCGCTGGAACAGGCCATAGAAGAGACCGCCCGGATACACGACCGGGAGATTGCACAGTTCAATGAATTAAAGGCACAGTTACCTACTTTTGGTATCAGGATCGATACTGCCATCCAGGACCACCTGGATGCAATGGGCACCATGCTAAGAGGGTTTATGGACTGGTCAATTTATGACACAGCAAGATATGAGTTCAATTATGTAACGGAATAAGGTTACACTATTTTGCGAAAACCCGCTTCAAAGCGGGTTTTCGCTATGTTCTGCCCGCTTGATTATCAATATTTTTAAGTTATAGCTAAATTTGTTTTGGGTGATGTTTAATATTATTTTATATATTTAATGTTATTGTAACGCGGGAATAATAATCCCTTCCCGCTATTGTAGCGATTGGTTCCCCTGTTTCCCAGGTTGCCCAGGTATAAAATTTTGTAAACTTTAGAAAGTTTTAATCATATAATCCTGCATCATGAAAGTATCTGCTATCAGTTTTCCCAGCGTGTTCGAGTCTGCGTATGGTAACACAGAAAACTCCTCAAAAGACCTGTTGAATGGTTTAAAAATCAAAAAAGACGATAACTGGTACATAGTTGGTAACCTCGCCAGAAGAGGCGGCATCAACCCGGGGCGTATTACGAATGCGGCTCCCCAGGAAGATGACTATGAAATACTCTTCAAAGCCGCGCTGGTTAATGTATTGGACAAGGTGCAACAACCCTTGTCTATCACCATGGGATTTCCATTCTCTACCTATAATATTTACAAGGCCGCCGCAGAACAATTCCTGAGTAAAAGACATTTTCTGATAGAATATGATACGCAGACTTTCAACAACAAAGGCACGATCAAAAAAGGGATGCTGGATATTGAACGTTTTGAAGTGATTCCTGAAATAGTGGGTGGTATTATCGGTTTGAAGAAGACCCTGAATGAGCCTAAGAATGACAACTTTATTGCAGTGAGCTTTGGATTTGGTACTATCGAAGGAGGTCTGGCTACCGCCGATGGTTTGATAAACCGTACCTGCTTCAGTTCTCACGGTATCAAATATGCCATTAACAACCTGGCCCGTGAGCTGAATAAAACATATTACCTGGATATGAAAAATGAGCATCAGCTGGACGATGCTTTCATGAAGGGTTCCATCTTTACCAACCGCAAACGCATTGACCTCAAAGAAACGCGTAAAGCCCTGCTGAAGCAGTATTACAAAGAAGTAGTATCTCCGCTGATGCGTAATTATTTCACAGACCAGGATTTTGAAACCTGTAGCAAGATCTACCTGATGGGTGGCGGTGCACATTATCGTGAACTGACGGATTGCTTCCTGGAAGAATTTAAGGATTTTATTCCTGTAGATGTGGCGCCAGATCCTGAAAACCTCGTGAGTATAGGTTACCTTTATAACTCACTGCGTATCTCAGATGATAAGCATCAGCGTAGTGTGGGCCTGGACCTGGGCAATGCCTCCTCTATCATTTCTGTGTTTGAAGATGAAAATATATCTGCGGTTTCAAAAATATGATGTGTCTGCAATAATTGAAATACTCAAAAACGCCTTCCGGAAAGGCATGTTCGTGATACCGAAAGAAGTGTCTGTACAGGGCGCTATCGAATCTCCGATTCCGGGCCGTATAGATGGCACTGTTCGTGGCGATGTGCGTACAGACGGGTTGCTGACCATAGGCAATACCGCCAGTATAAGAGGTAATGTGTACGCGACAGATCTGATCCACTTCGGCAAAGTATATGGTGATATCTTTATCACCAATAAGGCGGTGATCAGTAATAAAGCCTATATAAAGGGCGATGTGACGGCATTGATATTGGAGCTGGAAGAAGAAGCTGTAATAGAAGGGGCGATCCGAAAACATGTAAATGATCTGGAGAACGCGGTACCCCTGGATACCGAGCCAGAACCGGACCTACCTTTGCCTGTGGAAGAGGAAAAGCCGACCAGTTGGTTTTAAAATATTGAAGGGAAGGGGTATCAAAAATAAATAATCCTTCTCAGAATTACTTAAAGGACTACCTATCTTCATTAGGTACCCGAACAAAAGGAGGCCGTACGGCCTCCTTTTGTTTAATGCCTGGGTTTAGCTCTTTCGTACTGAACCGGCCATTTTAAAGACTCATCTTTTAACTGATGGGCTGCATGGAGCGGGAAGTAAGGATCTCTTAGTAATTCCCTTGCTAAGAACACCAGGTCAGCCTTGCCTGTACTCACGATCATTTCGGCTTCTTCGGCAGTGGTGATGAGGCCTACGGCTCCTGTTGGGATGCCGGTTTCTTTCTTTATATGATTAGCAAATTCGGTTTGGTATAATGGGCCTACCGGGATCTTCTGACGGGTATCGAGGCCACCGGAGGAGGTGTCGATTAAGTGCACGCCAGCATCTTTCAGGATGGCTGCCAGTTTGGTAGATTCTTCCAGGTTCCATCCACCTTCTACCCAGTCGGTTGCAGAAATGCGGACCAATAATGGGTTATCCTTTGGCCATACTTCCTGAACAGCGCTCACTATTTCCGTGAGCAGTCGGATCCTGTTTTCAAAGCTACCGCCATATTCATCGGTCCGGTGGTTACTGAGTGGTGACAGGAACTGGTGCATGAGGTATCCGTGGGCACCGTGAATTTCGATCACTTTAAAGCCTGCTTTTAGGGTACGTACAGCCGCTGCTTTGAAATCGGCAATCACCTTGTCGATTCCCTCCTTATCGAGTGCTTTGGGCTGTCCGTAGGTGTCAGAAAACGGAATGGCGCTGGGGGCCATGATATTTTCCCAACCACCCTGCTCCGCGGGTACCAGTTTCATGCCTTTCCAGGGTTCTGTCGTACTGGCTTTTCTGCCGGCATGGGCCAGCTGTACACCGGCAATGGCGCCATGGGCGTGGAGGAAATCTACAATCTGTTTTAGCTTTTCGATGTGTTCATCTTTCCAGATGCCCAGGTCTGCGGGGGAAATGCGGGCTTCCGGCGATACGGCGATCGCTTCTGTGAGGATCAGGCCTGCACCACCTACTGCCCTGCTGCCCAGGTGTACCAGGTGCCAGTCATTGGCAAAACCGTCTGTGGAGCTGTATTCGCACATAGGACTTACCACAATCCTATTTCTTAATGTAACTGCGCCAATCGTTAGCGGCGTAAATAGTGCTGCCATAATATTGCTCTTCTTTAGATCTGTAATTTAAATAGAAACGATTTAAAATAGCGGGATCAATGACTAAGGAAACCCGGGAATTCTATAAAGATAATTTCAAGAGGGAATGTAATCCTTATGAAAAACAAATATCCCGGCCTTTGGGGGCCGGGATATTCCTTTCAGTGTATGAAAAAGCAAGCTTAGTCGATACGTCTAACGTTAACTGCGTTTAATCCTTTTCTACCTTCCTGCACTTCGAACTCCACGCGGTCGTCAGCCTGGATCTCATGGATTAAACCGTTTACGTGAACAAAAGTCTCTTTATTGGATTCATCATGTTTAATGAAGCCGTAGCCTTTTGTCTCGTTAAAGAACTTTACAGTTCCTTGAAATTTGTTTGTCATTTGAAAAAATTAAAAATTTGTAAAGGATAAAGGTAGTTCTTTCAGATACGCGGACCAAATATTAATTTTCAATTATTTACCAAGTGCCACATTTATATCCTTGTACATTACTCTGAAACAGCGGCTGGTACTCATCAAAGTATCATTGGGTACTTTTCGGCCGTAATACTCGTCCATAAAGGATTCTGCGTTGGACCAGACGGTCTGCATCATACCCTGATAACGGTCTTTCATTTCGGGTGTAGCAGCATTTCTAAATTCTATCATATCTTTTAGTTGTTGCTGGGCAAATGCTGGTTTTCTCCATGGACAGGTAATAATATTGAGGCCTTTGATGGCAAAATAAGCCGGTGTTTTCTCCGGACGATCGTAATGCCAGTCACAGATCATCACGTCTTTTGGGATCAGGTCTATGGCGCGGTAGGTATTGTTCATACTGGCCTCCCACATGCCCAGACCGGTCGTTTTGCCATCCAGCAGGCGATCGCCCCATATCCATAACTGGCGGCCCTTTTCTGCCAGGTGGTTGCGCAGTGTGGATACTTCGCCGGCAAAGAGTTCGGCCTTGTCCCTGCCACCGCAACGGGGGCATTTCTCCTCTCCTATATAGAATACTTCGTCCATGCCCGCATGAAAGGCGGTGGTTTCGAATACATCACAGAGTTCGTCTATGATATCGAAAACGACCTTGTGCAGCCCCGGCGCCAGTGGACAATAGCTTTTACAATAGAGACCGTCGGGGTTTGGCCATACATATTTCTCAGGCATTTTTACCCAGGGTGTTTCGTCAAACTGCGGGTATTTTACAAGAAGGGCATTGACCTCTCCTGCCCAGGATTGATGGCCTAACAGGTTGAACTGTGGAATTAAACGAATGTGATTTTTCTTACATACAGCTACCACCATTTTGATGTCGGCTTTGGTCAGAGCGTTTCCGGTGCGGAATTCCGGGTGGCTTTCGTATTGGTAATTGTAGTCGATGCGGAGGACCAGGGTATTCACCTTGCGGGGTGCCAGTTCCTGGTCGATGAATTGAATGAATTCGTTCAGGCCAGCTGGTGAGGGCGCCCCGATGCAGAAACCGCGAACGGGGAGAATGCTGTCTGGCGGAGTTTGAGAATAGGAAACGTGTCCTATAACGCAGCATAACAGGGTAAAGAAGATGACGTTTTTCATATTGATAAAATACAAAATAGTCTTATCTCCGATAAAGAAATTACACCAACGGAAAGGCTGGAAACATAAATTACAGATTTTGTTACATTTTCAGGTCAATCGCTCCTCTTATTTCGGTAGAGATCTCTCCTATCGTTGCATTGCCCTTGCTATTCTGTCCTGTATATACCTTTACGAAACTGACCGAAGACAAGGTGACCTTATTTCCATTATCATCCACTGCATCGGCAATATCAAAGCTATTATACCCACTGGTGCCATAGTCACTGGTCCAGTTATCCGCATAGCCATACGCAAACCCGGTATTGATATATAGCCCGGCACTATCCTTCAGGGTAGCTGGTAGTTTCATGCCTGTAAAAGACATGGAATCCCGTGCGGAGATAAAGGACGGATAATATACCTGCGTATGATATACATTGATTGAGACGGTGCCTGAGTCACCCTGGTTGTCTTTCCACTTTACATCTGCATAGCCACCGGGATTATAGTAAGTGATTTTGTAGTTCTTTACGGCATTGGTATATTGATCACCTGCTATTGTATACCAGGCATCATCCGGTAATCCATTTCCATTTACATCCTGACTTACCATTACGATACCTGGTTCTGACAGGCTTTCGATGGTATTGCTATAGATGCCGAATTTTGACACGCCATGATCAAATCCGAATACGACATAGCCTCCAAATGCACCCAGGGTAAGCACATTTTCTGTACTACCTACCAGCTTTTGCGCAGCTGCGCTATCCCCGATACTTGTATTTACAAACTGGCCGGGGGCGGGTTTGTATTCAAATACTGTGCTGATGTATTTACTGGTCGTGTTTGTGCCTGTGTTTTCTTTTTTACATGCAGTAAAAGCTAATAATATAAATAACCACTTCTTCATAAATTATTGAATATAGGTGATCACTGAAGGAATATTACCGGTTGTAACACTCCATTTTTTAGCACCTGTCTTATCAAAACAATACAATGTACCTGGCAGTAAATAATCCTTTACATCAGTAATAAGTATATCTCTTGTAACCGGATCTACTGCTATGCCATAAGGTGTTGTAATTGCCTGGTTCTGAATGAACCCATTGCTTACAATTGATTTCGTTTTTACATTCACTATGCCATAACCAATGGTATTTGCGCCTGTAATATTACTCCATTGTACGCTGATGATATAGGCAGAATCGCCCTGAATGGCGAGGTTGCTTATAGCCAGGCTAAGTGAATCTGTCACCGCATCTTTCGTTGTGCTGACTATAAACAGTTTTGATGGAATATCATCATAATTTCCACGGGAGGTCACATACAGGTTGCCATATCCATCTGCTTTTACATGCTGCAGGTTGATAGCAACATCAATGGTTTGGGTTACGGTAAATGAGCTCAGATCTATTACTGATAAGGTGCGGTCATAATTAGAAGATGTATAGCCTCCGGAGTTCGCCACATACAATTTACTGCCTGTTACCGCCATTTCTTCCGGCTGGCGACCTACGGTCACCGTGCGCAATACTTCGAAAGTGGAGGTATCTGCTTCTGCTACAAACCCCGATCCATCTGTACTGCCACTTGCGGCCGCGTAAGAACTCACATACGCCTTGCCGTTATAAAAGGAAATATACCTGCAGCTCCGTACGCTGATTTCACCCAGGTGTTTGGCGGTATGTTTATCCATCACTTCTACCCTATCCGATCCATTGATCACCGCATATAGCTTGTTGCCATATACTTTCATATCATTGCCTACATCTCCTAATTCCTTTACTATGGAAGGATTAATTTCTCCATATATATTCAGGTTGTAATCGCCTTTGGCGCCATTAAAATAATCGAGGGAGGTCTGGTTCAATCCCATATTTCCTTCATTTAATAAATAGAAGGAACTTTGGTTTGTATCATCCGTAACATGCGTAGCCTCGCTGGAACTGCTGTCAGTACCACTCTTTCTACATGCACTTAATACCAGTAAGACGAAGATCCACTTTCTCATATCAGTTAAAAATTTACACTGGCAGTCATACGATAATAACGTCCCGGCATGGGATAGTTATAAATTACATCGTAGTACTGGTTGAATACATTATTGATTTCTCCTGTCAGTTTCAGCTGACGGTTATGCCATGACACAGACAGGTCATGCGTATACCAGGGTTCTATATAATACTCCGGAATATTGACGCTACCATAGTAACGTGCTCCTACATACACAAAGCTATAATTCAGGTCCCATGCCTTCCAGGACAGGTTGGTGGTAAAAGACCCGCTGTGTAAGGGTACGTATACGATCTGTTGATTATTATTGTCCGTTGCTTTCTGATAAGTATACTTGAGCGAGAAGTTTGTTCCAATTTCTCTGAAGAAGCGTGGCGAGGTCTGCACACCCGCATCTACGCCATAAATATTCACTAATCCGATATTCTGCATTTGCCAGCGGAAGAGTTTACCCGGCACAGCTACGATCTTATCAGTCACCCTGCTGTAGTAAGCATCTGTCTGAATAGCAAAGTATTGCCACCAGCCGGCGGAGGTCTTTGTATAACTGGCTCCTATATCATATTGTTTGCT
Organism: [Flexibacter] sp. ATCC 35208; assembly: GCF_001975825.1. Lineage (GTDB taxonomy): Bacteria > Bacteroidota > Bacteroidia > Chitinophagales > Chitinophagaceae > Chitinophaga. Next base: position 19,239 of record NZ_MTKN01000036.1, read on the forward strand.
ATATTCAGGTTTCAGGGTGGGATTGCCCGTGGTGGTGTAATAAAGATCATTGAAAGTAGGCATGCGGAAGATGTGCTTATAAAATGTCCTGATCCTTAAAGACGGATCTGCGAATGGTTGCCAGGAGGCAATGACAGTGGGCGTATAAGCTCTTCTATTGCCACCACTGGTATAGAGCTTTGTACTTTCATTGATGATACTCGCTAATACACTTCCCTGCAGATCGATCCTGTTAAAATGTAATTGAGTAGCGCCTGCTACCAATGTGGTGACCCTTGTAGGAATAGAGAAGTGATCAAGGTTCACAGCGGTCATCTGGTTCACCTGGAAATCGGCGGAGAGCGCAACATCCCACCAGTCTTTGATACGGTATTGATTGGCAGCAGATAAATAATATTCGTGCTGGCGGAACCGGTTCATAAGCGGCCCACTCGTAGTTACAATCGTAGTATCGAGATAGCGTACATAATCCAGCATATACTTGCCGTTCAGCTGCATGCTGTACCTGCCGGATTTTTGGTTATAGCCTCCCTGTATAAATGCATTTCGATCCCACTGACGCTGTCCGTTTTCAAAATGCCCTTTCACAATGGGACCTGGCAGGCCACGGGCGGAGTTATAATAATAACCCTGTACGTGCCAGTTACTGCTATCTTTGCCATTGCCATATACACCTGCTTCTACGCGCCAGGCATCGATGTCTCCATTCTTTCGTACAGCAGTGGTGTCATAATCATTATAGCGATAACGGAATTTGTATTGTCCGTCTGCATGGGTCCATTCTGAGCTGACAATAGCTGCTATTTTATTTGACAGTTTTTTTTCTATTCTCATGGAAGGATTGATCAATCCAAAACTACCGGTCTTAAAGCCTGCTTTACCATGTAGGGTTTCAGCTCCCTGAAAGACAGGTTTTCTGGATTGCAAATAAATAGAGGCTGCTGAAGCAAATCCTTTTGCAGGTTGGAAGATTACGCCTTTCTGGGCGTTGTAGAGGTCTATTTGTTCAATATTGTCAAGGGAAAACCGCCCTAGATCTACTGTGCCGTTTTGTGCATTGCTTAGTTGAATGCCATCATAAAATACACCCAGCTGGTTGGTACCCATGCTGTGTACATTGAGCGTTTTGAGGCCGCCTATGCCACCATAATCTTTGATCTGAACACCTGAGAAGAACCGGGCAGCATCTGCCACGGAGAGGCTATTCATTTTTTCCAGTGCCTTGCCGCTGAGGGTTTGAACGGGCGTAATCGCACCGGGTTTGGCAGAGAAGATCGTAATCGTCTGTAAGGTATGAGTCGTATCATTTTGCTGTGCCTGTAAATGCAGGCACAGCAAAATGAAGCTTATTATAAAACTGGTTGTCTTCATATTAATGGAACACGACCATGGCTGGATACAGATTGTCCGTGTAGGAAATTGCAGATTTTAAAGTTGCGTCTGCGGCGCTGTAAGTATAAAGTGTATTGTTAGCGTCCCCATAGAAACCTCCTGTTGTGATCAGTACAAGGGTGTTTTTCGCTGCGTCGTAACCAATACCTTTACCATAGAAGTAGTGGTCATCTGGCAGGGTGATATAAGCGCTGCTCAGGGAGCTGTTGTTGCCGGAAACATAGCGGTATATCTTCTGGTCATCGCTCAGCACATAGACTGCATTCTCCTGGGTAGAAGCGACGATAGAGCTGCTGGTGAATACCCATTCGTTATAGCGAACATTAAACGAGGTGGTGATCGTATCGACCTTCAGTGTAGACGGATCGATTTTGAGCAGGGCATTTGTTTGCGCAGCATATATGTAGCCATCTTTACCCTGGGCAAAACCAGCTATTGCAGTACCTAAATTCTTTGCTATGGAGTAGTCGCTGGTCTTCAATGCTACGATACCGTCGTTAGCAGTTAATGCAAATACATAGTTGCCTGATTTGAGCATATCGCTAACGCTACCACTTACACCTGTGATTTTGGTACCCACGCTCAGGGAAGATAAGGTTACCGGATAGATACCATCGTCTGTACTGAGCAGCCCATTGCTATTGTCAATACCGATGAATGCATGACCGCTAGCCGGCAAACCTGCATTTCTGGCGCTTTCTTTCAGGGAATACTCATCAGCGGCTACCAGTGGACCGCCATAGTTGGTTACCAGGTAAAGTTTTCCATTATAAATGGTGCCATATTCCAGGGTGGTGGAGGTCGTTGCCAGCGGACTGGATGGGTTCACTGCCAGGTAATTGTCCTGCGAAAGGGTATCCGCATTATAGCTGCGGAAGCTCAGGTCTCCTCCTTTGGAACCGAAGTTGCCTTCATTTAAAATGAAATAACCATTGTCATAAGTGCCTTTGGAGATAACTGAAGTATTATCATCTTTTTTACAAGAGACTACGAAGAATACGGCGAATGCTAACAGGAGCGTGTGTAATTTTCTTTGCATGCTGTTTTAATAATTGTAATAGTTGAAAGGTTCCCGACGGAATAGATCATTCAGCATGATAAGCGTAATATCATTGTATATCCCGAAGCTTTTCACCCGAAAGCGCTGAATGGATCTATTGCATCGTGGCAGGTCTTCTGGCTCCCTGATTTTCCGGCGGCCTTCCCATCCATGGTGGACAGTGGCATAGAGTAGAACCGGAAATAATACTCAGGTTACAGCTACGGGGATAGCTCCGGTTTTGCACCGGATTCCCTTTTAAGCCTATCTAGTGACAGGCACCAAATGCGGCACAAACCTACACTATGGGGGTGGAATAACCAAATTGAAACGTTTTTTCGCCTATCTTGCCGCAAATTTTTAAATAATCCGTTTTGCTGAGACAACTTTTCCTGTTTGTGGTCCTGCTTTGCGGCGTTATGTGTAGCTATGCCCAGGGGAACCTGAGTAAGACTGTATCAGTCACCATGACCCGCCAGCCGATATCTTCTGTACTGGACGCCATTGAAATTCAGGGTGATTTTCATTTTTCTTATGTACGGGAAATGGTGCATGCCGATAGTCTTGTGTCGGTACGCGCCAATCACAGGACTGTGAAGCAGGTACTGGACCAGTTGTTCCAGGGCAGTGTTGCTTATAAGGATGCGGGCAACCAGTTGATGCTGCAGCCGAATAAGGAGAAGTGGTTCTATGTGAGCGGACATATTACGGATGGCAGTAATGGGCAACCACTGAATAATGCGAGTGTGTATGAAGGGGTGCAGCTGATTTCGACTATGACAAACGATCAGGGGTATTACCGGCTGCGGCTCAGGGAGAAAGAACGGCCAATGCCTGTGATGCTTACGGTGAGTAAGGAATTATATAAAGATACAATTATGATGGTGGCGAGCGGGTATGATCAGGACATCAGTGCGAGTATCAAGCCTGCGGCACCAATCACGTTGGGTATAGTGGATGTGAACCAGTATTCGAGAGTGAGTGATACATGGTTTGGAAAGGTGTTTTTAAGTTCCAAACAGCGTATGCAATCTCTGAACTTAAGCAGATTCTTTGCAAATCAGCCTTATCAGACCTCTTTATTACCCGGGTTGGGTACCCATGGTAAGTTGAGTTCCCAGGTAGTAAATAAGATATCGGTGAATTTTATTGGGGGGTATACGGCCGGGTTAAATGGGGTCGAAATATCCGGTGCTTTTAATATAGATCAGAAAGATGTGAGATTTGCCCAGTTTGCCTCACTTTTTAATCTGGTGGGTGGTAAAATGGAAGGCGTGCAGATAGCTGGTTTGCATAACCTGGTCATTGATTCAGTAAAAGGTCTGCAGGCAGCGGGTATCAGCAATATTACAACAAAGGGATTTGTCGGTGTACAACTCTCTACTACTTATAATGGTGCGAATGGTGAAACCCGGGGATTGGGCGCTTCAGGGATTGTGAATATTTATAGGAAGAATAGTTATGGTGTGATGATGGCGGGGGTTGGAAATATGAATACAACGACCATACAGGGTGTGCAGGCAGCTGGGGTGTTCAATATGGCAGAAATGCTGAAAGGTGTGCAGGTGGCTGGTGTTGTCAATGCGGCTGATACTACCGAAGGTGTGCAGGTAGCAGGCCTCATCAACGTTACGCGGGTATTGAAAGGTGTGCAGGTAGGTGTGGTGAATTATGCAGATTCGTCTGATGGGTATAGTATTGGCGTGATTAGTATTGTGCGCAGGGGGTATCATCAGTTATTGGTATATAATACAGAGCTGTTGCCGTTCAACCTGGCGTTTAAGTCAGGGAATAAAAAGCTGTACAGCCTGATTATAGGAGGAGCAAGTTTTATGGAAGGGTCGAAGGCGTACAGTTTTGGGTATGGTATTGGAAAGTCGTATAAAGATTATAGTGTAGAGATTACGGAGCAGAATTTGTACCTGGGGAGTTGGGAGATGGTAGGTACGATGGCACGGTTGCAGACGGCGTGGAATAAGGAAATAGGTAAAAACGCCAGGATCTTTATAGGGCCAGCGTTTACCTTATATTTTAATAGTAAGGATGCAAATGTGGAAGGGTATAAGAGCCGGCTGCCGGGCCCATATGGGGCATTTAAATTTAATGACAACCTACGTTATTGGTTTGGCTGGCATGTGGGCTTTAGTTTCTTCTAAGAATTTCTTTCGTACTGGCGATGGCTACCAATTTCTCCTTAAAATTCAGTAAATTTGCCGCTTCTTTTTCAAATTTAAACACTGGTAAATGTCAAAAGTCAAAGTAGGTTTTGTGCAAATGAATTGTACGGCCAATAAGGCGGAAAACCTTGCCAAAGCCATCGAGCAGGTAAAAGTTGCCGCATCCAAAGGTGCACAGATCGTTTGTTTACAGGAGCTGTTTACCTCCCTGTATTTTTGTGATGAAGAGAATTACGACAACTTCTCTCTCGCGGAGCCTATTCCTGGTCCATCTACAGATGCCCTTCAGAAAGTAGCTGGTGAACTGGGCGTGGTGATCATCGCCTCCCTCTTTGAAAAAAGAGCTGCTGGCCTGTATCACAACACGACTGCTGTACTGGACGCTGACGGATCTTACCTTGGCAAATACCGTAAAATGCATATTCCGGACGATCCGGCTTACTACGAAAAATTCTATTTCACCCCTGGTGACTTAGGCTATAAAGTTTTCAAAACCAAATTCGCCACCATCGGTGTACTTATCTGCTGGGATCAATGGTATCCTGAAGCTGCACGTATCACCGCGCTCATGGGTGCCGAAATACTGTTCTACCCTACCGCTATTGGCTGGGCAACGTCTCAGGACGAAGCAACCAATACAGAGCAATACAATGCATGGCAGACTATTCAGCGTAGCCACGCTGTTGCAAACGGTATCCACGTAGTTAGCGTGAACCGTACCGGTTTTGAGCAGGAAGGCCGCATGAAATTCTGGGGTGGCTCCTTCATCTCCAATCCGTTTGGTACCATCATCTATCAGGCTTCGCACGAAGAAGAAGAGATCCATGTGGAAGAACTGGATCTGTCTGTAACTGACAGATACCGTACTCACTGGCCTTTCATGCGCGACAGAAGAATCGACTCTTACGGCAACATCACTAAAAGATTTATCGACGAAGCATAATGAACGGACTACCAACGCTGAAACAGCAGGGATACTTCTTCCCTGCCGAATTCCATCCTCATGTGGCTACATGGTTGAGCTGGCCTCATAAAGAAGCTAGCTGGCCAGGTAAGATCGACGCTATCTATCCTTACTACAGCCAATTTGTAAAATACCTGGCAGAAAGTGAGCTGGTGCGCATCAACGTGGCAGACGATGTTATGAAAGCCGCAGCAGCTGCACACCTGCAAAAAGCAGGCGTTCAAATGGACAAAGTGGAATTCTTCCTGCATCCTACGAACGACGCCTGGTGCCGTGATCATGGTCCAGCTTTCCTGATCAATCCAACAGCTGCAGAAAAGAAGGTGATTGTAGACTGGGGCTATAATGCCTGGGGGGGTAAATATCCTCCGTTCGACAAGGACGATGTGATCCCTACCCTGATCGCTAATCATTATAAATTACCGGTATTCCACCCTGGCATCGTCATGGAAGGTGGTTCTGTAGAATTCAATGGGAAGGGAACGGTATTGACTTCCACCTGCTGTCTGCTGAATGAAAACAGGAATCCGCACCTGACGCAGGCCCAGCTGGAAACTTACTTGCAGGACTATTATGGTGTGGACAAGGTACTGTGGGTAGCGGAAGGCATTATCGGTGATGATACAGATGGTCATATTGACGATACTGTTCGCTTCGTAAACGAAGATACCGTGCTTACTGTGGTAGAAAGTAACAAACAGGACGAGAACTACGACCTGCTGCAGCAAAACCTGCAACAGTTAAAGCAGATGCGCCTGTTGAATGGCAAACAACTCAACGTAATTGAGTTGCCAATGCCAGATGCAGTTGTGTTCGAAGACCAGCGTCTGCCGGCTTCCTATGCTAATTTCTATATCAGCAATAAACATGTTATTGTTCCAACTTATCGTTGTGCACAGGATGATAAGGCCCTCCGGATTATCCAGGATTGCTTTAAAACCCGTGAGGTAGTTGGTATCGATTCGACCGAGATCATCTGGGGACTGGGTAGTTTTCACTGCCTGAGTCAGCAGGAACCTCTGGTATAAAATTCTTGTCAAAAAGGCGCTGTTGCCTCGCAACAACGCCTTTTTTTAGGCCCAAACATATCCCTGAATTCCGCTATGTGATTGACTTCCAATGTCATCTAATTGTTAAAAAACAGGAGCGGCCCCAACCTGGCTATTCCTTTTAGAACTGCACCACCGTTGCAGATCCCCTGATTGGCGCAATCGCCCCGTTCGCAGTCAGATTGATCCCTTCACATTTCTTTCACATTTTCAGTGCTACCTTTGTCATGTCCTAATATTTCAGTGTATTATCCTTATTAAAAGAACCTAACTAAATTCCTTAGATGAAGAAACCTGTTATTAAAAAAATCACACAGTACACCTTTGCCGCCGGAGTTTTTGCAGTTACAACATTTGGAGTACTACCTTCTACCGGTCATAAAGCAAGCAACAACGCTATTGCCATTAACAAATCTGCTTTGAGCAGCAGGGCGATGTTGTACAATAACCTGGCATTGGATTCAATGGGATTATCCCGTACCGCCTTCAATTATGCTTTACAGGGTATGGAAAAATTGGAAGCAGAAGGCAAATTAGCTAACACAGACCTGATCACCATCGTTGACTTCAGTCTTGCTTCCAGTAAGAAAAGACTGTTTGTTATTGATCTGAAAAATGGGAAAGTGCTGTTCAACACCCTCGTATCTCATGGCCGCAATTCCGGTACGGATGTAGCAACTACGTTCTCCAATTCACCGGAGAGCTTTAAAAGCAGCCTGGGTTTTTATGTAACGGGTGATACCTACAGAGGCGAGCATGGTTATAGCCTGCGTCTGGAAGGTCAGGAACAGGGTATCAATGACAACGCGATGAGTCGTGGAATCGTGATGCATAGCGCAGCATATGTAAATGAGAAATTAGCTGCTTTGCAGGGTTATATTGGTCGCAGCTTAGGTTGTCCGGCTATCCCTGAAAAGGTACACAGGAAGATCATTGAAATGATCAAAGACGGCACCTGCCTCTTCCTATATAGTCCTGATAAATACTATATGGCACATTCCAGAATCCTGGAATCACTGCCTGGCGATACTACGATTGCCTAACAACATCCATTTTCAAATAAAGACAGACGATCCGTTTTTCATCCACCCTGGCCCCTCTTCATCAACACGCCTCGGCGCTCAATGACACATTATCACGCAACAGACACATCAGAGGTTAACAGCAGATGCGCAGGGGAATGAAAAGGGCCAGGGGGATGTACGGTATTTTTAATGCACGTCAGTAAATAGTTTCGCAGCTATTTTACGGTCATGGTCATAGATGTCTTCCACCATATGCAGCTGACCGTCTGCGCCTACCCAGGTGGTATAATAGGAAATCATAACGGGTACCGGGTTCTTCACTCTGACGTACTTTTCTTTTCCACTGTTCATTGCACTATCAATCTTTTCTGATGTCCATTCCGGCTGATCACGCAGCAGGTAATTGGCCATTTTTACAGGATCTGCCAGTCTTATACAGCCATGGCTATATGCGCGCTGATCCTTGTTGAATAATTCCTTTTGATTCGTATCGTGGAAATATATATTGAAGCTGTTGGGAAACAGGAATTTCACCCTGCCCAATGGATTTTCTTTGCCAGGTACCTGCCTGATCACTGGTACGCCATTTCTTTCGCCGGTCACTTCCATATGATGGCTGGCCAGGTAACCTTTATTTCTGGCCATGGCAGGTAATACTTCTTCTTTGATAATGCTTCTGGGCAGGTTCCAGTAAGGACTGAATACAACCTGGTTCAGATCGCCGGAGAAGCTGGTGGTACCTTTACCTTCCTTGCCTACTACGACTGCCATGTCAAAGTCTTTGTTCTTGCCATCCCATGCATGGAGCATGAATTCGGGTATGTTCACCATGATGAGTCTGCCTTCGGGTACTGGTGGTGTCCAACGCATACGCTCCATGTTGATCAGGAGTTTTTCTACGATGATAATGGCCGGTACATTCATTTCACGTATCAGGGTATCCGTGATAATTCCTTTTGGCGTGTGACCATGTGAACCTTCAAATTTATTGATAGCAGCTTCCAGCGCATCGTCGTATACACCGGTCGTGTCCTTGCCGTCCAGTTCACCGGTTGCCTGCAAGCGATGTTTGATGGCGGCTATGACAGGGCTGTTATCTCCTTTCTTGTATTTCTTTTTCTTTTCTACAGGTATGCTATCCCAGTTACCTTTTCTGGCGATGTCGGTATATTTCTCCAGTTCTTTTGTCAGATCACCATATACATTATGAATATCGGTAGCGTGATAACCTTTGCCTGAGATGACAGCATCTGCCTGTTTCAGGATGTCGTTCTTTTGCATGGGCACGTAGTGTTCCATGGCTTTCACGGCATCTTTATCATCTTTATGTGCATCGAGGAAGTAATTAATAAAGCGTTGTGTCAGTTGCAACTCTGTCTTTACGATATTAGCATCGGTAGCAGAGACAGCTGAATCCGGTTCATTGTTCATAAGGGCATTGAGGCGATATTCCAGGGCTTTATTGTTTTCGCTGGTGTCTACACTGTAATCGTATAAACTACGGAATCCATATGCCTGTTCATTCAGACCACTGGTATCGAACCAGGCGTATTCAAAGTTGCGTGCGTTGTAAAAGCTACGCAACCTGTTAGCGAGGCTACTATCCAGTTTCTGGTTAGTGATGAACTTCTCAACATCTTTGGTTTCAAGGAAAAGACCATTGTACGCGTTTGCAGGGGTAATTTCGTTGTTCCTGGGGGTGACAGGTATATCATAATGCTGTGCGGCATCGCCGCCGGTGGTCTTTTTCGTATCAGATTTGCAACCTGCGATCAAAGAAATCGCGAAAGCTGAAAATATCAATGCCTTTTTCATACTCAGGCATGAAGCAAAACCTGTGCCTGTGTCCGGGGCCTTTATTCATGGCCCCGGAACGCCCCCTGATGAAAATAATTTTCCGCAGTTTGGGTATTAATTCCCATAAAGCAGGTCCACACTTTCCTTCGCATATCCCGCACCTGCGGTCATGCCCTTCCCTCCTATTCCTGTACGGATATGAATTTGCGGAGTGATGTCATATTCAAAGATGTTCTTTTCATTGTGCTGTGCATAGAAGCCGCTCCAGCAGGTAGCGATTTGTTTGTTCTTTATATTAATGATATGTGAAGCTTCTTCTAAGATCAGTTCATTGATATAGTGATTGGTATGGAAGCCTAAATCGTCGGATTGGCTGACGGGTGCATATTCATGACTGTCGCCAATGATGATGCTATTGTCTGTAGCCTGTTTGAAGAGAATATGAATGCCCCACTTCTTTAGTTCTTCATAATGCTGTGGGGTTTGAACGTGGTTGAAAGAAGGACAATTGGCAGCGAAACTTTCGTACCTGCGGATGGTAAGGCCAGTAAGAACATTGCCATTCAGCTGTAGTTCTGGCATGGGGATGGTGCGCAGCATCTGGAGTTTGCTTACTACCTGACCGCTGTTGGTGAAGATGTCGGGGAATAGCAGTTTACCTTCATGGCCACAGCAGATGATGACTTTATTGGCCAGGAACTGATTATTGACTTTTATCTGACTTTGTGTTTCTTCTATCGCTGTAACGGGGGTGTAATAGGAGATGTGGAAATTATTGAATGATTCTTGCATGTATGCGTGCAGGCGATGAATCATCTTATCCGGTTCCACACTGATCTCTTCAGGAAAGAAGAGTGCTTCTTTTGCATATTCCCGTTTGATAGCAGGGTAACGTTCGTTTATTTCTTTTGCTGGCAGCAACAGTGCATTATAACCTATGTTGTCATAATGGGTTTTCAGCTCGTGAATCAGTAATTGCTCATCGTCATCAGATGCGATGTAGACACTTCCGTTTTGTCTTACAGAGATATCCCCTTTCTGCTGGATAGATTTGTAGAGTGCCAGACCTGTCAGGCCATAATTAAACCATTTATCTGCCAGACCGGAAGGAACTACCTGTCCGAAGTTGCGTACGGTAGCGCCGACGGGATAGCTGTCTTTTTCCAGCAATAACACTTTCAATCCCTTTTGTAAAGCGTGAAAGGCGTGGAAGGTACCGAGGATACCGCCGCCGGTTATGATCAAATCAAATTGTTGCATAAGAATAATATTACCATGGAAGGGAGTAAGTCTTGGTGAAACTGAATGTCTTCATGGCTTCAGTGACACCTTCTTTGATACCCAGTCCTGAGTCTTTAATACCTCCGAAAGGAGAATGTTCTATACGATAACCCGGTACTTCGTTTATATTAACGGTACCGGCTTTGATATGTTTGATGGCGTACATGGCGTGTTGCAGGTTGTTTGTCACAACACCTGAGGATAAGCCGTAAGCAGTGCTATTGGCTACGTTCACGGCGTCTTCGAGGTTTGCTACCGCCATTATCGGTGCGAGCGGACCAAATGCTTCCTGTACCACCATTTCAGCATTCCGTGATACCTGTGTCAGGATCGCAGGTTGCAATAGGGCGCCATTGCGGGTGCCACCTTGTACCAAATTTGCACCCTGAGTTACTGCTTTTTCAATCAGCTGTGCGAGGTGAATAGCGGAGCCTTCATCGATCACTGTACCTACAATTGTATCGGGATCGGCAGGATCACCACAGACGTAAGTTTGGGCCTTTTTGATAAATCGCGACACAAATTCGTCATGGATATTTTCCTGCACCAATATACGCTTCACGGCGGTGCAGCGTTGCCCCGAATTGCGGAATGCGCCTTCAGCGGCCAGGGTGGCTGCCAGATCAAGATCAGCGTCGTCGAGTATGATCAGCGGATCATTGCCACCCAGTTCAAGGATCACTTTTTTGTAGCCGGCTGTTTGTGCAATGCGCTTACCCACAGCTACACTACCTGTGAAAGAGACGACAGCTACCCTTGGATCGCTTACCAGCATACCTGCTACCTCATTGGTGGGTCCCAGCAATACGCTGAGCATATGTGGCGGTAATCCGGCTTCGTATAGTAATTCCACAAAGCGTACGGCAGTCAGCGGCGTTTTTTCAGAGGGCTTCAGGATCACAGGGGTGCCGGCTGCTAATGCCGGTGCTACTTTATGTGCCACCTGGTTCAGGGGATGGTTAAAGGGGGTGATCGCGACCGCCAGTGGCAGGGGTTCCTGTACGGTGTAAATCTTTCTCGCTTTGCCCTGTGGAGAGACATCGCAGGATAAGACCTGACCGGGTTCCTGCAGGGCGGCAATAGCGGCAAACGTGAGCACATCGATCGCTCTCCCGGTTTCATACATCGCCTCACGGATACAGAGCCCCGATTCTGCGCTAATTAAAGCCGCAAATTCGGTTCTTCTGGCGCTTAATAGTATCTGTGCCTGATTTAATACCTGATAGCGCTCAAAATGGCTCATAATCGCTTTTGGCTGTAAGGCCGTTTCGATAGCGTGCAGGGTATCGGCTTCTTTTACCGTGGAGAGGGTACCAATCACCCTGTTATCGTAAGGGCTACGGATCGTGAGCTGATCTGTGCCCTGTATTATTTTGCCCGCTGCATAGCAATGCAGGGATAGTTTATTTACCGGTTCCATTAATTGTAAAATCAAATACATCAAAGTTGCGGGCATCACCTGCCGCTTTTCGCATATAGGTTGTATTCAGCGGGTGAGAAATGAGCAGTGGCACCATTTCTTCATAACGACCACCATGTGAACGAAGTCCGCTATCCAGCGCACTCAGGTCATGGTGTGCAGGTGTACGGCCCAGCACAACATTGCGTGCGGACAATACCACCAGGTCACCGATACGATCGGCTGGTTGTTCCAGCAGGCGTACCGCGGTAGCACGGTCATACACTTCTGTAATACCCGGTTGTGCCAGTAACCAGCGGCCTATTTCGTCTGTCTGGGAAGCATCTTTTAAATGCACGACTACATAAGAGCCCAATGCGCCGTGATGTTTTACATAGGGATCGGTGATCGGGCAAATGACGCGGCTGCCTTTGCCGAATTGTTCATCCAGCAGGGTTTCCACATAGATTACATTCGGACTGCCATCAGGTAATTGTTTTGCATTCATACCATGATCTGCGGTAGCGCCTACGATGGCACCTGCTTCCAGCAACTGACCCAGTTCATGATCGATGGCAGCATAGAAATATAAAGACTCAGGTGCTTCCGGCGCATAGGTGTGCTGCATAAAATCTGTCAGTGACAGGTACAGGAAATCGGCTCTGCCGGCACGCAGCAAAGCATTGCCAGCCCGTAAGACGAACAGGCTGGCATCTGCACTGTAAATGGCGGGAGTGGGTTGACCTGTCAATTGTTCTACATCATCAATGCCGTGTGTGGCTATAGTAGCTGCTGCTGCCTTCTCTGCAGAAAACGCAATGCCTTTCATATTATGAGATAATATATCCCGCAACTTTTCTTTCGCCGTGACCACCGCCACTTTTCTACCTGCATTTGCTGCTGCTGCCAGCAGGGTTTCTGCACGTAAGTAAGAGGCGGAATTCATCATCACTTCCTGGTCCATTGCCGCATCATAGAAAAAGTTGCCACTAATACCGTGTACTGCAGGTGGAACCCCTGTTACGATAGAAGAATTATTCACGTTTGTAAAAGAGGGTAATGCACCTCTGACCATTCCCCTGTAGCCTTGTTGAATCATCTTCTTCAGGTGAGGCATGCGATCAAAAGCGAGTGAAATGTCCAGGTATTCATCGGCAGAACCATCCAGGCAGATCACAACAATAGGTGCAGCTGGTGGTTGGTAAGTAATGCCGTTCGCAGTAAAGGATAAGGTGGATATAGACATGTGATTAGTTTTGTGGTTCGGAAAATCCTTCAAAGGCGCTCTTTACAGGGCGGCCTATCCAGGCATAAGGTTGTCTGGCATGCAGGGCAAATGCAATGGTGGCAGCCAGGTCATATGTATATACAGGCTGTGTGATCACATAACCGGGTTTTACATCTTTGCCTGAAAAGATCATGGCAATTTCTGCTTCTTCAGGTGTGGCGCCGCCATGACTTTTGCCTTTACCACCATGGTCTGCAGTGATGATCACCAGTGAGTTTGGTGGGATGCTTTCCATGATGCGGCCAATGAGTGAATCGGTTTTGGCGACTGCCTGGTAGTATAATGGTGAACCATGGCCATATTCATGACCTGCATGGTCTACGTGATCGAAGTGCACAAAGGCAAAGAGCGGTTTCTCTGCACGTATATATTGAATAAAATCAATAGCGGTGGAGTCTTCTGTATTGAAATGGCGGTCATGATTGACGGCTTTCTTTTCGAACAGGCGGCCAAAATCATCCCAGTGGTATACCGCGCCGATATTGGCTTTGGGATATTGCTGGTGAAGTACGCCAAAAATTGTAGGGAAGATACCTTCTTCATTAGCTACTACCGGTGGCAGGGAATGTTTGTCGCGTTGCCAGTCATTGTCCGTGATGCCATGTTGTTCCGGGCCTGCACCCATGATCATGCTTGCCCAGTTGGGACTACTGCTGCTGGGTAGTACAGTCCTCACATTCCACTTTACGGCGCCGTGGGCGATGAGGTTATGCATCACAGGTGTTTTTGCCTGTTTGATCCCATCAGGGCTCATGCCGTCTACCCCGATGATGATGACGTGTTCGATACCTTTAGGCAGTTTCTCCTGTGCTTTCAGGAAGGCTGGTAATAATAAGATACAACCTGTCAAAAGTTTTTTCATATAGCGTTGATTATGATGTCCAGTGCATGGTCCATTTCTTCTTTGGTCGTAATCAGGGGCGGGTATAGCGATAATACACTGCCGCTGGATACTTTGAAACTCAGTCCCTGCTCCAGGCAGCGGTACAATGCCTGCTCTGCATTGTCCGCTTCTATTGCCCAGAGCATTCCTTTGCCTCGTGTAGAATAACTTTTCAAGCGGGAACGGATATGTGCTTCCATTTCCATTACGTGATCTAATACCTTATATTCTTCCATGTAGTCCAGTGCAGCCAGAGCGGCGGCAGCACCTAATGGGTTCTTTTCATGGGTATAATGCCCCAATGATATATGTGCCGCTTTATTAAATTCTTCTTTACAGAGCATAGCAGCCATAGGCACCAGTCCGGCGCCCAATCCTTTGCCTAATACAACAATGTCTGGTACGATGTCGTATTGCTGCCAGGCGTAGAGGGTGCCGGTACGACCCATGCAGATAGGGATTTCATCCAGTATCAGCAGCACACCATGGCGGGTACATATCTCTCTCAGTCTTTTCCAGTATTGAGTAGATGGAATGATGACGTCTGTGCTGCGAATGGTTTCGGCTACCAATGCGCCAATATCGCCTTCTTTTTCGATGACATATTCTATGTAGTCTACATAAGCCATTTCATCTTTCCAGATGCCACGTTGTGTATCTGGTGGTGGAACATGGATATTACCGGGTAAGAGGGGGCCGATATCCTGGTGAAACTGGTATTCCCCACCTACGGAGATGCTATCCATGGAGGCGCCGTGGAAGGAATCGTACATAGAGATGGTCTTGTATTTTCCTGTAACCACGCGGGCGAGTTTCAATGCCATTCCGATGGCAGAGGTGCCACCCGGCGCAAATAATACCCTGCTTAGTTCTCCTGTAGTCAGTCTTTCCGCCAGCCGGATAGCTGGTTGGTTGGTAAACCTTCTGGGAGAAAAAGCGAGGGTATCCATCTGCGCTTTCACCCTGTCCGTGATGTATTTATTCTGGTAACCGAGTTGGTGGACGCTGTTACCATGGAAGTCCATGTATTTTTTGCCCTGGTGGTTGATGATGTATATACCGGCTGCGCCGGATAGTACGTCCATGCAGGGGGTAGAGAGTGATTGGTGCAGGAATACTTTTGCATCTGCAGCCAGTAATGCAGTTGTGGCGGCGTCTGTGTGCCGGGTCAACCATTGTTGGCGACTTTCGGATAGGTTTATATCCCCTTCTTTTGATGAAAATTGCGGTTGCATATTGGCAAATATCTAAAAGAAATAGTTTAGTTGGGCTTAACAAATTGTTAAGTAATAGTAAAAATAAGGGATGTGGTTTAATTTACTAATACTAAACAATTGAGAATTTTCGGATTTCGGCTGCGGCAAAACCCGAAAATTCGTCGTGGAGGGCGTTTTGCCTGCGGTTGTAGGCTAACAGGTATAAAAGACTTAATTTTTAATTAATGTTGGCTTAACCTAATCGCAACTTTTGTAAAATATATTTACAAATATTAAACTTTCTCACTAATGCATCGTTTACTTAAAAATGCTTCCGGCCCCTGGTTTACCATCTGGTGCCTGATCGCTTCTTTTGGCACTTACTTTTGTATGTATGCTTTTCGTAAACCGATGTCTACAGGTCTATATTCCGAATACACACTATTTGGGATGGGGTACAAATCCATCCTGATCATTTCTCAGGTACTGGGTTATATGACTTCCAAATTCATAGGTATCAAAGTCATTTCTGAACTGCGGCCGGCAGCGAGGGTAAAACTCATTATCGGGTTGGTCGGGTTTTCAGCTATTGCGCTGTTATTTTTTGGTCTGGTACCTTATCCCTATAATTTCATTTTCCTGTTTTTTAACGGTCTCCCATTGGGTATGATCTGGGGCGTAGTTTTCAGTTTTCTTGAAGGGCGTAAATACACTGAAGTCCTATCTATTGGTCTCAGCATCAGTATTATCGCGGCAAGCGGTATTTTAAAAACTACCTACCTGGAAGTCCATAGTCTCTTTCCAGGTATCTCTGAATTCTGGCTTCCATTTACTATTGGCGCCATCGCATTTCCTTTCTTCTGCTTTTTTGTGTGGATGCTTTCTGTCATTCCTGCTCCTTCCGAAGCAGATAAAGCACTACGGGCAGAACGACCACCCATGACGCAGGCAGACAAAACAAATGTGCTTCGCCAATATGGGCCGGGTATTGCCTGTATTATGATCGTCTACTGTATGCTTGCTACCATGCGCGATTTCAGGGATAACTTCTCTGTAGAGATCTGGAATGAACTTGACGCACACTGGAACAAAGCTGTCCTTGCCCAAACCGAAGTACTCTGCAGCATTTTTGTGCTGGTTGCGGTTGGCGCACTCAGTTTAATAAAGAATAATGAAAAAGCTTTTCATGTAACTATGGGTGTAATCATTGCTGGTATTGGTATGGGAGGTATTAGTACTTTATTATATCATGTACACCTCATCTCTGGATTTAACTGGATGTTATGGTTGGGCATAGGACTATTCTTAGCATATGTGCCCGTTCAGGTCGCTCTTTTTGAAAGGATGATTGCGCTGTTTCACATCCGTGCCAATGCCGGCTATTTTGTATACCTCTGCGACGCCCTTGGCTATCTCGGCAGTGTAGGAATACTCTTCTATAAAGAATTCTTTGCTAAAACAGTGAAGTGGTCAGATACAATGGCCCAGTTTAGTTGCATCATGACGATAGGTGGAGGGGTGCTCTTGATTACGGGAATGTTGTTTTTTAAAAAACTCTTGTTAAATAAAGAAATAAGCTACCAGGATTAAGGCAGTATCCTCCCCGATATTGGCTGGGCGATGCCCCTGTCTGCCATCAAAAAAGATGGAATCACCAGCATATAAGGTATGTTTCTCATTGTTGATCAGGTACTCGACAGTGCCCTGTACAATATATTTATATTCATAGGCCTCCGTCTTCACCATATTGGTTCTTTTCGCGCCTGGCTTCAGTTCCAGCATCACAATATCTACCGGGAAGTTCTTCAGGTTGCACGTCATAATGCGCTTATATTTAAACCCTTTTGTCTTTTCTTTTTCGAATTCATAGTAGTCTTCGCTCCGCTTAACAATCACATGCGATGCGGTCGCCTGTTGCTCGATGCCCTTGAAAAATTCATTCAGGTCCAGGTCCAGCGAAGTAATAATATTCATCAATACCAGCAGAGAAGGAATAGTACGGTTATTCTCGATCTGTGAAATAAGACCCTTGCTCACTTCGGCCTTGCTGGCCAGCTCCTGCACAGTGATCCCTTTAGCTTTACGAATCTCTTTAATCTTGTTTCCGATTTGTATCAGTATATCTTCCTGCATAATATAAGATAAGGCTTCGGAGTAAAGATAGAATTTTTATCTTTGCTCTGTCGTGGGAAAATTACGCCTATACATATTAATGGGTCTCTTTACGCTGCATACCCTCTCCTTTGATCAGCTCATGAAGCTACCGGTACTGGTGATGCACTATATTGAGCATCGCGCACAAGATGGAAATCTGAGCGTGGTGGAGTTTCTTTCCATGCACTATTTGGGTGAGGATGTCAATGACGGTGACCAGGAACGCGACAACCAGTTACCCTTCAAAAAAGTAAGTACCACAACCGTTCATCAGGTATTCATACCATTTGCCAAAATTACAAATCTCAAAGTACAGGCGGTAACCAATATCACTATAAAATATCCGGAGCTGGACGACGATCGTCTTCCTAATCCTGCTACCAGTGCCCTTTTCCGTCCTCCACGTGCATAACCTCTTCTTACATATTTCTTAGCTAAGGAAGGCACCCTTCCTGAAATTTCTATTTGATCGAATCTGATATATTATGCTAAATAAAATAATTAGCTTTTCTGTAAAGAATAAGCTGATCATTGGGCTATTTGTAATAGCCCTTATCGGCTGGGGCACTTTTGAAGTCACCCGTTTACCCATCGATGCAGTTCCCGATATTACGGATAACCAGGTGCAGGTACTTACTGTATCTCCTGCTCTCGGAGCCCCGGATGTAGAGCGACTCATTACCTTCCCGATTGAACAATCCTGTAGTAATATACCGGGTCTGAAACAACTCAGAAGCTTTTCCCGCTTTGGGCTGTCGCTCGTTACTGTCGTTTTCGACGATGGAACCGACATTTATTGGGCTCGCCAACAGATCGCCGAGCGACTGGCACAGGTACAGGATGCTATTCCTGATGGCATCGGAAAGCCTGAAATGGCACCTGTGACTACCGGGCTTGGTGAGATCTACCAGTACGTAGTAAGGCCCAAAAAGGGTTATGAAGGTAAATACACCCCTATGGACCTTCGTACCCTGCAGGACTGGACGGTGCGCCGTCTCCTGCTCGGTACACCCGGTGTGGCAGACGTAAGTAGTTTTGGGGGTGAACTGAAGCAATACGAGATCGCCGTACGGCCAGAACAACTCAAAGCTTACGGCATTAGCATCGCCGATGTATTTAACGCACTGGAAAAGAATAACGAGAATACCGGTGGTGCTTATATTGAAAAAGGTCCTACCGTACTTTATATCCGAAGCGAAGGGCTGACAGGTAGTCTTGCAGATATTGAAAAGATTGTTGTAAAGAATCTCACCAACGGTGTACCCCTGCTTATCCGTGATGTGGCAGAAGTACACCTTGGCGCTGCCACCCGCTATGGCGCTATGTGTTTTAATAAAGAAGGCGAGGTCGCCGGTGCGGTCGTGATGATGCTGAAAGGCGAAAACTCCTCTGCGGTGATCAAAAGAGTGAAAGAAAAGGTAGCAGAAATACAAAAAGCATTGCCGGAGGGCGTGGTCATAGAGCCTTTCCTGGATCGTACCAAAATGGTGAACAATGCTATTCAGACTGTTGAGCACAACCTGATGGAAGGTGCACTCATTGTGGTATTCGTGCTGGTGTTCTTTTTGGGTAATATCAGGGCGGGGCTGATAGTATCTTCCGTAATTCCCCTCTCCATGTTGTTCGCCATTATCCTGATGAACAAGTTTGGTGTAGGCGGTAACCTGATGAGCCTTGGTGCGATTGATTTTGGTCTGATCGTAGACGGTACCGTGATCGTAGTGGAAGCAATTTTGCATCGGTTCTCGCATTCTAAGTTGTCGAAGATTACACAGGAGCAGATGGATACGGAGGTGAATAAAAGCACGGGAACGATGATCCGCTCCGCAGTATTCAGTCAGATCATCATCCTCATTGTATATATTCCGATCCTGTCTTTGCAGGGAATTGAAGGTAAGATGTTTAAACCAATGGCATTTACCGTGGCATTTGCCATATTGGGAGCATTCCTGCTTTCCATCACATATGTACCGATGATGAGCGCCCTGTGTCTGAATAAAAAGCTTTCTCATAAGGCCTCAATGGCCGATAAAATGATGGTACGCCTGGAACGGTTCTATCAACCGTTGTTGGGACGTGTAATGAACTTCCCAAAGACTATTATTGCAGGTTGCGTGGTATTGATGGCAGCAGCAGTGATCATACTCGGACAAATGGGGGGTGAGTTTATCCCACAACTGGAAGAAGGTGACTTTGCCGTAGAAACCCGCCTGCTTACAGGTAGTAACCTGAAAACGACTATCAAAGCCACGCAGCAGGCCTCTGGTATCTTATTGAAAGAATTCCCCGAAGTAGAAAAGGTCGTGACGAAAATAGGTAGTGCGGAAATTCCTACAGACCCGATGCCGCTGGAAGCTGCGGATATGATGGTGATCCTGAAAGATAAAAAGGCATGGACCTCTGCAAAGACCTTCCCGGAATTGTCTCAGAAAATGACAGAAGCGCTCTCTGTGGTACCGGGTCTCAGTGTTGGTTTTCAGTTTCCTGTACAGATGCGTTTCAATGAATTGATGACAGGTGCCCGTCAGGATGTGGTGTGTAAGATCTTTGGTGAAGATCTTGACTCACTCGCATTCTATGCGAACAAACTGGGAGAGGTCATCCACACCGTGAAAGGCGCGGTGAATCTTTATGTTGAGAGCGTAACCGGTATGCCACAGATCGTGATCAATTACAACCGCGATGCCATGGCCCGCTATGGCCTTAATGTTAGCGACATTAACAGGGTGGTGAATACGGCCTTTGCAGGTCAGCGTGCGGGTGTGGTTTATGAGGGCGAGAAGCGATTTGACATGGTAGTCCGGTTAGCTGGTGAAGCGAGACAGAACATCTCTGATGTAGAAAACCTGCTGGTGCCTGCTGCCAATGGTATGCAAATACCACTATATCAGGTGGCTGAAATTAAAGAGATCGAAGGACCGAACCAGATTCAGCGTGAAAATACCCGCCGTCGTATAATTGTCGGTTTCAACGTAAATGGTCGTGATGTACAGACCATTGTACAGGAGCTGCAACAGAAGGTAGCTGTGGAGGTGAAATTGCCTTTGGGATACTCTATTGTATACGGCGGCGCTTTCGATAACCTGACAAATGCCAAACAGCGTTTATCTATCGTAGTGCCGATCGCGTTATTGCTGATCTTCCTGTTATTATATTTCGCTTTCCAGTCTGTGAAACAGGGTTTGCTCATTTATACAGCGATCCCATTGTCTGCTATCGGGGGCATCTTCGCTTTATGGATACGTGACATGCCGTTTAGTATCTCTGCCGGCGTAGGTTTTATTGCGCTCTTTGGCGTGGCAGTATTGAATGGTATCCTGCTGGTGAATGAATTTAACAGGTTGAAGAGTGAAGGCTGGCATGATGTACGCCGCATTGTGATCCATGCAACCAAGTCCAAACTGCGTGCGGTATTGATGACGGCATTGGTTCCATCACTGGGCTTTATTCCAATGGCGGTCAGTGCAGGTGCTGGTGCAGAAGTACAGAAACCACTGGCCACCGTGGTGATCGGTGGTTTGATCATATCTACGATGTTGACGCTTTTTGTATTACCCGTATTATACATCCTTTTTGAAAAAGGATTCCGCTTTTATAAAAAAGGGGTTGCTGTGGGCATACTTTTGTTGGTTGGAACAGCTATGAATGCGCAACAAAAGGTGGGCTTGCAGGAATCACTGGATCTGGCGGTAAAAAATAACCTGCATATCAAAGCAGCGAAATCTGGGGAAGATTATTATGCCATGTTGCGCAAGAGCAGTTTCAATCCTGAGAAGACACAAATTGGTGCGGAATATGGACATATCAACAGTATGGCGAATGATAACAGGTTCACCATCTCTCAGGGGATTGATTTTCCTACTGTCTACAAGCGCCAGCGTGATCTGGGTATTGCACAATGGCAAATCAGTCAGGCCAGTACCCGTAACTCAGAGAATGAGCTGAAGGCAAAGGTGAAATCTACCTTCTACCTCCTGCTGGTATTACAGGAAAAACAACGACTGCTTCAAAACGCGGATAGCATCTATGCAGCCTTTGTAGCCAAAGCGACCTTGCGACTCAAAACCGGTGATACCGATGCACTGGAAAAAGCGACGGCAGAAAACCAGCGCTTACAGATCGCCTCGCAACTGGCCATCCTGCAAACAGACTATAATGCCGCATTACAGTTGTTTGGTGTGTTGCTAAACAGCAGCACGCCTGTGGTTCCAGCGAGTGATACCCTGGTATACCACCCGGCAGCACTGCCGGACAGCAATAGTCTGAACAACTCCCCTATCCTGCAATTGCAACAACGACACCTGGATGCGACCAGTGCCGAATACAAACTGGAAAAGAGCAGAATGCTGCCTTCTATTAATATAGGTTATGCAAATAGCAGCATTATCGGCTACCAGAATGTAACAGGAACTGACAGGTATTACGGTGGCGGCACGCGCTTCTCCGCAGTCAGTGCAGGTGTAGGCATTCCTATCTTCGGTGGTGCACAGCGTGCGCGTATAAAAGCAGGTAATATCCTCATTCAACAGCAGCAGCAGGAAATGGCGGCTAATAAACAGCAGCTGGATCAGGAACTGAACCGGGCATTGACCAGCTATTACCGATACCAGGAGCTGTTAGCATCATATATTTCTATCCAATTGCCCAATGCCGGTATCCTGATCGAAGGTGCCAACAAACGATTGTATAGTGGCGAAAGCAGTTACCTCGAATGGACGATCCTGATCAATCAGGCCATCGAAACACGGAGCAACTATTATAATCTGATCATAGAAACAAACGATGCCGCTTTTGACATCGAGAAAATCAGCGGAATTAACTAACTTATTTAAATACTCAACATGCGGGATATATTAAACGTTCTTGCAAGCTCACTGATCATCATGACCGGCTGTCACTCTTCATCCGGTAATAAGGAAACGACCAAAACGAATGCTGTAGATAGCAGCAATATCGTACAATTGTCAGCTATACAGGTCAAGAATGCAGGTGTCATCACCGGGAAGCCTGAACTGAAAAAGATGCATACCTCACTGAGGGTGAACGGTGTGATCGACGTACCTCCTCAAAACCTCGTCTCTATCAGCATCCCATTGGGTGGGTATCTGAAGACCATGAACCTGCTGCCGGGGATGCAGGTAAAGAAAGGACAGGTATTGGCAGTGCTGGAAGATCCGCAGTATGTACAGTTACAGGAAGATTACCTTGTGGCCAAAAACAAGCTGACCTTCCTTGAAGCAGATTTTGCCCGTCAGCAGGAGCTGAACCAGTCCAAGGCGAACAGCGACAAAGTATTGCAACAGGTAAAGAGCGACTATGAAAGCCAGAAGGTGATCGTACGTTCTCTCTCCGAGAAACTGCACCTGATCAACATCAATCCGGCAAACCTGCAATCATCAAACATTAGTCGCCAGATCAGCATACCCGCACCCATCAGTGGATTTGTAAGCAAGGTGAATGTAAACACCGGCAAGTATGTAGCGCCTACTGACGTGTTGTTTGAACTGATGGATCCGGCCGACCTGCACCTGAGTCTCACTGTATTTGAGAAAGACATTTCTCAGATCAGTCATGGGCAGGAAGTGATTGCCTGGTCGAATAACAGCAGTGAAAAATATCAGGCGGAAGTACACTTCATTACACAGGGTGTAGATGAAACACATGCTGCAGAAGTACACTGTCACCTGAAGAAATACGATAAGCGACTGGTACCGGGTATGTTTATGAATGCTGAAATTGCCTTGAACAATGCGCAGGTAAAAGCATTACCGGATGCTGCGATTGTAAAGTGGCAGGGTAAAAACTATGTGTTCAAAGCGGATACCGGCTATATGTATACCATGGTGCCTGTAGAACTAGGTGCGCATACTGATGGTTTCACTGAAATAAAAACTGTTTTACCTGAAGGAGAATATGTGATAGACAATGCCTATTCTGTTCTCATGAAAATGAAGAATAGCGGAGAGGATGAATAATAAAAACAGGGGCTGGCATTTTCTGCCAGTCCCTAAATTGTTTTCCCTTCTTTTCCAAACTCCTTCCTGATCCCTGCCAGTATATCTTTTTGTAAGATGGATATATCGCCTCTTTTTAAAGCTGCAAGACAACTATGTCGCGATACGTTGATAATAGCCCCACCAGTCATCTCATACTTTTTAGCCACCTCAGATAACAGAGAAGCGTCTTCCATGGTCACATGTGCTGGGAATGATTGTTGCCAGAGCCGTTCACGTTGTGCAGGCCCCGGTACAGGAAAATAGATCATCGACTGAAAGCGGCGACCAAAAGCTTCGTCTATATTTGCTTTTAAGTTTGTAGCCAGTACCACCAATCCCGGAAAATCTTCGATCCTTTGTAACAGGTAAGCTACTTCCTGATTTGCATAGCGGTCATTTGAAGAGGTGGTGTTGCTTCTCTTCCCAAACAATGCATCAGCCTCGTCAAAGAATAATATCCAGTTTTTATTGATGGCCTGATCAAATACACCCGCCAGATTTTTCTCAGTCTCTCCTATGAATTTTGATACGACCATGGATAGGTCAATACGGTATACATCCAGCCCGAAGGTCTTACCCAACAGGCAGGCTGTTAAGGATTTGCCGGTACCCGGAGGCCCATAAAACAATGCCCGGTAGCCGGGTTTGATTTTGTTACTCATTTTCCAGTCCTGCAGCAGTGTCTGTCCATATTCAACCCAGGTTCTTATTTCATCGACTTCGGCCATGGTTCGTTCATCCAGTACCAGGTCGTTCCAGTCCAGACCCGTTTCAATTCTTTTGGCAGGAAAGTGTATACTGTAGTCAGGTTTATGAGGTGTACCTAAGGTAAAATAACTGAGGTATTCATTCGTTACCTGCAATGCGCCACTAAAGAATGGTTCATCTGCATGTGCGGGTTGAATACGCAGGATATTATGTTTGGCGAAGAAATGATCGGGTCCTAATAATTGTTGCAAGAGGAATCGCTGTTCCAGCTGATCGCCTGCTATTACAAAAGCGGCAGTTTCTCCGGTAGGCAGAAAGCCGCCGTGTTGCTGGCCTTTGATACCTCCAAATTCTGTAAACCCTCTATCGTAAGTGCTATTCCTGAGGTAAAAGATATCAAGCAACTGTGGTTGGATATGGGGAGCGAGTGCGAGTAATAATAAGATCCTTTCGGGGATGGTGACATTGTAGTGTTTCAGGATCCGCGCATACACTGAATCATCGGAAGGTAATGCCGGTGGCGCAGGGGAAGAGATAGTACTTTTTTCAAAGTATTGCTGCATGCGTACTTCCAGTACCTCTCTGAGCCACGTAAACTCCTGTTGTAAAACGATGGCATTTGAACTGATCAGCAGGGTGTCCATTCCGTATAAAAGAATTTATCTGTCCAGGAAGTTTTGATCATACCAAAACTCCATGGCAGGGTTTGTAAAATAATATCGTATCCCCGCGGCGTCACTTTTTGAAACCAGGCGTCCTGGGCCTGCCATACCAATCCTTCACGTTGTAGAAAGCTGGCGCGAAAACTATCTACACTACTGTTTCTCATTTTCTCCCATTGCTGAATGGCAGCGTTGATGAGTTGGACGGCTAACTCCTTTTCAGGTTGCGTAATTTCAATATCTGGTGTCAATGGTTGTTCCAGCGGATAATTGCAAAGGATCTTATTTAGTACCAGTTCATGTTCTGCATGATCGGTCCGGCCATCTACGAGTAGTTGCAATAACCGGATAGCCCTTTGTTGCGCCTTTGAATCTACGAATTTACCATTTTGCAATAATTGCAACCGGTTGAAGTAGGTATGGAAATAAGGATGCAATAGTACCAATCCTGCATTGTTGATACGTATACCTTCCTGTTCTGATGTAGCCATCTTCTTCTTTGGAATTTCTGGTGTTATTGGCTGTAATATACGGCGGGTTGCTCTTTCATCAAACTGTTTCAGGAAATCATGTAAAGCCTTTTTATATTGCTCCGCATCTTTCAGGATCAATTTCCCTCCCAACCATTGCAGGTTAAAGACCCTGAATAAATGCCGGATCCGTTCCCTTTCAATATTGTCGGCACCCAGCAGTACGAGTTCTTCCTGCATTTCCTTCAGTATATCCACCGTGAATATGGGTGCATCTGCCAATAGTAACCAGAATTCTTCTTCTCTCAGTAAATGGGCAATTCGTTGTATCGCCGGTGCCGCCTGCAATACCTGTGTGTAAAATCGTTTTTTATCGGTGGCTTTGCGCCAGACCTCTATAAAGCTATCCGTCTGGTGGTCATTCAATGTCTCCTGCAAATAACGGATGGTATCGCGCTCTACATATTCTGCCAGTTGTTTTTGAATCTGCTCTTCCAATGGATTGACAGGTTTGGCAAACAGCTGGTGCATTCTTAGTCGGATTTGGGGGAACCGCACCGACTTCTCCCACAGGGAAAATAACAACACGGCTCTTTTTCGGTATAATAATATAATCGCCTGTTGCAAGAGCCCATTTTGTAAACCGGGTTGCAGTTGTGTAAACCAATATGGCAGGGCTTCACCGCTTAAGAATAAGGTAATCAGGAACACAGCCTGTTGCCATACCTCTTCCCTATCCGATTGATCCGGTATGGTGTCATACCCGATCCATGATGCAGGGAGCGGTACATTGGGACCATAGGGATCCAATATACGCCGAACCATAACATCTCCGGATGTAACGAGTAAAAAATACGCCAGCACTGATTCCCTTGTAGTCGCAATGGTAGGCGATACATCCGAGAATTTCTCTTCATACAGTTCCCTGATCAGGGCAGCCAGTGAGCCTGCCGGTATTTCTTTTTTATAAAAGATCAATGCCTGTCTGAAGGTATACAGCAATCGTATATAGCCGATATTGAAGTGATGCGCCAGTTGTTCCAGGTTACGGCGAATGAACGTCTTCCTGTTAAACTGACCGCTGTTATCTGTTACGAGATAAGTAAGTACAAACAGCCACACCATTTTTTCAAATTCTTCCTGCGTGGCTTTAACTGCTGGCCGTTGTTGTTGCAGCATCAGCACATTGGCAATGTAACCATAGATAAACTCCGCCTGATCCGGTTCCAGTAAGGATATCAGCTTTTCCAGCGTATGCCTGGAAAAGTGGTAGACAATCCGGCGCAGTACATAGTCTGTCTGACTAATGCCGATGATAAACCTGCCAAAGCGATCCGGTGTAGTGGTGGTCAGCCGGATCATGTATTCATCCAGCAATGCGCCTTCGCTACTATCCGCCCACCATGGCAAGGTACCTGTCACCAGGTAATGTTCCAGCAAGGCATATAGTCGTTCCGTTTCATCTTTAAAATACAAATTGCCGGTATCCTGCGTCAACAGTTCCAGCTTGCCTTCCAGCGCATCACGGAGTGCTGCGATAATGCGATCCGTTATTTGCTGCTCAAAATTGTCATACGCGAGCTCCCCCAGATCCAGTTCCAGCCGCTCAATCCACACACTTTCTCCGTTCGCGCCCAATTGGTTGAACAACGTGGCCGTAGCCGGTTCTATACTTTGATTGAACACGCGGCTGATCCTGTCCTGCAATTCACCAGCCAGCTCCCTTTCTGTAAAGGTCGCATCCATCACTATCTGCTGTATCTTATGTGAGAAAGTCAAGTATTTTATCTTTATTGTCCTGATCAAAATAAGCGGCCTCAAATTTCCGCATATCATTTACGCCCAGCCAGCGGAATTTCAATTTGTATTGTGTAGGTGTCAGGTCCCTGAACAGTGATTCTGTGAATCGTCTGAACTCTTCATACTGGCACCTGGCCGGCCATGCGGAGAGTACAATGGTAATATTAAACTTAAAAAAGGATTCAGGCAGCACATGCCAGGGAGTGGCCATAACAAAGAATTCTATATGCCCGCTTACATCCTCCAGGGCCTTTTCTCTATCCACGAAGGTGAGGTGATGTGCTTCTTTCAACACTTCTCCTTTGCTGTTCTTCACCCTGAATCCATAAACAGGATCTGTAAACAAGGGTTTGAGCAGGGTATGTTCCACCACATAAAACCCTTCCGATTGTATACTGATGTTTTTGAGATGCCGGATCATGGCTATCTGCGCAGCAAGGGCTGCTTCCTGGGTGGTATGTCTGGCTACTGCCTGCCAGATGCGCTGACCGGGCGATTTGTATAATACAAGATAATGATCGTGGTTTTCCACAATTCTGTAATGCACCGGATCAATTCCATATTTGAGTAAATGCAGCGGTTGATGCCCGAAATAATAACCTTCTTCATCCGGTGGTATTTCACTCACCACATGCAGTATCTCATCGGATATATACACCGTAAATTCCTCCGAAGGATGATCATTTGTAATACTCAGGTGGGATTTCTCAAATACGGCCGTCAGTCGTTCGCCCTGTTCCTGGTGTATGAACAACAATTGCCGCAGGGCTTCCTGATACCCACCAGCTTCTGCCTGTATACGTGCATACATCAAATCGGGCAGTTTTTTGAGCAATCCTGCTTTCCATTCCAAGGTGCTAATGCCTCCATATAAGCGCTGAAAGAGGGTAATTGGATATGGTAGCAAGGGTAGATTAAATCTGGCCAGTAAATGGTCTAAAACAGCCTCTTTCCGTTCGTTCGATTCTCCGGTCTGTGGCAATGCATCCAGGTATCCCGGATCCAATAGTTGTGCTATACCCGGAACGTCATCCAGGGATTGGGAAAAGTAGGTAGATTTCTCCGCAGGGGAAAAGAAATGGCTGATATTGCCCAGCTGTGCCGCGTAATTGGCCAGTACCTGCTCAAAAAACAACAAATATCCCTTTAATTGCTTCGCCTGTGCTTTTCTTGCATCTGTTTCATCTTTGGAAATGCCTTCCCGTCCTATCCCATAGATAGCAGGGAAAAAATGTTGTATGGAATAATATTTACCCAGATCTCTGTATGTACTTTGCAGCGTAGTATCGATCATTGCTACCTGCTGTCCTGTATAATGTCGTTTCCGGATTTCCTTGATCCGCTCGAATACATTCCAGAAAAGCGCGTCCTGCGAATGATGTTCAAACTGGTCACTGACGATGCTGATATCATTCATACTGTTACTGATATCAACGGATGCAAAATAACCGGATGGTATGCGCACCTGTTTGTTACTAAAGTTGTTACCATCCAGAGAGAGGTACAGGTACTTCACCTGCAATACGCCATCAAGGCTGGAAATGGCTTTGATTAGTTCTGCAGGATCTACCTGTATCCTTAATGGTTTGAGGTCTTCATCAGGAATAAAGCCGCCGGAGAGCAAAGGACCCGAGTAGATTTCTTCCGTGGTCTTTCCCATTGCGAGCAATTCAGCTTCTGAGAGAAATCTTACCGGGGGATGAATGGTCTGCTCAATTGTATTGCAGATATAGGCCAGTGTTTCCTTGACGTGTTGTTTGCCATCGACGAGTATTGCAGCCTTAATAGCTATGTTGAGGGGACGCAGTATCGTAATCTCTTCAAAGTTTTCTCCCAGGCTGCGGTACCGCATCAAACAACCTTTGACATCTTCTTTCAGCTGATCGTATTGCCCGGTGGTGGTAATGCTCTCATCCGGCTGTACCAATACTTTGAAGATACCTTTACAGATTGTACTACCAGACTTCGCAACCACGGGTTCTATCCACACCTGCTCTACACCCACTACCTGCCCAAGCAGGAGTTTACAGAAATCGGTAGTGGTTACCGGGCCTGAGCTCAGCACTTCTCCTTTGTTAAAAAAGGCATGTGCCTTTGGATCGATATGTCCTGTGGGGCCGGCCAGAATTTCCTCTATAGGGAAACCTGTTTTGTAGCGCAGGTCCGTCATTGCAAAGCACAACTGTTCCAGCATGGTCACACCCGGATCATGAATGTTATAGTCTGTCCATATATGCCCGGATAACTTTTGCACCATGACCAATGCCTCATCTCTCAGTCTCTCATAATCAGAGGGCCCCTCCTTTTTGATCTGTATAGGCTTACTGTTCATTAGTGATAACATTCAGCAGGTAAGAACGATGCATCATCCCACAGTCGGGTGATCCTGTAATAAATTTCTACATCTTTACCATAGTTGCTGTTTGTGCGTAACTGCAGGCTATAATTCTTTGTATTTCCTTTCCATCGCAGGCGAAGTCTGTTCCAGAAGAAACCATAGTACGCATCCGTACTGCGAATGCTATTGCGCCCGTTACCAAAGGCACTCACAGCGATGGCATGCATGATGGCAAACCGGCCTGTATTCTTTATGCCAACCCTTGCCATTACTTCCATCGCCTGGCAATTATTGAGACCTATTAGTATATCCTGCCATTTTCCATTGGCGGGTATCGTGCCACAAATATAATTGCCTACACGGCCCTCCATGGCAATAAAACCATTGACCTGCAATCGGGTGTTTTCACTACAGGGTGCTCCCAACCCCATACTGCCATTGGAATGTAGGAATACACTATGCGCATCCCGCTTTACTTCTTCTGTTTCTGTGGTAAATGCCTGCATGCGCAGGGTCGGGCTGGTGCGCTCATCTTTTTCCATCATGAAAAATGGCGATTGTTCGTTTGTATTGCGGTAAAAGCTGATCAATTTGTTAGAAGTACCCAACGCCTTTACCTGTAAGCCATTTTCTTCATCTTTTGCAAACCCGTCTTCCTGCTTATTGATGGCAGAATCAATCAGGAAGGCAAAATGGGTTTCAGTAGGTATTTTCCCATTTTTAAAATGCTCTTTCAGCTCTTCTCTGCCTAATGTTTTAGATGCCATAATGTAATTATTTTGAGTGAATACTTAATCGTATCATTTCTCCTTCCATATCATTGTTATCTGCTGTATGTCCATAATTGGGCAGCAGCTTTTTGCCTACTATCATCTCTTCGCCGGTAATCATGCCATTGATGCCGATGGGTGAAGGCTCCCTGTATATTGATTCGCTGATAACATTGATAAGGTGGTGATTGGCGGGGATTAATACAGCTCCGGGTGTGGAAGGCATGATAAATTCAACATCTTCCAAAGCAGTATCCAGTGCACAATATGTTTTTTCCCCCGTCTTTGGATCCGTTTCTGTAAAAAAGTGTACTAATGAAAATGCTGTCATATACGTTACATATGGCAGTTTCCTGATAAAGCTGATCAGGTCTGTCAGGTAAATCCTGCTACCGATGCTCAGGTCCGCATCTTTATCGTAAAGCCATGGGGTAAGGAAGTGATGGATGTCATCCTGCATTCTGTTCAGGTAATAGTTGCTATCATTGTCATAAAAGCGCACATCGCAGATCACCTTTACTCTCTCGTATACCGGATTGTGTACGGCTACTTCCATATAAGGCGGCATCAGACTTTTTACATAATCACGGATGCTGTAGAGTGTGGCCAGGTCAGTTCTGGGCTCAGGCATTTCCATTCCTTTCTGTAGTCGGGGTACCACGATCAGTTGCAGGTCTGGCCCTGTATCTTCATGATTCGAGATATACTTGGCAATGAGAATATCCGGGAAGGCTTCCAGTACCATTTGAATAATGTCTACGCCTAATACTGGTCTGTTCTTATGCCGGAGCCTTTCGCTCACACGTACATAATACTCTTCCTTTGTTTCAGCTGGTCTGCCACCAAACGAAGGAAAGAGCTGGTAGACCTGCTGTATACCTCTCACTTCTTTCTGCAGGCTTTTGATAGATAAGGGGGGAAGACTAGTGCTTATCGCAGTGTCTGCCTGTTCCCTTCTGACAATACCTGCATTGAGAAAGATGCCTTTCACCATTGGTCGTGTGGCAGGAGCTTCGGCACAGGACAACCGCAGCCATTGAATACCGGGTTCCAGACGGGTATGGCCGCCGGCATCCAGCATCGGCATTTTTAATACAACGATGCCACTCCGGATAAAGCTTTGTGTACTATCCGCCAGTATATGCTGTTGCTCCAGTGGCAACCACTTGTCATTATGCAGATAGCTCCATTGATAGCTTTGCAGTGTGCCGGTGGTGTCGGAATAATATTTTTCTTCCAGCTGAAATAAGAACGAAAGGATTTCCTGTTGTTTTACCTTTTCCAGCCCGATATATAAATTCGCTGCATGTTCAACTTCAGGCAGCAAAGTAAATTCTGATTCATTTGCCTGCGGATAGGCCAGCCTGTACCCAAAAGGATAGATATGTAACAATGCCGTATGCCGATTCACATCTTCCACCAGTTCTGGTTTGAACACTTCTGTATGTTCCAGGTCATACTCCACTGTGATAGATTTCACAATGGGAATATATGGTGGATTTGGGATCCGGCGCTTTTTGGCCCATTTATTCGCATTGTGGGTTACAACTTCCGGGAATAGCTGCGTATACAGGCGATGCCCGAAAGCATCTGGTGGTCCTGTGAGTTCCAGTCTCACCACCCCATCTTCGTAGTAACTACTTTTCCGGGGACTGTTATTGAAATTTATTCTGAGAAAATCGATATGCCGGATGTCTGTTTTTTCTGACAATTTCTTATCCTGTCCTAATTTGAACAGGTGAAATTGTTGCCGCTTTTCTTTTGCAGGCAGAAAGACGCCATCCCGCATATTGCTTAGGCTTACCTGGAAAGCATCGTTCGTTATGCCTGCATTATAATCTGCATACCAGTTATCAAAGCCGCCTTCTACAGCAGGCAGGTCCAGCCATTCCAGCTGCAGGGTAAACTGTTTCGTATAACGGTTAAAGATATTCGCATTTGTGATCTGCAGGTAGCTGCCGACAGTAGGGGCTGGTCCAAATAACTGAAATGGATTCGCCGCACTCAACGGGCCTACATTATTCTGCAACTGCACCGACCTGAATCCTTTTACTTTTGCATGGATAGTGACCCTGTCCAGTTTCATGTATTGCAGGTAAGAATAGGGATGATGGAAGCTGCTGTTATTGAGCTCGATCTTTACCATCGGGTGTACGATCTGGTACTTTTCGCCATGCAGTTTTGGATTGTATGCAACAGCGGGAGGAGCCGTCATACCTATTGTATAAGAAATCTGTATACCATCTGTTGTAAACCTTGCTGTATATTCCTTTATCAAAAGCCATCCTTCCGGCCCGGTATAATAGATCTGGAATGCGGAGGAGAGCAGTTCCCATTTTAACACATCTTCCTTTCTGTTCATCAAAACAGAGAGATTGGAAATATAGCTATTGAGCTTTTCAAAACTTGCTGGTGTACCATATAAATGAATCGTCACTGTTCTGGCACCTTCTTCGAGGCATAATACCGGTGATGCCAGTATGAAACCCATAGACATGATATCCATGGTCCGGTTATTGTCACCCAGTTCTGCCTGTTCTTCACCCAGCATAGGCCATGACTGTACAGGAGGTGCATCCGGCAAATATGCGGCCGCAGTTGGAATGGTCTGCTTCTTCATATATAACTGTGTTTCTACCATATCCTGTTGCGCATCGTCACGAGCCCTTATCTGTTTGTGATGACCAACAAACACGGTTCGCAGGGCGACCAGCCTGGTCTGCGATACGGGTATTTTGAACAACAGGCGGAATAGCACATGGGGCTTCCCCTTCACGAGTTCCGCAGGGAACAAGGTATTTTCCGGCAATACCTGATTAGGGGCATTGGGCATGGGCACTATCAGCACATGTACAACATCCGGTTCTGCGTTTTTAAAAGGAATGCCGAGTACCGTCGTATAGTAATATTCAAGATGCCGAGCTGTGAGTCCGTTGATCTGTTGCTGCAGTTGTTTGTATAATTCAAGAAATGCGAGCAACAGCCCGATATGCGGATGGTGCTGATGTTCTGGTTCCAGCAATTTCAATTGCCGGTTGGCGGCGCTGGTCACCTGATAGAACGTGGCACGAAGGCGGTTGTAGATTTCATTCAGGGATTCATAACCCAGAAAGGTGCCGGGATGTGGATACTGTGCAGCCCGTTGTGCACTTCTGGCGAATTGTCCTGACGGATCGACGGTATGTAAGGTCGTCCCTGGCTGAAAGAGCGCCAGTGCCTGGGTTTCGTAACTCAACAGATGGTACACATCGAGTTCCACACTGTCCATCACCTGATCAATGTAATTCCAGAAGGCCGCCGCTGTATCTGCTGTTCTGGCCAGTTGCAGCTGATGGCCCAGTAAGATGGCGATGGTATATAACAGATCAAACAGGGCTGTCAATCCTTCCCTTAGTTGTTCTTCATTGCCTGCTTTTTCAAGTCCCTGCCGAATGTCCTGTTGTACGGTCTGATAAGCGCCAAAATCTAATCGTGCGATATATTGTAAAACAACCCGCAGGTCACCCTGCAGAAATTCCTGCCAGTGACCATCTGGTTCGTTCTTTAGGTTATAATAACGGATCTGTTTTGAAAACTCCACCAGCTGCATGAGCAGGTCTGCGGGACTGCGGTCATCGATCTTTACATACGATGGATGCAAGGCGGGCAGGTAACGCTCTGACTGAGTAACCCCATCTCTGATATAGTCAAAGAGATGCTTCATGTAAGACTTGTACCCTCCAGGAAGTAAAACGGATATACCAGATTATGCCTGGTATTGGTAATGATGACCGTATAATTCAATTGAATGTGCAGTATTCCTTTCAACTCATCTCTGCTCAGCAATTCAATATTGACGTCTTTCACTCTTGGTTCATAATTCAGGAGTGCGTAGTAGATCATATGCTTCATTTCGCCCATCAGGGAAGAAGCAAAATTTTCGAAGACCAGCTTATTCAGATCACAGCCAAAGGTGGGTTGCATCAGTCGTTCGCCGGGAATGGTACTGAGAATGATGCGAATGCTTTCTTCGATATCAGCAATATCGGATACCATAATGGCGGTGCGGCCTACCTTGTCAAAAGAAGGCGGGAAGCTCCAGCCTGTACCTAAGAATGATTGTATATCCATGTTATCCTCCTATTAATACGGTTGGACATCCTATTACAATTGAACCACCGTGTGCGGTGCTGTCGCCCATTCTGGCTGCAGGTTTGCCACCTATCATGACGGTAGCGGAACCTTTCACAATGGTATCCGGCGGACCGGTACATACGCAAATATCGCCCAGTACAGCGGCCGGCATTTTGCCAATGAGCACTGTCGGCATACCCGGACCAGTTATAGGGCCACCTACGTGTGATATTGGTGGCAGGCCCGGTGTTACCATCGGGCATACATGCATATCGGTGAGTCTGGCTGCGGGAGTTCCCATGTTGTTATTATTTTAGTTAATCATCACCATACCGCCTTTGATCACGGTTTGACCGGAAGCAGAAAGTTCTGCAGAGGCGTTGCCCTGCGCGGTAAAACCTACCTGTGCCGTTTGCTTAATGTTCATACCATTGAGTTCCAGGTCTTGCGTGGCTTTGCCAGTCAGCTTTTGCGTAGCTTCCATTGTAATGTTCCCGGTTGCCTTGAGCACGATGTCTTTTGCACTGTTAAGGGTTATACCGCTATCATCCAGTTTGATACTGTTGCTGTTCTGATCCTGCAGCGTAATACTTTTGCCTTCATCGCTGATGGTAATGGAATTATTACCGGGGGTGGTTATTTTGATGATCTTTTTATCATCATCAAAATTCACCTGCAACTGGCTCCTCGTGTAGAGGGCTTTGATGTTATTTTTTTCATCTGCCTGTGATAAAGGGGGTGTATTTGCTTTTCCATACAGCGAGCCCAATATGATGGGATAGCGGGCATCGTTTTCCAAGAAACCCAGTATCACTTCATCACCGACCTCCGGACAAAACACCGCACCGGCGCCTGATGTGGCGTAGTAATTAGCGAGTCTTGCCCAGATGCCTTTTTGTTCTGCATAGGCAGATACCGGTTTTACCTGCACCCGGTAGGTGGAACCCGGATCTGCGGAGATCTTAACCACCGTGGCCAGTTGCAGACCATGAATAGGCGGTACCTGGCCATTTGCATTGCTGTAGGAATATTGTTCTTTATCGTATATAGGTTTTTCTGAGAAACCAAAACCTACGGTTGTAGTCCATTCTCCTTCTTCCATGGTATGCCTGACCATGCTTACGTATGCATTGCCATTGAAGCGTGCACCTACTCCATTGAGTGTAATCATATCGCCAGGTTTTACTGTGCCATTGCCAATAAAAGAAACCTGCCCTTTTACAGCGCTCATACGCATACGCAGGAGCAGATTGTCTGCCCAGGTCTTCAGGTCTGCCTGTACCAGCGGAACAGTGGAGGTGACCTGGAAGGCCGTCTGATCCAGTTTGCCGGATAATGACGTGGCTGTTTGATTGCCAGGTGTAGTCACAGTCGGCTCTGTAGCATCGGCTGTGATCAATGCCAGTGTGCCGGGATCCCAGGCGGCTGTTTGTAAAGAAGGCGGTTGTTTTTCAGCACTCACTTCTCCTTTGAAGTCAATGATGGAATCGCCCATAACAATGCTAAGTACGGGGTCTGTACTAAAATCAGGCAGCCCTACCGTGATATCATCGTCATACATGGTAGTAACGAAACCATTGAATGCCGCTCTTGTGAGCAGGAAATCCCAGTCTGTCGACATCTTCTGAAATACGGTTTCCAGTTGCGAACTGGTGCTGGTCACGGTGGCAGTTAAACTATAATTACCTGCGAGTTTGCTCATGATGGCACTATCTGTCATAGCGTCAAATTCACATTCCTTCCTGTTGTATGTCATCTTCACGGCCTTGTGCCTGCAGGTCACGATCAGTTTGGTTCCACCTTCTGCACTGGCTGTGATAGCCTGTTTTACGATCACTCCTTTGAAGATACCTGTTTGCTCACCTGTACCATAGCCTGCAGAAATAGCGATCTCATTACCTGGAATGAAATCATCTCCCTCACTGATGGGAAAATTACCTGCATCGCCTTCCGTATCTTCATTCAGCCCCTCGGCAATCACGATTTCTGCGTATGAGATACGGTTCACTTCATGCACGATTTGTATAGATACAATAGGATATTTTTCCTCCACCGGGTTGTCTGCAACTGCAACGGTGAAGGTGAAATTGACGTCCTGTATATTTGCGGGTGATGAAGCCGGCATTTAGATCTTTTTAAGTGGTGGAAAATACAACTGATCACCTGGGCGGATGGCATGCACACTGTTCAGGTTATTGAACCGTGCGACCTCTATGTAAAAAGAAGAATTGCCATAAATACGGTATGCCATCAGGGGCAGTGTATCTCCTGCCCTGACGGTAAGTATATGTGTAAGATCCGGAGAGTTTTTGCCTGCTTCCTTGTTCTTGGTCAGAAAGTCTTTCGTTTCTGCCAGTCTGAGTTTCGCCTCTGCACGGAGGGTAGCGCCACCGGAATCGAATAATTTATAGTTAATGGTGAGGCCTTCACTGACACCAGTGACCAGCACATCACCCCATATTATTTTCAGGTAGTGACGGTGATGGAGATTTCCATCATAACGGGATACCACATCACTGAGTTTGTCGATATAATCATCAACAGATCTGATGCCGTCAGGAAACGGTATCACACCTGTGCCATCAATCACCAGGCTCAGTTCAAACCTGGCAGCACTGCTTTTGAATGTTTTAGTATCCTTGCTCTTATTCATTTCCTCACTGCTCTTATAATCCGTCATATAGCTTTTGGAAAAGCTGGCAGGATTGATCATGGCATAGATAGATTTGCCCACAGATTGCGTACAGGCCATATCACTGTACGCCTCTATTTTTAGTTTGGTCAGTTGTGGCATTGTGCGTCGTTTATCTGTCTTCAGCGCTGGTTTTCAAACCTGCTTTTAATTGTTGCATACACTCCTTTACAATCTTATCCTTCAGTTGGCGGATCAGGGCTGCATCCGGTACTTCCAGTCTGGGTGTCTGACCTGAGGTAATGGTGACTTTGATGACCAGTTCACGTATTTCAAGCGCCATGGTTACAAGGTTTTTTCGAAGAAATCATAAGCGAGTTCCAGTGTTTCAATCACGATCTGTCCTTCTTTGGCAGTGAGGCCGCTATAATCCAGTTTTACGGCATATGCATTGAAGAATGACCAGATAGCGATGGGCATAGCATTCTCTTCCAGCAGTTGTACAATGATGGTTTTCGGTTTGATGGAAAATTCATTGATGCATTGCTGTGCCCATAGTATGAGCGGAGATTCGATGACCATGCCCCGCTTCAGTACCAGGTTGCCGTATTTGGGAGGAGAAGGGAGCCGGTGGGTGAACCGGTTCTCTCCTCCTTCCTTTACTTCTTCGGGCGAAATAGATACAGAAAGGCCGTTTACTTCCATGAAGTTGCCTTCCTGCATACCAAAGATGCCTACGAATGCCACCTTGAAAAAAAAGCCCGTAGGCGGATAATAAGTGGTGTTGGGAAACGGCATAATTTATCAACTTGGAGCTAAACCTTCGTGAGCCACTTCCATAGTTTCTACGGCCACTTCGTTCGCATCAGATTTCATGTCTGTCACCGTAATTTTTGATGGGAAGGCATTTTTCAATGTCCAGCTCATCGCTACCTGCTGACCTTCGTCCAGCAGACTGATAACGATGCTGGAGCGTTTGTAGGTGTTCATCTTGATAGCGCTGTATTTGTCCCACAGAGCTTTGTCACCTTTGAAGATGCCTTTCTTCAGGGTAATGTTTGAGAACTTCTGTATACCCGGCATTTTCACTGTGGAGTATACAGGGCTACTGCCACCTCTGTATTCGATGATCTGTGTTTCGGACGATAACCCAGTGACTTCCTGGAAAATCAGTTCTGCGCCGTCCCACATCACCTTGAAGGAGAATTTGACCAAAGGCCACACCGTCTGTGACTGTGCTGATCCGTCATCTGCCATTTTATAATGATTTTAGGGGGTGAAAAAATATTATGATTGCTGCATTTGTTGCTGGAATGTGATCACGATAAATTCTGCAGGCCGAACGATGGCTACTTTAACCGTGATGAGCATCTTGCCTTCCAGGATATCCTGTGGGGTCATGGTGGTGCCTAAGCCGATCTGCACATCATAAGCAGCTTCTGGTGCGGCACCTGCAAGAGCGCCTTGTTTCCAGAGGTTGTTCAGGAAGTTGTTGATCATGCTTTTTACGGTCACCCAGGTTGTGCCATCGTTTGGTTCGAATACATATGCACGGGTCGCCAGCTTGATAGATTGCTCGATCATGATGAGGGTGCGTCGAACATTGACATAGCACCAGTCTGCGCTGTTACCGTCCAGGGTTCTACCACCCCAGACCAGAACACCGATACCTGGGAAAGGTCTGATCACGTTGATAGACTTACCGGCCATCACGTCGACGTTCAGGTCTTTCTGCTCATCATGCGAGATGTTTACAGCAGGTGCTGTCACCATGTTGATGCTCACATTGGCGGGAGATTTCCATACACCACGGTTATTGTCAACCATGGTATACAGTCCTGCAATAGCGCCGCTGGGAGGCAGTTCATTCAGGCGTGACCGGATTTCTTCAATGATACTGGTGTAGGTAGGGCTGGCGGCTTTGAGGGACTGGTGATAATTCTTTTTTGCATCATCATCAGGTGTAGCGACAGCTTTGAAGGTGGTTACGATTTTTTGCGCGTTCACTTCCGGCAGTAGCGTGCTCAGATCAACCTTGTCGTCCAGATTGGCGAAGGTGACTTCGCTAGGTTGTACGATGGCTGTTTTTAGCCAGGGGTAATAGGCAGCGCCATAGTTCAGTGAATTGATACCAATACCATCCCTGAATTTTTTCACTACATCTTCCGTGGTGTCCGTCAGGCCTTGTTGTGCCAGGTCGAAGATGCCGAAGCGGCTCTGCGTTTCCTGGCAGTGCGCGAGTACTTTGGTGTAAATGGTATTGTATGCTGCTTCGCCGAGTGCGATGGCATCAGGAATGACCACCAGGGTTGGTTCGTATTCCTTTTTGAGAAGGTCGAAGATATTCGGTTTGGTAGCAGAGCCGAAAAAGTCTTCCCCGGCAATTTCAATTCCATCAGGCTTATCGCCATAGGTGCCAACGGAAACGATATAACAGTTACTGCCACCGTTTGCGTAAAAGAGACGAATACTGTTGAAGAGGTACAATGTATTTTTCTCATTGATCGTTACCGTAAAAGGTTTTTTATCGATCATAAAGGTTTCACCGGGTTTGGCAGGGTCTGCCGCAGCGATGGTAAACTTCGCTTTAAATCCTTCACCGAAGTTCGCTACGAACTCCGCAAAGGAAGTAATGCGGGTGGGCTTGTTGATCAGCGATTTCCCGAATCGTTCGGCTATCTGCGTGTAGCCGATAAATACAGGAACCGCTGTTTCGACGGCGACCACCGAGCTGGGGAAGGCGTTCTTTTCTTCGATATAAACGCCTGGTGTCATTAGTGAGGCCATAGATAGAGCAGTTTAACAATTAGTATAAAAAGATCTCAGACGAAAGCAGTGGGTCACCACCTGCGGCAGATATTCTGCTGACATCCGGTTTGGGCAATTCTGGTATGACTACACGCCAGGCATCACTGCCTGTAGCATAATCTACCAGCATGAAAGGCGACTGTTGCTGTGCTAATG
The DNA here is from genome assembly GCF_001975825.1 of [Flexibacter] sp. ATCC 35208. GTDB lineage: Bacteria > Bacteroidota > Bacteroidia > Chitinophagales > Chitinophagaceae > Chitinophaga. The sequence goes on from NZ_MTKN01000036.1 coordinate 59,336, forward strand.
TGACGGGTGTGTCGGAGATAAATGTAATGACGTTCCGGCCATCCGGCAACACAGCAGATTGCGGTCCCTTGAAAGTCGTAGTGCCGGAAGGGTCCACTACAGCTGGTTTCGCTATCTCCTGCAAGTGCCCGCTCATCAGGAAATAGTGCCAGTGTGTAGCCTTCGGTGCAAAATGAATCTCATAGTTCGACTGTAATTCCTGTGTCAGCAGCAATTCAATTTGGCCAAACGGCCGGACAAAGCAGGGTACTGTCAGCGGAGCAACTTCACTAGCGGAAACGTATAATTCCTGGTGTAACCTGCCCGTAGAATTATTTTTATTGGTGAACAGGAGTATACTATTCCGCAGATCGTGCTGCTGCAGATCCGTGTAATTATAAAAGAGGTGATCCTTTAAAGACAGGTCAAAAATGAGGGTCAAAGCATCCTGTAGGATGTTTTCCCTGGTGAGTATGGTATCATCAAAAGACAAGGTGATACCATCAGCCTGCTGCCGCAGCAGCAAGCCATAACGTCGCAGATCTCTTGCCGTGGCAACAGGGATGTGTACCTGCAGCTGATCATACCTGGTTGAAGCGTAATAGTGGTGACGGAAATGAACCGCTGTTAACAGTGTATAGCTCATGAATATCTATATACAAAACCCAATTATACAAGGCTGGTACTCCCGGATGGTGCCGATACATCAGGCCTGTATTCCCTGATGACGCCCTCATCGAATGTGAGCATACGCATCTTGTATATCACAGATGGCATATACTTCGCACCCAGGGTGGCCCATACATTATTCAACCGCTCTGTACCCAGACTCTCCATTTCAAACATCAGTTTATCTATCCGCTTGTCCAGCGAAGGAGTATTCGCACTTGTCAGCACATTTCTGGACTGAAAGTATGCAATAATAAAAGAGAGAAAGCGCAATGCTTCCGCATAGTTATTACTACTGAAATAAGCTGCAAATAGTATATAGAGGTTGATGCATACCGGGGGCATGCTTCGTGCTGCTACATTACCGTTATTAAAGCCTGGTGCGCTTTTGCCGAGTGGTTCTTTTTCTACGTTAATGAGCGTAAGTACAACCTTATTTTCGCCCTGGATTGCAATAGTACCATCCTGGTTGACGATGGACGACAACACTACTTTGTCTTCGCTGAGATGCAGTTGCCTGTTGAAATATTTATTGATCTCATCAGAAATGCAGGAAAGGGTCTCATAGATCATGTCGGTCGTTTTAAGACAATATCAACCCGTATAACCATGTATGTTAGCAAGCACATACTATGATCATACCATGTTATAGAATATGTTTAGAATGCCCGATACGATATCAGTTACTCAATATTGTGAGGGATCTTATATTGGGAACAGGCAATCGTAACGTTAGGATACGTCAGTGTTAAGGAGTCATTAAAGTTGTTTAATTAATTAGTATTTGAATTCTGCGGGCTAGGAATTCTTAATTACGTGCAATATAGGAGTTAATAAAAATTATTCAAATTTTATTTTGAATAAATAATTATATATTTTTTACGAGGATTCCTTACTATTGCATCATTGACCTCGCCCAAAGTCACAACATTAAATTGAAGTAATGAGACCGTGCATGCGGGATTATCTCCGTTTTATATTATTCATCCTTACGCTATTCTTCTTTGCAGGTAATACCATGACTGCTACTGTTGCTGTGTGCCAGCAAATGCCGAAGGACACGGCTTTCAAGACGAAACTGCTAAAGCGGATCACTGAAATGTTACAGTTCAGAAAAAACGCGCACAGACGTGAACAGCAGCGCATGATCACCATCGTCAACGGACTTTTTGTGGATTCGCTGGTAGCTACGCCGGCAGCGATTAAATACCTGAACTGGGCATTGGATAATGAACGAAGTCAAAACTTCGGGCAATTACGGCAACTACTAAACGATAGTTTATCTAAACGAAAGTCAGATACTGTATTAGTGAAAGCGACTATTACTGATGAAGAGATGACCGAGCTGGCAGCGAAGCTCATACCGCTGTTAAAGCAAAAGGAAGCAATGATCCGGAATGATACAGCACAACAACAACGATTGAAAACAATCCGGACCCTATACAGCAGACCCCCTGATCAGGTAGATACCTTGAGACTCAATGATACTACAGGAATAACGTATAAAATAAAGTTAGGGCACGAGGCAGAAGTGATCGGTATTCAGGCGAAGGATAATGGAGATGCATATTTGAATTACAATTTCACTTCGCTGAGTTATCTTTCCATTGCACCGCCGGGATCATCCAAAATATTGACTGCTGCCAGCAAAGGTGTTTGTAAGACATTGCTTACCCTATCAGCAGGTAAGGGATTATTACAAAATGAAGAGCAGCAGTTTGAGCTGGTAGATTCTTTGTTGCTGGCGTTGCAGGATCAGGAGGCAGCTGGGGTGAATGTCTGGTTTAAAGATTTGAAACAAAATGAGCGGGAAGCGTTTGTAAGATTTGTGACGATACTATATAATTATCTTGATCATAGTGCACCTGGAAAATATAGTGTATCAATCACGATACCTGCGTATGATAAAAATAAGGCGTATGATTTGAGAGAGCTCGCCCCGATGGTGAAATATTTCCTGATCAATTTTACAGAGGCGCCAGCTACAGTGGGTAGTAGTGATCCATTGAAAGGGAATAATAATTACAGTATAGAAGCTGTAGTGTCAAGGTATGTGAATCAGCTTATCGCACCTGGGCAATTTATTGTGATGCTTCCTTATGATGGGATTAAATGGACGGGGAAGAGTTATTCCTATGTAGCGTATAAGGATATTAAAAAAGCGTTTCCGGCAGATACGATGATCAATTATGATGTGACAGCAGCATCAGCGTATGTAGAGAAGATGGAGAATGGCAAGACCGTGCAGATCTGGTTTAATGATCCGACTACGCTGGATGTGAAGTATGATTATGTATTGAGGAATGGATTGGGTGGAGTGGCAATTTGTCCGCTGGGAGCGGATGACGGGTATGGGGAGTTGTGGGATGAGCTGACGGATAAATTTGTGGTGGCGGATACAGTTTGGATGGATACGGTGAGATTAACACCATTGCCTGTAAAAAAACTGAGTTTGTGGACGCGGATTAAGTTGAGGTTCAGGCATGAGATCCGGGCGATCCATATGCTGTTTCATGATCCTTGCGGTATCAGGGCAGAGAATTATGCCAGTGATGAATATTTTAAATACCTGACGATATTTCTGTTTGTTTGTGTGGTGATAATTGGAGTGGTGTATGCGTATAAAGTGCGGATGGATGGCGCGGATTGGAAATGGCGGCAAAAGGTGTTGTATTTGTTTATAGGGCTGATTGTGTTGTTTGGGCTGTCGTTTACGACGAGTTTGATGTTGGCGAAAAGGATGCCGTGGCTGGGCCTTACGGATGATCCTGTGGAGTGTAGAAATATCTCATTGTATAATGTATTGGTGGTTTTTTTGATTGGTATTGTGTTGGGGATGATTTTGATGAGGGTGTTTGTTTTCCCGTTGGCGAGGAAGAAAGATATGCCATAAAGGTTTGGCGTATTTCATTCCGGGTTTTAATACTTTTTTATCTCAATGTTGTATTTTGTCTCTCATATTGGTGTTATAATGGCGTTGTAGCTTCTGTGCACCAAATAATACTTTTTTACTACCTTGCAGATAGAATGCCATCGTTATGAGAGAAAAATTATTACGGGAGATCACTCCGCTGACACCCAATGATTGCTTCACATTATTTGCCAGAGAGAAGACGGGTTTTGATTTCCCATTGCATTATCACGAGGAGTTTGAACTGAATTTTATCCAGCATGCCACGGGTGCAAAGCGCATCATTGGGGATCATATGGAGGAAATCGGCGACCTGGAACTGGTACTTGTAGGCCCCAATCTTCAGCATGGGTGGTTTACGCACAAGCATGCCGGAGGGGTAATCCGCGAGATCACCATTCAGTTTCACAGGGACCTGTTTGATGATAAATTTTTACAGCGGAACCAGATGAGTTTTATCAGAAGTATGCTGGAAAGATCGCTTCGGGGTATTCTTTTTTCGCAGGAGACGGTGGGAAGTATAATGCCCCGGTTAATACAGCTGCCACACAAGCAGGGATTTGACTCTGTACTGGAATTACTGTCTATTCTCCATGACCTCTCTATTTCCCGGAATATCAGGATCCTGTCGGATGCAAGTTTTCGGAATACGGAAACGCTCTCTTACAACAGCCGGCGGATTGACAATGTGATGAAATACCTGAACGAGCATTTTGACAAAAATGTCACTCTTGGAGAGGCGGCAAAAATAGCGTCGATGACAGAGGTGTCTTTTAGTCGTTTTTTTAAGCTGAAGATCGGGAAGACATTTGTAGATACGCTTATAGAAATCCGGCTGGGTCATGCTTCCCGCATGTTAATAGAAACCACGCATAGTATTAATGAAATCGCCTATAAATGTGGGTTCAATAATATATCAAACTTCAATAGGATTTTCCGCAAAAAAAAGGATTGCACTCCTAAGGAATTCCGGCAGGCGTATACTTCTTCATCAGGTGTGCGCACCTTTGTTTAAGGGAGAAAAAATGGGGCTTTGGACCAAATTTTGACGATATTAGTTTATGCCGATTAATCCCGGCATTTTATGCATGAATATTATTGAGATTGTCAACAAGCAGGTACTGACCATAGGGAATTGTGAAAGTGAACCGATACATATCCCTGGCAGCATCCAGCCCCATGGCATGTTACTGGCCATTATACCGGCCAGCGGGGTGATCCGGTACTGTAGCGCAAATACCCACCAATTTATTGATAAACAACCAGCTGAAATCCTGGGTCAATCCCTGGCTGCTATCCACCCGGCTCTTTGGGAAAAGGTAGAACCCTTATTGGATGCAGAAAATTCTCCATTTCATCCTATCATCGCCGGTGACCTGCAGACGACCATCCACGAAAGCGGCGAATTTCGCATTTTAAGTATCGAAAAACGCCTCGATCAAATAAATGACCCAGACTATGCCTTCGATCAGACAAGGGGCTTTATTGGCTTTATAGAGCATTCCAGGACCCTCAAAGAACTCTGTCAGAACATTGCGGCCGAGACAGCCCGTATTACGGGGTTTGACAGGGTCATGATTTACCGCTTTGACAAAGAATACAACGGGGAAGTTTTTGCAGAATACTGCCGGGAGGGTTTACCGCCTTACCTGGATCTGCATTACCCACATACAGATATACCGCCACAGGCGAGGGAGTTGTACCTCCACAACCTGCTCCGTCTTATTCCGGATGTACAGTATGAGCCGGTGCCATTGCTGACCATTGCCACAAAGCAGGAGCCTGTGCAGCAGCTGGACCTGAGCGATGTAGGTCTCCGGAGCGTATCTCCCATCCATGTGCAATACCTCAAAAATATGAGCGTAGGGGCTTCCATGAGCGTATCCGTCATTATGGAAGGCAATTTATGGGGCCTGATCGCCTGCCATCATTCCGAGCCACTGATCCTGTCGTCCCAGCAAAAAAAGGCGGCTTTACTCCAGGGGCACTTTCTGAGTTCGCAGATCCGGGTACAGCAGGTAGCTGAGGAGCATGCCGTAAATGTAAATGTGGAAGCACATCTGCAGCTGCTACTGAACCAGATTGATCACGATGAAGACCTGAGTCAGAAATTTGAGCAGTTTACCTCCCTCCTTTCAGTGACGAATGCGACCGGGGTTGTCCTGCTGCACGAAGGCAAGATCTATGAAAAAGGGCTGGTACCTTCCAGGGATAAAGTCCTGGGACTGATCCGCTGGGTAGGGGATAATGTAAAGTCGAGTCTCTTTTCTACAAACTGCCTCAGTAAGCGTTATCCAGATGGCGTTACGATGAGTAAATATGGATCCGGCGTGATCTTTCATGCTATGGGTAAACCAACCGATAGCTGTGTGATCTGGTTCCGTGAAGAACTGGAACGTACTGTAAAATGGGCGGGAAGACCTGATACTGCGTTGCAGAAGAAAGCGGAGGGAAAGCCCCTGACACCCCGTAAGTCATTTGAAATATGGAAAGAGATGGTTAAGTACCAATCGGCTGAATTCAGGGCTTCGGAGATCAATGCAGCGATCCGCTTTGCCACTTCCCTGCAAAACCATTTCCATCTCACTTACCTCCGTAATGAAGAAAACAGGCTTCGTGTGCTGAATGAACGCCTGCAACAGGCCAACCAGGAGCTTTCTAATATCAATTGGATCACCTCGCACGATTTGAAAGAACCTTTAAGAAAGATTCAACTCATGTCGTCGAGAATTGTGTATGAGGGTGGCGACAATCTGTCGGAAGTCATCAAAGTACACATTGAGAAGATCCGCAATTCTGCCAGCAGAATGCAACACCTGGTAGACGATATTCTTTCCTATAGCATGATGAACAACCGGAATAATATGTTTACCCTGGGCAACCTGGAACCGATTATTTTGGAGGTAGGAGCTGAACTGGAAGAAGAACTGGCGCAAAAGAAAGGACTGCTTTCCGTTCAGTCTATGCCTCAGGATCTCCGTATCGTGACCCACCAGATGGGGCAATTATTTTTGAACCTGATCTCCAATGCGATCAAATTTGCCCGGCCAGGTGTACCGCCTGAAATTTATATCAACTGCCAGGTAGAGAAAGGCCGGGACATACTCGAAGTGGTATTGCCTGCTGATAAAAGTTTTTATTGTATCCGCATTTCAGATAACGGCATGGGGTTCGAGCCGAGGTTCAATGAAAAGATTTTTGATATCTTTTACAGACTACATGATCGGAACACTTATGAGGGTACGGGAATTGGATTAGCTATCTGTAAAAAAATTATGGAGAACCACCATGGGGCTATCACTGCAAGCGGTGAAGCCGGTAGGGGAGCGATTTTCAGGGTTTATTTGCCTGTCGAATAAAAGCCGTTTTCATAGGGCCATTTCAGTTAGACAGAAAAAAGGCATAATTTTTTTTGGTGATTTAAAAATAAAGTCTACTTTTGCAATCCCAATCACGGGAATGGCCTCGTAGCTCAACTGAATAGAGCATCTGACTACGGATCAGAAGGTTTCTGGTTTGAATCCAGACGAGGTCACAAAAGAGAGGAAAGTTTTGTACTAAAAGAGATCAAAACTTTTCTCCTTCAAAAAAAGAAAAGGCAAAATTTGGTAGTCTGAAAAATATTTTCTAAATTTGCCCTCCCAAATGGCTTCGTAGCTCAACTGAATAGAGCATCTGACTACGGATCAGAAGGTTTCTGGTTTGAATCCAGACGAGGTCACCCAAAAAGCCCGTTTCATCTACATGAAACGGGCTTTTCTTTTGTGCATACTATAGATCTATCATCATGAAAATACAACTCTGGAGCATCGGGAAGGAAAATGACGCATACATCAGAGATGGTATAGCGGTTTTCCAGAAGCGGTTACAGCATTATACAGATTTTGAGCTCAGGCTGATCCCTACGGTGAAGCAGGCGGCAAGTCTGTCTGTCCCGGAGCTCAAAAAGGCGGAAGCGAAGATGATTATGGACATGCTCCAACCCCAGGATTACCTCCTCGCCCTGGATGAACATGGAAAGATGCATACGACCCTGCAACTGGCAGATTTTCTGCAGCAAAGGGCAAATGCAGGCACCAGGCAGTTAATTATCCTGATTGGCGGGGCCTATGGGATCGATAGTAGTTTGCTGGAAAGGGCACAGTTGAAAATGTCCCTCTCGCCACTCACATTTCCGCACCAGTTGGTAAGATTGATTATGACGGAACAAATTTACAGGGCGTATACAGTTTTGAACCGGGAAAAATATCATCATCAGTGATAATTTTAAGTAAATTACAACCAATAAATTATTTGACTCAACATGGAAGGCTTTACTTTAACGCATACAATTATTCTGATCACCTGCCTGGTATCACTCACTACAATGTTCTACAATCCGGAGAAGATTTACGACCTGAGCCTGCGCCCAACCATGATCAGAGATCGTAAGCAGTACTACCGCTTCTTCACCTGTGGTCTTGTACACGCTGACCTGATGCACCTGGGTTTCAACATGCTCTCCCTCTACTTCTGCGGACGCTTTATAGAACAAACATTCGAAGCTATCTTTCAGTCTAAATTTTACTTCCTGATATTTTATGTGTTAGGGATTATCTTATCAGGTATTCCCACTTATATTAAGCACAAAAACGATGACCATTATTCTTCCATAGGTGCATCCGGTGCTGTATCTGCTGTGATCTACGCAACCGTATTATTTGCACCATGGGCGAAAATCTATGTACTGATATTTCCTATGCCGCTGATCCTGTACGCAGTATTGTACATCGTGATGACGGCTTACCTGGATAAACGTCAGTACGGCGATGGTATCAATCACTCTGCGCACTTGTGGGGAGCTATATTCGGTCTGATCTTCCCGATTATTTTCAAGCCGCAGATTGTTTTGTACTTCCTGAATCAACTCATGCACCCCTCTTTCTTTTAAAAGGGCAATACGATATTGAAAAGCCGCTTGGGTCTATGTCCCAAGCGGCTTTTTCATTTTACACGGCCTGCTTTTTGCAATTGTGTCTTTGAATCAAGGCTCCAGCTAAGCGAAACAAGCCATCTGATAAAATCTGAGACCACCCGGATTGAGAAAGGAAGTAAATATCCCTACAATACCAATGTGGATCAAGAATCAATTAGTGGATTTTTTTCTACGGGAGTCTCTTCATCACTCATAAGGAATTGGTAGCAATCACGTATGGAAGAAAAAATAGTGAAAATATTATTGGCCGATGATGATCTGGAGGATCGCTTTATTATGCAGGACGCTTTCAATGCCATCAATCTGCCTGATGTGCCCTTACTTGTTGAAGATGGAGAAAAAGTATTACAGCATATGGAACAGCTTTCACTGGATGCAGGAACCCTTCCTTCCCTGATTGTGCTGGACCTGAATATGCCGAGGATGAGCGGCACAGAAACCTTACGTGAACTAAAGAACATTCCCGAATACCAGAACATTCCAGTGATTATCTTCTCCTCTTCCATGAATGTAATGGAAATGCATCAGTGCCGTCAATTAGGTGCCCTGTCCTATATGGTAAAACCATTTACTTACGAGGAATACCTTGTTTCAGCACAACATTTCTATGATTTTTGTCTGAAAAAACACTCCTTTCCGGAACTCAGCAGTCTGATTCAAAACTTTAAATAGGCTGCCACTCCAGCACCAACATATTGCTGGTATGGGGGGTAATCTTACACCGGTCATCTATGCGCATACCGATGATCCAGACTATTCGTTTGGCGGATTCCAGCACCCATATATTCTCTTTCTGTATCAATGATAATTTCTGATCTATGAAGAAGCGACTCAGCTTTTTCTTTTTCCGCATGCCTAATGGGTAGAAATAATCTCCCTGTTTCCAGCGGCGCATGAGCAATGGGAATTGTAAAGTATCCATGTCCAGGCAGGCCATGTGCGGAGAACCAGGAATGGGGGCACCTTCACTGCTTCGGATCTTCAACTTCAGGGACCCTCCTTTCACTGGCACAACTGCTGTTTCTTTTTCAATCACAATCAGGGGAGCTTCCGGAGCTTCCAGTGGCGTAATTAACAGCCACACTCTGTCGCGGATAATCCGGTGGGTGGTAGTTTCTACCAGTCTGCCGGGTTCTGATTGCAGCAGATCGATCACCTGTGGTAATTGCGGGGCACTACAGCCAAAGTCTTTGAAGATCTCCCAGGCAATTGTTTGCAGGGGTATCGCTTTTTGGAGCTTTAGTACAGGTACTTTAAAATTATCCCCCTGTTTGAACAGCAACCGTTTTTTATGCCTCAGTACTGCTTCCGTATACAGTTGTTCTGCTTCCCTGAAACGGTCTATACTGGCCGCCATTTGGGGTACAACCGCCGGAAAGGTCTCCTGTATAACGGGGATGACTTTGTGCCGGAAGAAATTGCGTGTATATTTTACTGTTATATTAGAACTGTCTTCTACAAATCCCCAACCGTTCGCTGTTGCCAGGGCCACCAGATCTTCTTTTTGTGCAAAGAGCAATGGCCGGATCAGGTGTTGCTGACGGGGTAATATACCGTGAAGACCTGCAATACCGGTGCCTTTGGAGAAATTCATGAGTACTGTTTCTACATTGTCCTGCATGTGATGTGCGGTGGCGAGGAATGCATACCCCTGTTGCTGACGGATCTCTTCCAGCCATGTATAACGCAGTTCACGGGCTGCCACCTGGATGGATACACGTTTTTCATTAGCGTATACTTCGGTATCAAAGCGAATGGAGTACAATGGTACTCCCAGTTCATTGGCCAGTGCGGTCACGAATGTTTCGTCTCTTGTAGATTCTACCCCTCTGAGCTGAAAATTGCAGTGTGCAATGCCACAGTCAATGCCCGCCTGTTTGTACAGGTGTGCCATCACGACGGAATCCACGCCGCCGCTTACAGCCAGCAAGATCCTGTCTCCTGGTTGGTACAACTTTTCTGCTGCGATATATTCCTTAAACCTGTTAATAAGTTCCATAGTGTTGATTCGATTGTTATTTTCTTAAAGCAGATCGTCAAGTGCCATCTGCAGTTCATTGTAGGCATGCCTGTTATTTTCAGCTTTTGCCATTTCCATGCCTTTTTCGTAAACGGCGATGGCTTCCTGCTCCGCTCCTGCCCTTTCCAGCAGTTTGCCAAGGTGGTAGTACGAGCCTACATACCCCGGTTCGTGTGTCAGCAACTCTTCGAACTGCAGACGGGCATCCGCATCGTTGCCCAGTTTTATATATTCCAGCGCCAATGCATGCTTCAGAAAGCTGTCATTAGGCGTCTGTTTCAAAAATTCTTTTATACTGGCTATCCTATCCATTATTTAAATATATTTGCTCATACCGCTTTATTTCATAAAACAGTTAAGGCCATGAAGATATTAGTATGTATCAGTAAAACTCCGGACACGACTGCAAAAATAGCTTTCACAGACAACAACACGAAATTCAATGAAGCAGGTGTACAATTCATCATCAACCCCTACGATGAATGGTATGCCCTGGTCAGGGCGCTGGAACTGAAAGAGTCCCTCAATGCTACTGTACATCTGATTACCGTGGGTGGTGCTGATACGGAGCCCATTATCCGTAAAGCCCTTGCATTAGGAGGCGATGAAGCCTTCAGGGTGAACACAGATAGTCCCGACAGCTATTTTATTGCTGCGCAGATTGCAGCCCATGCCGGGCAACAGGGTTATGACCTGATCCTGACAGGAAAAGAAACCATCGATTACAATGGCGCTGCCATTGGTGGTATGGTCGCAGAGTTGCTGGATCTTCCTTATGTATCAATCGCTGCAAAGCTGGAGCTGAGCGACAATACAGCCACTATCAACAGGGAAATTGAAGGTGGTGAGGAGATCGTAACTGTAGCACTGCCTGTAGTCGTATCCTGCCAGAAAGGAATGGCCGAAGCCCGCATCCCCAATATGCGTGGTATAATGGCTGCAAGAACCAAGCCACTGGCGGTAGTAGAGCCGGCACCAGCCGATACGCTGACTACCATTGCCAGTTTTGAGCTGCCACCAGCAAAAGCAGGTGTAAAAATGATTAGCCCAGATAATGTGGAAGAGCTGATAAAGCTATTGCACGAAGACGCTAAAGTGATTTAAGTTAACCGGTTTTACCGAATACCCCGTTAAGAAAAATCATTCCACGTCAGGCGCCCGCCTGCGAACATTATTCAAAAATCTAAACAGCCAAACCGATATGTCAGTCCTCATATTTGCAGATCAGGCCCAGGGAAAGATCAAGAAGGCGGCTTTTGAAGCGATACAATATGGTGCAAAAGTAGCACAACAATTTAATACAACTGCGACCGTGCTGGTGCTGGGTGAAGTACCGGAGGGTGAATTGACAGCACTGGGCAATTACGGTGCAGGCAAGGTGTTGCATGCGGCAGATGCCCGCCTGAATGAAACAGAAGGAAGTGTATTTACAAAGATCATAGCAGCTGCTGCAGAGCAGGAAGGTGCCGATGTGATCGTATTCCCACACAACTTTGACGGCAAAGCAATCGCCCCGAGAGTTGCAGCCCGCCTCAAGGCAGGGTTTGTGTCTGGTGCAATCTCTTATCCGGATACCAGCAATGGCTTTGTGGTAAAAAAGAGTGTCTTCTCTGGCAAGGCATTTGCCAACATAAATATCACTGCAGCGAAAAAGGTGATAGCGGTCATGCCGAATACCTTTGCGGTGGAGAAATCTTCCAATACATCGACAGTAGCGGCTTTCCCCACTGCAGTTAATGATGGGGATTTTAAAGTAAAAGTGAGTAAAGTAGAAACGGTGAGTGGAGAGATACCGCTGACGGAAGCAGAGATCGTAGTGAGTGGTGGCCGTGGATTGAAAGGCCCAGAAAACTGGGGGCTGGTAGAAGATCTGGCAAAGGCATTGGGAGCAGGTACAGCCTGTTCAAGGCCGGTAGCAGATTCTGGCTGGCGCCCACACCATGAACATGTGGGGCAGACTGGGCTGACCGTGCGGCCAAATTTGTACATCGCTATAGGAATATCGGGTGCAATACAACATTTGGCAGGGGTTAATGGTAGCAAGGTGATTGTGGTCATTAATAAAGATCCGGAGGCACCTTTTTTCAAGGCGGCAGACTACGGGATTGTAGGAGATGCATTTGAGGTAGTGCCGAAATTGACAGCGGCCGTGAAGGCGTTAAAAAGTTAAAAAGTTTACATTTGAAAATTAGCTGCTGTCGAAGACAGCAGCTAATTTTCAGGTTTATCAAGCATTACGTAATTTTTAGATAAGGAATATTTTTTCTAACTTCACGACTTATAAAATATTCAGCGACAACGCAGGACAGATATGAGAAAAATAGAACTGGAAATAGTTGCCCTTTCGCACAGCATTACACAAACACATTCATACGCCGTCGTACTGGGGGAAGTGAACGGTTTGCGCAGATTACCTATTGTAATAGGTGGATTCGAAGCACAAGCCATTGCTGTAGCGCTTGAAAAAATGCAACCCAGCCGCCCACTGACACACGATCTGATGAAAAACTTTATGAATGCATTCAACATTGAATTGCACGAAGTGGTCATCAGCAATTTGCAGGAAGGGATTTTTTATTCAAAACTTGTCTGCTACAGTAATGATGAAACCATTGAGATAGATTCACGTACTTCCGATGCATTGGCATTAGCCGTGCGTTTTGGTTGTCCCATCTTTACTTACGAAAATATCCTGAACAGTGCCGGTATCCTACTCGATGACCCTGCAGGCAAGAAGGGATTGAAACCTGTCACACCGACCATTTCAGAACACGAAAAAGGTGCTGAGGATGATCTGAAAGTCCTGAACCTGGATGAGCTTACACAACTGCTACAGGAAGTATTGGAACAGGAAGATTATATCCGGGCGATCGCGATACGCGATGAGATCAATAGCCGGAAGAGCAGATAAATTATACCTTTTTTCCGCATGATCGTTTTTCCAAATTGCAAGATAAATCTGGGTCTGCATATTGTCCGCAGGCGTGCGGATGGTTTTCATGACCTGGAGACGGTATTCTATCCTTTGCAGCTCACAGATGCGCTGGAGGTGTTGAGTCCGGGAACATTACAATTTAACAGCAGTGGTATTGCAATACCAGGTGCTGCAGATGATAATTTATGCCTGAAGGCGTGGCATTTGCTGAAGAAGGATTTCCCTTCTATTGCAGAAGTGGATATACATCTGCATAAGCATATTCCAATTGGCGCAGGGCTGGGCGGTGGTTCGGCAGATGCTGCGTTTATGTTGATGCATTTGAATCAGCGTTTTCAGCTGGGATTGACAACGGAGCAGTTGGTAGAGTATGCTGCTGCGTTGGGCAGTGATTGCCCGTTTTTTGTTTTGAATAAGGCGTGTTATGCTACAGGGCGTGGCGAGGTAATGACACCGGTGGAACTTGACTTAAAAGGATGGACCTTTGTGTTGGTGTATCCGGATATACATGTGAATACGGGGTGGGCGTTTAAACAACTGACGCCGGGGGAACCTGATATTTCTTTGCTGGAGGTGATAAAGCGGCCGGTGGAGGAATGGAAGGGATTGATGAAGAATGATTTTGAGATTCCCATATTTAGTGCGCATCCGGAATTAGCACAAATTAAAGAGGAAATGTATAGACAGGGTGCAGTGTATGCGACGATGAGTGGAAGTGGTTCTTCGATAGTGGGGATTTTCCCGAAGGGAGGGAAATTTGAAACAGATTATAAATCATTTATAATATAAAAAAGGGCTTTCGCCTATGGCGAAAGCTCTTTTTTGCGTGCGCCTGCGGCGGGCTGGAAATAAATAAAAGAGCCGGTGCTATACAGCACCGGCTCTTTTTGTTGTATCGTTGGAGGCTACCGCTTATTTAACGGTTGCTACGAGCTTCTTGAAAGTCTCAGGCTCATTCATAGCCAGATCAGCCAATACCTTTCTATTCAGATCGATATTCTTAACTGACAGCTTGTGGATGAACTCAGAATAAGTGATACCTTCAGCACGAACTGCAGCGTTAATACGCGCGATCCACAACTGACGGTAGTTTCTCTTCTTTAATTTACGGCCTACATAGCTATATGTAAGACCTTTCTCCAATACGTTCTTGGCTACGGTATAAACGTTTTTACGTTTACCATAAAAACCCTTGGCCTGCTTTAAAATTTTCTTCCTGCGGGCTCTGGAAGCAACTGCATTTACTGAACGAGGCATTTTGTGCTCTTTTTTCCGTTTTAGTTAATAATAATTCTGAAACTCCGACTATCTGAGTGCGAGCATTCTCTTTACGAGATCCAGGTTAGCGGAACTAACCAGGCTGCTACCTCTCAGGTGGCGTTTTCTTTTGGTAGCTTTCTTGGTCAGCAAGTGACTTTTGAAGGCATTATACCGCTTAATCTGTCCGCTCCCGGTTACCTTGAAGGTCTTCTTAGCCCGGGAATGAGTCTTTACTTTGGGCATCTTACATCAAATTTGGTCTGCAAAGGTAGATAAATAATTGATACAACAATCGTCAAATATAACTTTTTTATTCACGGAATGACGATGTGGATAACTTTTCTTCTCAAATATAAAAATAATTTTAACCTCATTAAGTACCTGAAAATCAAAATTCCTCTCCCCCATTACTTCCATTTCTGCTTTTATATATTAGGTTATAAGTAATACACATTTTTTCTATTTACTATATTAGTGTTAATTTTAATTTCAAAATAGTATTATTTAAAGCCATATCGTAAAACTTAACCAGGCCTATGAAAGCACTTTACACTTCATGGATCGCCTACTCCGTGTGGAGTTGGTTGCTTTTTCACCCTCAAAAATATGAAAGACCACAAAGAGCGCCCGATTGTTAATCCAGCCCTCTCTGATAGTTTTTTCCCAAAATAATTGAAGATGAAAAAGATTCTAATCCTATTATATAGCTGTTTGTTCCTCGCCATGGGTATAGCGCGGGCGCAAACGCTGTATTTCAACATACCGGATACGGTATGTATGTCAACTAATAATAGTACTGCGGATCAGGCCAAATTTGTTAGTATGAACGCCGTACTGTCAAGTAACCAGAACGGCAAGGCAACCTGGACAATCACGACGCCAACAGGATCAGATGCAGATTATACCATCCTGTACTCTGACGTCAATTCTACCGTCAAGTCCACTCAGCTAACAGGAACCCAGGCCCTGACAATCCAGTTCCTCACTGCCGGTACTTACACCTTTAAAGTCGTACTCAAAAGAACAAATGGTGCAGACATTACTTCGACTAAAACAGTCGTGGCTGTAGACTGTACCATTTCTACCTGTAGTGGCGGTAATGCCGAAATGCCCGGTTTCTCGGAGAACTTTGGTACCCTGCCGACCAATACGTCAAGAATGGCCTATTCGCCTTCTTCCGCTATTACTTATATTTATCAGGCTTCCGGTGACCTGAACGATAACTATTATGCAATATCCAATACTACACAGCTTAGACCTGAATGGGTAGCTGCCCTGGACCATAGCGGTTTAACCCGCGGTGGTATGCTGGTGGCCAACTCAGATTATACGCCTAGTATCTTCTTCCAGAAAGAAGTGACCGGACTTTGTCGTGGTTCCGTGTATAACTTCAGCGCCTGGCTCCTTAACACGGATAGCGCCTCTGTATTAAACAACAATTGTGTAAACGGTTATAAATACGCTGGGGTCACCTTCCAGGTACTGAATGCGGCAAATACCAGTCAGGTACTCGCAGAATTTAAAACCTATGCGGTATCGATGAACATCAAGAAAACACAATGGCAAAGGTATGGTGGTTCATTCACTGTACCTTCCGGTGTTACAGACGTTCTGGTAAGGATCAAAAACAATTTCGACGGTGGTTGTGGTAACGATATTGCAGTTGATGATATCGAATTCCAATATTGTAGCCCCGTTATCACGGCACAGATTGAAGGCCAGGCCGATAACCTGAAAGAGGTATTGTGTGAAGGCGCTCCTACCGTGATCACCTCCGCTTATACACCTGCTACCTACTTCACTAATCCGGAGTACCAGTGGGAAATGTCTGATGATGGTGGTGTGACCTGGTTCAACGTACCTTATGGTACTGCGAACAACGACACCCTCTTTATCGCTGAAGGCGAACTGACTGCTACCAAAACGGAAGCAGCAGATTATTATTTCCGTGTAAGGATCTACGAAAGTGGCAGCTCTTCAGAAACCTGTGCTTCCCCTTCCTCTGCGGTCAAAATTACTATCCTCCCAATGCCAACCCTTTACCTGACCAAGAGCCAGGTGTGTGAGGGCGCCACTGTCGAGTTGCAGGCTTCGGGCGGTTTTGATGAATTTAAATGGAGCGATACCACTTATGTCGGTCCTAAACGTTCGATCACACTGGTTTCTGATACCACCATTACCGTATATGGATATATTTATTATGGTATTGATGGTGGTAAAACCTGTGTGGACTCCAACAGCGCAAGCATTAGTGTTGATGATAAACCTACAGTGGAGATCTCTGCAACACCAACCACTATTTGCGTGGGTAGCAGAGTTACCTTCTCCGTAAACGACACCTTATCAGCTATAATTCCTACTGGCGGTCATATATATTGGTATAAGGGTAGCGATTCTACCGGCGTATTGTTGACAGATTTTAATGATCTGACATCGATGACTTATACAACAGAGACGATCGCAGATAGTGTATTTACGGTCGTCGTCAAATCGGGCCAATGTATCGTGCAGTCCGAACCATTCCATGTGAAACTCACAGATATACCGGCGCCACCTGCGGGTAAGCACCTGATCCAGTGTGTGGAAACCGGAAGCAGTACGTTCACCCCAGGCCGTACACAGATTACCGGTACATCAGGAACATGGTCTTATATTGCTGTGGAAGGACCCGGTGTGTCTGATCCGAGCAACGTTGACTTCTCTGACTACATTACCGGTAATAAAAATAACCCGGGGGCTACCTTTACATTGCTACACGCAGGTACCACCGTATACCTCCAGTATACTGTGAAAGCTACCGCCAACTCTTCCTGTATTGGTTATGCATACGATACGCTGACGCTCGTAGCTGGTGCTTCTGCTGCTTATGCAGGTGAGGACACCATCCAGTGTGGTACTTCGAATGTATTTACGATGACGGCTACGCCTCCTAACACAGACGCAACCGGCATATTTGCAGAAGAAGGTACCTGGACGGTGATCTCCGGTAATGGTGTAACCATCGATGATATCCATGCTTATAATACAACTGTAACGGTAACTCCTATAGGTACAGCACAGGATGTAGTACTGCAATGGAGTATCGCGAATACCGCAGGTTGTGCTACCACTACCGATGAAGTGACCCTGCACTATACAGCTGTTCCAACAGTGACCCTGAAACCGGTGACCATCTGTAACACCGCAACTTCCTTCTCACTGGATACAACTGCGACTTCAGGTAATCCTTTATATTATAGTATCGCTGCTGCCAGCACAGGTGCAATGCCTGGGTTCAGTGCGGTTGCCGAAACACCAATTACTACATGGCCAATCACTGTTCCTATTCCGAGCGGTGTTGCTGCAGGTACTTACAACTTCCTGCTGACCGTAAGAAATGATTATGGTGGTTGTACCAATACAATTCCGTTCTCTGTAAATGTAGAATCACCTACCACTGATCCTACCGGCGTAACCGTAAGTTCTCCGAACATTTGTACCACTGGCTCTACTACCCTGACTGTAACAGGTGGTACCCTTGGTCAAAACCCGGATGGTACCGATGCGGCACAATGGGTATGGTACGCAGGCGGCTGTGGTACAGGTACTGCTATCGGTACAGGTGCGACAATCACGGTGACCGTTTCTGCTACCACTACATTCTATGTAAGAGCAGAAGGTACCGGCTTATGTGCGAATTCAACCTGTGCAAGCGGAACTGTAACTGTATATACTGCTCCTGCTACTTCCAATGCAGGTGCTGACCAAACACATTGTAGCGACTCCCTGTTCACCATGGCAGCTAACACAGCTACTATCGGTACAGGTGAATGGACCCTGGTAAGTGGTAAAGCAACGATCACTAATTTATCCAGCCCGACCACTACAGTGTTTGTACTGGCTGGTGACACTGCTACACTGGCATGGACCATTACGAATGGGGCTTGTACTACTTCAGACCAGGTGGTGCTGATCAACTACAAACAACCAGTTCAGGCAAATGCCGGTCCTGATTCTCTTATGCAGTGTGCGAATAGTACCTTTACCATGCAGGCGACAACACCTGCCATCGGTACCGGTACCTGGTCAACCTTCACAGGTAGCGCTGCCACTATCACTACAGGTATGTTCAACAATCCTGCAGCTACTGTGACCCTGGCAGCTGGTGATACAGCTACTTTAATATGGACAGTGACCAACGGAACCTGTTCTTCTCACGACTACGTAAAACTGATTAACTACGCAACTCCTACTACTGCCAATGCAGGTCCGGATACGATTAAACAGTGTATGATACCTTCCTTCACCATGTCCGCAACTGCACCTACCATTGGTACAGGTAAGTGGTCTGTGAAGAGTGGTAATCCTGTTATAGCAGCGGCAGACAGCAGCAAAGTAAATGCTGTGATCACCGTTGCAAATGGTACAACTGCACTTCTTTACTGGACTGTCACCAACGGTACATGTTCATCTAAAGACAGCATTGTATTAATTAACTACCAGAGCCCTGATCCTGCTAACGCTGGTCTGGATTCAATCGTTCAGTGTAATAACGCTACCTTCACCATGGCAGCGACTACACCTAATCCTGCTACAGCAACAGGTACCTGGACCCTCTTTACCGGTAGCGCAGCAAGCATCGCTG
Organism: [Flexibacter] sp. ATCC 35208; assembly: GCF_001975825.1. GTDB lineage: Bacteria > Bacteroidota > Bacteroidia > Chitinophagales > Chitinophagaceae > Chitinophaga. Next base: position 78,709 of record NZ_MTKN01000036.1, read on the forward strand.
CTGCTGATATAAATAAGATCAATGCCATCATCACCCTGCCAGCCGGCGATACCGCCACGGCTATCTGGACAGTGACAAACGGTGTATGTTCCAGCTCTGATTATATCTTCCTGAAGAATTACCAGGCGCCTTCTACGGCACAAGCTGGTCCTGATTCAACCAAGCATTGTGCGGACGGTACTTTCACCATGTCTGCCACTGCACCCACCATCGGTACCGGTACCTGGACCGTGCCCAAACCAACAGCTATCATCACAAATCCAACCAGCACTACCGCTATCATCACAGTTCCTGTTGGCGACAGCGTAATGGCTTACTGGACAGTTGTAAATGGTACATGTTCTTCTATAGATAGCGTGAAACTGGTGAACTATGTAAAACCAGCCGACGCAGATGCGGGTCCTGACCAACACCTGTGTAGCGCTACCAGTTTTACCATGGCTGCGAATACACCTTCTGTAGCTACTGCTTACGGTGTATGGAGCAAGCCAGCCGGTTCTACTGCTACTATCACAAGCGTAACAAGTCCGACCACTACTGTGACCATCCCTGTGGGTGACAGCAGTATGTTGTTCTGGACAATTACCAATGGTGCTTGTGCAGATGTGGATACTGTATGGATTGTGAACAACAATCCGCCAGCTGCTGCCAATGCCGGTGTTGACACGATTAAACAATGTAACAACGCTGCTTTCGCCATGACGGCGAATACACCTTCTGTAGCTGGTGCTACCGGTTACTGGACAGTGGTATCTCCTTCTACTTATACCATCCCTGCTGCGGATGTAAACAATCCGACAGCTACGTTCTCTGTAACCGCAGGTACGACCGTAAAACTGAGATGGACAATCACTAACCTGGGATGTACTTCTACCGATAGCATTGTGCTGATCAACTACGAACAGCCAACTGCGGTAAGTGCAGGTGCAGACCAGACCAAGTGTGCGGGTACCGCTTTCGTAATGACTGCTTCTGCAGTAACCGTAACAGGTGCGACCGGTACCTGGTATGTACGCAGTGGTAACGCAACAATCGCTACCGGCGAAGAACACAGCGAAAGTGCCCATATCACTATTCCAAACGGCGAATCTGCTGTATTAAGTTGGGTAGTAACAAACGGCACTTGTGCTGACTCTTCTTCTGTAACACTGACCAACCTCCTCACTCCTTCCAATGCAAATGCAGGAGCGGATATCTATCATTGTAATGACAGTGCTTTCGTAATGGCCGCCAACGCTCCTGACGTAGCCGGTGCTACCGGTACCTGGACATTCGTTGGTACTACTACTGCTACACCAAGTGATCCGAACAGCCCAACTGCAACGATCATTGTACCGGCAGGCGATAGCGTACTGGCTATATGGACGATTACCAACGGTACCTGTCCTACCAGCGATACAGTGAAACTGGTGAACTACATGTCACCAACCGCCGCTGCTTTACCAGCTGACATGCAACAGTGTATGACCACCACGTTCCCTGTTACAGCGAACGCGCCTGATGTACCTAATGCAGTGGGCCACTGGACAGTAGTAAAAGGTAACGCTACCTTCCCTGCTGCTGACTTAAACAGCACATCTACTACTTTCACTGTGCCAAATGGTGATAGCGCTTATGTGACATGGACCATTACAAACGGTTTGTGCCAGAGCGTAGATACAATTAAGTTATACAACTATCAGCAACCTGTAACTGCGAACGCCGGTCCGGATTCTATCCGCCAGTGTAACAATGCTACCTTTACCATGCAGGCTACGGCAGCATCTCCTGCTACCGCTGTAGGTAAATGGTCACTGTATCCTGGTAGCGCGGCCAGCTTCAGCGCTGCTGATTCTACCAATCCAGCTGCTGTATTTACACTGCCTGCCGGTGATAGCGCTACCGCAACCTGGACAGTGACAAACGGTGTCTGCTCTTCTTCTGACAAAGTACTGCTCATTAACAGCGCAATGCCAGACCAGGCGAATGCCGGTGTAGACTCCATCCGTCAGTGTAATAACACGACCTTCACCGTGGCAGCAAACACGCCAACTGTAACAGGTGCTACCGGTAAATGGACACTCTCCAATACCCGTGCAACCATCGCAGCTGCTGATACCAGCAACCCAACTGCGGTGATCACCGTTCCTGTAGGTGATAGCGTAAAAGCTTACTGGACAATTACAAACGGTGCATGTTCTACTATCGACAGCGTGAAACTGGTGAACTATGCACAGCCAACCGCTGCCGAGGCAGGTCCTGACCAACGCCAGTGTGCTACCACAGCCTTTCCTATGGCGGCTAACACTCCTGATGTAACAGGTGCTACCGGTAGATGGACACTCTCCAATACCCGTGCGACCATCGCAGCTGCTGATATCAGCAAACCAACTGCAGTGATCACTGTTCCTGTAGGCGACAGCGTAGTAGCTTACTGGACAATAACAAACGGTGTTTGTTCTTCTATAGATAGCGTGAAACTGATAGACGATGCAATGCCTGGTACGGCAAATGCTGGTCCTGCTCAGACACATTGTAACGACAGTGCCTTCACGATGGCGGCAAATACTGCTACCGCAGGTACCGGTGCATGGTCCTTCTACACAGGTACTACTGCAACGATTGCCACTACAGATGTAAATAATCCGACAGCAACGATCTTCGTACCGGCTGGCGATACTGCTACTGCTATCTGGACAATCTCCAACGGCATATGTACTTCTACCAGCACTGTTCTTCTGAAGAATGATATGATGCCGGAAGCTGCAAATGCGGGTCCTGACCAGACACATTGTAACGATTCGCTCTTCCACATGGCGGCTACGCCTGGAGCAATCAC
>NZ_MTKN01000036.1:81667-82152 GCF_001975825.1 [Flexibacter] sp. ATCC 35208
GCTACTTATACCCCTGCTACACTCACCGCTGATACCGTATGGTTCAGAAGGATCGTAACTTCCGGTTCCTGCTCCAATACCATCAGCAACGTGGTGAAACTGAGAAGAATCACTACATCTCCTGTAGTTGTATCTGTTCCTGCTTCCGTAACGACTAATTGCGTAGCTGGTAAAGACTATACTACACTGTTCGGTACACCAGTATTCAGTCACCAGCCTTTCAGCAATGAAGCCCTGACTGTAACTTATACCGACAATACTCAAACGCCTGATGCATGTACTACCCTCATCATGCGTACCTGGACAGCCGTAGATCGTTGTGGTCTCACGACTTCCGCTCAGCAGACCATCACGGTTGTTGATACCACTGCACCTAAGTTCACCACCGCCGCTCCGGCTAACGTGACAGCAAGTTGTGACAACGTACCAGCTGCTGTAAACCTGACTGCTACCGACGATTGTTCCGGTACCCTGACCATCACACC
>NZ_MTKN01000036.1:82246-84839 GCF_001975825.1 [Flexibacter] sp. ATCC 35208
CGTACATGGACTGCGACCGATGATTGTGGTAACAGTACTGTACTAAAACAGATCATCACAGTAGTAGATACTACCCGACCAGTATTCAATACAATCCTGGTTGCTGATACTACTGTAAACTGCGACGGCGTACCTGCACTGCCAACGATCACTGCTACAGACAATTGTTCTGCAAGTGTGAAAGTAACGGTTGCCCAAACCAAGGTATTCCTGAGCACTACCTGCTCCAATAACTATCGTCTGACCCGTACCTGGACCGCTACCGACGATTGCGGAAACGTGGCTACAATGAAACAGGTAATTACTGTACAGGATACTACCAGACCATCATTCACCATCACACCGCCAAGCGATACTACCGTAAGTTGTAGTGCAGTGCCAACACCGCCAAGCAACCTGTCAGCTACTGACAACTGTAGTGCAACCAGTAATGTGAAGATCAGCTACACCCAGACCCGTCAGTCTATCACCGGTGCTTGTGCAAGCAACTACCAGCTGATCAGAGTCTGGACAGCGAAAGATGAATGTGGTAATACCAACACTGTTCGTCAGGTGATCACAGTAGTAGATACCACCAAACCAGTGATCGATCCGGCTCCGGCTGCTGTTACTGTCACTTGTGGAGGTACTATACCAGCTGCTGCTACCCTGTATGCAACTGATAACTGCGATGGCAACTTCCCTAAGAAAGCGACCATGACCACCGATCCATATACTGTGGATGCTTGTAACGGTTACACCATCACCAGAAGATGGAACGTATCTGACGCATGTGGTAATGCTGCGATCGAAAGGGTACAGATCATTACTGTAGTAGCGTGTCCTAAACCACAACTGGATACAGCGCTGCCAGCTAACTGTTCTGACAATACGAAGTTTGCATTGCAGCTGCTGACCAAAGTGAGCAAACCAACATTTACACTGCAGAGCGTATATCCTGCAGGTACCGTAACCACACCGAAGAGTCAGACCAGCAATGTGTTCGACCTGAATGGTGCGACTCAGGCTACCTTCATCGTAACTGATGGCGTAACCGGTTGCGTATCTGACCCAGTGACTTATACCCTGCAATATGTACAGAAACCAACTGTCAACCTGGGTAACGATACTGCGATCTGCGAAGGCAACTCAGTCACCCTGGATGCAGGTGCGGCAAATGCAAGTGCTGGTTATACAATTAAATGGAACACAGGTGCAACTACCCAACAGATCACCGTATCTGCTGCCGGTACTTACTACGCAACGGTGACCAACAATGGTTGTTCCGCTACAGACTCTATTAAAGTAACGGTGAATACACCTCCAACGGTTGATATCCGCGATACCACTATCTGTGATGGCATGACTGTAAAACTGAATGCTTATGTACAGGGTGCTTCTTACACATGGAGCACTGGTGATACCGGACCATCTATCACTGTAAGTACCGCTGGTACCTACACCGTAGATGTATCACTGAAAGGTTGTACCGTAACTGACCAGGCGACCGTAACGGTGTCTACTCCGCCGAACGTGACCCTGACTCCTGATACTGCTATTTGTCCTGATCAGACAGTGATGCTGCAGGTTGAACCAGATGGTGGCAGTGTAACATGGTTAGACGGTTCATTGACAAACTCCATTATCGTATCTAAACCTGGTGATTACTGGGTGACTGTAACGAAGGGAGGTTGCGTTGTAACTGATACTGTAACTGTGACCAACAAAGCAAACATCAGCTTCGACCTCGGTCCTGACAAGGATATCTGTGCCGGTGGCCTCGTGGTACTGGATGCGACTAACGCTGACGTGATCTCTTACCTCTGGAATGATGGTACAACCGATCCGATCAAGGAAGTAAGCACACCAGGTACTTACACCGTAACAGTGCTTGACAGGTTCTGTAACCTGACTACAACAGATAGCGTGAAAGTAACAGTGGCTGGTATCGGAAATATTTCTCTGGGTAATGATACCACCATCTGTATCGGTCAGACACTGACACTGAGTGTGGATGCCGGTACCGGCAACAGCATCAAGTGGCAGGATGGCGCTACTACTTCAACGTATGTAGTGACAGCGACCGGATATTATAAGGTAACAGTTTACAATGATTGTGGCGCAGTGAGCGATGACATTGCAGTTAGTTACAAACAATGTGAAGATGAGCCTACCTTCCCGAATGCTTTCACACCAAACGGAGATGGTAAAAACGATACATTTAGACCACACGTAACCGGCCCGATGTATGACTATAATCTTACTATTTATAATCGTTGGGGAGAATTGATTTACCAAAGTAAAGAAGCTTCCAGGGGATGGGATGGTCGTTTTAAAGGTATTTTAGTGGATGAAGGTACTTACGTATGGTTATTGACATATAAAAAGAGTATCGGTGGGATTGAAATCCTTAATAGAGGTGTGGTCAATGTAATTAAATAAAGTTCTTAGTCATCAAACCCTAGACACCTCTGGTTTACCAGAGTGATGTTGTCCTTAAGCATAGGAATTCCCTCCCCCGATCTTTTCAGGTTGGGGGCATTTTAAAGAACTGGATAGAATAATTAAAAATTTAGTTTGAAAAAGTATTATATAAATGAAGTTGTTTATACTT
>NZ_MTKN01000335.1 GCF_001975825.1 [Flexibacter] sp. ATCC 35208
GTGCTGAGAGCACCTTGAGGTGGGGGGGAGGGGAGCTGGCCACCCTGACCTGCCTCCCTGCACAAACAGGGTTTTTCCAGTGGATAGGAAAGGCTGAGTGTCAGTACCTCAACGGCACCGAGCGGGTGAGGCTTCTGGTGAGGTACATCCACAACCGGCAGCAGTTCGTGCACTTCGACAGCGATGTGGGGTTCTATGTGGCCGACACCCCCCTGGGCGAGCCTGATGCCAAGTACTGGAACAGCCAGCCGGACCTCCTGGAGCAGAGACGGGCTGAGGTGGACACCTACTGCCGACACAACTACGGGGTGTCGACCCCTTTCATCGTGGAGAGGAGGGGTGAGTGCTTGGCAGAGCATTTCCCTTGGAGTTCTAAGG
>NZ_MTKN01000336.1 GCF_001975825.1 [Flexibacter] sp. ATCC 35208
CGATGGAACATCGACTGCAACAATCACAGTCAATATCACAGTACATCCAGTAAATGATGCCCCTGTAGGAGGCACATTCACAGAGGAAACGAATGAAGATGTAGCACTGACCAGTCAAGTAACAGGTACAGATGTAGATGGTGATGTACTGACTTATACCAAGGCTACTGATCCTGCACATGGTTCTGTAGTTGTAAATAGTGATGGTACATATACTTACACTCCAGCTACTAATTATAATGGTGCTGATAGCTTCACAGTAACAGTAAGCGATGGAACATCGACTGCAACAATCACAGTCAATATCACAGTACATTCAGTAAATGATGCCCCTGTAGGAGGCACATTCACAGAGGAAACGAATGAAGATGTAGCAC
>NZ_MTKN01000337.1 GCF_001975825.1 [Flexibacter] sp. ATCC 35208
AACCTTTTGATTGGATTTTATATGTTTCTCAAAATGGAGACATTGACGGTTTAAAAACAGTTCACACTATTTGTAGAGAAACGAAAAAGAATTTTATACCAGCTATTTGTTTATCAACACTCGGTATAGCTGGACCTGTCGTAATGGAAAACCGTGATGAATGCTGGGAATCCGCATGGCATCGGCTACATGAAACGACTTTGCAAAATGAAAATTCATCGGATTCCTTCTCACAAATTACATCTGCCATGTTAGCAAATGTAATCGTTTTTGAATTGTTTAAACATGTCGCGGATGATTCTTATCGTGAAAAAGAATCACAATTCTTTTTATTAAACTATGAAACCCTTGAAGGAACGTGGCATCCTTTTATAAA
>NZ_MTKN01000338.1 GCF_001975825.1 [Flexibacter] sp. ATCC 35208
GATCTATGCAATTGAAATACACGAACGTATTATGATGAATCTTCAATTAAAAGGAAAAAAAGCACAAGATGAGATGCAAAAAGTAAATGGTAAAAAACTGAATGAAAAACTTGTACAATTTATCAAGATATGTGGAGCACTTATTGAAGCGAAAGAAGTAGGAAAAGATGCTTTTACAGCTCTAGATGACGTTATGCCGTGGGATAAAATGGTGGAATCGGTTGAGGAAGCCAAACAGTTATCAAGACCTATAAGCTATGATTATTTAGATTTGTTGGAGACTAGATATTCTTATATCAGGCGGTATGCGCCTACCCTATTAAGGGTCTTCCAGTTTGGATCAACTAAATCGGCAGAGCCAGTACTTCAAGC
>NZ_MTKN01000339.1 GCF_001975825.1 [Flexibacter] sp. ATCC 35208
TGCTGCGATACCTTTTGCGTCACTCTTTAATACGTTACCCCACGAATCATATTCATACGTTGCTACAACTTCTCTATTTTGATCTGTCATTGCGACTACATCACCGCGTGGGTTGTAGTGATAGTATAATGTTTGTCCTTGCGATTTCATAGCCATACGTAAACCATTTACGGAATACACATATTGGCGAAGTACCTTTCCACTACCATCCGTCTCATATAACGGATTAATGCTGTCTCCATCATAGAAATAACGTGTTACTTGACCATTTACACTCTTTTCAATACGACGATTATCCTCATCATACTTATAAGTCGCGAATGCATTGCTCTCCCATTGTTTTTTGATAGAAACAAGTTGGTCATCTTCA
>NZ_MTKN01000340.1 GCF_001975825.1 [Flexibacter] sp. ATCC 35208
TTTTCTTTTTTTTTTCCCCCCCCCCCTTCTTCTGTGCGGCGGCACCCTTTTTTCCTCCCCGGTTTTGTTTTTTTTGTGGGTTTTTCCTCTGTTTTTTTTTTGTTGTTTGTTTTTTTTTTTTTGCTGTGGGGGGCGATTCTTCCTTCTGTTTTTTTTTTTTTTTTTTTTTTTGAGTGATGTGTTCTTTTTTTTTTTTTTTTTTTGGGGGGTTTTTTTTTGGGGTGGTGTTTGTGTGGGTGGGGTGTTTTGTTTGTTTTTTTGTGTTTTTTTTTTTTTTGTTTTTGTTTTTTTTTTTTTTTTTTTTTTTTTTTTTTTTTTTTTTTTTTCTTTTTTTTTTTTTTTTTTTTTTTTTTTTTTTTTTTTTTTTC
>NZ_MTKN01000341.1 GCF_001975825.1 [Flexibacter] sp. ATCC 35208
GCCGATTTTGTTTACGTAAAAAACTGGAGTAACTTCAATGATTCCGGACAAGTAACCAACACAGATCCAAATTGGACCGTTACAGCCGAAAAAATGGCATTAACCAACAACGGAAAATTTATGCACTGTCTTCCGGTTCGTCGTAACGTAATTGTAAGCGACGAAGTTTTAGACGGAGAAAATTCAATTGTAATCGAGCAGGCGAATAACAGAACGTATTCGGCACAATTAGTTTTACAAAAGATTCTTAAAAAAATGTAAATGAAGGTGCAAAGGCGCAAAGCTGCAAAGGTTCAGAGGTTTTTACGTACTGAATCTAAACTTTGTCCCTTTGTCTCTCTGAACCTTTGAACCTCATGAAAAAAGT
>NZ_MTKN01000342.1 GCF_001975825.1 [Flexibacter] sp. ATCC 35208
AAAATTACTATTATAATATACCCTTGCATTTCTAACGTTGGTTTCTATAGCATAGTCAATAATACCACCTACCTCTGGATTTTTAATAGTAGCACTAGGATAGGCTGCACTAGCAAGATGATTATCCTGTAATTGATAATTTGTAATTCTTGCCAGGTCGTATGGTAATTGAATTTGCTCAGAATAGGTAGAATTTTTAGTTCTTGCAAAAGTCGCTTTAAAAGATAAACCTTTAACTGCAGCTACTTTGTAATTCAGCGATGCATTCACATTAAAAGATGAATCATCAGTAGTTTGGTGTGAACCATTATTCAGATTGGCAAAATAATTCCATCCTGCAATATTATTATTTGCATTTGCACTTCC
>NZ_MTKN01000343.1 GCF_001975825.1 [Flexibacter] sp. ATCC 35208
TATGCCGTTGGACCTGGTTTTCCATTTGATGCCTGCAATGTTGCCATTGTATTGGCTGCTATCAAAGCCATCATCATAACTGATTTCTTCACCGAACCAGTTGTCTGTGCCGGTGGAATTGACGAATGCTTTGTTGATACCCGCTAACCAGCCTTTTATATTATAAGTATAGGTGAGGGTATCTAACTGCCCACTGGCAGCTACGCCTATTTTCTTTTGCTGCAATTGTCCCAGCTCATTATAGGTGTTCTCTGCGATCTTTTCCTCGAGGTTAGTGCTGTCATTCAGCCGCTTGACGAGTGAAATCAGGTGACCAGCTGCATCATAACCCATTTTGGTCAGTAAGGTTGTCTGAGGCGTAA
>NZ_MTKN01000344.1 GCF_001975825.1 [Flexibacter] sp. ATCC 35208
CCGTAAATGGGTAATTCTAAATATTTATACTTTGAAAAAACAGTTTAACCCTAAAGATTTAATCTAATCCTTCAGGGATATAATAAAAATTACTATTCTTCTAAAAACTGTATATCTTTTCTAATCAAAGTAACTTCATTTCTAATTGCTATGAACCCGAATTCCGGATTGAATATATATTGTGGCATATGAGAGATTGACATATTCTTAGGTGGCACAAGTGTCAATATAAATGATTTCATTCCTCTAAACACACCGGGGTTACTCCACGTTGTTGTAAAAACAATACCATTAATATTAAATCTCACATTATATCCTCTGCTTTTCACAAAGAAAGGCTGCTGAGATGCACCAGTAAAAC
>NZ_MTKN01000037.1 GCF_001975825.1 [Flexibacter] sp. ATCC 35208
ATAAACAACTTCAATAATAAAAATAAAAGCTGGTCTAAAAAGACCAGCCTTAAAGTTCTTTTTTAAAACTTTTTTTCTCGAGGGCTTGTTTTTCAACATAGAATACACGCTCTTCGTTATTTGAGTACCAGGTGGTGTAAGGTTTTTGTTTATTCCCGACCAACCTAATAAGGGAATAATCATTGAAGAACGTTTTTCCCGGATTCCCATCAAGGGGGGGATGATAATATTACCTGCTCAGGAACTTTGTCTCAAAAGGCTCTTTTACGCAGCTCTTCTCTCATGATCTTTCTTACCAGTTTATCTGCATCAATATTATAATTGATATGCATACCCTGTTTTTGATGCGCTTTTACTTTGGTAAAAATCAATTGAATCTGTGCCCCCAGGCGATAGAGTTCCTGCACCATGTCTGCATTACGTATAATAGTTCCCTTACTGGTAATGAAGTTTGCATGGCTAAGTTTATATTGTCGCTCCATCAATCCCGTTACATACTGGCTATCAGCGTAAATGTGCAGGTGTTGGATGTCTTTAAAATTGTTTTGAACATATTTTATTCCTTCTATTACTGCGGATAGTTCCATCCTGTTATGTGTAGTGTCTTGTACGCTGCCAGACAAGACCACTTTCCCCCCGTCTGTCAATATGATGGCAACCCATGCTCCCTGGCCACTTTGGGGGTGACAACTTCCATCTGTATATATAGCCGCTGTATTGATCATATCTACAAATGTAAGGTGAATTCCGTCTAACCATTGTTATTCTGCCTGACATGTGCTGGTCAATGTTAGTGCATCAATGCTTGCTCAAATGGGGTGGCCCGGGATCACACCAAATTGGATATTGAGCGAAGATGAAAGGCGCGGATGTGGAAGCGGTTGTTTTCGGGGAATAATAGAAAATAAGGCAAGGAGCCGATGATCCGGCATTGATGCAGGTAGCGCTTTTGGAAGAGGTTCGGTGTCAACTAAATATCACCATTCTATCAGAACAAACCGATTGTGCAGACCGATAATTAAAACCTGGAATTTGGAACCCGATCTGGCAAGGGAGTTTGTAAACTACCCGGGAGTTGGTATTTTTACAACTTAGGGGATTAAATGCTTGTCAACAGTAAAACACCAGACGCTACTATTGGGTCTGCCTGTACAGCACTTATTTAATTCCTTTTTAACTAAATCTTATGAAAATGTACAAACTATTATGTGGGTTCCTGTTGCTTTTCTGCCTGCAAAGCAAAGCACAATCTAAAGATTCATTGAATGTAAAGCTGGCTGAAGCCAAACGTGAGATATTGGCGAATGTCGTTATTAACGACAACGCGAATAAGGCGTTTGATGGTTTAACGCAGAAAGCAACAGAGGCTTATCAGCATGATGGATCTAGTAAAAATCTGGCTAAGATCCTTGAACGCTACCGGGCATTGTTAACAGAAATCAAAGGTGCACAGACGCCTAAAGTCAACAATACCGAAGAGTTTGAAGTTAGCTACGAATCTGTAAAAAAAGCTAAGTTGAAACTCTGCCCGCTTTATCCTTTTTGCGATTAAGTTGTAATAGCTCCGAATTGCGTCGCCAATCAGTTCATATAATAGTTATGAAAAATGAATTGGCTTACTGACCATTGAGCGAACCAATATAGATTGGAAAATGAGAAGCTTACAATAAAGTAAAATAGCTAAAAAACGAGGGTGTATCATGAGTCAGATACACCCTCGTTTTTCTGAAAATGGTTTTCATTCCCCGTTGGTTGTGAATTCCCTTTTTCATGAATGTTTTTTCTGAAAATAGTTTTCACTCCCCGTTGGTGAATTCCAACTTTCATGAATGTTTTAATTCGGATACCTGATGGAGCCAGATTCCATTTTATGCGTTTCTCAGGAGTTTCATTTATTTATGATACACTCTCATTTTTTGTGCCCGGTAGGGTAAGTTTTTCGAACCAGGCTATGAAATCAAGGACCTAATACCTGGCTGAGTTTTACCGGGGAGTGAGATCATAAACAAATGCGATGATTTAAGATCCAGGAGAAGAATGGGGTGATTTTCTCACCTGTACAATATCAATATAAAATTATTTGTTTCTTAAATACCAATATGACTGTGTTTAATGAAAGTTAAAAATTATTAAACATGTCATAGGCTTTTCAAGTTATTCCTCCGAAATATTCAGCAATGTCAGCAGGTCTTTTTTAAACAAGGCGTTATCTGGTAAATGCTTATTGACATGTTCCGGAATAGGTCCTGTAAAATAAACTTTTGAGCCTGGAACAGCCATACACACAGTCTTACAATATTTAATAAAATCATCCTCTGATAAAGGAGTCGTTAAATTAGTGACAATAAATGCGAAATCACATGCTGTAACAATACGGTCAAGACTTTCATAAGGAACAGATTGCCCCAGATATATGGTCTTAAATCCCCGTGATCTCAGTATATAATTAAAAAATAGTAGTCCTATCTCATGCAACTCATTTTCGGGCAGGAATAATAACGCGGTACCGAGCGCCTGGTTTACTGCACGGGTAATTCGTTCGGTAGCAACTATGATCTTGTTCCGGATGAGATTGGAGATAAAATGTTCCTGGGCAGGATTAATGGTACCTATCTGCCACATAATACCAATACGGCGGAAAAATGGAAAAATGTGTTTGATGATGGTATTTTCAAATCCTTCAGTCATCACTATATCCAGGAATGTTTTATTAAATAGTTCTTCATCCAGGTTGATAAGGCTTAAAAGTAAGCTATCGCTATATGTATCTTGCTGGTTTACAATTTTAAGTCCGGATATTTTGCTTGCAATTTCGGCATCGCTCATTTCACTGATGGCTGAAATTTTAAAGCCATATTGTGACAACATACTGATATTCAGTAGTTTTTTGAGGTCTTCATTGGTATAGAAACGGATATTCGTATCTGTTCTGCCTGGCTGTACAATTTTATATCTCTTCTCCCAGATCCTAATAGTATGTGCCTTAATGCCAGATAGGTTTTCGAGATCCTTAATTGAATACATTTCAGATGCCATTATTACAAATTTGAATTGTCAAGGTAGGTATTTATAAATATCTGCCTTTCCATAAAACGATTATTCCTGGGCAAAATTAAATCTTTTGTTTATCCTTTGTTTTGAAAGTTTAAACACTATCTTTGTTTAACATTTTCAATAAAAGATGAAACAAGAACCAGGTGAAAAGGTTTTGGTAATTGGTGCTGGGTATGCAGGCTTAACTGCTGCCATTACTATGGCCAGTTATGGATACCAGGTAACTGTAGTAGAAAAGCATGAGACTACCGGTGGGAGGGGGAGGGCATTCAGTGAGAGTGGATTTACATTTGACATGGGACCTAGTTGGTATTGGATGCCAGAAGTGGCTGAAGGCTTCTTTAATCGTCATGGACGTCGAATAGGAGACTACCTGTCTCTTGTACGATTAGACCCTTCTTACCAGGTAGTTTTTGGAAAGAATGATGCTGTTCAACTCCCGGCGTCTTTTAGTGGTATTTGTTCTTTATTTGAAAGTATAGAAAAGGGTGCAGGCAGTAAGCTGAAAATATTTATGCGTGAGGCTGAATATAAGTACCAGACAGCTATGAAGACTTATATTAATAAGCCGGGCCTTCATATAAGTGAGTTATGCAATGTAGAGGTACTACAATCAGTTCTGAGAATGGACATGTTACAATCTTTCAGGAGTCATGCCAGCAAATTTTTTAAGGATGAAAGGCTTTTAAGGATTATTGAGTTTCCTATATTATTTCTGGGAGCTACTGCTGATAAAATTCCAGCGATGTATAGTATGATGAACTATGCAGATATGAAATTAGGTACGTGGTATCCTATGGGAGGAATGGTAAAGTTATCGGAGGCGTTGACAACGCTGGCACGGGAAAAGGGGGTACATTTTTTAAATGGTACAGAAGTAACAAGTTTGGTAGTGATTAATGATAAAGTGTCGGGAGTAGCTACCAATAGAGGGGTCATTTCAGCTGACATTGTGATTTCCGGTGCAGATTATCATCATACGGACAGGGAATTGTTACCTGTGCAAAAAAGTAATTACTCTGAAGAGTATTGGCAGAAGCGGGTAATGGCACCTTCGTGCCTCATTTATTATATAGGCGTTACCCGTAAATTGCCAGGCCTGCTACATCACAATCTTTTCTTTGAACATGATCTGCAACAGCATGCTGCTGCTATCTATAAGACATCGACATGGCCAAGTCATCCCTTATTCTATTTATGTTGTCCTTCTAAGACGGATATTAGTGTGGCACCTGAAGGTATGGAAAATCTGTTTTATTTAATTCCAACTGCTCCTGGGTTGGCAGATACGCCAGAGATAAGAGAAAGGTATTTAAAAATGTTGTTATCAGAAACGGAATTGTTTTGTGGAGAGCGTTTCGAAAAGGATATTATCTATTCCAGGTCCTATGCCTACAGTAATTTTATTGAGGATTATCATGCATTTAAGGGAAATGCTTATGGATTAGCTAATACGCTTGGGCAAACATCATTTCTAAAGCCTTCTATTCGTCATAAGAAGATCAAAAATTTGTTTTTTACTGGCCAGCTGACTGTTCCTGGTCCTGGTGTACCTCCTGCTATCCTTTCGGGGGAAATGGTTGCTCATCACATTTTAAAACAAAAATCTGTCAAACATGAAATCTTTATTTGATAAAGTAAGTGCAGGTTGTAGTAAGTTAACAACGGAGGCATATAGCACATCATTTTCTCTGGGTATCAAATTGCTGGATAAAAAATTTCATGGGCCAATTTATGCTATATATGGATTTGTGCGCTTTGCAGACGAAATAGTTGACTCATTTCACGAATATGATAAGGCTGCATTGCTTCGGCATTTCAGAGAAGAAACTTATAAAGCTATTACTGATAAAATAAGTCTGAATCCTATATTGAATAGTTTTCAAAGTGTTTATCATACTTTTAATATAGAACAGGAGCTGGTGGATACATTTCTGGATAGTATGGAAATGGACCTCCACCAGCATTTTTACACCCGTAGTATTTATGAGCAATATATACTGGGTAGTGCGGAAGTAGTAGGTCTGATGTGTCTGAAGGTTTTTACGGAAGGAAACGATGCTATTTATAACCAGCTACGCACACCGGCCATGAAGTTAGGCGCAGCATTTCAGAAGGTCAATTTTCTCCGGGATGTAAAAGCTGATAGCCAGCAACTAGGCAGGCATTACTTTCCACTTGTCAACCTGGAGCATTTTACAAATGGGGATAAGTTTGCCATAGAGGCAGAAATATCAGCTGATTTCCAGGCGGCTTTAACTGGTATATTCGCATTGCCACTCAGCTCGCGAAAGGGAGTGTATCTTGCTTATGCTTATTACCAGGTATTGTTTAAAAAAATTAAGAGTTTGCCGGCACAGCGCATTATGAATGAGAGGGTGAGAGTACCGAATACTCAAAAGCTTGGTATTATGTTACAAACTTATTTATTCCCATTTAATTTATTGCAGCAATGATTGATAATTTTGTTTTTATTTCCATGCTGCTATTAGGTTTTGTGGGCATGGAAGGTGTAGCCTGGCTGACACACAAATACCTGATGCATGGTCCGCTATGGTTTTTGCATAGTGATCATCACCGTAAACCAGAAGGGCAATTTTTAGAAAAGAATGATTTTTTCTTTTTGATATTTGCTCTTCCTGGAATGGCGTTATTTTTAATTGGTACCATTCATAAAAGTTTTTTCCTCATTGGTCTTGCCTCGGGAATTACATTATATGGATTTACTTATTTTATGGTGCATGATATATTTGTTCATCAGCGCTTCAAATGGATTAGGAATAGCAATCATATTTATCTTAGGGCACTTCGGCGTGCGCACAAAATGCATCATAAACATCTTGGAAAAGAAAAAGGGGAATGTTTTGGAATGCTGTTTTTCCCGTTAAAATATTTCAGGTTAGTTTCAAAAAAGAATGTTAATGAAACACCTTTACCTGTGGATTGATATTAGTGCTATAATTGTTCCATTTATAGCAAGCTTTCATCCGCGGGTGAAATTTTATAAGGTTTGGGGTGTAGTATTTTTAGCTATGCTACTGTCAGGGACTTTATTTATTTTGTGGGATATAGGGTTTACTCAGGCAGGAGTGTGGGGATTTAATCCATCGTATATTTCAGGAATTTATTGTTTTTATCTTCCTGTTGAAGAGGTCTTGTTTTTCCTGTGTATTCCTTACGCCTGTACATTTTCTTATCATTGTCTTACATTGTTTTGGCCACATAAGAGTTTTTCACCTAAGATCTCATCTTTCATATCATGGGTGCTTATAACAGGAGGATTGATCGTTTCCATTTCCTTTTTCAGGTATAAGTATACCAGTGCAACGTTTCTTTTACTCGCATTATTTATAATGTATGTAAGGAACAAGAGCTGGGTAGGCCACTTCTATTTTTGCTATAGTTTGCTATTAATACCTTTCATTATTATAAATGGGTTATTAACAGGGAGCTGTTTAGAAGCTCCTGTTGTCTGGTATAATAGTCATGAGATCATTGGATGGAGAATATTGACTATACCTGTAGAAGATGTGTTTTATGGATTAGTGTTGATTGGATCACAGATTGTTTTCTACGAATTGTTTGCCAGGGAAAGATGGATATCTGAATGCCGGCAAGTTACCCATTCCTGACTTTTTTAAATTTATCAGGTTGTTGCTATTTTTCGGAGCATGCCGCGGAATATGAAATAATGAAATGGGAGCATCAGGTACCAGTAAAAACGTCCGGTAAGCCCTACAGGTCTGAAAGTGGCTTCCTGGCGAATTATTCCTGCATCGGAGACACTAAATTCTAACCATGCTTCACCAGGTAATTTCATTTCTGCATATAGCAATAACCTGTTTCGGGTATGATCCGCATACAGCACTCTCCAGAAATCAAGACTATCTCCTATTGCCAGACGTGTTGCATGTTTTCTTCCACGTTTAAGTCCGACGCCGCCAAATAATTTATCTATAAATCCTCTGATTTCCCAAAGCCAGTCTGCATAGTACCATCCAACGTTTCCTCCTATAGAAAAAATTTTATCAACTGAGCTTTGGATGTTTTCAGCTTTGATGTATCGGCAATCTTTAAAACAACCATATTGAGGTACCTGGATATGATATGGCAGGCTTTGAAGATTGTTGCCAGAGCTGAGGGCATCTTTCCAGGTAGATAATACCATATCCTGTTCTATTTTATCAAAGGCCATCCTGATAGCAGTGCGGTAGTCGATAAGGGAGATTCCTAATGTTTCTGCCAGGTTATTAGGGCGTGCAACAGTTTCTACCTTCATGCTATCGACAAGGTTTCTGGCAAGCATGTAGGAGGTAGACGTCACGAAATATAGCCAATAAGACGAAAGTCTTGGTGTCATTACGGGCACTGTTAAAATGTATCTTTTCAATCCTCTTTCTTCAGCAAAGATCTGGAGCATTTCTTTATAGGTTAACTTATCCGCACCATACAAGTCGTAAGTTTTTCCGAAAGTTTCTTCTTTCAGGAGTACGCCTGTTAAGAATTCAATAACGTTTCTGATGGCAATGGGTTGTGTATGTATATTGAGCCATGCAGGAGCGATCATAACAGGTAGTTTTTCTGTCAGGTCGCGGATTATTTCAAAGGATGCACTTCCTGAGCCAACCACAATTCCAGCGCGTAAAACTGTAATTCTTGCCTTGCAATCTGCGAGTATTTCTTCCACTTGCTTTCTGGAATGCAGGTGTGTGGAAAGGTTATCTGCATTTACAATTCCGCCGAGGTAGATGATCTGTCTGGCGGAAGTGTAATTCATAGCGGATACAAAATTCATTGCAGAGCGTTTTTCCATTTCAGTAAAATCCCCTTTTTTACTCATGGAATGTACCAGGTAATATGCAGCGTCAATATCAGGGGGGATTAACCCAGGGGATATGGGGTTCAGGAGGTCTGCTTCAATAATATGCGGTGTATATAATTCCTGGTTTACCCTGTTGCGATCTCTTACCAGGCAGTACACTTCATGACCTTGCTCAAGAAGTACAGAGAGTAATCTTTTGCCAATATAACCTGTGCTACCGGTTAGTAAAATTTTCATAAATAATATCTATTGTCAGTATTGATCTTAATACAGCATATAGGGAGCTTCTTTGCAGATAATAAATAGGAGGTCAGGAGGAAAAGGACTGCATCTAATGGCAGTTTAAAAAGAGTATATAAGTAAATATACTGGAAATTTGCTGTTTAATGAATAATTTGATTAAATAAACAGGTTATAGGTTATGTACAGATATGTCACTAGATATTTGTGGTTTATTATGGTTGATATTCACATTGACTATTTCAGTGGTTAATTATACTTTTGTTTGATTAAACAATGTGAAATATAAACAAAATGTCGAACCTTACTCAGGCTGTGAAAAACATTCTGCTTGCTGATGATGATCTGGACGATAATGTTGTTTTCATGGATGTTGTTAATGAGATTGACAATCAAATAAATGTTAGCATAGTAAATGATGGGGAGGAGCTGATTATCGGGTATCGAATCAACCACGACCAGCCTGGATGCTTGTAATCTCCCAGGTTTTCATCTTAATCACTTCGAATTTTAGAACTGAAAGTAATATTAGAGATAACAAGCAGGCCTGGCAAAGATCTGGCGGGCCTAAAACAAGAACGAGGCCGTATCAGAAGTAAGATACGGCCTCGTTGAAATGGCATTATTTGAATAACAGTTGGGCAAACTTGTAGAGATTATTACGCCATACCGGCCAGGTATGGCCGCCAGGATATTCGCTGTAGTTATATTTAATCTGCATTTCATCAAACTTTGCCAGCATATTCTGGCAGTTGTTGTATGCTATGTCTTCTTTGCCGCCCATACTGATCCAGAATTGTTTCAGGTTACCATTGATTTTACTGGCTGACTGCTTCATAAAAGCATATTGCTGTTCTGCCGCCGGTTGCTTGCCACCAAACCAACCGGAACTGAACACGCCCAGATAAGCAAATTGATCAGTGTTATTGATACCTGCATAAAGTGTTTGTATACCACCCATGGACAGGCCTGCCAACGCTCTGTGTTCCGCGTTCGCTATTGTACGATAATTTTTTTCAATAAAAGGAACCGCAACGCGCATTAGTTCATTTTCAAAAGTTCGCAACGATTGCTCATTGAAGGTTCCAGAAGATACATTGCCATCCATCATTACCACCAGCATAGGTTTAGCTTGTTGTGCAGCAATGAGATTGTCGAGGATCAGGTCGGTCTTGCCCTGCGCACTCCATCCTCTTTCATCCTCGCCTCCGCCATGCAAAAGATAGAGTACCGGATATCGTTGATTTGTAGCGCTATCATACCCTGGAGGCGTATATACAAAACAACGACGCCAGGAATTAGTGATGGGTGAGAAGTAGCGCTTGATCCTTACATCGCCGTGAGGCACATCTTTAATAGCATAAAAAGCGCCATCGGCAAAAGGAATCTCAATACCAGCAGCCATACGCCCCATTCCATAAAAAGTTTCGCTGGCCGGATCAGCAACGGCGACACCGTCTATCAACAGAGAATAGTAATGGAAGCCTTCACCGATAGAATCAGTAGTACCCGTCCAATAGCCTGCGGTATCCTTTATCAGGTCATATTTTTTACCAAGATCAATTTGCACCCGTTGCGCCTGTGGTGCTTTCAAACGAAACCCGACACGGTTATCAGGCAATATCTGTGGGAAACTGGCATTGCGTACATTAGTAGTCGCAGGCGTACCAAGCACTGTATACTGCGTAAAAGTATTCGGATGAATAGGCTTAAAAAGCAACTGGGAAAACATATAGAGGCTGTTTTTCCAGACTTTGAAGTCATGCACACCCGGCTCTATATAATAAATGTGTGGCACCTTGTTTTCATATAGGTAGTCATGCGTACGTTTACTAAAGCTAATCAGGTTATCATTATCGCCGCAGGAAATCCAAAGTAGCCTGAGCTGCCTTTTCGCAATTTCCGGATCAGGCACCAGTAACTCGGGGCTTCGGGTATTAGGAGCTGAAGAAAAACCGCCAACCCAGGCAAACCGATCAAGATTACCCAAACCAAAGTTAAGCGCCTGGCCTCCACCCATAGATAAACCCGCGATGGCACGGTGCTCTCTATCAGTCAACACCGGGTATTGCTTTTCAACAAAAGGAATAAGATCCTGTAGCAGGTCCTGTTCAAAAGTAGCGAACGCCTGAATTTTATCAGGTGCCATAATATTGCCTGTAGCGCGATCATCTTTCATTGCTCTTCCATTTGGCATTACAACAATCATTGGCGCTAATTTACCGGCCGCATACAGGTTATCCAGGATCACCTGCGGGGTGCCACCGTTGAGCCACTCCTTCTCATCGCCACCAATGCCATGCAGTAGATACAATACAGGATATCTGGTTTTTTTAGAATAACCTGGGGGTGTATACACTATTGCCTTGCGCTTAGTAACAACTGTTTTGGACGTGTACTGGATGGTATCGATTTTTCCGTGGAGAATCTCATTACGCAAGGAATCAAAACCCTGAGGCGCATGGGTAACAATCGCTTGAGTATGCCCGGTTATATAGGCCATACAAAAAGCTGCAATGGCAAGGATCAACCTATTCATGGTTATTATGGATTTAGTTTCAACAGTTTAATACTTCGTTAATACAGACGTGCGTAAACAATGGCGGGTGTTATTTATTTTTACCCAACAATGTAAGGTATTTTCCGAAGAAATCATTGCTTTAACTTTTTGATGGGGCTCCTGCCATCATTATGGTTGAGGAGTCGCTAATAGTTCAAAGGCGGTGATACTTATTCCTCATCATTTAACGATGTTTTTCCGTGTGATCTCAGTATCAGGTTTCTCAGGCGGGCTTCGTTTTCATCTCCCCAATGGCCTAAAGCTGAGATGATGGGAATTAAAGTCATCCCAAAATCGGTAAGATAGTATTCTACCTTGGGAGGTACTATCGGGTGTATTATTTTTGAAACAAGTTCATGTTGCTCAAGCTCATTCAACTGAATATTTAACACTCTCCGGGAAGCATCCGGAATTTTCCGTTGGAGTTCACTTGGCCGCCGGTGCCCTTCGTTGATAAACCATAATAACCTTATCTTCCACTTTCCATATAAGACCTCCGCAATTAGATCGAGTCCGCAATTCAGGTTTGGTAAAATTTTTCTTTCATACATAACATCAAAAATAACTGATGTTCCGGATTCGGATAGGGATAAATTTATCCCTATCCGAATCCTATTTCCGTACTTGTTTAAAGTGATACTATGTTACAATTTTGTACAAATGTTAAGATATGCAAAACGGATTCCATTTCAATAACGAATTATCAGGTAAGATCGCATTGGTAACAGGCGGCACAAAAGGGGTGGGAAAAGCCATTGCCGAAAGATTGCTAAGTGCAGGTGCTACGGTAATTACTACAGCAAGAAAAGCACCGGAAGAGCCGAATGCTCAACTTCATTTTATTGCAGCAGATCTTAGTAAATCCGAAGGAGCAAAGAAAGTGGCACAGGAGGTTTTGTCTACATATGGCAGACTTGACATACTTGTAAACAATCTTGGCGGCTCTGAAACACCTGGTGGTGGATTTGCGGTTTTAAGCGATGAAGATTGGGAGCAAACCCTTCAAACGAATTTGCTGGCGCCCGTGCGTTTAGACAGGGAATTTTTAACACAAATGCTGGCACAGAAAAGCGGCGTAATTATCCATATTGCATCTATTCAGGGGAAGTTGCCGTTGTACGATTCCACCTTGCCTTATGCTGCTGCAAAAGCAGGACTCATCAATTACAGCAAAGGGTTGTCAAAAGAAGTATCTCCCAAAGGCATACGGGTGTTGACCGTTTCACCGGGTTGGATCATGACCACATCTGCCACACGCATGGTAGAACGTATCGCAGAAAACTCAAACACCACTATGCAGCAAGCCACGCAAAGCATTATGGACGCGTTAGGAGGAATACCTTACGGCAGACCCGCACAACCTGAGGAAGTGGCCGAGTTGGTCGGTTTTTTGGTTTCATCCAGGGCGAATTATCTAACCGGAACAGAATACATTATTGACGGAGGAACGATCCCAACGATTTAATAGGTTTAAATATTGATACAATGAATTTACCAAAAGTAATAGCAGATTTAGTACATGCACAGGACAGTTTTGATAGTATCGCTTACGCCAATTGTTTTTCTGAAACAGCAGTGGTATATGACGAAGGCAATACGCATACAGGAAAAAAAGAGATACAGCAATGGATTACCGAAGCAAATAGAAAATATAAGACAACGATGAATCCAATAGCCTATAAGGAAAAAGGTGCTGCATCTTTACTAACAGCAGAATTATCAGGAACGTTTCCGGGTAGTCCCATTGTGCTGCATTATCATTGTGAAATTACCGACGGATTGATAAGTTCTTTGAGGATAACGTCGTGATGAGTTTGATGTATAATTCCGGTATTGTATTAAGGTGGATGGAAGGCGTTAGCAAGAAATGCAACGCTGATCTGTATGAATGACTATAAACCAAGCCATTATTATATAATATGAAATGCTCCTAAAAACTAACAGCTTTTAGGAGCATTTTTATAATGGGAAAAGAGATGGATTTTTGGGAGTTGTTCAGGCCCCCGATGTTTACCGTTATTTCATTTTCTTCAATATGTTCTTTACTGGATTAATAGAATCAAAAATATGGCTTAGGGCGCCAGGTGCCAGGGAATTGTTGTTGTTATGACATGTGAAACAGCTGAAAGCGGTTCCTTGTAGATAAGTTTCCATGGTACTGTTAGCCAGCAAACTGGTACCTATTGCGCTGCCTTTGGAGGGATCTGAGGAATAGACGTTTCCATTAGGAGCTGTGCCACTATTCGTCCATGTGGCACCAATAAATACATAGTTTTTGCGAATATCATTGCCGGGGATCATGCCCATAATATTATTGTTGATTGATATTACTTCAGTATTGGAAGCGGAAGCGCTGGTATCCTGTTGGTTGGGAACAAGGTTAAAGGCTGCACCGAAAGGGAATAGACGCAGTGTATTGCTGGCGCTGATAGTTGTATAAGGTGCTTCAGCAAACAGTGTATTAACGCTGTCTGCAGTCATGTGAGGGTTATTGAAGGAATCAGCAGGTAGTGAAGTATTGCTGTTAAAGAGCCAGTTGCCTTTGTCTGCCGGAACAGTCTGTACTATTTTGTTGGAATCGATATATTGATAAGACGCATTAGGTGTATTGCTATTATGTTCAAATGTCGCCCATATCATTTCCGGGTGACCAGCCACACTGCCTACTACGTGCATTCCTACCAATGCAAGTTTTACCTGTTGTTGACCGGTGACAGGCCATTCTGAAGGGGAGCTTGTATTGTAAGTAGGGATGATAGCGTCTATTGTAACAAAACCACTTGCGTCGCTGAGGCTATCTGCAATGATCCACGAAGTTTTTAATTCAATGGCCAGTGCATTGGAATCAGGAGGTAGACTGTAGCCTTGTTGTTTTGCGTAAGCCATAATGCTATCCCGGCCAGAGAGGGTAGTGGGGAACTGGTAACCTGACATATATTTAGCCTGCACGGCGGCAAGGAAATAAGCATACATGTCATTGACAAATGTTATATAATATACGAGCGAGCCATTTTGTGCCATTAGTGCATCTTGTGTAGCCTGTGCCAATTCTGTTTCTACCTGGTTACCATTCATATCAAAGAAAACATTTCCATTGCTGGTAGCAAATGCATGGATGACGTTTTTGGGATTTGTAAGCTTAGTGACAAATTGCGGTTTTTCGATGGCTACCCCTTGTTTATCTTTTAAAAGAATAATCCCCTTAGCATCTTTCCCGACAGGGCCTAGTTCAATTATTTTGCCAGAACTGTTTTTTACCAGCACTTTTTCTCCGGCTTTGTGGAACCACACTTCAAATAGATGGCCTTTCCTGTCAGAGAATAAAGGTAGTCTGTTAGGACCATTTTTTTTGAGAGCAGGGACTACCGGTAAGATGGTACCAGGAAGATGTTTAATCAGTGTCATACCTCCGGAAGTATCAGGAGCGACTGTATAAAATACCGGCGATTCCAGTACTCTTCCGGTAGATCCATACTCGCCAGTGTTGGGTGACGTAACCCATAAGAACATGCGTTCGGACCATTGGTAGAAATCGCAATTGTTTTGATGACCGAACGTGATACTATTAGCGGGAGTAACATGTCCGTTTTCTGTTGCTTTGCCTGTCAGGAACCATGTGTTAAATGTGTCTTGTGGAATGGTACAGGTAGATAATGCGTCTTGTGGTAATTGAATGGTGGAATAAGCGGTCTTGTTTTGTGAAAGTACAGCAGGCTTCTTGCTGTTGTCTTTACATGCGCTCCATAGCAGGACTGCGCCTGTAACCGTAAGGAAAAGGATTGCAATAATAGTGTTTTTCATCTTGTTCATTTTGATTTTGAGGAAGTAATTAGAAATTGTGTCCTTTCAAGATGTCGTATAGGTTATGATTATTACTAAAGATAGGGGAATGTGAGTAATTTACTTATTCATCACAATGTTCGCAGGCAGTACATGCTCAGGAATAAATGCTGTAGTGAACATTTCTTTAACAGGCAGGTCCTTTTTCAGCAACCCAATTCTTTTGGCTACATTATAGATCTCCTGTAGTTCTTTTTCATCTGGCGTCAGGCGAACATATGATACGCGTCTGGGTGTGGATGTCAAAATATAATTCAGCAGTGAGGAATCCTGTCTATTATATCTGGAAATGATTTTTGCGGCATCGGCACGATGGATCTCAGCCCAGGCCCCAGACTCTGCTATACCCCGCACAAGTTCTTTTACTACTTCTGGTTGATTGTTAATGAGATCTTCATGTACGACCAGGACACATGATATGAAATTAGGCCAGATATCCCTGGCGTAATAGAGCACCTTTCCTATTCCCTCTTTCTCCGCTTTTGCACAAAAGGGCTCACCTACAAAATATCCGTCTATGGCCTTGGCGGCTAATGCTGTAGGCATATCTGGTGGTGGTAATGGTACAAATTGCAGATCATCTGGTGATAGGCCCTGCTTCTCCAGCAGCTTCAATAATACAAAATGCTGATTGCTGTAAAGACTGGGAATAGCGATCTTTTTCCCTTTGAGATCATGCAGGTTTTTAGCACTGCTATTGATGGGTATCACCAGTTCTGAGCCATCCCGGTGACCGAGGTAGCAGATCTTTACCGGCACGCCGTCTTCTCTCAGTTTCATAGCCAGCGGGGCTAACATAAAGGTAGCCTGTAATTTTTTGGATTGTATGGCACTTGCAATGGTAGGGAAGTCGGAGAACTTCTGAGACTTGAAATGAATGGCTGCGCCGGAAGTTTTGGTGGCATAGTCAACCACCGGGCAGGTCAGATGACAGGTAACAGGCAGATAGCCTACCTGTAATTCCTGCGGCAGTTTCGTGGCAGTGCCGGAAGCTGTCTTTTCCAGTGGCAGGACACGGAAGCGCAGGATAGCCAGCAGGGCCACTACCAGTCCTATACCCAATAGTATCTTTTTCATAATTTATATTTATTTCAGGGGTTATACAAGAATTTTCTCCATTACATGGGCAGCTACTTCCAGCAGCTCGGGCTGGGTATTATGCCTTGGATGGGCTACTTTTACATACATCTCATGACAAACACTGGTAGGGCGGCTTGTCAAAATGATGATCCGGTCAGCTATCTGCACTGCCTCATCAATATCGTGGGTCACCATGACGAGTGTCTTGGGTCGCTTATCCAATAATCGGATAAGTTCCTTCCTGATTTCCATGCGGGACAGATAATCCAGGGAAGAGAAAGGTTCATCCATGAAAATGATATCTGAAGTACCCGCCAATACCCTGGCAAGTTCCACCCGCTGCTTCATCCCGCCGGACAACTCATGGGGATAATATTTTTCAAAGCCTTTCAGATTGACCAGATTGATCAGGTCCTGGATTTCTGCATCCCGACGTACAATATCTTTCATGTGACGCAGGCCAATACCCACGTTTTCTGCCACCGTCAGCCAGGGAAACAGACCGCCCTGTTGGAAGACCGTACGTACGGAACTAGTAACCTTTACCCGACCGCTGGCAGGTTGCAGATACCCCGTTAACAGGTTGAGCAAAGTCGTTTTTCCACACCCGGAAGGGCCTACAATTACTACCCTTTCCCCACGCCTCACCTCGATAGTGATATTGTCAAGTACTTTCATGTTGCCGTATGTAAAGGAAACATTCTCCAGTATAATATGTGCGTGATCATTGTTTACCATAACCCCATTTTAAATTATCAGCTTTTGTAAATCTTTGGAATAATTTGTCAATGCCCGTACCAATGGTGCCGATCGTAATCATATAACAGACGGCTGTATCCAGTCGTAAGCCGTTTCTGGCATCCCATATCCCATATCCCAATCCATCCTGACAACCGACCATTTCTGCGGCTACAATGACCACCCAGCTGATACCATAGCAAATTCTCATGGAAGTCAGTAATTGCGGCATAATAGCCGGCAACGTGACCTTAAACAGCAGTTCTGTACCGTTATAGTCATGATCTCTGGCCACACGGAAATAAATATCCGGGATCGTAGCAACAGCTGATATTACTGATAAGGTAAGCGGAAAAAAGGTGGCCAGGAATATCAGGAAAATAGCTGGCTTGTCACCTATATGGAACCATAATATCGCAAAGGGTATCCAGGCCAGTGGAGATAAGGAACGGAAGAAATTGAGTATCGGCAGTATAGCCGTATTCCAGTTTCGGTTCCTTCCCAACCACAGCCCGATAGGGATAGCCAGGCATGCTGACGATAAAAATCCGATGGCAACTCTCCATAAAGAAGCAACAATATCATTCAATAAGCGAGCGGTGGAGAGCTCCTCCTGGAAACTTTTTACCACGGACAGCGGAGAGGGGAATGCATATTCAGGGAAGATCTTTAATAAAGAAATCACCTGCCAGCAGACTAAGATAAACAGGATAGCCAGCGGTGCCAGCCAATTTTTATGTATCATATTGCGCGTATTTTTGGGGTAATAATTACCTGGACCGCATTGCTGCGATCATTTTTCTGTAGATGTCAGGCGGAAATACTATTTATTCTTCCCCGAAATTATCGTAATAGGTATAATCTCCTGAAATCTTGCCGTCCTGGAATGTAAAAATTGTACAGATAGGTAATTCAAAAGTGGTACTGTCGGGGGCAGTGCCTTTGGATACAAACTCTACGATGACATGCTGATCACCTGATGGGTACATTTTTACTATCTCATCCCTGACATCCGGGAATGCCTGCTGCAAGCCACTGTACTTTTCAATAACCTGGGCGGTGGTCTGTTTCACTAATCCACTTCCTAATGAGGGATCCTTGAATTCAGCTGTGGGCGTGTACATTTCAGCCATCTTTTTCCAGTCGTGGTTATTAAAATGCTCGAAATACTGTTTTACCAGGGCCTCATTGTCGTTACTCATAGTTGTCGATTTTTGGTTGTTACATGAAATGAATATCCACATTACAAAAAACAATCCTGATACTTTCTTCATATTTAAACAGATGGTTTATTTCATACGTGTCTTTTCGTCATTGCTGATCCATGCGGGCTTCTTCACTTTTACTTTACCTTTGTTGATGAAGTTGTATTTTAACGTCAGTATCAGTTGCCGGTTGTCTGCTTTCTCCTGGTAATTGGATTTCCAATAGACGCCCTGCAACGTTCCTACATACTTTAAGGTTTTCAGGAAATCGCTCACACTCAGCTTTAGCTCAATCTTATCTTTCAGTAGTGTCTTTTTGGCGCCGGCTGAAAATGAACAGATTGTTGAAAACTTAAACTGTCCTTGTACGGATGGTGTTATTAATGTATTACTGAATTCCAGTGATGTTCCTTTGGGCAAAGCAAAAGAGTGTTGGGTGAACAACTGAAGGGTAACACGTGAGTTGTCCGGATAACCCAGTACTTTCGCTCCTGTTTCAGCAAATTTCTGGTAAGCTAAATTTACATCAAAATAGCTTTCCCACCACTTTGTAATATCTAATGGTACCGCAATATTCAAATCAATATTAGTAAGGTCTCCGATATTGGCCGGTTTCAGCTTCTGTTCTTTGGTGTCTACATTTTGAAATTGTGCGGTAGTAAAGTAATTAGTCGTACGGAATACGGTGAGGGCTGCTGTGTACATTTGCTTCCACTGTGCATTCACGGTGATTTTGTTGGTAAATGCTGGTAATAGCGAAGGATTTCCTTCCAATGCCACGTAAGGATTTACATAGTACACAAAAGGATTGATATCCACATAATTAGGACGGGCAATTCTTCTCGCATAAGCTGCCCCGACTTCCCAGGCTTTGTTGAGCGGGTAATTTAAAGAAAGACTGGGGAAAAGTCCGGACATATCCCGCGAAACACGAAACTGATTGACCGTTGAATTCCCATTTACCTTGTCATCCTCATATCTCAAACCAGCCTTTATCTCCAGTTTTTTGATATGTGTGTTAACTTCAACATAAGCTGCTATAAGATTTTCCTTATACCTGAAAGCATTTGATTTCAGGCTATCCATTTTAAACTCATTGTTGATATAGTCACTGTATTCCACATTGTTCTTTGTAGCCACATGACTGTATTTAAGTCCTGCATCTAACTTTGTCCCTTTTTTCAGATTCACTGCATAATCCAGCTGGGTGGCCCATACCATGATATTCGTAAAGGAATTATTACGTACCAGCTCCTGCCAGTTATTTCCTTTTGTATATTCATTGTAGTAATCCCCCAGATTATTCTTGTGACTGGACAGATAATCTGAACTAAATGTAATAGTGTTCGCAGAATCTATACTATTGCGATATACCAGATTCACAGCGTTCTGCCCGGCACTATAATGCTCGATAGCAGTAGAGCTGACGTCGGTAATTGTATCATTGGTTTTCAGCCGGATCGCATTGACCTGATCGACTTTTCTGCTGTTATTACTACCACTGTAAAAGAGGCTAATGGATTGCCTGGCTGTAGGTTTTATATCTATGCCCGCTGAATAGTTATGTACCTTATCCGGGATGTTCTCAAAAAATACATTTTGCTCCAGTGAGGAGTTCTGGTAGAATGATAGCTTCTCATGAATGTCACCCAGCGATTCCTTATAATTTACGCTATAGTTGGCATACAATGAATACAATTGCTGTCCTAATGAAAGGTTGACTCCAGCATTGTGCCTGGGATAATATTTATCATATCCCAAAGATGACCCTGTTCCTACACTCAGGTTTCCTGCCAGACCGGTAGCGATCTTACTTTTTGTCCTGATATTGATGACAGCCGTCCCTTCAGCATCGTACTTAGCGGAAGGATGTGCGATCACCTCTATGCTTTTGACAATATTGACAGGAATTGTCTTCAGGTACTGCATCAGGTCACCTCCTTTCATATATACAGATCTGTCATTGACGGTCACCAGCACTTTCTCCTGACCATTTAACAAGATGTTCTGCTGATGGTCTATAAATATGCCTGGCAAATTACGGATCAAGGAAATTAAATCTGATTGGGATGAGCTGATAATGCCGTTCTCCACGTTGAATATAAGCCGGTCTTTTTCTTTTACAAACAGGGGTTTGCGTGCATGATGAGCAACTTCAGATAATTGAGCAGAACTTTTTCCCAATAGCACATTGATGTTTACTCCGGGTGTGACAGCCATTTCTTTTTTTTCAAAAGAGAGATGGCTGATACGGATAAAATAGTCTTTCTCTTTTAAATCCTTAAATGAAAAAGCACCATTTATATCAGACACCGCCACTGCAACATAGCTGGTATCCGTTGTTTTCAACAGGGTGATAGTTGCCAGCTCAATGGGGTTGCCACTTTCATCCGACACCTTCCCACTCAGGATGGATTGGGCCCTGACTTGTTGTAAAGTTATTAATAGTAAACAGGTAAATATGATTTTCATAGTGCTAATTTTCATTCAGCAAGGGTATAAAATGACAGCTCTGATACAATGTATTCGGGTATATGTGTCGGGTGTAAGCGTTCTTCTTTTCTGGTAAAGAAACCTATTTCATGAGTACCCTGCGCGACAATGTTTTCTCCCCTGAAGTATTCAAATTTTAGCTTTAGCTTATTTTGAGATATACTGATGAGATACATTGCGATCAGGACCTTGTCGAACGCGTGTAATTCTCCCACATAGTTACAGCTACAGCCCAGGGTAACAAGTGCAAGCCCGTTCTCCATATCCTGTAGGACCTGTGGTGTTTTTTCCAGCAGAAAATGTTCCCGGCAGGTACCCTGCCATTTGACATAATTAGAAAAATAAACGTTCCCGACTACATTTGTTTCTTCAAAGGTGACAGTATGGAAGTATTCAAATCTTTTCACTATAGACGTTTTTATGGATATCACCTAATACTGCTGTGAATACGGCTTTTCCATCCACCTCCTTTAATTTGAAAGCGATAGACAGGATGGAGGATTGGCCACATTTGTAATAATGTATAGCAGATGATTCTTCTTTTTCAAACAGGATTGTTTCCAGCAGATTAAGACCCGCCTTCTTAATGCTCTCCATGATCCCCCAGATGCGGGTTCCGGCTACGGAAAGCTCTTCTCCGGTATGGGTACTGACAAACCGGGCCAGTTCATAACGTTCTTTCCCCAGAAATGTTTCTTTAAAAGAAGTTACTTTTTCAAGATCACAACCTATTTTATAACCAGCTTGTAACTGCAGGGTCAGGTCTTGCAGGTGGGTCCTGGAAACAAAGCTATTTTTGAGAGAGGGCTTCCCATCATAGCGCCGGAGAATGTAGTCCTGTTGACGCCAGTCCGTGCTATCCTGCTGACCGCTGATTTCATCCATACGGCGCTGGGCAATGACTTCAATCAGTACCAAAGGAAGTACCGGATCTTTTTGTGCTGTGAAAGATTGGAAGGTTACCTGGTCCCAATATTCCACGGGCAGCCCCTCTTCATCCAGCAGCAATAGATCATAAGTGTATATATTGCCTGATTTTGATATTTCTTTTGCTTCGATGCGGTGAACAGTTTTTGTACTTACCGTATATATTCTTCTCACACCTGTTGGCAATAATCTGTAATCAGGTACACAGGCCTGTATACAATGTAAAGCAGCATCTCTTGCTACAGGAGAGGTGGAGAGTATTTCCGGGGAAAGAAACTCGCCAAAGTAGTTGATGCTGGTAGGAGGTTGTAAGGTTACCCCGCATTGAT
Organism: [Flexibacter] sp. ATCC 35208; assembly: GCF_001975825.1. Taxonomy (GTDB): domain Bacteria; phylum Bacteroidota; class Bacteroidia; order Chitinophagales; family Chitinophagaceae; genus Chitinophaga. The sequence goes on from NZ_MTKN01000037.1 coordinate 21,289, forward strand.
ATGGAGATAAAGCATCATAATGATCAATCACCTGGAAAATGCCCCGGTGGAAAAGCAACTGACCATAGAGGTCTTCAGCGACATTCAGATCCGGCATATTACTGTCAGAAAGAATAAATGGCTTGATCGCGGCCGGTTTTACAGTGATACATGTTTCAAAATGATCTTTTCCGTAACCAGTGGCGCTGCTTCTAAGTACAATTTTTATCACATCTGGCGATAAGCGTAAAGCGATCACCCTGATGGTCTGTGTCTCGCCTTCTTCCAATATGATCGGGTAACTGAACCTTGTATCAAGGAAGATATAATTGCTCTCTGCAGGGAAAAAAGCAGCAGCTACCTGCCGCATACATTCCAAGCCCATGACAGCAGGAAACACATATCCCCCATTGAGCATGTGGTCTTTCAGGTACAAATCATTGATAGCAGACAGTTCAAACTCAGTTATTAGTTCAATGCCGGGATATAACAGTCGCACATGTCCCAGAAAACGATATAAGGGCAACGTAAGCGGTGGTGTCTTCAGCGTCTCCATTTTACCGTAACGCCCGGAGATAATGAGGTTATGTCCGGAAGGGAAATTTTCCATCCACGACATAAATATATCGACGCCCTTTTCCAGGCTGATTGGTTGAATGCCTTGTTGCATCAGGTTTCCCAGCACTCCCAGATGTTCTCCCATACCAGCACCGCTCCACACAGACCATTCTGCATTCAAAGAGAAACATGCTGGATGAGTAGAAGCATAATTAGCAACTTCTTCTCTGAGCCATTCATTGGCCAGTGCATAGTCGGCATTACCATTCATACCACTTTCTGCTATCACCGATCCAAAAGTGATCAGTAATTTAAGGTCACTATTTACCAGGTTCCGGAACCCATCTATCTTCACATTAACAGTGGCATGCAAATCATTAGCAGTTAATTTGAACCATGGAGTAGGTATGTTCCTGCCTGCGCCATGTATAACGCCTGTGACCGGGCCCAATCTCACACTAGCTGCCTGTATCACTTTACTGATCGCTTTTTCGTTACAGATATCCACACTGTGGTATTCATAAGTGATACCCGCTGCATCAAAGCGTTCCAGGCTTTGGCGAAGGCGATCGTCATTGGCTGCACGACCGATCAATAATAACTTTACACCATATTTGGTAGCTAATGATAAAGCGCATTCCGCTGTAATACCCTTTGCGCCACCGCTGACTAATATGACATCCTTCTCTGTGAGCGGCACCTGGCCACGGGAAGGATAATTAAATACAGGGCAGAACATAGGTGTATAGCGAACACCGTCTATATACTTTACTTCCGTAAAGCCTTTATTGGCATTTACTTCACTGTTGATAAGAGTTGCGTCTGGTAAAACGTCAGTATTGATAACGACACAGCGTAGTCCTTTTTTATCAAGGAAAAGGCTTTTGACAAATCCGGTTACCAATGGCCGATCCTGTATAATAACCAGTAGATCCTTCTCCTGCAGAGATGTTAAAACGCCTGGCAGCATGTCCAACACATCGCTATGTGAACAACCTATAAGATTTAGGTAAATACCATCAGCCCCAGGCTGGGAGTCCACTTTAAGCGGTGTGTTGATATATGATGTATGAAAGAAATGTACCCATGGCTCAATGCCCGGCAACTGATCTGTTTGCGGTGCATCATTCATTTGGGAGACAGACAATACAGCTACCACTTCCGCAATACTGGCATTGGCATATTCGGTTGGAATGCCTTGCATGACAATTTTCTGGCTGGAAGCAAATCCCGCAATCAATTGGCCAACCTGTAAGGAATTCAAATGGAGGTCATCCAGAAAGCGGGCATTGATATCAATCTCTGCTACTGGTAATTCCAGCTTTTGTGCGATCAATGCGCTGAAAGATGCCAGTAGTCCGGTATCCTGTTGAGGCGCTTCTACTGGCATATTACCGACAGTGATGGAAGTATCGTCCTCACAGGGATTGGCTATGAACCTGGCCTGCCAGTTGATGTCAAATTGCTTAACTGGCCGGTCTTTGATGAAGATATCAAGCTGTATATCTGTACCGGCAGTCCAGATCAGGCCTGCAGTTTCACACAATCCCTGTGTGGTTTGACCATCCATCGTAATGGCAGCCACTGGTTTCTTCGTAAGATCTCTGGCAATTGGTGTAAGCGTTTTATCTCCTCCTACCTCCACCCATAGATCCACCAAATCATCAGCCTGTTGAAAAGCAGGCATAAATAAAACAGGATTGCTCAGCTGTCGTATCAGGTTTTCTTTCACATCATCTGACGAGCTGACAGTAGAGATCATCTTCCGGGAAGGCTTTTGTATGGACAGTTCGCTGACCACTTCACGTAAGCGATCTTCGACCTTTTTCATCCTGCTGTTGTGAAATGCATAACGGACAGGTAATAACATCGAAGGAACCTTTTGTGACAGCAGGTAGGCTTTACAGGCATTGATATTATCAGCAGTACCTGATAAGACTGTTTGTGTAGGTGAATTAACAGCTGCAATTTCCACATTCTTCACTGTTATGCGGTCAGCAGGTAGTGGAACTATGAGCATCAAGCCGTCAATACCTGGGGTATCGTGCATGATCTCTCCCCGTTTTTGGGCCAGCTGTATAGCTTGTTCTTCACGCAGATAACCACTCCAGTGCAATGCTGATATTTCGCCCAGGCTATGACCTATGCCCACTTCCGCCTGCACACCTAATTGTTCCAGGATGCGTAATCCAATCATCGATGTACCGACAATGCCAGCCTGGATCATATCCAGCTGCTGACTGTTTTCCTTGCCGGCAGGATAACTTTCAGGAATACCTATTTGCTTAAAGCGTCCTGCTGTAGCAAATCGTTTACTTCCCTGACCGGGGAATAAAAACCCGATACGGGATTTAGTGGTGCCTGCATTGTAGTAAAATCCTTTATTTTCTATAAAATCATGCCCCTGCGTTATCAGGTGTATCAATTTCCCGAGTTTCATTGAGAGTTCTGCCGGCGAAGCAGCTACTACCGCTGCTCTGAATGAAGCAGGTTGTAATTGTTTCATCAGGTGCGTACTCAGGTCACCCAGTTCTGCAAAAGACAATGCCCCTGCATAGGTGTTGACCATATCCAGTTGCGCCAGCAGTAACTCCGGAGTGGCGGCTGCAAGCAGGAATAGCTCGGTGTCCGGGGCAGCAGGGATTGCTACACTAACCGGCATTGTGGGCTGATATTCTTCTATAGTGATATGTGTATTGATACCACCAAACCCCATTGCACTCACACTTGCTCTCATCGCTTCCTTCTCCGCATAAGGGATGGCTTTAAATGGAAGGTTCAGGGCTGTTCCATCCAGTAAGTTATTTTTATTCCGGCAACCGGTCACCGGGGGGATGATCCGGTTTTTAACGACATTAATGATTTTAATAAACCCGGCAATACCTGCAGCAGCTTTTGTATGTCCTATATTCCCTTTTACAGAACCGATATAATGCGCGGCAGTTGTATTTCTAATTTTGCCAAGCAGGGTCTGTAATTCAACCTGGTCACCTACTGGCGTACCCGTACCATGTCCTTCAAAATAAGCGACTTTATCCGGCTGATAACCTGCCTTGGCGTACGCTCTTTCCATGGCCAGTGTTTGACCATTGACAGAAGGGCGTGTCAGCCCTCCCTGTCCATCAGAAGAAATTCCATATCCTTTGATAAGACCATGGACCTTTAAATTATTGGAAATCGCAAAAGACAGCGTGGAAAGGACCACAAAACCACATCCTTCACCCGGCCAGAAGCCATTGGCATCTTTATCATAGATCAGCATCTCCTTCGAGGCAAGAGCACCAGCTCTTGAAAAACCTACCAGCTCAAAAGGATCCAGGCTCAGGTCTACGCCTCCGGCAATACAGACTTCATTATCTCCTGCGGCAATATGCCGGCAGGCATCTATCACCGCCAGCAAAGAAGAGCTGCAGGCTCCATCGACTGTATAACCACCACCATGGAAATCGTAGTAATTACATATTCTCCCCGCGATGGTATTGGATAAACCACCCGCCAGCGAATCTTCGAACATTCTGGGGAAAGCAGACTTATAATCTGCCTCCATATCCTGCATAAAGGTCGCCAGCATATCCGGGTTCAGATCCAGTTTATGCAGGTTGGCCATGAGCTTTCGCTGTACATAAGGCCAGCGTAAACGCATTGTATTCGCTCTGGAAAATTCCCCTGTCAGCGTATTCCCTACATACACGCCTACCTGATCTTTCGGGAGCTGGTTATTTTTCAATAAACCCGCATCCTCCATAGCTTCAGAAGCTACATCCAGGGCCAGCCAATGGGTAAGGTCTGTGCCCCGGAACACTTCTCCTGATATATTATATTTCTTCCTGTCAAAGGCATAATTACTCAATACGGCTGCCATAACAGTACGTATTTTATCATCATCCTTATCTGAAAAATACGCGGCGTTCAATCTCACATCCGGAATTTTCCGGAAGGCTCTTCGCTGCGCCAGGATATTTTCCCAAAACTCCTGGTAGCTATTGGCATCAGGATATTTACAGGCCATTCCGATAATCGCTATTTCATTTTTCATATGTTAACCCGCTTGAAGAAATATTTAACCGTGGCGATAATGCGTATTTAGCGGCGCCTACCTTTGGAATACTGAGCAGTATGCCTCTCAGGATACACACAATAAACAACGCAAAGAACAACCCGAATACCACATGGAAAATCATCAGCACACCATACACCATGGCTACAGAAAATGCATACAGCATTTGTTCGGTAATACCGGAAGGGGTAGTGGCAGGATCAGAGATCATATAAAATGTGAATAACAGAAACGCCACACCAGTACAAGGTAGTAAAGCAGCTGTCAGTGATACATCAAAGAAGATGCTTCTTAGCACGGCCTGTGCCACAAAGCCAGTGAGCCAGGCAAGGATCAGTGGTATTCTGCCGGTGAATTTGAAATTCAGGAATGTTCCAGCTGTCACCAGAATAGCAGGAATGATCCAATCTCCCCAGCCAGTCACATTTTCCGTGAACATATATGGGGGTGAAATGCCGACCCATGAAAACAGGATCAATGTCAGTGCAATGCCTGTATTGGAAGGATTAAGGAAATGTCTTGATTTGCCATTGATGATGATCCTGAAAATCACTTTTGAACTAATAGCTGCTGCAGATGCAAATACTATTGGTGATAAATCGCTGTTGGCAAATAGCAACATAGAAGTAGCCATCCCTGTAATATGTGCTGGCAACAGGAAGTTGACAAGATTTTTCCAGCTACCGCTAAAACGGGGGGGCTTATGATTAGCGGTTGCAAAAAGGTATTCATACAACAATTCCAGTGAATAGGTAGTAGCTAATGCTGCCAGCGGATATGCCCATGATTGTTCAAAACCAAGGAAGAAATGTCCGGCAATATTGAGTACAGTGATAGCTAGTGCAAATCTTCTTAACGCGGGAAGCGGGTTATACACTTTGTCCATGTAGATTAGTTTGATAGGGTGATCGTATTCCAGCCTTCTTTAGCGGCAAATACCTGCTGTTGGCTTTTTCCACTATTATCCAGGTATTGTATTTCGAGATGCATATGCTGTGTGGTGGCATTCTTCAGGCCAAAGAAGATATCAGTTGTGTTTCTGCCTGAATGGCCATTGCCACCATCGACAAAGCTGGTTTGCTTTAACTGGGTGCCTTCATATAAACGGACAATGGCGCCAATGGCGGGTCTTAAACAGGAATCATTTACCGGTAGCAAAACCCTTAAGCCGATAAAACCATTCTTACCTTTGTAGTTGTTCTGGTAGTAATAGGAAGTCTCCCATTGGTTGGCGACTACAAAGTCCAGGTCTCCATCATAATCCAGGTCACCCACTGAGATGCCACGGGATATCTGTGTATCATCCATACCCAGTTCAGCAGCGAGATCATAGAATTGACCGGATGCGGACCTGACAAAAAAAGGATGGTGATAATGCCCGGACAGGTCATCTCCCAGCTTGAAATTGGGCCATGAAGCCGGGTAGGCCAGCAGATCATCATTACCCAAAGCGAGCTCCTGCAGCTCCGGCCAGCGATCGGCAGTACCTTTCATAAAACCGGTTGCCTGAATGGCTTCGTTGACACCATCATTGTTGAAATCTCCCAATTTCGAATCCCATCCCCAGGAACTTCTTGATAAACCCAGTTCTTCACTTTGGTTCACGAAGGGCGCAATGCCTTTGTTGAATTTGTCTATCTCACCAGTGTTGATGAAAGCAAAATGCGATTCCTCCAGTGCATATTCAGCGGCAATATTGCTGACATAGATATCCAGTAAGCCATCGCTGTTGATATCGCCGATGCCGGCGCCCATTCCTTTATATGAGTCCTTGCCTAAAACGCTGGAAGCAGTAGTAGTCAGTTTACGTTCACCATACAGTAGCTTAAATTTTAACCGGCCGGGAACAGACTGGTTCAGCAGGAATTTATCCGGACCAAAGTCATTGGCCAGGTATAATTCGGGCAGCATGTCACCATTAAGGTCAACAGCAGCAACAGCCAGTGTCCAGTCTTCCGGGTTTTTAATACCATCAGACCATGTTTTATCTTCAGTAAAGACAGCGTTTTGCAGTTCAACACCTTTACACAGGAAGAAGTGATTTTTCCCGCCATTTGCTGCTCTTGACATGGAATGCTGCATGGTCTGGTCCTGGTCAGGTGCTACATTGTCCAGTACACGGGAGCCATCAGGGAAGTAGTTGGTGATGAGGATATCCACTTTGCCATCGCCGTCAAAATCAGCGAGTGTAGCTGCATTGGAGAACCATCTTTCACCGCTTGTCACCAGTTCCGTCTCTTTGAAGCCAATGTTGTCAGCGTAGAAAATAACAGGCGTTCTGCCCCAGTAATAGACGAGTATATCGGTTTTGCCATCAGCATTGAAATCATAAGTGAGGGAGCCCATTGGGGCCATTGTAGCTGAGTCATAAGGCAGGAGCTTTACATCCAGTCTTACAGGTGGCTCCCGTTTTTTGATAGAAGAGATGAGCACCGCATCAAACCGGGGGTCTACGTGGATGATATCATCACTGCGACCATCATTGTCGAGATCAGCAATCGTCACCGCAGCACCTACAGAAGAGATCCATGCGGCTATATCTTTATATTGCGGGTGTACATCCCGGATTAATTTCGGCGTTCCTTCCGTCACAGGCAGGTCCATTCTCGAAAAGGAGAAATCAGCGGCCAGCGTTGTTCTTTCTGCTGGTGTAAGCTGTGCTTTTCTGGCAAAAATGAAACATACACAAACGACGATGACGGCCAGTGCTTTGATCAGGTAATTGTTAATCATATTAAGCGATTAGGGTCTTTGAGTATAATTCTTCAGCGATCATTTTTCTCCAGGAATAGTATTGCGTAAAAGCATCCTGTTGCGCATCCACTTTCAGCAGTGCCCGGTCAGTTATTTCTGCTACAGAGGACAGGCTATAACCAGTGATAGCGGTAATGGCGTTATTAGTATCTGCGGTGACCGTTTCAGCCCTTTCCCTGGCTTTGGCAGCAAATGCTACACCCTGTAAAAGGAAAGGCAGATGGGAGCCCGTATGCTCTTTTAAGCGCTGTAATTCGGCTGGTTGAGCACCGCCGGCATATACAGCAGCCAGTCCAACACCAGCCCACAGATCGGCATGATAAAGGGCAGGGAATGCATAGAGCGTTTTTGCCACGTTATCTACCTCTGTACCGCAGGTGAACCAAAGGGCACGTCCTACACCCTGATAAAAAACATGTGTGGCAGCCTGGGAGAGTTTAGGCAATATTTGCTGCCGGATTATTTTTTCAGTTTTAAAATAGGCTTCGTGGAATCCATATCCATCGATGATCAGCCATCTTAAGAGGGGATCATAACGGGATAATATGTTTTCTACATGAAAAGGCAGTCTGGCATAAGCCCATCCTATACCAACATGCAGCATATATATATGATGGTTGCCTTTACCACTGAGAAAATCAGGAATGCACTTGTTCTGTTTGGCTTTAAAAGCATCTTTCACAGCCATGCCCATAGCAGCACCTTCATAGGAAAAACCTCTGAACAGGTTTGTCTTCTGGTCCAGCGATCGGCATAACACGGCCTGGTCATCAATATCCAGGCAATGATGGTATCCATCCAGGAAAGCAATACCTATATTTTCCAGTAAGCTGGCAGCATGGGCATCCTTTACAAAAAATCCTCTCTTTTTCAGGGAGGCTTCTTTGTAGGATACCTTGAACAGGTTGTAGATCATAGTTTTTCAATTCTTTTTAACAGCTCAGATGGTACATTCAGCACGCCTGCGTTTACAATACGGGGCAGCATTTTAATTTTCCAGACAGGATCCTGGCGGAACACCGTTTTAAACACATCGAGGGCACGATCATCCATGCCTTTATTAGCCAGTTCTACAGCATACCAGAACTTCATCTCGCTATTGCCGGGATTTAATTTTTCAGCCTTATTAAAGGCTTCATCAGCAGCGTCGGGATCGTTTTTTTCCAGGTAGTAGTATCCCAAATTCACAGCATCGTAGGCAGTTTTAATGATATAGATCCTTTTCAGTTCTTTGATGGGATCGGGGTTATCTTCCACCCTGATATCAACTTTACGGTCTAACCATATTTTTCCGGTAGGCTTCTTTCTTACAACGAGCAGGCAGGCTGATTGCTTTCCCCGGATATCACCACCGGCGGCTTGAGCGGCCTCCAAAGCAGCGATCATTCTAGCGGCCAGCGGACCATCCGTTTGTTCATAAGCAGCAGCCATCATTTTCCACACGTCTTTACTTTCAGCGGTATTTGCCTGAACGGAGTAAAACCTACCCTGCTGATGACCGGCTTCCGCTACGCACATTTTACCTGTACTGACAGCGATATTGCCATTGGTATCGAGAATAGCCAACTGTCTTATATCTCTGGCAGGATCTGCCTGCAACAGTTTGTGCAATACACTGTCTGGCGATATACCCTTTTTCAGCAAGGCCAGGCCATTAGGCCCAAAGCCAATATTCACCACAGCCTGTGTAGCGATAATCCCGGCCCCGGCTTCACCCCATGCTACAGTAGTACCTACTGAGAACCAATGGGACTGAACAGCTATACCCATATCTCCTGTTTCCGGATCAAATGCTACAATCGAGAATGTATGCGCAAAAGGTTCTTCATTAATGTATTGTCCATGCATCCATTGAGGATGTATGAGCAGGTACATACAGATGAACAACACATGGAATCTGTATTTCAGCATAGGAATTAATCAAGCAAGTAAGGATTTCATTTTAAAGGCCAGTCCCATACTCCCGTCAATGTTGATTTTCCCCTCCATCAATGCCAGTATGGGATTGAGCTTTCCGCTTTTCATTTTATAAAAGGTGTTCAGATCCGTTTTAACGACACAGTTTGCCTCAACATCATCCTGGCTAATAATATTTTTTTCCCCTGTACCGTCAATAAGGAAGATATGTTCTCCCATTACAAGCTTCATTTTAGCTTGAATGGGATCCATATCTTCTACCTGAACTCTCATCTGGTCGAAGATTTCAGTTAATTCCATTAAATTTATTTTATGCTGCGCAAAAGATGATTTCGATGTTATTATTTTTTGTAACCAGGTTATTACTTTCTATCTGGTACAGGTTAGCGCTTGTGGCAGAGAATGTTTCCAGTTGTGAGCAGGCCCTGGCAGATGCATCTTTGATGGCTAACTCACCATCGAAATAAATATTATACTCGAAATTCATTTCCATTGTAGAAGGGAAGTCCTGGTTGAGGTAGTGGGATTTTACGCCACTTTTGAGGTTATTGGTTACTTCAAAACGAACTTCTTTACCTAGTAAATTGCTGTATGCGCTACCGTTCCAGCTATCGAGTGCGATGTCAATATAGCGGAGGCCATCACGTTTTTTTCCGGGGTTTTTAGTTGTGAAGTGGAGCGTGCCATCTAACACCAGTACTTCTGTGTGTCCATTCTTAGTGATGGCAAAAGTTGGATTTGTATTGGTGTAATAGGCGGCAGTCGTAGGGAATGTCTCCTGGGATTCGCCTATGGTAACTTTCATTTTTTCCTTTTTGGGGAAGGAGAATGCGCCAGGTACTAATGGGGCACCAGCAAGGAAGATGGCCATGTTTTTACCAAAATCTCTTCTTTTCATTTGTTTAAGATTTTAAGGATTAGACATACTCAATACATGATTGATAACGGAGATCACGTCTTTTAATAATGGCATGACGCCAAACGTTTCTTTCATTCCTTCAATCTCTATTCCCCGACGGGGTTCCATGATGTAGTGTCCATCGTTCTGCAGCACTTTGAGGTTGCGCTGAACAGTGTTGGCATACCACATGTTTTCGTTCATCGAGGGAACAAAAATTACCGGGGCCTTGGCAGCTACGATGGTAGTAGATATGAGGTCATCACAAATACCATTGGCAGCTTTTGCTATGATGTTAGCAGTAGCAGGCATTATCATGATGAGATCAGCTTCCTGTGTAAGTTTGATATGAGGCACGAGGGTATCATCACTTACATCGTAAGTGTTGGTAAATACTTCATTACCTGAATGTATTTTTAATGCATATGGAGTGACAAACTTTGTAGCATTATCTGATACCATGATGAAGACGCGTGCATTCAATTCTTTCCTTATCTGCAGGACATAAGAAGGCATTACAACCGCAGCGACAGCCCCGGTAATGCAGACTAAAATGGTCTTCAAAAATTCTGATTTACCTGTAAGAATGAATTTGGACTACATTAACAGGCGCAGGCAACTACATCAACAGTAGTGTCTTCTCCCAGTGTCATGCTTTTTCCGGCTACACGGAACATATCATTAGGCTTTGGCGGGAAGCTGTTGATCTGACCTTCAGCAGAGCCACTGAGGCCGGATTTGATTACTTCACCATTTACCATTACCTCGTATTCCATGTTGAATTCGAGCTTAGAAGGGAAGTCTTTGTTTAACTGAAGGGCAGTAACTTTACTATTGTCGCCCAGGTCTGTGATTCTGAATCCGATATCACAACCTAATAATTTGCTGGTAGCTTTTGCTTCCCAGTACTTAACATCCACGCCCACATGGCGGTTGCCGCCATCATTTTTTTTAGGGTCAGATGTTTTTACTTCCATTTTAGCATCAAAAACGAGAATTTCACGTTCCCCTTTACGTGTAATCAGGAAAATTGGATTGGAGTTGATAAGAAAAGTGTTTGCGGAAGGGAACATTACTTCATTTGAAGATGTCGACATACAAGTTGATTTAAAGTGTAAACAAAAAGGAGTAATAACCGAAAGGAGATGGGATCTACTTTACAGCACGTAATTCAATGGTTAATGAATTAGGGTACATATAGGTAATTATTAAGTTAGTTCGCTATGGGTTGTAAATGTAGCTATAGGTTGAATATATCCGAGCAACTTGGTAAATCCTTAAAGAATATACCTAAGTTAATTTTTTATTTTTAATAAAACAAGTTAGAACAACTAATATTTTTTCTGAGTAGATACAGGATAAAGTTATTTCATAAGTGCCAATTAGAGGTTTCCACCTATATGGTGTATAGTAGACAATACTTGACATAATCCGGGATTATTTCCCCCAAATCTGCTCAAAGCAGGAAATGAAATTTTACGTTGGGCTACCTTATGTACTCATGCTCAATTGTATCCTCTTTGATGAATAATGATCAATTTTTGATAATTCAATTCAAAGGGGAAAGGGGGGAAACTCAACCTGATGGGACCTGAAAATATAACGCTTAGCGATGTTGCACTTCGATTATCTTCTTTAACAGATAAACCTGTACGTTACAGACAGGAGTCCTTTGAGGAAATCAAATTCCGTTTAAACAATTGGGGAATTGGAGAAACAATACAAAACGAACTAATAGATCTATTTAAGGCCTTGGGTGATCCCAATGGCGCTTATGCTACTCCACGTACTCCCGAGGCATACACAGCTACCTTGTTTGATCAGTTTGTAATAAATAAGCTAATGCCGGTATTACTATAATTTTGAAGAATTTTTACTGAATAAAAAGGACTTTGTGGAGTGTTGAATGAACTTGCTTTCAGTACAGATACTTATTATTTGGGAAAGCTAAAAGAAGATGTGTATGGAAAGAATACCGTTGGTGATTATGATTTCTGTGGATACTATAATTAATGGTGGGTTGATAGGGGATGATACAATTGTAGCAGGAGTTGTCGCAGGTCGTATTCCGGTCAAATGGTGTGTCTTTGGTGTCAGAATGATTAGTAAATAAGGTGGGAAGCGGTTTTTTTGAGAAACGAAAATTACTGTAAATCAATGATTTGAAAGGTTGTAAAGTGCTCATCAGCGGTAAGTTATCGATTGCGCTGTGCAAAATCCTTGAGGTGGGGATTTATAAATGAAACACCTTGAAATTATCCGGCAGGTAATCAATTCTGCCCGACAAGGTCTAGTCAACTACTGGAAGCGAGTCTTGCGTAGTCATTATAGATGATGGCGCGAAGTGTAGACAGCGACTGCTGACGGTATGCTATTGAGACTCGAAACTGTCCTGAATGTTGAGGCTTTAGTTGTTCGAAATGCTTAAGCAACATCAAACCTGCGTTATTGACGATTAGGGGCGATTCGACCGGGGGCTAAGAACATATCAAAGGCAGACAGGGGTAGTCCGGGAACACAGGAGAGCCTAACGTCTCCCATTGAATGTCTGTTGTTTTTCAAATATACTCATTTGGAACCTTTGATTGCATGAGAATAAAGTAGTAATAAAATCGGCCGGAGTTGTGCTATTCGCTTAATGCGGATATCCCTAATCATTCTCTCTGTGGTAGCTAAAATTAAGGAAAAGCTAGAAAGAAACAGTTATTCGACTCCTGTGATCCTGACTTAGAAAAAAAAACTTGCATTTATGCAGGGCTTTTGTTTTAGCAAGTTCCAGGTAAGAGAAACTGATCAGTTTTTTTGGAGTGTTTGTTGATGTATATCAACTTTCTTAATAAGGAAAGGAAGTAAATTTGATTATTGATGTTATCTCCAGTAATGGAGCCGATTATCCAAAAAAACAAACTAAAATGGCAAGTAAAGTATTTAGCGAACTGGAAGAAATACATGTGGCTGCCTGGAATGAAAAAGATAGGGCAAGACGGGATGAGCTGCTTAAAAAGATCTATTCAGATGATATTAAAATGTATGATAATGAATTAATTCTCGACAGTTTAAAAGCAGTATCGGATTTTATTGGAAAGCTTATAGCTGAAGATCCTGCTTATAATTTTTCCGCAGCCAAACCTATTGAATCACTTCAAAACAGTGCAAGGCTTTTCGGCCACATTCAAACCAGTAAAGGAATGTTAAATAGTATGGACTTTTTTCTTATCGAGGATGAAAAAGTGAAACATTTATATGCTTTTTTGACGCCTGCGGACCATTAGGTCTGGATTATCGATTATTAAGTGGCGAATCTATAAATCCGAAGCGGGTGTTTCATTTAATTGAAGCACCCGCTTCGTGAATACATGATTTTTTATTAAGTAGTTTGTTCACCAATAGCCCACCGACTTTCTTTACGTATATTAAACCACATTTGAAGAAAAAAACGCTCTTTGGCAGGCCCAATAAATGCTTCTGTATGGAGTGTATCGCTATCCACGGGCATAATTTGAAAATCACCCTTTTTCATGGATTCAGGCATTTCCTTAATTTCACCATCAATTAGTAGTAAAACTGCCTAAAAACCTGCATGTGGATGAGGTTGACGTATATCAACGGATACCTATATGGAGGGCCTCGTTAATTTGGCAATATTTTTTAGATTTGTAAAATGGTTACAGCACTTCTTAACTATTTAATCAAACAATCGTCTACACCTCTTTCAGATGTGGATAAACAGTTAATCCGAAAGGCATTTGTACCTAAGCAGTTTAAGAAAAGGCAGTTCTTATTACAGGAAGGCGAAATATGCAAATACATTTCGTTTATCGTAAAAGGGGCGATCCGCCAATACACTGTCGACGATAAAGGAAATGAACGTGTACTGAATTTGGGTATAGAAAATTGGTGGATGTCCGACAGAGAAAGCTACCACAAACAATCGCCTTCTATATACAACATAGATGCCTGGGAAGAAACCCAAGTGCTAATGCTACCTAAACTAGATGGGTGGTATGATAAAGTAAATGCTATTCCTGCATTTTGTGAAATGCGGAAAAAACTGGACGATGCCCATCACATGGCAATGCAGTGCAGATTAAATTCTGCAATCAATAATACCGCAGAATATCGATATGATGAACTAGTTCAGAAATATCCAGAATTCCTGCAACGATTTCCACAACATATCATTGCCTCCTACTTAGGGATGACTAAAGAAACACTTAGCCGTATTCGTAACCAACAGCCCAAAACTTTACACCCGTAATACAAACATGCTGTTTTAAGTGTCTCGGTTGGTCATTTTTCTCAAAGAGAAACTTCGAACCACAGAACCGAATGTAATATTAGAGTTGATAAGTAGGCCCTCAGAGGGCTCAGAAGAAGAGAAAAAAAGAAAGGTCGGAGAATTCTCCGACCTTTCCATTAGTGTGCCCAGTAGCGGTAAGTTTTTTAACCAGGTGTGGTTGATAATTAATAAATTGTATCAGCTATTCATACTGAATATTCCTCATTTCCTATAAACTTGTATTTAAATTCTGCGTATTTAGCTCATTGTTTCTGCCGGCAAACTTGGGACACCCTGGTTTCGATCATTCATCCCCGCGACCTGTTATTGTGACTGGTTAAGATGCACAGGATAAAATATTGACGTCAGGTAGATCCCGGCATGTCCTTATATATGGATATTTATTTCCTGAAATGATCCTTGTCTTTGCGGCATAAATCATCAACAATACCCGATATAGAAAGAGTCATCGCCGTCTATGACAAAACAACCAAAGACTTCATTCCCCGGAAATGGCCTTTGTCTTAATGCTATTCTTTTCTCAGGCTTGTCACAGGGTTCACTAATGCCGCTTTAATAGCCTGGTAGCTGACCGTTAATATTGCAATTGTGACTGACAATAAACACGCAAGCGCGAATACCCACCAATGAATACTAACACGATATTCATAATCCTGTAACCATTTATACATACTCCAATATGATAATGGCGCTGCTATTAAAAATGAA
The DNA here is from genome assembly GCF_001975825.1 of [Flexibacter] sp. ATCC 35208. Taxonomy (GTDB): domain Bacteria; phylum Bacteroidota; class Bacteroidia; order Chitinophagales; family Chitinophagaceae; genus Chitinophaga. Next base: position 36,460 of record NZ_MTKN01000037.1, read on the forward strand.
ATAATGACCAGCTTTACAAAATCTTTGGATAGTAAAGCCGTAATGCTGGTTACAGATGCGCCTAGCACTTTCCGCACACAAACTTCTTTTATCCTGTTTTCTGCCATATATGTAGCAAGGCCAAATAAGCCAAGGCAGGAAATAAAAATGGTAAGTCCTGCAAATAAAGCTGCTAAAATCCCCTGGCGCCGTTCATTATCGAACTTCTGCGCATAGGCTTCATCCACGAACTTATACTCAAATGGATAGTCTGGGTTATATTTATTGAAAATAGCAGCTGCCTTTTTTATATTTTCAGTAGTTGCGTTATTCCCATTTAGTTTTATCTGCATCACATTGAAGGTCATAAAGCGACTCTTAGCACCACATATCAATATGGGTCTTGTTCGCTCATAAGGGCTGGTAAGAATAAAATCTTTAATAACCCCTACAATATGCCAGTCAATGCCAAGGTCACTTACTACTTTACCAAGAGGGTCTTTGAACTTCATTACTTTCAACGATGATTCGTTTATGAGCAACCCTGTTGAATCGGAGGGGAATTTCTCCAAATCGAAATCACGGCCTTGTATAAATTGCAGGCCTGCTGTAACCCCCAATCCTTCATCAGATAAGTACCGATCGAAAGATGTCTTGTCATTTGGGTCTTTTCCTTCCCAGTCCTGTCCCCATCCATTACTCCACCTTTCAGTAAGGGGAGAATTTGTTTTTGTAACTGACTTCGCAATACCTGATTGAATCAATTCATTTTTTATCAATGTATAGTTCTTAGGTATATCTCCCGTCATGAAATGATAAACAAGATTGTCTTTATTATACCCAGTTGCCCGCTGACTAGCATAGTCTATCTGTTGTTTTACGATAATAGTACAAATAATAAGAATGATGGCACAGGTGAATTGCAATACAACCAGCGTTTTTCTTGGTGTGATGAATGCATTTACTTTTTTAAACGTACCTTTCAATACCTTAACGGGTTGGAAAGATGATAAAAAAAATGCGGGATAACTGCCGGCCAGTAAACCGGTGAATAAGATAAACCCGATAAATGCAATCCATGTATAGATATTACCAAAGTTTATGAATAGTTTTTTCTCCGTAAGCTGGTTGTAGCTGGGTAAGCTTATCTGAACAATAATGATAGCTGTAATGCCTGCCAGAAAAGTGATAAAAACAGATTCTCCGATAAACTGGGTTATGAGAGTGGTTTTTCCCGCACCCACTACTTTTCGTATCCCTACTTCCTTTGCCCGCTTTTCACTTTGTGCGGTACTCAGGTTCATAAAATTGATGCATGCAATCAATAATATCAGCCCCGCGATGATGCCAAATATTCTGACGAATGTACTACGCCCTCCGTTGTCTTCCACACCATTAGTGAAGCTTGAATGTAAGCGCCAGCGGGTAAGGGGATAAATAAACATTTCCCATTTCATCATCTTGGCTTCGCTACTGTAATGCTGTTTTAATTCTTTAATTTTAGTAGCGACAGCATTAAAGTTAGAATTTGGCTTTAGCAATACATAAGTACGGGTGCTGTTATCGTTCCAGCCTAATTCCTGTCCCTCTCCGTAATTTAAAGATGACCAGGGCAGTAAGTATTCAAAATTAAACCTTGTATTGTCAGGCAAATCTTTTAGAATACCCGTAACTGTGAAATTCTCTTTATTCTCAATTTTAATAATTTTCCCCATAGCCTCTTCATGGCCGAATAAACTTTTAGCTGTTTTTTCAGTGAGCACTATGGAATGCACATCATTCAATGCCGTAGAAGGATTTCCTTTCAGCATCGGAAAGCTGAACACCTGGAGAAAAGCAGTATCAACGGTAGCTCCCGACTTCATTATTTTTTTATCATCAACTGAAAAAAGGGAATTACCATTCATCTTTACTCTTACTGCGTGCGCTACTTCAGGTACATCTTTTTCAAGGGCAGGGCCCGTCAATGAGGCTACGGAATTCCAGCAGGTGATCTTACCTTCAATTGGTACGCGATTCCACACCTCGTATATCCTGTCTTTATGCTCATGAAACTCATCATAGCTTTCTTCGTTTTGTATCCACAGCATAATGAGTATTGCAGCAGCCATGCCAATTGCAAGGCCTATAATGTTAATTGCAGAAAAGCCTTTATTACGCAGAAGATTCCGGTAAATGAGTTTGAAAAAATTTCTAACCATGATATATCAATTCATTCGTTGAAATGTAACAAGCAGGATTTGGGGAAACTATAGGCCAAGACAATGCCAGATAATTATATGATTGATTTACAACTAAGTATAATAGTGTCATAAAAGCCGGCTTGTTCATTTTCAATTCGAAATCGTCCGATTCTGAACACGGTCTGAAGATAAGATTTAAACCGGGTTAATGTGATCATCATAACGGAAAGGAAGAGAAGCTTAAAGAACACAGCCTGAGATAGAAAAATTTACAGCGGAAGCGTTTAATGAGATAAAGGCAGAATTATCAAATGGATTTGCAACAATTTCTGCTTGTCATGCTACTTGTCAATAATAGTGGTAGAATGCGTTAAAACCTGTGATTTATTGATAAGGACAAACTAAAAAAGGCTCCTTAATCATCGATTACAGAGCCTTAGGTGCCCGGTAGCGGTAAGTTCTCGAACCAATTATTATTGATAATGAAAAAATTGTCTTAATCCCATTCCCGCATGATTCAGTTGTTAAGTTTCAAGACATCCGCTGTAACAGAAGAGTATTCTACCAATGGTACATGGGCCAGGAAATCTGGTGCTACTATTACTACTACCGGAACCTGGGTTCTGAACGGCAATAAAGTAACTGCCACAATAGGTAATGTAATTGTAACCAACACGATCAATATCCTGTGTACAGGTCAATTGGCGCTGTTGATGGATCCGATTAATGGCAGGGGGGGATAGGAGAATTTCATCAAAGTAACCCAATAACCAATAATTGATACAACTACCGCCTTAAATTTTTTAGGGTGGCTTTTTATTTTCGGGTAGTCTGTAAGAGAATAGTCACCTACTTCTAAAAATAAACAGCGGTCATTTTTGAACTTTTTCATTCGCTGAATACTTTTTCTTTGCAGAAAATTGCCTGCCGATCTGTGCATGCAGCTGAAATGCTTAACCGGGTTAACATAAATAAGTTTGTTAATTGGGTTATTTGGAATAAGTTTAATGACTGTCTGATTGACAATTTTACTTATTTTCCATTAAAGACCACCCTCATGTTATGAAAAAACTAATCGTATTTATTGGATTATTTGTTGCCGGATCTTCCCTGGGCCAGCAGTATAAGAGTTTTCCTATGTGGGATTACACGCTGCCTGTGGAGCAACGTGTCAATGATCTGGTTCACCGGTTGACGCTGGAAGAAAAGGTGGGGCAGATGGTCAATGCGGCTCCTGCTATCACCCATCTCGGTATACCAGCCTATGACTGGTGGAATGAAACGCTTCATGGCGTTGCCCGTACTCCTTATCACGTTACTTCTTATCCGCAGGCCATTGCCATGGCTGCCACCTGGGATACTGCTGCTTTGTTCCTGATGGCAGATTATTCGGCCACCGAGGGCAGGGCCATTTATAACAGGGCTACGGCTGAGGGAAAGAACAATGAACGGTATATGGGGTTAACCTACTGGACACCCAATATCAATATATTTCGTGATCCCCGTTGGGGCAGGGGACAGGAGACCTACGGAGAGGACCCCTACCTGACCGCTAAACTGGGAGCTGCATTTGTACGCGGACTGCAGGGCGATGATCCCATATACCTGAAGGCTGCTGCCTGCGCCAAACATTTTGCAGTACACAGCGGTCCGGAACCCAGCCGGCATTCCGATGATATTCATCCTTCGCTGCATGATCTCTGGGATACTTACCTGCCTGCTTTTCATGAACTGGTTGTGAATGCGGGTGTTGCCGGCGTAATGTGCGCATACAATGCCGTAGATGGTCAGCCTTGCTGTGGAAATGATCTGCTGATGACCAACATTCTGCGAAGGCAATGGAAGTTCACCGGTTATGTAACCAGCGATTGCTGGGCACTGGATGATTTTTTCAAATACCATAAGACCCATAAGGATGCTACGGCAGCAGCAGCAGATGCCCTCATTCATTCAACAGATATTGAGTGCGGCACCTCGGTCTACTATTCGCTGATCAATGCAGTAAAAACCGGGTTGATCAGCGAAGCTCAGCTGGATACTTCTCTCAGTAGATTATTCACCATACGGTACCGGCTGGGTTTGTTCGACCCTGTATCACAGGTTAGGTATGCACAAACGCCCGATTCAGTACTGGAAAGCCCGGAGCATGATGCCCATGCCCTGAAAATGGCCAGGGAATCCATTGTTCTGCTGAAAAACTCGGAAGGCATACTACCGCTTAGTAAAAGGATAAAAAAGATAGCGGTGATAGGGCCCAATGCTGATAATAAAATAGCAGTTCTTGGCAACTATAACGGAACCCCCTCCCGGGTAGTGACCGTTGTGGAAGGGATCAGGGAAAAGCTGGGTCCGGATGTAACACTTATCTACGAAAAGGCGATCAATCATACTAACGATACCCTGCTGAATTACCGGGATATTACCGCTATGCTATCCTTTAAAGGGAGTCCTGGGGTGCAGGCAGCGTATTTTGACAATGAGCGGCTGGAGGGTACACCCCTGCAGACCCTCATCGAAAAGGATATTGACCATTACTGGGCGGAAGGACAGACACCTGCACCTAACCTGAAGACCATCCATTATTCAGCCAGGTATACCACCTTTCTGAAAGCAGCAGCAACGGAGATAATGAATTTTGAGATAGATGGAGATGACGGCTATCGCCTGTTTATCAATGACTCTTTGATCGTTGATGCCTGGACAAAGAACCGCTGGGGTGCAAGACCCTTTGTATTATCTGCCAGGAAAGACAGCAGCTACAAAATCGTGGTTGAATTTCATCAGAATGAGGGCAATGCCTTTATCCGGGTAAAAGCCGGCGACAGGGTAAAAACTGACTTTGCTGCTTTGGCAGGAAGGCTGAAGGATATAGATGCCATCATTTTTGCCGGCGGTATCTCACCGCAACTGGAAGGAGAAGAGATGCCTGTAAGTGTGCCGGGGTTTGACGGTGGTGACCGCACTTCCATTATGTTGCCCAAGGTACAGACAGCGCTGCTGAAAGCCTTACAGCAAACCGGTAAACCGGTCGTTTTTGTGATGATGACCGGCAGCGCTATTGCTATTCCTGAAGAGGAGGTGAAGCTACCTGCCATTATCAACGCCTGGTATGGAGGGCAGCGGGCAGGTTCTGCTATTGCGGATGTACTTTTTGGTGATTATAATCCTTCGGGACGCCTGCCGGTGACGTTCTATGCATCAGATAAAGATCTGCGTTCTTTCACAGACTATTCTATGCAGAACAGGACTTACCGCTATTTCAGGGGGAAGCCTTTATATCCATTTGGGTATGGATTAAGCTACACTCATTTCTCTTATAGTGAGCTAAAGGTGGCAGAAAGTGTCCGCAAAGGGACGCCGGTCAGTATCAGTGTATTGTTGACTAATACAGGGCAATTTGATGGGGATGAGGTGGTACAGCTCTATGTAAGTCACCCCGGGGTGGCAAATGCACCTGTAAGGGCATTAAAAGGTTTTCAGCGCATATCGTTGAAACATGGTGAAAGTAAAAAAGTATCATTTACATTAACGACAGAAGATCTTTCTCTGGTTGATGACAATGGAATACGATATCAACCTGGAGGAAAAACAGTGATCAGTATAGGAGGAGGACAACCGGGGCAGGCGCATGGAGGTATGAATAAGGTGTTATTGCATACGGTGATGGTCCGGTAGGTTGGAAAATTTAAAATGAAAATGTCGGAGATATCTCCGACATTTTCATTTTGTGCCCAGAACAGGAATACTATCTGTCTGGTTATTAATATCTTACAGTCGCGGAATGTCAAATTGGTGACACTGTTTTTTAGGCAGTTGAAAAGTGTGCCTGTTGTTCACACTTTTTAGCTCTTTTTCACCTGTCAGAACAAATATAGGAATATTACACTGCAATTTGGCCCTTCCTGTTTAAGGCTTGGCTATTTCATTCTGAGAATTGGTATCCTCAATCCTCTTATTAATTACCTCTATTAAATATTTAATAAATCGATCCAAATCCCAGCCATCTTCAATATACCTCATTGGCACCAATGTTCTGTAATCTCCATCCAAATGTATTTCTTCCATCTTTTCTGATTGGTTAAGGATAGTTACTAGATGAGAAACATCGTAGCCAATTTCCTTATTGAATCTTATACAATGTTTAATTTTGTCTAAATCGCAAATGGTCTCCCTGTCCACTCCTTCATACTTCGTCATATCTACTGTACACAAAGCGTAACGGTCTTTTTCCTTATAAGCAGTCAATGTCTGATTTTTTGACATCCTAACAGAGCTATTGGTAGCCCAACGAGATTTGACCTCAATATGGTAAAGTGATTCACCTAAAACTTTTACAATAATATCCTGTCCGTCCTGCACATTCTTAAAATCAGCTTCAATACTATCCGGGATGATTTTTGAAAGGTTATTTCTTAACACACTTTCAATATGAGTCCCAATAGTATATTTATACAACATATTATTCTGTTCCTGTCGCTTCCGTTCAAACTCCTCTTTTCCCAACTTTACGATTTCTTCAAAATTTGGATCGCGTCCAAGCTCTGCCAACTTCTTTATTTTTGCCGCGTTCAATGTCAAAATCTTAAAAGTATCTTCTCCATCAGCCAGTGTTACTAATATTTCCGATTTTTTGAGATAAACAAGGGGAAAATACTCTTTATATTTATCAGACCTTTTAAACTCTTCGATGATACTTAATATTTGCTTTTTATATGGGTGTTCGCTAATAGACTTTACAGAAGTAGTTATAAAAAACTTGGTTTCGATTTTCGCCGTCACCTCGTTAATTTCCATCGGATTAGGATTCGTAAGATACTTTTTAAAATCAGAATGCACCAGCTCCGCGCGGATGGATGGATTTGGACTCACTACATCTCCATACATATCTTTAATCTCCGATGGGATACCCGCATCGGTTCTCAATGTATTTTGAACTGCTAGCTCATTTAACTGGTTGGGAAAAACTTTAGATGTTTTAAAATAATCCTCGTATGCTTCATATTTCGCACCGACACTAAACAATTCCTGCAAATATGCCACTTCATCTGCAACCCACTTGCTATCTGAAGCGCTAATATCATTCAACAAAGCGCTGACAAGTCTCTTCTGTACTGTCCTTACATCTATCTCATCGTCTGCAATAGTAGGAATAACAATCACCTCTTCACTCTTTCCATAATAACGAGCCATGAGTTTCATCATGTTAGTAGGCACATTACTAGCGTCGGCATAACTCACAATCTTAGCATAATCCAAGAGTTTATCAAAAAAAGGCGCAGGAAGAATTTTTACACTCCCTTTTTCAGCAACGACCCTCAATACATGCTCGTTAACTTCCGATACATAGTTTTTCCTGGAATAACTGGGGAATGTTATATCAAAAGTAAAATCGGGATGTACATGTCTTTTTGGTATTTCAGGGACTAACACATCCGCGATTGCAATTAACTCAGGAGTAATATTGTGACTTTGATTTAATCCTTTGTCTCCTATAATACAGCGAAACTCCCCTTTAATATTAGGTAATAAGTTGCACGTATTGAACACTTCCGCATACTCTAAATTGATTATATACCGATAAAAGGTCTTTAAATCTTCTTTATTAGTAATACCATCTAAATGTCCTAGCTTCTGTAGTTCTGTGATTAAATCCTTGATCTTAATTTCTTTAATATCCTGCACATCCCACTCTCTTATTTTCTGAGCCCATTCCATGATAATTTCCGACTTAGGAATATTTGTCAAAAACTGGCTGACAAGTGAATAAATAGCATCGAAACTTGAAATATCTTCCAGTAGCTCTCTGTGGAGGAAAGTGGTGTTACTCGGACTTATTCTCTTTGACCCGGTTTCAACCAGTTCCAGCTCTTTAAACTTATCAATCCAAACAGCTTTAAGCCCTTTGAAATATTCGTTTAACAACTCATCTTCGCCATTTACAATAAAATTAACAGAAGCCATTTTTATAGGGCTCTTGATCTTATCCGTGTGAGCAGCGATAAAGTCAAATATTTTCTCAGAAGCATGCATAATGAGCCACTGATTCCTCTCTTCTTCTTTTTTGTTGGATTCGTTTTCTGATTTCAAATGCAAGCCATCCCTTGGTTCAGTAGGTTGAAATTGCCGTGAGTGTACCAAAAAGTTAACTCCAAAATGTTCTGAACCCACAAGTGGATAATACAAAAAAATCCTAGGAAGGGCATCAGGGAGATCGGTTGCCTCAAACTGTGCGTTTATAGGAAGGATAACAGTTACTTTCTTATCCTCTGACTCCAGGAAACAGACCTCCTTTAAATCTTGATTTATTTTGATCCGCCTAACCTGCAATTCACCAACCTTATAAATGTCTTCTCTATGGTAAAACGTTTCAACCCCATTGGAATCAGTAACCTTAACTGACTTGAGTCGGGGGTTTAAAGTCATAACATAAGGCAGAATGAGTCCTAGAGATCCTACTGCATTGGATGCGCATTTCCGATTATAGTCATTTGAAAAAGTGTATGTAAATTTAGTTCTGGGAAACTGCCCAATAAGGGCTTCCTTATTTAACAGGTTTACGACTTCCTTTTTAAGATCTCTGATTTCTCCGGCTAACAAGAGCCAATTATCAGTTTGGCGGTTGATCACAAAGTTGTTCAGTGCCACATAACCGCTACCTTTAATGATAGCACCGTCTATAGATAATTTTTTGCCAAAAACATGGGAAGTCATAAACCCAGTACCATACTGACCAACTGGATCATTCTCTTCGTACTGCTCCTTTTTTTCCTCAAGCGTTTTGGAGCTTACCTGCTTGAAGAGACAATCCAGCGTCATAGGTGTAAATGGCTCACCATTATGGCTAAACTCGAATGTATCCTCCGAGATTTTGATCTCAATAATACACTCACTGCTCAAATCTACTGCATTCTGAAATAATTCCCATATAGCTCTATTCGCATCTTTATTGTTAAGCTTCTTGATCCCTTGAATGATCTTATTGGCATGTTGCCTCATATCATTTAATTCGGACTGTTTCTGATAGTCTTCCGCAGTTTCGATTGTAATATTTTCCATATCAAAGCTCTAATTAAATTTTTAACATATTATATTCAAGTTTTTGATAAGCCATAATAATAGCCCAATAAATTAGTTACGGCCATTTATCAAAGACAAGTTAAATAGTACATAAGGCTCAAATATTAGGAATACAAAGTGAGGTAACCTTATCCCTTATCCTTTATATTAAACTCGTAAAATATCCGTATTCTTCACTCACAACTAATTTTCGATCAAGATATAAATTGGAATATTCGCAAGTAGCTTCAGGGGTTAAGGTACAGGAATGGCAAGCTGCTAAATTTAAGTGGCCAACGCCTTGTCCGTCTGACTCAATGCAAATCGGATCAGAAGAACAATCTGTTGCTCTGAAAATAGCACTATTGATAATCTTGTTCAGATTTTCCAAATCGTTGCATAAGTTTGAAAGTCCACCTAAATATCCATCTGTTCCGTCAAAAGCTGAAATTAAAAAACCGTACATAGTTTCATTTACATACAATCTTTCTTGAAGCGATGATGCCGGATAACCGCAAACATATTCTAACTCACGCATTAGCAAATGAGAAAGAGTATGGATTAACACTTTTCTTGGCGTTAATGTTTTGGCTATAATCTGATGCGATTTCCATTCGGCATTTTGGGCATTTGTCTTTATCTTTTCCGTCCTTTCAATTACTTCTTGTTGTCTTTCCCATAACTCTAATTTTTGCTTTTCCAAAACAAACAAGATCCCTTCTCCATAACTTTCCAATGCAGGTAATTTTTTTGCATCAAAGTTGTTTTTAGAAATAGATTGCCTTTGAACGGTATATTCATATTCATTTTGGTCTTGCAGGATTGAATCTATATCAATCGGCTCATTTCGTGTAAATGAGGTTTGAACGGTCGTTCTTTTTAGTTTGTCAATTTTTACCAGTTTTGAAAAGCTGCTTATCTGTTCCTTGCAATCTATCACACGGAATTTTATCTGTTTGCTGTCCGGCTGCTCTTTCTGTAAAAAATAATCATATTCCGTTTGCCTGTAAACGTTGTCAGGAATGTATGTTATGTCTCCTGTTGCTAAATACTGTTGGATTAGCTCTTTATCAATTTTCTTCTGAATACTTACTAGTTGAACAATTTGTTCAGTAGAAAATTCTCCACTTTCTACCATATTATCGATATCAATTCTGGTTTCGGAAGGAAGTGGATTTTGCAATTCAGGAATATACAAGCTGTTCAACGAGTTGACATAGTAGACGCTGTTGCTAGTTTTCAGTTTTACACTCGTTGTTTCTGTACATTCTTCTTCGTGAAATTTTCCATTGATTTGCCCCAACCAAAATTTCTTTCCGTTACATTTTTGTTCGTAGTTGAAAACACCTTTTAAGTTAGCTTTACTGTTACAATTTTTACACTCCACCCAAATACCTGAAAGGTCCGTATTCTCACGGCTAATTTTGTATATCAAATCCTGACTTTCGCAACATTTTTTATAGAAATTTAACTGAGGCCCTTTCGGCTTTTCATTTTTACTATTATCTTCATTTTCTTCCTCATTTGTCCTGTCGGTTGGTAAACGGTTGTTCCAAAATTCCCACGGCAAATCCTGAATATGCCCGTTATTGCAAGTCATTACGAAACGGATTTGTTCCAAATGATTTTCCTTACAATCTTTATTGTTACATTTTGGGGGATTAAAAAAGTCGAGATTTTTCCCCACACTTCGCCAACGATTTCTCCATTCACTGTAGGTAGCAAAACGATGACAATAGGTACAATAAAACCATTTTGGAAAATAATTTGCTTTCGGTCTTATCCCATGCAGAGAGGAATCTCTGTCGGTAGGAATTGCTACCAAATGTTTAAGGTTAGGAAAACGATTTTTAAGGCGTTGCAATAAACGGTCATCTTTGATAATATAATGAGCCAATTTCTCGTTTAAATCATCATAGCCCCAATTATCAAACGTTTCTATAATTATGGAATTGTTCGTTGTTTCAATCAGCGAACCAACACCGCCATAATTGGAGATGTGTTTGCTTCTCCCATGTTTTATTTTATCATTTGGCATAACTTCTAATATTGTCTAATTAGTATTTCAGCGCTTGGCTCTACACTTCGCATTGACTGCATTGCGGTTAGATTTTCATCATCATTTGCCTTTTCCTGCATTGGAACAATCAGGGATTCTTTCGGGTGATTTGCCCAATAGTATTTCAAATCCCTTTGTGCCTGAATTTTGTATTTCCAATCTCTTAAAATATCGTCCACCTTTTCCGTAATGAGTTGTAAATCATTGTGGGCGAATTGGTGATTGCTGAAAAGCTGTATCAAGTTATTCCGCAACTCATTTTTCACTTTATCATCAGTTAAAGCTTTTGCCGCATCATTGTTGGTATATTGCGTTGTATGCCTGAAATAAGCCAAAATGAGCGTAAATAGCATTTTGTCCAAAGCATTTTCAGCAAAAGGTGTTACACTCAAAGGCTCAACTTGCTTGTAAAACGTTTTATGAAACTGAACAAAATCCTCAAAATAAGATAAATCACGGTTGTTAAATGGGTCGTAAAGCGTAACTACCAATCCTTCATTTCTCCTTGCAACACGACTGCTCGTTTGAATATATTCTGCTGTATTTGGGGGCATTCCATTCATTACCATTACGCCTAGTCTTCCTACATCAAGCCCAACACTAATCATATTGGTTGCCAAAACCAAGTCGTAAGCCTTGTGTTCTTTGATATTTCCGGTAAACTGAATTTCTAACTTGTCTAAATTTCTTTTGATTTTCTCGTTCGGAATACGGCTTGTTAATTCAATGTTTCGGAAAGAGAGTTTGTTGTAATTGTTAGCTGCAATGGAATCATCATTCAAGTAACGCACCTGTAATTGTTTAATAATCGGTTTCAGTTCCGAATTGATTTTGTTGGAGAAACGTCCAATTTCCTTAAGACTTTTGAAATAAGAAAGTATTGTCCAAAAACCATCTGCATCTTTTTTTTCGCTTGCGTTTTTCCAAATTTCCAATCTTGCATAGAGAAGGGAAGCCAATAACTGTAAATTAGTAACAACCGTTGTTTTGCCTGTTGGTAAAATACCCATGTACTTTCTCTTACTCTCTTCGATGACTCTCGAAAAAAATGTATCATCTGCATTAGTGGCATATTGTGGAAAAACTCTTGCTTCACGTCCATACAAACCTTGAATTTGTTTATCTACGTTTTTTACAGTTGCTGTTGAAGCAATAATTTTAGGATTCTCGCAAAGTTGCAACAGCGCATTTTCAAACAAACCGACCAAACTTCCTAATGTTCCATTTAGTAGATGTAATTCGTCTTGAATAATTAATTCGGGTTTTCTGTTTGAACCGTTATTGAAAAGGGTTGTTGCCTCTCCTTTCCAAGCGAGTGTTGCGAATTTATCAACGGTTGCGAATAGTATAGTTGGTGGGTTTGAATAAATATCCTCATCAATCATAACGATTGGCAAACCTCCGTTCTTCTCTGAAAAATGACAACTTTCATTCAGGCAATAGCTATGTAATTGTCTGTTTGTTCGGTGTCCGATTTGATATGTACCATCTCTTTCTGCAAGCCGCGAAATGATTTTAGTATTGCACCATTGGCAATTTGACAATTGAAATGGATTTACAACATAATTGTCACCCTTATTTAGTTTCTTCAGTGTGGCTTCTAACTTCTTTTTGGCATCTTCCAAGTAGTTTGGAATGGTTTGCTTACCCACCCAAAAGCCGATTGAAATTTTGTTGTTGCCCAAGTCTTTATAATGGTTTCGGATAAATTCACAAGCCAAAATCATTTTTGAGGCACGTTCAAACTGCTGTGCCGAAAGCAATCTTAATGTATAACGGATGATGATGTTTACTCCCCCATAAGTATCAGTATATTGTATTCTTCTCCAAAAAATAAGGAATGCAGAAACCGCCAAATAGGCTTCTGTTTTGCCTCCACCTGTCGGGAAATACAATAAATCTATCAACTCTTTTTCGGAACTATTTTCTTCAACGAACGAAGAGATACATTGTAGAATAAAAGCTAACTGAAATGGTCTCCATTCGGGTTCTTTAGCGGAAGGAAAAGGTGATTTGGCATAATCTTCAAAACGATACTGTAAGGTTTCGTTTCGTTCCCAGACTTCAAATCCTTCTTTTTTCTTACCGAAATGCCGCTGACTTTGGAACATTTGCAAGTAAATAGCAGTGTTGGCTAACTGAAATGCTCGCAAAGCATTTTCGTTTTCTGACAACAGCTTTATTCCTTTGTTTATTCGCTCATAGATATGTTCACATTTTGTAATGTTTTTCAATCCAAGTTCATTGCCATTTGCTACTTTTCGTTCATCATCAATCCAATATTGGTAAGCTTCGGAAACATTACTAAGGGTTGAAATGATACTTGCCTTATTTGTATTGTAAACGGATAGTTTTTTTATGTTCAGAATATCGCCTTTAATTTTATCTATTTCCGAGCTTTGACTCTTTACGTCATACTCAGGCAGAAATGTTGATTTTATCCATTGAGGCGTGTTTGGGAATTTAGCATTTTCCCAAGTGCACGCTGTGTTATGACCAATTCCAAATGCAAGTTTATCCCGATAGAGATAATCGAGCATTTTATCTTCATCAGTTTTATATAAATGTGTCTTGTAATCTCTGAATGGTAAAAGTTTATCACTTCCGATCCTGATTTCGGTCTGAAAGCAGCTTAGCCGATTGACCTTTTCTCTGGAAAGTAAAAAATCTTTTTTTTCAATTAATGTTTTGTTTTCAATGACTGCTTTGATATAATACTTGTCGGTATAATTGTCATACAATTTCAAATGAAAAACAAGATTGTCTTTCATTTCCTTGCTCCAATTTTCTGAATTACAGTTAGGTTGTTCTGATAATTTTATTTCAAGGTGTCGATTGGGTGCAGAAAAAATCTCTGAAATGCCTATTACCAATTCTATGAGGTTATCATTCCGTTTGTACTTGTCTTTGAAAAATAACTTTGAAATTACTTTAGCTAAAGAAAAATCATAAGAAGTCTTTTGTCTTAACGATTTTAAACTGTCTTGAAAATGTATATAATCAGCTGTTATTTTTCCGCCCTGGGTTCTTTTAATTTGTTTAGTTTGGGAAAGCGTTTTTGTTTCTTCATCATAGACTACATAATGATTTAAGCCGCATTCAGCCAATAAATGTATCCCCTCTCCGCCATAAGGAATTTTAATTGCTGAGTAGCTTGCTTTGGTATAATTTCCAAAACTGATTATTGTTTTTAATTTTTCAATTGTTCTATCAACAGAAAAAGTTATCCCGAAGTGAGAAGGAAAGAATGTGTTTGATGTGTATTTAGGTTGTGTGTCCGTTTTATCGGTTTCGTCTTCATCTTCTTCAAAAATTTCCTTTTCCTTGTTTTCAGGTTCACCAAATTCAGAATACAAATCAGCTATGTCATCTGTATCTTCATCTTTCATTTCTTGTTCACCATTATCGTTTGCATTGGGCTGTAACTGTTTAGGAAACAAAATGCTCGAAAAGTACCTTTGCAAAGGTTTGCCCTCGATAATTTCATTGCTAAAATCTTCTTTACAGTGAAAAACGTCCGACCCTGGACCTATTATTTCTTTTCGGACACGGTCAATAACTATATTTCTATTTTCTTTTGGACTCATAATTCAATTTGTTGTAAGGTTGCTTCTTCCAAACTTTCAAGACTACCGCTAAATACTTCTTTAGTGATTACGGTATGAACCTGCATAAATTCATCGACAAAAGTCTGCAAGGTAATTCCGCTGAAATTCCGCTTTTGGAGAATTTCGCCGATTCTCTTTTCTTTCAAAAAAAACCGCAACTCCTGTTTCAAGCCTCTTCCTAGTACAATCATTGTGCTATTGTAAGTAGTTTTTGATTTGAGGATTGGTTTTAAAATTGCATCAATTTCATTATCTGATTTATCCAGGTAATACAATTTGAAAATTGCTCTCAAATCATTATTGAACATAGGGAATTTCCTGTGCCCTTTTCCATAAGTTACCAATGTAGCAGGCAATATTCTCAATCCTTTTTCTTTCAATTTTTGGTAAAGCAAATCATCACCCAATTTGTTTCTCAACTCATTTATGAGTTGTTTCCAAAATGTGGCATGCTCTTCTACTTTCCCGAAAATGTCAGGCTCCGTTTCAACAGCAACCTGATATAAATTTTCCGCTAATTCTTCTTTTGGATATATTCTAATTTTATTGCCTACACTAATTTTATATGATTTTATCAGTTCGCCTTTATCTGTAAAAATCGTATCGTTGCTCTCTAAGAATAAAGTTGTTTTGTCAGATGCAATTTTGTAAATCAATTTTTCTTCAATCTCATTGAGCAATAAATCGCACTCATTTTTGTACCCTTCATAGGCCCTGCCACTCATTTCATCTAAACGGGAAATAATGCTATTGATAGTAGTGCTAACATCTGTTACATTGTACCTGACTTCTGTGTATGGAATACCGCAAATTGCCATACGGTCGTTTGACTTTATTTCCGCCTCAATCAATTTCTTTCTTTGATCGAGATATTTGTAATACAGGTCTTTTTCTTGTTTATAAAGTAATAAAATCACTTCGTTATCCAAATTGTAGACATAGTCAAAGTCTTTCTGCCCATTGAACGAATAAAAAACCAAAATTTTGTTATGAGTGTTTACTTTCTTTAACTCCGAAAAGGGTATAATTTCGACCTTTCTATTTTTGATGCGTTGATTTATAAAATCCAAATCATTGTTATCAAAAACGGCAATTACTCTTTTGTCGGTCTCTTTCAACAATTTCAATAAAACTTGTTGCTTGCGAAGATTATTTTTAAGATACTTGAGTATTTCAAGTAATTCTGTTTTGGGATTGTTTTCCGCAAGATAATCAACTGTATAACCACCCGCGTTGTCCAAGCCGTTTTCTAATTCTCTATTAATGATTACTCGTTCAATCAAATTTTCATTTGTCTCTTTCTGAATAGCATTTATGGCAATTCTCAGGATGTTTCCATAAGATTTCAGTTCAAAGCCAAATTCGGAATTGACATGAGCGATCTTGCGGTCAAGGCGTTCGATATACTCGTCTAATTCATTACTTGGTACGTCTATGAATTCAATCATAAGGCATTAACGATTTCAAGTTCTTCTTTAAACCAATCCCAACAGGGAATTGCATCATTCTTGATTGGCGAAAGGCTATTAGATAATATTATAATATTGAACCCAAATTTTATTCTGTCTTGAAGCATTTGCTGAATTGCACTTGCTTCAGTGTCAATAATAACTATTGTTTTTATTTTTTTATTTTTAAGTAGAATTTTCTGATAACACACTTCGTATTTGGAAGTGAAATAAATCATACAATCAGAAAGTGCAGGTATTGATTTTTGCTCACTTAAATTACTCTCTTCTCTAGGATTGGGTAAGTATATAGATGGTACCTTATTTTTTAAGTCCAAGTCATCCCATAGTGATCTTTTTGAGATAAATACCGATTTCATCTCGAAGTTTGTTTTTGGAAATTCGCTACTTTCATTATTTAGTTCCTGAAAAAAACTAAAATAATTTTTAATTGTCCTTTCACTTATGCCTAAGTCAACTTTCACATAACCTTTGGTTAGTTTATCATAAGTCAAACCATGAATTATTGCAGGTGAAACATCTCTCTTTCCTTTTCTTAAGACCTGTCTTAGTGTGTAGTCATCTTTTTCAGTTCTAATTATCTCATAATACTGATTATCTTTTATTTTTTTCAACTTGTCTCCTATGCAAAAATCATTTGGCAAATCATAATGATTTAAATAGATATCATTTGCTAGTTCCACAAATAAGTGACGAGCTATTTGTAAGATTGACTCTTTTGAATTTTGAAAGTTGACCTGTAGGGGTGTCTTTTTCCTGTACTGTTCCAAAATAATTTTAATCGAAAGATGAACGGAGTTATCCAAGCGTTCAGTTGATAGAATTTGAACGTTTTTGAACTTTTCCCACAGTAACTGATAATATGTTGCATTCAGAATCACATCACAATAATTTATAGATGCTACTTAAACTTATTATTTAATTCTCTTAAATGTCTTTGCACTTCTCTTTCCACCTGCTCAAAATCGGGTAAATCCTTAATTTGGTCCGCGAGCGAATTTTTCCAGCGCGCTTTATATTGTGGCAAGCGTTCCTGTAACTTTGCTGAAAAATCCGATGTTTTCAGATTTTTGCTTTTGCATTTCTGGCTGAATTCATTCAGATAATGTCCGGCCTCCATTTTTTCAACTTCCAGCAAATACCAGATGTCGTAAAAATCTCGTGCTGCCATTCGCTGCATTACAGAACGCATTTTTTCTACCAGTACTTCTTGCAACGAATAGCATAATAACTCGTATTCTTCTATATCAGTGTAGCCAATATGTACGGGCATTTTAATGGGATCAAAAGCTAATACTTCGCTTCTTGAAATATCCACCTTTACCTTTTTGTTATTCCCTTGTCCACCTAAGGGGCCAACATAGCTAATATAAAAGTTTATTCCCCCATCTTCATGCTCATTATTATCTATTATTCCTAACGGGATATTAGCTTCTTCTTTTACATAGTCAAATGTTTCTTTGAACCATTCAAAAATTTGTTCATTCGTTACTGTATCGTCCAATAAAGTAAAGTCGAGGTCTTCAGAGAAGCGGTAATCTTCAAAATAAACTTTCTTCAATACTGTACCTCCCTTAAACACAATCACTTTGGATAGTTGCGGATTTTGGGAAATTCCTTTTAATATCCATGAAAGCACATAATCCTTTTCTATCTGCTGATCGCGTACACCAGTTTCTCTTGCTTTTTGTTGTATCTCTCCTGGTTTAATCATGTGTATATAGCAGCTTTAATTGTTTCCGATTCCAGATTTTGCTGAATGCTCCATCTGCTTACCAATTTACCTGATTTTGGTAATTCAGTATCCAATAAAATATAAGAGGAGGTTTTCGCTTTTAATAATTCATCTATGATACTATTATTGATGTCCAGTGCTTCTAATAGGAACCCTAATCTTTTGATTACAGCTTGTGATTTAAACTTCCTTGTATATTCCAGTAACTTATCAAACTTAATTTTATCTTTTGAAATATTTATTGCTCTTGCAACCTCTACTATGCCACCGGCATAATCTGGCTTGAATAGGCAATCAATAATTGTTTTTTCCAGGTCTGAGCATTGAACCTTATTAAAACTATCTACCCAAATTTTTTTTGCGCCAAAAAAGTGATCTTCATTATGATATATAAATTGGAAGGGAATATTTTTAATCTTAATGATAGTAGGCCGTAATTGTTTTGATACAACTATTTGCTCTTTTAAGGATGGCTGTATAATAAGATTGTGAATATGAAGTGCTGAGTAATATCCTATGTAATAATCAGCATTATTAACCAGGAATCCTGCTATTGTATGCCAATCAGGCATGAACGTTTCTGCATCGGCCTCGTAAGGTATAATATAATATACCCCTTCTTTGAGCCGCATTAATAGCCCACGGCGGGTCATATCGCTAAGCAATTGTTTTACTGCACTTTCTTTTGAATCTGGCAAGGCTTGAAATGCTTCCGTGTATTCAAAGCACGCTCTGCCTTGCTGATTAAAGTAAGATAGTAGTTCGTTAGATTGTGTTGATATGTACTTATTTTTCATATGCCGATAGTCAGCTTAAACCTGACTACAATGATATGAAATATATGCCAAATACTATAAAAGTATGTTTAGTATCGCCTTAGTCAGCTTTGAGCTGACTAATTAACTATGAAATACAGTTTCTTATAGAATTATTTGCGAGCTTGATTACAATAAAAAGCCACCTACTTCTGTAGATGGCTTAAATAAGAATATTTGAATTTTGAGTTACTTCTTTTTCTCTCCCAACAACTTCTCCAGCATGGCAATCTTCTCATCCTTTTCTTTCAAGAGCGCCGCATTCAGCTTTTTTATTTCTTCCATCGCCTCAGCCCATTTGTCAAGTGCGTTGAACGTGCAATTATAGGCTATGCCAACTTCATTGACCTTATTGTATGATGCACCCTCATAATTGTTTTGAATATTATAGATCTGCGCCTCCTCATTAAAATTCTTAATCGCGTCCACCGGCACTTTCAACGTCTTTGCAATCAACTCCAACTGTTCCGGCTCAATGGTTTCTTTGGTTTCCAATAAAGAAACACTCTGCTGGCTGATATTGAGGGCATCAGCCAACACATCCTGTTTAACATGCAGGATTTCTCTAAGGCGTTTTACCGCGCGTCCTTGGTGTACTTTTTCAGGCATACTGGTAATTGTCATAGTCACAAAGATATTGAAAACTAATAATTTGGTATCCTACTTCATCCGGGCTGGTGAGATACCAAGGGTTATTCCCGGTTAACTATCCGGTAAAATACAACTAATTTTTGTTAATGCACAGGCTCGCTTAGTGGGGTACGGTTACCGGGGATGGTAATTTACCACTCGAATCAGATATCCAACAGCCGCCAGTGGTGAAATACGCTACCAGAGCTATTATGGACAACCGTCTCCTTTAACACCATTAAACTAGCCAGTTATGCCAATCTCATTTGAAAACAACACTATTACCCCATTGCCCCCGGCTGCTGTAACTCAAAAAAGCGCCCCACAGACTATAGAGCTGTTTCTCGGTATGTTTGCCCATGAACTACGCACGCAGGTGGCTGGTACTGTCCAGGTTTGCCGGTATATCCGCGAAGGCAGCAAGTCGGAAGCATTCTTTCAGGCGTTGGAAACCACAACCCTTGATACCTTACATATATTGGACAATATGCTTGATACCGTAAAATTCCATAACGGTAAACTGGATATTACACCTGCCTACTGCCAGATTGATTTCCGGTCATGGATAACACCGGTCATTCGCCAACAGGAAAGGACTGCGGCCCTGCAACAAAAGGATGTTTGCCTGATACTGCATCCCTCGCTGGAAAATATACAGGTTACCACAGACCCTGTAAAGCTGGGGCAGATAGTGCAAAATCTCCTCTCCAATGCGCTTAAATACAGCCATCCCGGTACTGTTATTACCGTAAAATGCCGCCTGGAAAGTAACGCAATCTCTCTACAGGTCATCAATCAAGGCATGGAAATCCCACCGGAAAAAGTCTCCCGTTTATTTATGCCCTATGAAAGATTAGACAATGGCCTGGCAGGCACCGGGCTAGGGCTTTTTCTCAGCGCGCAGTATGCACAGGCTTTGGGCGGTGCTCTTGCTGTGCAAAGCGAGCGGGGAAATACCGTTTTTACGTTAACCCTTCCCGTTTAGCGCTAACCCGCCCTCTAAACAATCTAAAAAGTACCTATGCGCACACATTTACCCCATCTGTCCAAACAACAGATCATACAACTGGCAAAGCTGATAGAGAAAATCCTGCTTGTTCTTCAACCGGAACTGATCTGGTGCTTAGGCACCCGTACAAGCATTATGCAGGATTGGAGTTGCTTCTGGCCGGGTGAAGGTTACCGGGAAACGATATTTCCGATAACGTTCGACTTGATGATCCTAACCACCGATACAGAAAAACGACCGGAATATGAACTTATCCAGTTGATAGAGCAGCAAGCGGCATCATTACCCTGTGAAATCACCTGTATGGTGCAGAAGTATGCAGCATTTATGGACGGGCTGCCTGCCGGTTATCGTTTCGATACCGCCGTTTACCGTAAAGCCGTACCTGTTTACAGCAATGGAAAGCCATTGACAGCGGAATTGCCCGGTGAGCTAACGAAAGAAGAGATTAAAACCCGAATTACCACCCAATGGAACCGGTGTTTCACTACTGCCCAACGGTTTTTCAAGACAGCGATTGATTGCCAGCAGGACAACTGGCCGGAGCAGGCAGTATTTAACCTCCATCAGGCAGCACAACATACCTGTATGGCAATATTAAGGGGAATCACCGGCTATCGCTCAACTACCCATAATCTATCCCGCTTACTGGCCCTGATTGACAACTTCAGCATGGAACCGTCTGTTATTTTTCCCCGATTGACAAGGGAGGAAACGGAACTATTCAACCTGTTAAACAAAGCCTATTCGGATGCCCGTTATAAAGAAGACTACTCCATACCTGCTGAAAAGGCTGCTATCCTCATAGAAAGGGTAAAGGAATTAATGTCCGTAGCCGAATCCCTTTACCAGTCAAAGCTGCAAGAACTGGATAAGGACCAACCAATTGTATTCCCTATAACAACCACACATGAGACAACAGCCTAACCGCCCCCCTGATAATATCGACAGATCAGGACCAAGCATGACAATAGAAATATTCCTGCCTGTAGCCTTCCAAATAGCCTGTAAGCAACTGGGAGTGGATGAACAGGAAGCTGTCCAGTTCTGGATAGATCATATCCTGATAGTCTCCTATGTATTAAACGAGGAAGAAGATATTTATTCTTTAGCTACATCGGTGTTTGCTGCCTATACGCATACAATCCACATTACAGCCATACCAGATAAGGTTAAAAGAGAAATATGTATATACTATACCCAACAGACGATCGCGCTGATAAGCGAGCCAGATCATACAAAGAGCTATACAGCCCTGATAAAGGAATGGTATCAGCAACTGCACAAGCACAATAACCGGCAATAAATAATAACCACATGAAAAAGCGACTTACCCTGCGCCACACGCACGACAGCTATATCCTTACGGAAATTACCCAATGTACCTTGCAGGCATTGGTACAGTTTTACGTTAACCACGTATCGGTAAACGATTTTCTGCATACCAATGATCCTGTAATCGTAAAAGCCACAAAAGTATTCTTGTCCTTTACAAAGGAGGAAGAGAGGAACAAGCCGGGATAAGCTACCCGGCAAATAAGGGAGGGGGAATTATTACCGGTTTTTATTATATTAGTACCATGCCTACGAAAGAAACTCCCTTAAACCCACCCCGCAACCATGTTGCCCCTCTATTGGTACAAAAATTCCAGCATGACTACGAGGCAATAATGGAGCACTACACCTTATTGCAACAACTGGAAATTACCGAACACCTGCTAAGTCTTGTACAATTAGCCCGTCAGGAAGGTGTTCATAGCGATCAATTCTGGCATCAGTACAAAGCAAAGGATTTAGCGTTACTCAAACGCTATGGTAAAACCCTTAAGCCTTACGTGAGCAAGAGCTTTCATGCCTATTTTTATTATGATACGGTATTGACAGAAAAAGAAATTTATTCCTGTGAGATATACAACAGCTTACCGGGAGCTGAACAATCCTTATCAGCGGATGAAATCAGTCAATTTCTCCAACTCTGCCAAAACGTGCTGGATTGGGCCATTCATTTCCTTTACCTGCAAAAGGAGCCGGAGGGGCTTGACGTAGAAACTGTAACTGCACCTGCTACAGAAGAACCGGATAAAGAGGCAACCCGCTACCGGCAATTGCTGACTTTATATTACTTACTCAAAGCAGGCTTCCAGACAGAACACCGGGATAATGGTAATATCAGCGATGTAGTAAGACTGGCTCACCTGCTGACAGGGGTAAAGTTTACCACACTGCAAAACTCAGACATCTATAAGAAATACGCCAAAATACCGGATCACAAAGCAGGCGCACAGTTGCTGGCAGACCTTCAATACATTCGCCCGTACTTTACGGTTCTTCACCTGGACAGTGCTGTTGCCCTTATTGATGAAGATATCCGGCAGCATGAAAAACGGATCAGGAAATAACAGCTACTGCTTACCGTTAATACAAACAGTTTATCGTTAAACAGTATCCTCACTTGAAGTCTACCAACTATTTTTAAAACATAGGTATCCCTATAGGGGGATACCAGCCCTCTTTCTATTCTCATCTTTGCATACAGAACGGTAAACGTAAAAAATCACTTCCGTTTACCGGTAAACCCAACCTGTATGTCAACAATAACACCTGATTCAAAACAAGCACCACCTGATCCAGCAGCGGCAAGGGAGAATGCCCCCAAAACGCCTATAGCTCCGCAGGACCTGTTAAACCGCCTATCTGGTGTGTTACCCACAGAAAAGGAGGGATTACAACAATGGTATAAGTTATTGGCTCATCCGCTGATCATTGTGGCGGGTCTCTGCCTGCTGGCTTATTGGTTATATACACAAAAGCACCCGGCACCGCCAGCCCAGGCCCCTGAAAAAGAAAGGCTGAAAAAACAGGTAAAGAAGTGGAAGAAGCGGTACAAGCAAAACCATAACAAAGCCATAAGCGATAACCATCATACTGTAACCGGTATCTCGCTAATGGATTAAGAACTTAAAAAACACGTCATCATGCAAAGTGCTAACAAACCAGCCACAACCAGTTCTCACACGATCCCGATGGATGTATTACTGGACATCATTCGCATCCTGTTCAATAACAGCCTCCACTGGCAGGTAGAAGGCATTAATGAGCAGGAAGGCACCCTGCTGGTGCAAATCACCCACCACCAGGGTAATCCTAAACACCAGAAAGCCTTACAAAACATCATTGGCATCTTGGGTGATTATAATTATTACGTTAAAGGCACTCCACAGAACGAAGCCATCGACTATTAAGATCGTTTACCGTTAAACTGAAATCAATGACAACTACCTGTCAATACTGCGGCACACCCATGCAAGCCTTACGAAGTACCCGTAAATATTGCAGTGATACCTGCAAGCAGCTGGCATTTTACAAACGGAACGGATTGGCATTGGCAGAGGCAGAAACTAATGCCTTAACCGGTAATGAACCAGCAGTATTGCAGGCAGAAGCAAAAACAGATGTAGATAAACCAGATTATATGGTAAGGCAACAAGACCAGCCCTACCAGCGAGTATATTCCCGGTTCCTGGAAACGGTGCAGGAATGCCTGGATTGTAATAACTACACATTTGTATTTGAAAACCCAGACCAATATTGGGGAACCTATGCCATACAGCCTGTAAAATGGGTAAGCCTTCGACTGCGTTGCCTGCTGGAAAACATGCTTCGTTTAAGCAATATGACTTCCATACCCAACGAGACATTAGTTCTTTTGCGGGATTCGTTTGCTGATATGGCGGCAGCCCGTCCTTACAGTCAATTGCCCACCGATTATCCCTATACCGCGCTGGTAAAAGACATTATACATAAGCTTGACCGCATTGTTCATAACATTAAACCCAAAGGCAATACACGATTCCGTTTAACGCTTAACCGTAAAGCATCCATCATTGCCTGTCGTTTTACGCTGGCTGCTATGGTGCCGCTGGTAAAGTTCCGTGAACTCAGCTTTTCAGAATAATCATTTCATAACCTTAAAATCCATTTATTTTATGCAAACAGTTATTACAAAACGTGAATTACAGGTGCCTGTAGATGTGCTGATCCGGGTAGCCGATGTGTTACTGGAAAACGATATCACCAATAGCATTACAGGCACAGATGAAGAGGATGGATACATTACTATTGAAGTAGAGTACGAAAAAGAACAGCGGGATGCCATCCATGAAGCTGAAGACATTATCTCTGATTACCATGAGAATGAGGAAGAAGAGGATGATGACGATGAAGATTAACGCCAGTTTACCACCACCGCAGGATTACCTGTCGTGGTGGTTCTCGTTACCCAATAACTTAACCCTTACTCTTACAGAAAGGTAAAATTTCAACACTCAACTATACGGTATGATAAAACGTGACGATCTACTAATCATGCGAGCAATTGCACTCTGTTTTAAACCCTTCCTAAAACCAGAAGAAGCGCTGATTTATTGTAACCTTGGCCGAACGCAGTTCGCTAAGAACTGTGAAGAATATGGGGTTTACAAAACCAATAGTGGTTATTACAGGAAAGAAGATATAGACAAGATGCTGTCCGGTGAAACGGCGGCAGTGCAGGCTGCAACCCCGCAGGTCAAATTAAGAGCTGCATAGTAAAACAGGGCTATTCGATGATGAATAGCCCTGTTGCTTTAGCCTAAAGGAAACCCGCAATATTAAAAGAAGGCAAGTGACTGATCGCTTCCGACTGATCTTTGGGCTTATGCCTTTTGTAAGTCTGCTGCACCTGCCTTGTAGTTGTATGCCCCATCAGATAAGCAATAGTGACATCATCCACGTTCTTATCCTTTAATAGTATGGAAAAACTTAATCTTGCACAGGACCATGTTACGTATTTATTGACACCAGCCCGTTTAATCCATTCTCCCAACACCTTGTTAGCTCCATTTGCCGTAGGCAGGCTGAATACTTTATTGGTAGAAGTAGTTTTACCCAGGGATAGTTGTTTTATCTCTTCCAGAATAGCAAGGGCTATAGGGTGCAGGGTGAGCACTACTGGCTTGCCTGTTTTCTGCTGTATGATCCTTGTAATTAATGTACCACCCTGTAAGTCCTGCCATTCCAGCCTTTTTACATCCACCCATCTAAGCCCGGTATAACAGCTAAACAAAAATGCCAGCTTCACCTGCTGGTTAAAACAGGGAGTATTGAGTAACGCAACATATTCCTCTGATTCCAGGTGTTCCTTCAACGCAGCGCTTGGATTGCGTACTGCCGGGATGTCCTCTGTCGGGTTGCTCCTGAAGTACCCATCCTTAGTGGCAGCTTTCGCCACCCATTTGAAACGTGCATAATAGTTGGCCGGAGTTTCGCCAGTCAGCGTATCCAGCAAATGCCGCCGGAACCGTTTACAAAAGTTTTCCGTAATATCTACCGGTGAGATAAAATCACTTTTGATATAAGCCTTAAACTTGGTAAGACAGCAGGCCAGATGTCGGTTGCCTTCTCGTTTATTTAATTTGATATAATCCTCAAAATACTCAACAAAGTTTGCCTTGAACTTATGAGCGGGGATAACTGGTGTACCCACCGCCTGCTGCTCGATTGTTAACTGGCTCTTTTTAGTCTCCAGTATCTTCAATGCTTCTTTGTTGAAATTCTTTTGAATCTGGTTTTGCGGGTTGGCATAAATAAATATGCCGGTAGAAGGTCGCTGTCCGGGGCCACGACCTAAATCATAAAAGAAATAAATCTTATCTCCTTTCTTATTGAGCTTTTCTCCAATGTTCATAGGATTTCATTTTTAAAGGTTACGGGAGAGAAGCCCAATGAGTATGCCATGCCAACAGTAAAAGCGAAGTAGCTAAACCCAGCCACCATCCGGTGAAAGTTTGTGAAAGAAAGCGGGAACAACAACCTTGAAAATAATTTTGAAAACCATCCCGTACAAAATGGCAGAACTGCCATATAGGCTTGTGTTTCACTGCCAGCAGCGAGTGTCATAGTGAGTGTCAAACCGGGTGTCAAATAATCCTTTTTAACCCATTTTTGATGCAAAAATCTCTTGGTTAGATTCCGGTTGTGTTCCGGTGGAGTGCCTGCAATTTTGAGTGTCATTGCGAGTGTCATTTGAGTGTCGTAAATAGTGGGAAAAAGGCCTAAAAAGCATGAAAATCCGACACTCGCGAAAATAAAAAAGCCTTACAAATCAATGACTTGTAAGGCTTATAAGTGCCCAGAACTGGATTCGAACCAGCACACCCTTGCGAGCGCTGCGACCTGAACACAGTGCGTCTACCAATTTCGCCATCTGGGCAACTGATTCCGTGTTAAGGGATTGCAAAGGTATACACTTTCCCCAATATTCCAAATTTTTATATAGAAAATTTTCAAACTACCAACCATACCTACACAAAAAAGGCCGACCCCTAAAAGGTCAGCCTTTCTTTTCAAGAGCATCCAGCTTATACAGCTACATTGAACTCTCTCAGCGTATCGTTCAGACTCGTCTTCAAATCTGTAGATTCTTTACGTTGACCAATTATCAGTGCGCAAGGAACCTGGTATTCACCAGCAGGGAACTTCTTAGTATATGTACCTGGAATTACCACACTACGTGCCGGTACACGACCCTTGTACTCTACCGGCTCAGGACCACTTACGTCAATGATCTTGGTAGACTTAGTCAATACCACATTCGCACCCAGTACCGCTTCTTTTTCTACTATCACACCTTCTACTACAATACAACGACTACCCAGGAAACAACCATCTTCGATGATCACCGGACTAGCCTGCAGTGGTTCTAATACACCGCCAATACCAACACCACCACTCAGGTGTACATTCTTACCAATCTGTGCGCAGGAACCTACAGTCGCCCATGTATCCACCATGGTACATTCGTCTACGTATGCACCAATGTTTACGTAAGATGGCATCAGGATCGCGCCTCTGCCGATGAAAGCACCATAACGTGCAATCGCATGAGGTACTACACGAACACCCAGATCTTTATAGTTGGATTTCAGCTTCATTTTGTCATAGAACTCAAATGGTGGGAGGTCTATGGTTTCCATTGTTTGGATGGTGAAGTACATCAGGATGGCCTGCTTTACCCATTCATTGACTTTCCAGCCTTCTCCTGTGGGTTCTGCTACCCTGATCTTTCCCTTATCTACAGCTTCAATAACAGCTTTGACAGCATCGCTGTAAGTAGATTCCTGTAGCAGGCTGCGGTTTCCCCAGGCAGCCTGGATGAGTTCTTGTAGCTCCATTGTGTATCGAAATTTTTCACAAACATAGTAAAAGAGGGGGGAATTTTTCACTGATGCTTTTCCTGATTAGCCGGAAAACACCAATGAAGGCGCCAATGCCCTAACCTCCCAACCAACTACCTCCTTACCCCTCAACCTCCCAACACCCTAACCTCCTCACCCCTCAACCTCCCCACCTCCCAATTTTTTATTTATTACCTTTACCCCCCTTTAAACCATACTATGAATATTGCTTTCGATGCCAAACGGGCTTTCCAGAATAACACAGGTCTCGGCAATTACAGCCGGACCCTGATCAGTTCTCTGGCTACCTATTACCCGGAGCACCACTACTACCTGTATGCACCCAAACTAACAGGTATGTACAGCACCGCTGCTTTTGGCAATATGACCACCATATTGCCTCAAAAGCCACTGCATCGCCTGCTGAAAGGACTGTGGCGCAGCAAATATGTAGTGAGTGAACTGGCGCAACAAGGCATTGATATTTATCATGGTTTAAGTCACGAGATCCCTTTCGGCATTCACAAGAGCGGTGTCAAAAGTATTGTTACCATGCACGACCTGATCTTTGAACGCAACCCGGAACAATACAATCCCATTGATGTGCAGACGTATCGTAAAAAGGCTAAATACGCCTGCCAATACGCTGATAAGGTCATTGCGATCAGTGAGCAAACTAAACAGGATCTGATTACGTATTATAATACACCGGCAAACAAAATCGCGGTCGCTTATCAAAGTTGTGATGAGTCGTTTGGTGTACAACATAGCAAAGCGGAAATTGTGCAAATGCTGGAGAAATATAACTTTCCGAAGGAGTATTTCCTGTATGTTGGATCGTTGATTGAACGAAAGAATTTGTTAGGTATCTTACAGGCTATGGTGCAGCTGAAAGGTAAGCTGGATATACCTTTGGTAGTTGTGGGTGGTGGCAGTAGCTATAAGAAAAAGGTGATGGATTTTATTGCCGCCAACGGGTTGCAAAAGAGCGTTATCCTCGTAAATGATACGGTGAAATTCGCTTATAATGATCTGCCGGCTTTGTACCAGGGAGCTAAAGCGCTGATTTACCCATCTTTCTTTGAAGGATTTGGAATACCTATTCTGGAAGCGATGTGGTGCCGTACACCCGTGATCACTTCCAGTGGTTCCTGCTTTGGTGAAACTGCCGGGGATGCCGCCCTTTATATCGATCCGGCGAAACCTGCGTCAATAGCGAATGCTATGGGAGAGGTGGCTAATAACCCCGCACTCATAGAAGAGCTGAAAGAAAAGGGATTAAGACAAGCGGAAAAGTTTACAAGAGAAAAATGTGCAGCGGAAGTGATGAAGGTGTACCAAAGCCTGTAAATGAGAAGATCGGCTTCGTAACTGATGAAGGTGCACCAAACCCTATAAACCAGAATCATCGGCTTTGTAACTAACAAAAGTCTACCAAAGCCTCTAAATCACTAACTAAAACAAAACACCCCCGTTCCAAAGTCTATAACATATGACCACCGATTTTGAAAATGACGTAACGGCCGCTCTCGCCGCCTTAAGAACCGGAAAATTAATCCTCTACCCCACAGACACCATCTGGGGCATTGGTTGCGACGCAACCAACGAAGATGCCGTAAAAAAAGTCTTCTCCCTTAAACAACGCCCCGAAAAAAAGAGCCTCGTCATCCTCCTCGCCGACGTAAAAGACCTCCTCAAATACGTCGCTCACCCCGATCCGGCCATTGCCGATCTGATCGCTAATTTTGATCGCCCTACTACTGTCATTTACGAAGGCGCCCTCGACCTTGCTCCCAGTATTATTAATGAAGATGGTACCGTGGCTATCCGCCTCGTGCAGGACCCCTTCTGCCGTCACCTGGTGAAACGTCTTCGTAAACCTTTGGTTTCCACTTCCGCCAACCTGAGCGGCCAACCTTCCCCCGCTTTTTACGCAGACATTGACCCTGCCGTAAAAAATGGCGTAGATTATGTTGTAGCCTACCGACAGGAAGATACTACCCCCCGACAGCCATCCCGTATTGTTAAGTTATTGAAAGACGGTACCTTACAAGTAATAAGGGAGTAGTACTCACACCCTGATGAGGAGACCATGGACTATCGGCTAAAAAAAGCTACTTTTGCCGTTTTATTTAAATATGATCAGCAGAAAGCCTATTGACATACCCTGTACCTTACAGGAACGCAAAGTGTTGGAACAGATAGCGTTAGCAGCCCATGAACTGGGCATGCCCTGCTATTTGATCGGGGGGTTCGTGCGTGATAAACTGCTGAACCGCCGTACCAAAGATTTGGATGTGGTGTGCGTAGGAGATGGCATTGCCTTAGCACACAAAGTGGCTACTTACTTTGATAATGCTAAGGTGAGCTTCTTTAAAACCTATGGCACCGCACAGGTAAAATGGAATGAATTTGAAGTTGAGTTTGTAGGCGCCCGCAAAGAAAGTTACAGAGAGGAATCCCGCAACCCCGACGTGGAACCGGGTACCCTGGAGGATGACCAGCTGCGCAGAGATTTTACTATCAACGCACTGGCTATCAGCCTCAATGAAGAAGATTATGGAAGCCTGATAGATCCATTTAATGGGCTGGCGGACATGGATGCAAAAATTATCCGTACTCCACTGGCACCTGCCCAGACTTTCAGCGATGACCCCCTGCGTATGATGAGGGCCATCCGCTTTGCCTCCCAACTGCAGTTTACTATTGCTGACGATACCTTTCAGGCTATCAAAGAGCAGGCAGACCGCATTCAGATTATCTCCCAGGAACGTATTACCGACGAACTGAATAAAATCATGTTGTCTGCAGTGCCTTCTATAGGTTTGAACCTGTTGTTTAAGAGCGGATTGTTGAAGATCATCTTCCCGCAACTGGTAGATCTTGCTGGTGTTCAAACGGTTGATGGCAAGCGGCATAAAGAGAACTTTTCACATACCTTGCAGGTAGTCGATAATATTTCCAGAAATACAAAAGACCTTTGGTTACGCTGGGCTGCTCTGTTGCACGATATCGGTAAACCCGCCACCAAACGCTATGAACAGGGCCATGGATGGACATTTCACGGACATGAGATGGTAGGAGCCAAGATGGTTCCCCGCATCTTCTCAAGACTGAAACTCCCTACGCATGAACCTATGCGCTTAGTGAAGAAACTGGTAGAACTGCACCAGCGGCCTATTAGTCTGACGAAAGAGAATATCACTGATTCTGCAATACGCCGCCTGCTCTTCGAAGCAGGAGAGGATGTAGAAGCCTTAATGATGCTCTGTGAAGCAGATATCACATCGAAGAACGTATCCAAAGTGCGGAGATATCTCGATGATTATGAACTGGTAAGACAGCGCATGAAGGAGATAGAGGAGAATGATCGTCTGCGTAACTGGCAACCGCCGGTAACAGGTGAGATGATCATGGAAACCTTTAACCTGACGCCCTGCAGAACCGTTGGTGATCTGAAAAGTGCCATCCGCGAAGCCATCCTGGATGGGGTGATACCCAATACCTACGATGCCGCTTATGCCTTCCTGCTGGAAAAGGCAAAAGAGATGGATTTGACACCAGTTAAATAAAATTGTTAATTTAGTAAAGTGGTGATGTTTCTGAGTTAAGGTTTGATGATTGATATATAATAGCTTTTTGTGTATTTATAGCTATTTATGTATTATTAGCTTTAAACCAGAGACGAAGCATCCAATTATTCAATAAAATCCTTTATTGTCATGCCTGTTTTGAAATTCAGAGTTTATTGGGAAGAAGACGAAAGTGTGTACAGGGATATTTCCATTAAACCAGACCAGACATTTTTACAATTCCACCAAGTCATTTTGCAGTCATTCGAATTTGACAATAAACATAAAGCGACTTTTTTCCGTAGCAACGATAACTGGCAACGGGGAAGGGAGATCATTCTCGAAAAAGACAATGTAGTCCGCAAGGTAGATCCATTACTGATGGAAGAAACTGTCATTGGGGTAGCAGTGAAAACGCCTAATCAGAAGTTTATATACCTCTATGATTTTGCGAAGAACTGGACGTTCCTGGTGGAATTGATCGGGGTATCCAAGGATGAAAATTCTAGGGTGACCTATCCGCTATGTGTAAGGAAAGAAGGGTTGGCGCCTAGCCAGTACGGTACAAAAGGACTGGTAGGTGATAAGCTGGTGGAGATGGAGGAGAAGTATGACCTGAATAAAGAGGGGATGAGTGAAGATGGATTTGGCGAAGAAGGAGAGGAGGATGAAAACAGTGAAGCGGATGATGAAGGAATGGAGGATGCCGGCAGTGAAGACATGTATTAATTTACATGAGAGATAAGAAAGTAATCGTAATAGCAGGTCCTACGGCTGCCGGAAAAACGGCGATGGCTGTACGGGTAGCCCAATATTTTAATACCGCGGTAATATCTGCAGACTCCAGGCAGTGCTACAGAGAGATCAGTATCGGCACGGCAAAGCCCGGTGCTGCTGAGTTGGCGGCTGTACCCCATTATTTTATCAATTCTCATAGCATTCGTGAAGAAGTGAATGCAGGTATCTTTGAGAAGTTAGCATTACAATATGCAGAGGAAGTGTGGAGGAACAATGATGTCGTCGTGCTTTGTGGCGGTACAGGTCTGTATATAAAAGCCTTTTGTGAAGGAATTGATGATATACCTGCTGCGCCAACGGAAGTTAGACAATCCATTATTTCACAGTATGTGCAGGAAGGATTGACGTGGTTGCAGGAAGAAGTGAAAGCGAAAGATCCCGGGTTTTATGCCGTGGGCGAAATCCAGAACCCGCAACGATTAATGAGGGCCCTGGAAGTTTTTGAAACTACCGGAAAGTCGATTTTGGAATTCCGGACAGGAAATAAAACCAACAGGGATTTTGAAATTATCAAGACGGGGATTGAGTTGGAGAAGCCACAGTTGCATGCTAATATTGAAACAAGGGTGAGGCAGATGATGAAGGATGGATTGGTAGAAGAGGTGCGATCAGTGCAGGAATTCAGGAGTCATAATGCTTTGCAGACGGTGGGGTATTCGGAGATATTTGATTACCTGGATGGGAAGACCACGCTGCAGGAAGCCGAAGAATTAGTAGTCATTCACACCAGGCAGTATGCGAAAAGACAAATGACGTGGTTTAAAAAAGATAAAGAAATTAAGTGGTATGAAAGAGGAGAGGGGTTGTTGGAAGATATAAAAAAAACGCTTGGGCCGTAGCCCAAGCATTTATATTTTCTTCAGCAACACCTTCTGCTTCGTAAAATCCGCCGCCGCATCCATAAACGCCATCATCTGCCCCCACGCACCTACTGTCTCATGCTGATGATTATAACTCTTCGTAATATTCACCACCAGCTTATTCCCCTCTACCTTCGAACTACTCACAAACTGCCCGGTCTCATTGATCACTGACTTATTCAGATTCTCCACACCCTCCAATGTATACCCCTCCGGAATATTCACCCACACCTCATAAGACACCGTCCGCGGAAACGCCATATGCACATCATAAGTACGCTTCCTTTCTTCAGGTGTCAATTCTATCTGACCTGTGATCAGTTTTCCGATATCCAGCATATAATTATTCCCCGCCTTCTTTACAAAACCATCCATGGTAAATGACTGATGCATCGTAAACGGCTTATTCTGTTTCTCCAGTCCCTGATCCGCCACTTTATAATAAGTCACCGCCGTAGGCTGAATACTATAATCTGTATAGATATTATCTTTCACCGTTTCATCCATATCTTTCCGTGCCTTTGCAAACGCCGCCTTGTATTCTGGAAACCGCCTTTTATCTGCTGTTAGATCACGCTCGAAAGTGGTAGACATACTCAATGTTTTTCTTTCCTCTTCCAACATATCTTCATACAGCAACATATCTACATACTGATAACGATATTGTCCTTTTGCACGTATCATCCTGTCAATATTCAGCGTTTGCAGGTTCTCTGCATTAAAACTGATATTCAGTTTCTCAGCATCTACATTCTGCGCCGCAGTACTTACAGGCAATGTGATCTTTCTGAAACTGGATGATTTTTCCCCTTTGCTCCCCGTCACACTTACCGCATAAGCTTCCTGTCCTTCCAGTCCGGTCGGCAACTCATCAGGATAACTAAACATAGATCCCAGGTAGCAATACATAGGTTGATCATCTGGTTTAGCAATGATAAAATATTCCAGGTCATCCAGTGAAACCGCATCCTGCAGCGTACCTACACTACGTGGCACCGCCGCTGCCAGATCTGTATCAATATCATACTTCAATAATAACTGACGAAATGCATTGGCCACAAAGTGAGACCTTGGTGAATATAATTTCCTGTTCTGTCCTACTTCTATATCCGCGCCCAGGCCCCCCTGCTCACGGTAAAGCGCTGCATAACGAATGTAATAATATGCCAGTTCCGCTATCTCTCTCTTCGACATATCTGTTTTGTTATGTACCTTCTTGTAATTGCTAAGTACATCCGGAAACTCCTTCAGGATAGCTGGCAGCGCCATATACTGCGCTCCTACACTGATGATCCGGTAAGTCAGGTATTCCTTGATATCTTTCTCATTTACCCCATTCACCATGTCTTCCGCAATATTGTAAGTCAACCTTAATGTCGGCAGACTACGATTGGCATACAACCAGCGCTCATCCGTAATTTTAGGTACATCTTTTTTATGAATAGAGAATACGTAGTCTTCATCTTCCTTTGTACGCTTCAACACACTTGAATCATCATTGAGGTATCTCCATGACACACCCATTTTCCTGAAAACCCTGATGTCCAGTGCAAAGTCCAGCATCGGGTATTTCTCACCAATACTGTAATCCAATGGATCCGGATTCGTAAACCAGCTAGCCGCATCTTTATTGATCCGTACATAATAGTCGATGATATCGCCTACCTGCAGGTCAGCAATTGCGATCTTCTGTTTTTTATCATCCTTTTCATCCTTTACATTGACCGCATCATTCATGTCTATATCTCGCTGCTGGCCATTTGGCTTGATCACACGAATGCCCATAAAGGATACCAGTTTGTACCCGCGCGCCCAGCTGCTGCTCTTCAGTTTCTGGATATTGAATTCAGAATATTCTTCCAGCGCTGCCTTATCCTGGATCTTAACACGCTCGTGCAAGGTCGTGGTAATATGATCTTTGCGCCGGCTATGATCCGCATCCAGCGAGAACTTCACTGCAAGTATCACTGCCGATTCATTCTGATATTTTTCAGGCACTACTGTTTGTGCAAAGGCTGGATCTTTCGCATCCTGTACTTCTTTTTTTACCTCATCAGCTTCTGCCTGATAGGCTCTTTCCTGTTTTGACTGTGCCTGAATATGCAGGCCTGTGGTGAATAGCAGGGCCGTAATGACAATGCTTCTATACATAGGTTGTTCTATTTTACTGTTGGGTAAGGGTTATTTGTTCCAGGTATTTTTTTGATAATGCGGATACCGCTTTATTCCAGTCCCCGAAAGCGGCTTTTTGCAAATAAGTGTTATTGATCTGCAATTGCTTGCGGTAAGTGATCTTATTGCCAGTGGCCTTGTAGGTGATGTCAAAAATGAAATTAGGTGAAGAAATATGCAGATCCTCCGGCAGGGAAGTCATTTTATACCCTGCAGGTATAAGCAGCTCCGTCTCGGTGATGTAATTATTTTTGCAGTCGAAACGGATGTCAGTTTTACGTTTTACTGTATCGATCACCGCGTTGTTATATTCCTTGTTGTAGTCGATATCGATATACATCTCTTTGCCAAATGAAGATACGGCATCAGGATACTGTAGATCAAAACTTACTTCCAGATCGCCGTCCCGCTGATCCAGCCGGGTAGTGGTGACATTGGATATTTTATAGTGACTATTCTTGTTGGTGATGTAAGTTTCCAGTGATGTCTGTACCCTGTCTTTTTTAGTCAGGTTTATGTTGTACAGCAAGTCAGATTTGCTTTCACCATTGTATTTGTATTTTATTTTGCCAGTCATACTGTTTCCTTCTATGGTCAGGGATTCCTTGAACAGGCGGGCGTTTTGTGCCGGTGTGGTGACAGGAATATTTTCTAACAACACATTGTCTCCGTTTTCAATCATCACTTGTCTGCCGGCTATTCGTTCTGCATAGATGCCGGGTTGCATATACTTTTCAGTCGCATCGAGGAACCACCATTTATTGTTGTATTGTACGGCACATATCATGTGATTGTCCGCATTCAGGGAAGGAATACTATGATCGTACATAATATGATTCGTACCTATCCAGCAGAGTCTTGCATCCAAACCACAACGCACGAGCAGCTCTTTTGTAAGGTTGGCCATGCCTTTACAATCTCCGTATTTCTTGCGCAGTACCTCGTGCGCTTCGTCAGGACGGAAACCAGCAAGGCCATCTTCGAATGCGATATAGCGGATGTTTTCTTCTACCCAGTAAAAAATAGCTTTTAACTGATCAAATTTGTCCGGAATACCAGCGGTAATTTCCCTGGCTTTAACCCCTAAGGCTGAGGTATCTGGGTGCAGCTGGGAAGCCAGGTTATGACACCATTGATACAGGTCGTTGGTCGTATTAAAGTAAACGGTTTGCTCTCCTTTATAATCTGCACGCTTGCTGCGAACTAAAATATGAGGATAGATCCAGCTTGGCCCCGGGCTCATGGAGCTTTTCTTCATGGCAGGCAGGTTCGTGGCGGTATAAGTATAGATGTCCGCATCCCGATCTTTATCGTACGTCTTTTCCGTTTTTATGTGCTGATTTTCGAAATGGAAAGTATGGATATCGATGTTCATCCAGCGGGGTACGATGATGCTGATGGTTTTTTGTTTGGAAGGGTAGTAGTCCGTCAGATAAACGGTGGTCAGATAGCGGGGATCGCGAATGGCTTTTTCGATGTTCACTTCATTGTGTGCCCCTTGTTTGGAAAAGGGAATATTGAAGTAGCAGATCTTTTGGTCAGAGTAGAAGTATTCGTCAATATTCAGATAATCGTAAGTGGGCGTGATAGTCCGGTTTTTTTTGCCGTCTGTCAGGATCGTGAGGTCCGTGATCTCTTCCTGGTTATTGTAGGGCTCGGAGAAGGGGATGGTGGCGCGGAAGCTGTTGCAGACAAAGTCTTTATGGATAAGTTGTTTTACCGTGACCTGCTTTTGTTTGGTATTGTATTGAAACTCGAATGTTTCGGAGGAATTGGCTAGTTCGATATTGTCCGGGTCGTCTTGTGATTTTGCATAAACGGAGTGTAGCAATAACAAAATTAACAAGGTATAAGAATGGATATTCATAATGTATAAGGAAAATAAGTATAAGATTAAAAGTATATCATTTGGCTGAAAACAAAAAGCGCTTCTGCTATTAACAGAAGCGCTTTTCTAATTTTATAAAAACTTTAGAATTTCCAACCAAAAGTGGCCAGTCCTGTATAAGAAGTTTTCTCAATCTTCGCAGCATCTGGTGTCACATAGTTCATGTTATTTGCCAGCATGGTATATGGCTGGTTATAACTGGTAGAAGAACCATAGATAAATGCTAAGTCCATATAGAAGCCATTGTTGCGATAGCCAATACCACCGGAGTAGTAAGAGCGTACCCCATCCAGGCTGCTGATTTTGTAAGGGCTGCCATAGTAGGAGTAACCCAGACGTAATGCAATGGTATGCAGTTTCAACTCACCACCTACGCGGAAGTTGGACGCTGCCTGGTAAGTATCTTTAATCGAATTGTTCCTGTCAGTTTCTGTTTCGCGGTCATAACCGTCGTTGTTTTTGAAACGCATATGCATGGAAGCATAGTCTACATATTCGTAATCCACGCTGATGAAACCTGTAGGCTTACGGGTATCGGCAGATGGTGCGAACAGGTAGGTAGCACTCAGGATACCTTTCCATGGCGTACGGACGGTGTATTTGGATTCATCATCCAGACCATCATAACGGCTGTCGCGGGAAGAGAATGAATTTACTCCGTTTGACTTCGTAGACGTGGTCATATCTGTATGGTACTCATCAGTAAGCCAGATCCAGGAAGGCGTATGGATAGTTGCCCCCAGGTTCAACGTCTTCACCGGTCTGTAAATGATACCCAGTTTTGCATTGATACCGGTACCGTAAGTTCTCAGTACTTCTGTGGTAGTAAAGTAGTTGAGGTCTGTAGCTAAGGTATTGAGATTCGTTTCTTTCCAGGTCAGGTCTCTTCTGTATTGCACGTTGGGAACGCCAATACCACCACCGATGTAGAACTTATCGTTGTAGTTAGCGCCAAAGGAACCTGCAAATTCAGTATTCGCGCCTCTTTCAAAGCTGGTGCTTTCCTGGCGTACGTATACACTATTGTCAGTAGCTTCGGCTGCAGAGTAGAATGTACCTGCAAAAGAGCCATCTGTATTTGTTACAGGGTTGATCAGGTATGTCTGATAAGCGAGGGCAGAGGAGTGAGCCAGGATGGTTTGGTCAGGATCTCCTCCCAGCTGTGCATTCGGATTGGTAATTCCTGCTGCATCAGCTGCCAGGTAATAATTTAAGGAAAGAGAAGAATTATGGATATCTCCGGTATAATAAGTACGCTGGTTATAGTTTGACGTACGGTTTACACCGATACCGCCGCTGAAGTTCTGCCATTTACTGCCCGGTTTCTTTCTTTTACCGCCCCAGATGATGGTGGCGTTAGAGATATTCAGGTTCGTTCTGGAATCACTGGAGGACACCCCCTGGTAAGTACCGGTAGAAGATATAGAAGGAACACCGACGGTAAAGGAGAAGTCGCTTGTTCTGAAGAAACCTACTGTAGCAGGGTTGATGTACATGGAAGAAGCTTCCCCGCCCAATGCACCCTGGGCCCCACCTACGGCCTGTGCACGGGCTGTTCCTGAAGGAGCGCCGCTGCTGAAACGTAAAGCGTCGTCAATATTTTGTGCTTGCAATGAGAAACAGGCTCCTGTCATAGCAATGGCTAACACCATTCTTTTCATCATATGGTAGAATTAAGGGTTAAAAAATACCCCGGCCTATTTTGACCAGGGTAGATTTTTAAGAATATCAATGATCAAATCATTTTTAAGATTAGTTACGGCCTCTGCCGCCACCACCTACGCGACCACCGCCGCCTCCGCCACCGAAGGAACCACCACCACCACCGCTTGTACGGCCTGGGCTATAAGATGGAGCTGGTGAATAAGAACGCTGTGGTTGATAAGAAGGTTGTGACTGCTGTGAAGGTGAGTAAGACCTTGCAGGCTGATAAGATGACCGGCTTGGCTGACTTGTAGTACGGCCACCGCTGTTGTCAACTGTAGTAGTACGCTCACCTGATGTTGGTGAATAAGTACGTCTTGGCTGATAAGAACCTGCAGAACCGTTACTGATACGACCACCACTGTTGCCGGAATTGCCATTCACTACTCTGGAAGGACGATAGTCAGTTCTTGTGGTGCGGCCACCGCTGTTACCAATTACACGACCACCGGATGATCCTGTGGCAAATGAGGTATTGCGTGTAGCACGTCTGTAACCACCGGCGTAACCATAGCCATGACCACCGTAGTAGCCGCCATAGTAACCACCATAATATGGATATCCATATCCATAACCATAATATCCGTAGTAAGGATAGTAGAATGGATCATAATAGCCATAACCATAGTAAGGATAGCCATAACCAAAACCAAGGCTGAATGCGGAACCATAGCCGTATCCATACCCAAAGCCAATGCCGAAGGAGCTACCATAACCGTAATACGGATTGGCATACATGCTGGAATAAACACCAGGTGTGCCATAATAATCATAGAAACCACCGGAATAAGCATTGTCATTGAACAAACTTAAACGGCGTGCATAATCCCCCTGGTCATCGTCGTAATTAACATATGTTCCCCCATCTTCACTATCAGTATATTGAACGTTGTCACCACCGTTATTATTATTTGAGGAAGCATAGGCAGGTTTAACTCTCGGAGAATAATACACATCATCCGGTGTTTGTGTTGTTTTATATGCTGACGAACAGCTACTTAATATCATTAGCGTCAGTACAGCGAGGTAAGGAGCTGATTTCATTGTCGGAATTTTTAGCCTGAATTACACTATAAATTTACACTATTTTAACGTTCAAATGTCGGTAAACGTTACAAGATTCCTAAACCGTTCATAATATTTTACTAAACTATTTGCACGTTTCTGATTTTCATGTAGGTTTGTGACATTTTACCTTTTGGTAATATATTTAACACAAATATTACGCCACAATATCTACTTATTGTGTAATAAGTAGGGTAGCTTGCACAAGTTGTTGTAAATGAGAAAAATAATCGACAATTATATAATCAAATTTTAAATGAGTAAAGAGATCACGGCCCGTTCCGAAGACTATTCACAATGGTACAATGATTTGGTGCTGAAGGGCGGTTTAGCCGATTATTCTGCCGTAAGAGGATGTATGGTCATCAAACCTTATGGATTTGCGCTCTGGGAAGGAATGCGCGATGTATTGGACAAAAAATTCAAAGATACAGGGCATCAGAATGCCTACTTCCCATTGTTCATCCCCAAAAGCTTCCTGAGTAAGGAAGAAGATCACGTGGAAGGCTTTGCAAAGGAATGTGCGGTGGTCACTCACCACAGGCTCATGAAGAATCCTGACGGCCCCGGTGTAGTTGTAGACCCTACCGCAAAGCTGGAAGAGGAGCTGATCGTTCGCCCAACCTCCGAAACAATTATCTGGAATACATATAAAGACTGGATCAAGTCTTACCGCGACCTGCCGTTGCTCATTAACCAATGGGCGAATGTAGTGCGCTGGGAGATGCGTACCCGTTTGTTCCTCCGTACTGCAGAATTCCTCTGGCAGGAAGGGCATACCGCCCATGCTACTTCGGAGGAAGCGATTGCCGAAGCAGAGCAGATGCTGGAAGTGTACGCTGATTTTGCAGAAAACTATATGGCACTGCCCGTAATAAGAGGTGTAAAATCTCCTGCTGAGCGTTTTGCCGGTGCCCTCGATACTTACTGTATCGAAGCGCTGATGCAGGACGGCAAAGCACTGCAGGCAGGTACTTCTCACTTCCTTGGCCAGAATTTTGCTAAGGTATTTGACGTAACTTTCACCAACAAGGAAAATAAACTGGAATATGTATGGGCTACCTCATGGGGTGTATCTACCCGCCTGATTGGTGCCCTGGTCATGGCGCACAGTGATGATGATGGGTTGATACTGCCTCCGCGCATTGCCCCACTGCAGGTGGTGATAGTGCCTATATATAAAGGTGCAGAGCAGAAAGAAAAGATCGATGCGAAAGTGTTCGAAATCATGAGCGATCTGAAAAAAGCAGGTATCCGTGTTAAATACGATGATGCAGACAACAACCGTCCTGGCTGGAAATTTGCTGAGTACGAATTGAAGGGAGTACCTGTACGTATCGCTATTGGTGCCAGAGATCTGGAAAATAATGTTGCGGAAGTAGCCCGCCGCGACTCCAAAGAGAAATCCAGTCAGTCACTGGATGGCCTGGGTGCTTATATCGGCACATTGCTGGAAGATATCCAAACGCAGATGTACAATAAGGCGAAAGCTTACCGTGATGAGCACATTACACCTGCTAACACGATGGACGAGTTTGAAAAACTGCTGGACGAAAAAGGTGGTTTCATCTCCGCACACTGGGATGGCACTGCCGAAACAGAAGAAAAAATCAAAGAGCGTACAAAGGCCACTATCCGTTGTATTCCTTTGAACAATCCTCAGGAAGCAGGTACCTGCATCCTGACCGGTAAACCTTCTACACAGCGTGTACTATTCGCGAGAGCTTATTAAAAGATGAGTTGATAAGGCCGGGTTGCTGCCTGTTAACTCCTCTACTCAGAGATATTCATGGAGCAGGGCTGATCTGTTGATCAGTCCTGTTTTCCTTCGGATAAATAATATTCAAAAATCTGACCTTATTTCATGCCTGCAGTCCGTTACATATTATGTTGGATACTGTTGACTGTGTGCTTATGCGATCATGCATCGGCACAGGGTCTCATGATCCGCAATTATAATGTAAAGGATGGTCTGGCCAATGCTACCGTGTATGCCGCCGTGCAGGATAAAGAAGGTTTTATCTGGTTCGCCACGCCCACAGGCGTGAGCAAATTCGATGGTAAACGTTTCCGTAACTACGCTAAGAAAGACGGTCTTACTGACAATGATGTAGTAAGATTATCCGCCGATTCCAAAGGAAGGGTATGGTTCTCCACCCTGAATGGATTGCCCTCTTTCTATTTCAATAACGAAATTCACTCGGGTGCCAATGACTCCTCGCTGCGTATCGATGCTCACGGACAGTATATGCAGTACATGTTTGAAGACTATGCTGGTTTTGTATGGTTTCTCAATACTGACAACAGGATCATCCGCTACAGCGGCATGAGAACAGAATATAAGCCGGGCCGTACCGACCTTTTTTACTTCCTCCGCAACGATACCATCTTCAAACCCCTCCAGAATTATTTTAATCTCGGCTCTCTAAAGGATGGCAATAACCTTTCACAAAAGATCTTCCTCTCTTCTCCATACCCCGCAGATGATGATGTGTTCATTGGCAGGATCCGGAAGAACCCGATCGTTATTCTCAAAAATGCTATTTACACCTATAATAATAAGGAAGCCACCTGTTTCTTCAATGGCCCGGATTGGGGTATTAACGATGAAATCAGTAACGTATGCCTCGATAAGGAGGACCTGTGGATTGGTACTCCCCGTGCATTGTATTACCTGAAAGACTTTTTCAAAGGTGCACGTCACATGGTGAAGTTGCTCGACAATCACTACATCACTTCTGTATTGAAAGACCGTGATGGCAATATCTGGATCACTACTTTCGGCGATGGCGTGTACAATATTCCTTACAAAAATTTTTACTTTAATTATCTCGATAATACAAACGGGCTGTATTCCCACTCTATCTTCAGCATCTGCAAAGACCGCAAAACCGGTATCCTGCTGGTAGGCCAGAATG
Source organism: [Flexibacter] sp. ATCC 35208 (assembly GCF_001975825.1). Taxonomy (GTDB): domain Bacteria; phylum Bacteroidota; class Bacteroidia; order Chitinophagales; family Chitinophagaceae; genus Chitinophaga. The sequence goes on from NZ_MTKN01000037.1 coordinate 79,194, forward strand.
CAGGGGTGCTCAATACCATCGATAGTAACAATACGATCCGGCGCTTTAACCTGGATACCACCAGTGGACGAAACAGCATCCTCAGTATTTTACCGTATAAAGAAAATGAGATCCTGATCGGTGCGGACAATGGACTGTTTATCTTCAATACCCTTCAGCAGCGGGTTTCCGTATTACGAGCTATCAGGAATATGAAGGATATGGACGTAGGGCCGGATGGCAGGATCCGCGCAGTGTCCAAAGACCAGGTGATCGGTGAGAACTATGCTGTGGAGGTGCCGGATGTACAGATCACGTCTATCGCCAGTGTGAATGACTCTTCTTATTATGTAGGTACCGGCTCCGGGTTGTTCTATGGCAAAGAGGGATCAGCCAAAGTGGTGATACCGGGTACGGATATAGAACTGCACCAACCCGTCAAAGACCTGAAATATATAGATGGCTACCTGTGGATAGGAACGGCAGATCAGGGTTTGTTCGTATTAAAGAACAATCGTGTCATAAAGCATATTGGCTCTGCCGATAAACTGGTGAGCGATATCTGCCAACAGCTATATTATGATGGGGTAGGCAGATTGTATGTTTCTACCAACAAAGGGGTGTCTGTGATCGATGTGCATACCCAGACCCTGATCCGGAATATTACCAGTAACGATGGGTTGATGAGTGACGATACCCGGGGAGTATATTACCAGCACGGGATATTGTACATCGCCACTTCCAACGGGTTAAGTTATTTCAACGACAATAATATGCCGGTAGATACGGTGCCTCCTGCAGTGTACCTGAGTCACATCAGGTATGGCGACAGTACCTATCTGCCTTCAAAAAAGATCACTTTACTATACCAGCGCAAGGCTTCGTTCGAAGTTGAATTTGGTGCGATCGCCTATGATCTGCCGGACCTGGTGGAGTACCAGTATAATTTTTCCAGCGATACAAGCAGTGGCTGGATCACGACAATGTCCAATATCGTACCTTTCCCTGACCTGCAGCCAGATACTTATGAATTACAGATCAGGGCGAGAAAGTACAAGAGTGAATGGAGTCATCCAGTGGCCATTACAGTGACGATACTACCGCGGTGGTATCAGCAATGGTGGGCGAGGGGAATCGTGATTTTGCTGGCATTGCTGCTGGTTGCATTTATATTAAGGTATATCTTCCTGCGGTTCAAAGATGGGGAAAAACGCAAGACAGAATACAACAGAAGGATTGCAGAACTGGAGGCCAAAGCCCTTACAAACCAGATGAATCCGCACTTTATATTCAACTCCCTGAATAGCGTGCAGCACCTGATAATGGAGAAGGAGGAAAAGCAGGCACTGAATTTCTTAGCAGATTTCGCTACCTTGATGCGGCAAATGCTTAATAATTCCCGGAAATCCTATATTTCGCTGGATGAAGAAATAGCTTTCCTCACCCGTTATATTGAGTTGGAGAAGATTAGGTTTGCAAATGTCTTTACGTACCACTTTGCCATAGAAGATGCATTGAAAGATTATACAATCTATATACCGCCTATGATTATACAGCCGATCGTGGAGAATGCGATCAAACACGGCCTTGCGCCTAAAAACGGCAGCGGGAACCTGGAGGTAAGACTGATGCTGAAAGGGGATATGCTATACTGTTCCGTAGACGATGATGGAATAGGCTGGGACAGGGCAAATGAACTGAAGAGCGGACGCCTCATAAAGCACGAATCTACAGCCCTGAGCGTGATCAGGGAGCGGTTGCAGATTATAAAATCTTTTAATGGAAATGTTGGAAAGTTAGAAATTATTGATAAATTTAAGTCAGGTTTCGGCAATAAAGAGGGTACGCTCGTTGAAATTCTGATTCCCATTGTTAAGATGTTATGAGTAATATAAAAGCTGCGATCGTAGACGATGAAGTCCGCAACATCCACATTTTGCGAAATATTCTTGAAAATTACTGTAAGGATGTTACGGTAGTAGGGGAGGCGCAGAACATTCATGACGCGGCGGAGATGCTGAAAAATACCCAGATCGATGTACTGTTTCTGGATATTGAAATGCCGCCACATAATGGATTCCAGTTATTGGAAATGTTCCCTGTGCTAAACTTCGAAGTTATCTTCATCACCGCGTTTCAGGAATATGCTTTGCAGGCAATAAAATTTGCCGCGTTGGATTATCTGCTCAAACCTATTAAGGTGAGTGAGGTAGAAGATGCATTGGAAAAAGTAAAGAAGAGTAAAAAAGGTAGGTTAAATGAGCTGGCGTCGATTCTGAAGGATTATGTAAAGAACAATGACAACGCGTTTTCCAAGATAGTGATTCCGGTGAATGATGGGTATAATGTGATAGATCTGAAGGATATCATTTATTGCGAAGCGTTTGATAGTTATACAAAGATCCAGTTGATCAATAATGTATCGCATTTGATATCCAAGTCACTGAAGGAGTATGAGGAAATGTTGAGTGATAAAGGATTCTATAGGGTACATAAGTCTTTCCTGATTAATATTCATCATATCGTGAAGATTATAAAAGGCCTGGGAACAGCAGTTGTGATGAGTGATCAGAAGAATATACCGATCAGCTCCCGGAAGAAAGATGAGTTTTTTGCGCAGTTGAAAGGAGTGATAAATCTGTAATTGCAAGTAATAAAAAATATAGATGCCTGGCGAAAGCCGGGCATTTTTTTTTTAATGGTTTTCATTCCCTATTGGTGAATTCCCTCTTTCATGAATGTTTTTATTGGAAATGGCCTGCGGCAGCATTGAAGCGCGCTCTTTTCAGGCTAACGCCCTTGCTGAAATTGCCTCCCCCATAGGAGTCAGCCGAACAAATAAAGATCTTCCTTGCTGCCGAAGGCCCTTAAAACAAAAGAGCCCTGGTTGAAATACCAGAGCTCTTCTCTCCTTAACTTATAAACCTATATGAAAAACGATAATTAAAAATCAGTACTATTCGTCAAATCAATATTGTAATAGTACACACCATTCAACTCAGGATACACACCTTCCAGCTGCACCTTCTTCTGTTTCTCCAATATCCCTCTCAGCTGTTCCACTGAACTCACCACCTGATCTCCTGCTTTCATAATAATAAAAGAAGGTTTCATATTCGTTTGTTTCTTCAGTACACCACTGCTGATGTTATCTACATATACACCACCACGAATACCGATCTTCGCTGCATCGCCTTTTTCCAGTGTCACCAGATCCGCGCCCAGCGCATCGATCACTGTTGCTTTCACAATACTGGTATTACCATCAATGTTCTTCAGAACTGCATTCGCTGTGCGTGATTTATCACCACGGAGGTAGCTGATACTGATCTTATCACCTGGTTTGAATCTTGCGATCTGCTCCGTCATCTGTGGAATAGAAGGTGTATTCACACCATTGATACCAGTGATCACATCACCCTTCTGAATACCTGCATCTGCCGCAGCACCACTTGTTACCACATCTGTCACTACTACACCATTCACATCTCTTCTTATACCATAGTCACCCCATTTCTCTTCAGGAATAGAATTCGGATCCTGGTACCTGATACCGAGGTAAGCACGTTGTACATTACCATACTTCATGATATCATTTACCACTTTCTTCACCAGGTTCACGGGAATCGCATAAGAGTAACCTGCATAGGCACCGGTAGGAGAGGCGATCGCAGAGTTAATACCAATCAGTTCACCTGCGGTATTGATCAATGCACCACCACTGTTACCCTGGTTCACAGCAGCATCTGTCTGAATAAAAGATTCGATAGCGTTTCTTTTTGCCTGTTTGTTAATACCGATAGAACGTGCTTTTGCACTCACGATACCTGCAGTTACGGTAGTTTCCAGGTTTAATGGATAACCGATAGCAAGCACCCACTGACCAATTTCAACCTCGTCAGAGTTGCCATACAGCATGTAAGGCAGGTTCTTCGCGTCTACTTTGATCACCGCGAGGTCAGTGTTTGGATCGGTACCGATCACTTTTGCTTTGTAAGTTTTGTAGTCATTGAGCGTAACGGTGATTTCGTCCGCATCGTCCACTACGTGATTGTTTGTCACGATATAACCATCGTCGGAGATGAGTACACCGGAGCCGGAAGCCATCTGGCCGGGAACATAATATTTACGTCCGCCGCCGCCACCCTGGAATTCGTCCCCGAAAAAGTCATCACCGAAGAGGTCTTCAAGTACGCTTCTTTTCCTTTGCAGGTTGTTTGTAACCTGACGGGGATTGATCTTTGTCTTAATGTGAACCACACCTGGAACTGCCAGTTTTGCTGCTGCTGAGAAGTCGGTGGGTGGAGTAATGTTTCTGTGTTCTGTACCAGGCATGTAGCTGGTATAGTTTACTGGAATGTTGTCTGATCCATTTTGATAGGGACCTGCCTGCCGGGGCTGAAATTTGCTGTAAACAAACACGCTGGCAAAGGCAGTGGCCGCGCTGATAAGAACAGTTGCCGCAATTTGCCGGAATTTCATATTTCTTTGAGTTTAAGTTTTATTGAAAGCAAAAATGTTGATATAAGGAATATAACAATTTTAGTGCCTCGGATACAAATTTAAGGGGGTAAGTGATTCATTCAGCCAGTGTTGGTGTTACTTTAACAGTTTATTATATGAAAGGTTAATGTCATCTTAATAGAATGGGTGACAAAGTAACGGAGGTACTGACAAATTAACGATTGAATCGGACAAAATGTTATGTAAAAAGAAAAAAGGACAGCCATAAGGGGAGGGCACTGAAAAAGTCC
>NZ_MTKN01000345.1 GCF_001975825.1 [Flexibacter] sp. ATCC 35208
AAAATTGATAATATCCCATTCGGAAAGTACCAAATCATCGAAAAGACATCACCAGCGGGCTATGTGCTAGTAAAAGAGCCGATTCCGTTTAGCATCAATGAAAATGGGAAAACAATTGAGCTAGTTGCAAAGAATACGAAGATTAGAGGATCAATTGAAATTACAAAAGTAGACGTAGCCGATGGAAACAACAAGTTACCAGGTGCAGAGTTTACAATCTATAACGAACAAGGCCAGGAAGTCGTGAAAGGAAAAACAAACGAACAAGGCATTGCGAAGTTCGATAAACTCCCAGCAGGAAAGTACACATATAAAGAAACACTTGCACCACAAGGTTATGTGTCACATGAAGAAACATTC
>NZ_MTKN01000346.1 GCF_001975825.1 [Flexibacter] sp. ATCC 35208
AACACTGCAATGAACGGGAATTGAATGATTGTATTTGTTACGTTAAATGTTCCGTGTGCAAATGCAATAGTCATTTCTGGATTCAAGTTTAATGATGTTTGGAAATATTGAATTAAACTTGTAAATGGTATTAATAAAATTGTAAAGATAATTGTACCGATAATATTAAAGATAACGTGAACTAATGCTGCACGTCTTGCTGCAATTGAAGTACCGATTGCTGCTAATACAGCTGTAATTGTTGTACCGATGTTATCACCGAATAATACAGGAAGAGCTGCTTGTAAATCGATTGCACCTTGGCCGAATAGCTCTTGTAAAATACCGATTGTTGCACTTGAACTTTGTACAATTAAAGTA
>NZ_MTKN01000347.1 GCF_001975825.1 [Flexibacter] sp. ATCC 35208
GTTATAACACCTGTAGCAGCAAAGTCTGCACATCATCACTTAATAGAAACGCTTCTACAAACGGAAGGAAAAACAACTTTATTATTTACGGGACCCCTAACTGACCTTGCTCGTGCATTATATGAAGCTCCCATAGTCGAAGATAAAATTGAACGTCTCGTTTGGATGGGTGGTACATTTCTTACCGCAGGCAATGTACATGAACCAGAGCATGACGGAACAGCTGAGTGGAATTCATTTTGGGACCCTGAAGCAGTGGCTCGTGTATGGGAATCAAAAATTGAAATCGACTTAGTGACACTAGAAAGTACAAACCAAGTTCCATTAACTATAGACATACGTGAACGTTGGGCAAAAG
>NZ_MTKN01000348.1:0-131 GCF_001975825.1 [Flexibacter] sp. ATCC 35208
GTGATATTGATTGTTACTGTAGCTATGCCGCCATTGCCGTCATTGATCTCGATAATAAAGCTATCAGGACCATTGTAATTGCTTGCAGGCGTATAAGTGTATGTTCCATCAGCATTGACTGTAGCTGTACC
>NZ_MTKN01000348.1:220-357 GCF_001975825.1 [Flexibacter] sp. ATCC 35208
ATTGTTACCGTTGCAATACCACCATTACCATCATTGATCTCGATAGTGAAACTATCAGGTCCATTATAGTTGGTTGCAGGAGTATAAGTGTATGTTCCATCTGCATTGACTGTAGCTGTACCATGTGCAGGATCAGT
>NZ_MTKN01000349.1 GCF_001975825.1 [Flexibacter] sp. ATCC 35208
CCATATGTTCTGCAAGATTTTTTTCATTCGTCGTTCGCACAAATGTATGAATAACATCTTGAATATATCTCTCTTCTTCTTTTGTTATTTGTACCTTTTCCTCAGTTTTTTTAGTAGTAGATTTTTGTTCTACATTATTCTCTTCTTGTTGACATCCAACTAGTAATACTACAAATACTAAAAGGAATCTTAATTTCCTAAATAAATTTTTCATATTCCCAACTCCTAAAAAGAAAAGTGAGGCATTTCGCCTCACTTTCGCTCTTAATTAGCGTCTTCCTTTATTCGGATCGCCGCCGCCAACAATATCAAAGACACGTTTCGCTATATTTGTATTCTCTTGAACGCCAGAGAACA
>NZ_MTKN01000350.1 GCF_001975825.1 [Flexibacter] sp. ATCC 35208
TTATTCGCTTTAAATATCTTTCAAATTGTATACTGTATTACAACTTTATTTTCCCAATATGTCAAAGAGCTTATCTTATTTCTAAGACTTGCTGATGTTGCAGATCCGATCCGCGCGAACCCTTATGGTTCTAACATCATTGTAAATTCTTAAAGAACTTTTCTTCGTGGAGGATATCGGAGTCGAACCGATGACCCTCTGCGTGCAAGGCAGATGCTCTAGCCAACTGAGCTAACCCCCCGAACTTCCTATTGAAGTAGTAGACCCGAGCAGATTTGAACTGCTGACCCCTACATTATCAGTGTAGTGCTCTAACCAGGCTGAGCTACGGATCTAAATTAAAAGAAGGAAACAAC
>NZ_MTKN01000351.1 GCF_001975825.1 [Flexibacter] sp. ATCC 35208
GCGCTGTATTCAGATCGCCTGGCAGCTTCATGACGAGATGAGGCAACTTATCGAACATCAGGATTATTTGGTTAAGCCTGACGGATTTAATATTCCGTATGATGCAGAACGTATTCACGGAATCTCGACTGAATTGGCTGAAGCCGATGGAATCACGTTGGCCGAAGTTTTAGAGAAATTCAATATCGCTTTAAGTAAAACCAAATTTATTGTAGGTCAGAATTTAGGTTTCGACGTTAATATTATGGGCGCTGAATTTCATAGAATGGGCGTAGATTCTCCAATGAGTTCAATGCCGGTTTTAGATACCTGTACCGAGGTTACGGCTTCATTATTAAACCTTCCCGGCGGTCGTG
>NZ_MTKN01000352.1 GCF_001975825.1 [Flexibacter] sp. ATCC 35208
GCTACCGTCAATGCAGATGGAACATATACTTATACGCCAGCTGCGAACTACAATGGTCCAGATAGCTTTACTATCGAGATCAATGATGGTAATGGCGGCACAGCAACAGTAACAATCAATATCACTGTAACAGCAGTAAATGATGATCCGACTGGTGCAGACCAGAATATTACTACACCTGAAGATGTAGTTTATAATGGAAGTGTGGTTGGCTCAGACGTGGATGGAGATGCACTGACTTACAGCAAAGCCACTGATCCTGCACATGGTACAGCTACAGTCAATGCAGATGGAACATACACTTATACGCCAGCAAGCAATTACAATGGACCTGATAGCTTTACTATCGAAATTA
>NZ_MTKN01000353.1 GCF_001975825.1 [Flexibacter] sp. ATCC 35208
AGTTGTTTAAACTTTTAATTTTCGACAGAATAATGTAATAAGAGCAAGCCAATGTAACCCCATCCATGTGAATACTTTTGTTTCATAGCGAACAGATAGAGCTTTAAATGCGTCTAACCAGGCATTGGCATGCTCAATTTTTGTTCTCCTTTTGTACAATTGGTCATCAAAATATCTATACTCCTCACTGGCGGTTTTGCCGTTACGCTTATTGGGTTTCACATTTAGCTCTATTTCTTTTATATCACAAGCCTTCCGTAGCTCCTCACTGTCAAAACCAGGATCTGCATTCAAAAAAACGCCGCTACTGTTAATACCCGCTTCCTCCAATAAACTGATCATTTTTTCAAAAATG
>NZ_MTKN01000354.1 GCF_001975825.1 [Flexibacter] sp. ATCC 35208
TTTTTTTTTAAAAAAAAAAACCCTCCGCTCTCTTATCTTTACACCCCCCAAAAAAAACATCCCACCCCCTTTTTTATCCTCTCCTTTTTTAATTTTTTCCCCACCAAAACAAATTCTTTAAAAAACTATTATTTTTTCCAACATGGGAAAAATATTTATAAGGGTTTAACCGATTTATAAGTATGTAAGATGTTTTTTTTTTTTTTTTTTTTTTTTTTTTTTTTTTATAAATGAATTTCTTCTTCTTTTTTTTTTTTTTTTTTTTCTTTCTTCTCATTTTTTGTTTTTTTCTCCTAGTTACATCCCCGCGCTGTGAGGTGGTGAGGGGGTGCGCTGGGGGTAGGGGGATGCGCC
>NZ_MTKN01000038.1 GCF_001975825.1 [Flexibacter] sp. ATCC 35208
TATTTTCAAAGAAAAAAGGGTGTATCAAAAGTTAGATACACCCTTTTTTTATTTTATACGATTCCCGGGAGTTTCATTTATTGATAATGTTCCCTTTTTTTATGCTTCCATATTTACTTTCACTCTTAGCGCTCTCAGACCGCTTACCCCTTGCAGGTCTTCCAGGTCCAGCATTTCTACGTCTGGCAGCAGGATGTTTTTATTCTGCAGGAAGGTGATGTACTTCAGGTATTCTTCCATCTCTTTCGCATAAGCATACACGATTGCAATGGTACCCGGTTGGGTAAGGCGTTTGCCTGTCTGGCGGATGTGCACCTTATCAATCCTTTTCTTCAGTATTTCATAGCGGATGTTGTAAGCGCCTTCTACATCGAAGCGGCGTTCATCCTGTCTGAAGCTGATGTCGATCGGATTGCTGTGAGCCAGTACCAGCTGGGTAGTTTGCAAAGGCACCTTTAGTGTTGGAATCAACTTGTTGGTGAGTCTTGCAATGTCTGCCATAGACTGTATCTGCCACAGGCGCAGGTTACGCAGGTAGAGCAGGTCGAACTTGCGGGTTTGCGCAATGGCCTGTCCTATATAGATATTGTACTCTACCCCATCCGTACGATACTTTTCGAAGTAACATGGGAAGGAGTGTTGTATGTTTTCTTTCTCTTTGTCCAGGTACTGGTTCAGTTCAGCGTTGATCATAGCCAGACTATCTTCATAATCCTGGCGGTGGTGCTGAATATGGCCTTCTGTCTGGTCTACCAGGGAGAAGTAACGTTCCAGTGCCGGCTGCAGTTCAGGATGACTTTCGTGCAGGTGACGGAACAATGGGCCGATTTCTTCGTCCAGGTAGTTGTTTGTACGCAGTTCATCTTCTGAGAGCATACCACTGGTGATACCGGTAATGAGCTCATCATTTTTGAACTTCAGCTCTTCCAGCAATGGCAGGTAGATGGTGTTGCCAATGTGGTCCAGGGTTTCCCGGATCAGGAGTAGTTGTTCACGAAGATCTTCGTGGATCGCATTGCTACGTTCGGTAGAAGAGTTCCGGATGTCTACAGCGCCATATAATGGATAGACATCTTCAAACGCAATGTTACCGATGTCTTTTCTTTTTGCTTTTGGTGTGTGCAGATAATGCCATGCTGCATCGATGAACTTCCATTCCACAGAAGGTTGCAGGGCAGTGAACTGCTCCTTGATGACCTGGGTGATTCGGTTCGATGTGATGTCAGCACCTCTATTCAGCAACATCACTAACAGTGGATATGCCGGCATGGCTTGTGCCAGTGTTTCAGCAGTGATCTTGTTAGGGGTGCCGGAGGCCAGTTCTACGATACCCAGCAGGGTATCCTCATGCCATATAGGTACCAGTACAAAGCTATTGATGCCCTTGAGCGGCAGGTAGCGCAGGAATGGATATGCATAGAGAGAACTCTCCGTCACCACGGGCAGCAAAAGTGGCGTTTTGTTCTGCCCCAGGTACTGGATCAGTTGCTGAAACAGCTGTTGCTGCTGTTTTTCGCTACCAGTTACGCCCAGGGTCACGCCGCTTTCGCATTGTTCACATTCCAGCACATAGCGACCATTGATTTTTGGAATAGGTACCACGTGCACACTCAGGTCAGTATCTCCCATCAGTGCCAGTACTTCTTCCTCCATACGGCGGTAGGTACGTCTTTCGTTGCCCTCGTGCATGTTCAGGATCAGGTTCTTCATTACATTCTGCACCTCATCTTTGGTTACATCCTGTAATGTCCAGATCACAAATCCTTCGAGGACGAAATTATCCAGTGGCAAAATTTCTTTCAGGCCTTCGGGGCTGAACTTTTTCATACATACAGTATCGTATGTAAGCGGAGGTAGCTCACCTTTTACCTTTACTTCCACGAAACGAGGGTCTACATTCACCTTCACATATCTCTTGCCTCCATTGCTGTCGGGCATGTTGATATGGTGGATGATCTCGTTCTGGTAAGTAACGGGAAAACCGTATGCTTTCTCCAGGATCAGCTTGTACAGCCATTCCAGTTTATCCTTCTTCATCTTATCTACTGAAATACCTTTAGGTACTTCCAGCATTCTGTCGCTATTATCAGCGAAGATATTCTTGAAGAGGTCGGAGTAATAAAATATAGCAAACTTCTGGGGGACACCTATACCATAGATATCCTTGTCCATATCAGAAGTGATTGGAAATATTGTAGCAATAATGAGGTCGATATACTCCTGGTAAGCGGACAGGTCATCTGCACCGGCTATAGGGCCAAGTAGTGCGGGGTTACTTTCAAAGCGTTCAGCGATCTTTTTATAATACGCCGCCCTGCTATCTGTTTTACTGGCCGCTTTCTCCTTCAGGAACTTGACATAAGGCGCGAAGGAAATATGGGATTCTATCAGTGCCTCATCCTTTAATTGATCGGGACCGGCAGTTAAAACTTTCATAATCTAAAATATGTAAAAATGACTCATCTAGTTATATGACGAATGGACAGATGAAAAATTGTAAAAGTTACATTCAGTGAATTACAGCGTGCAGGATTAAGCAGAGAGGTTGTGGTTGGTTATTAGGTACAAATTTAATGCAAAACCTCAATTTTCGCCATAAAAAGTTATAGGTCTGCCAATCCGGCAGACCTATAAATATATTCTAATCTGTAAAATATTCAAATTATAACTCGATCTGATTTTTTAGCAGGTCGTCGAAAGTATCCCTTCTGCGGATGAGTTGGGCTTTACCATCTTTTACCAGCACTTCGGCAGGTTTAAAACGGGAGTTGAAGTTGGAAGACATTTCAAAACCATAAGCTCCTGCGTTGTAGAATACCAGCAGATCGCCTTCTTTTACTTCGTTCAGTTTACGATCCCAACCGAAAGTATCCGTTTCGCAGATGTTACCTACCACGGTATAGATCCGTTCGGTTCCTTTTGGATTAGAGATGTTCTTGATCAGGTGGAAGGCATCGTAGAACATTGGGCGGATCAGGTGGTTAAACCCTGAGTTCACACCTACGAATACGGTAGCAGTGGTCTGTTTGATCACATTTGCTTTTACCACGAAGTAACCGCTCTGGCTTACCAGGAATTTACCCGGTTCGAACCATACCTGCAGAGGGCGGTTATATGTTTTGCTGAACTTGTTGAAAGCGTCGGAGAGCTTTTTGCCCAGCAGCTGGATGTCGGTTTCAGGGTCGCCCTGTTGATAAGCCACTTTGAAGCCGCTACCCAGGTCAATGAATTCCAGATCAGGGAAGTTCACAGCCAGTTCGAACATGATGTCTACCCCACGGAGGAATACATCTACATCCTTGATTTCAGAACCGGTGTGCATATGCAGGCCGGTTACTTTCAGTTTGGTGCTCTTTACGATGCGCTCAATGTGGCGGATCTGGTGGATGGAGATACCGAACTTGCTGTCTACGTGACCTGTGGAGATCTTATAGTTACCGCCAGCCATGATATGTGGGTTCAGGCGGATGCAGATTGGGTAAGAGTCACCAAAGCGGTTACCAAATTGCTCCAGGATGGAGATGTTGTCGATATTGATATTTACACCCAGGTCCTTGGCAGCTACGATTTCGTCGAGGTCTACACAGTTAGGGGTAAAGATGATGTTTTTAGGTTCGAATCCTGCCTTGAGACCGAGTTGGACTTCGTTGATAGACACGGTGTCCAGACCGCAACCCAGGGAGTTGATGTACTTCAGGATGTTGATGTTGGTTAGCGCCTTACAGGCATAGAAAAAGCGTGCGTCCGTCTTTTGGAAGGCGTCCTTTAACTTTTCGTACTGGATGGCAATCTTTTCCGCATGGTATATATATACCGGAGTTCCAAATTCTTCCGCTACTTTGACAAGGAAGTCAGTAGACAAAACGTCGCTTTGCTTAGGCATTTATTGAAAGGTAATTTTAGAGGATGCGAATTTACTAAGCAAATTCCAAAGTTTATGTATAAAGATTGAGGCCCGGGCTTTAGCCCGGGCCTCAATCTTTATTGTTGTTGTTCCTCATCCTCGTTGGTCATGAAACCATCCAGGTCCCTCCTTTCCTTTTTGGTAGGGCGGCCGATCTTACTCGGACGCTTACCGGTATGGAAGCTGGCGGCAATCCGCTGGTTCATCTCCTGGTCTTCTTCGGGAGTGAGATCAACGTAATGCTTAATGGCTTCAGCATATTGTACTCTGTTGGCTATTAAGCTCACCACCTCAATCACCCATTTCCGGGATTCTGACCTGATTTCATATTTGTCTCCTATACTAACTGCGCGTGCAGCTTTTACGGAGGTCCCATTCATCTTCACTTTCCCGCCTTCACAGGCCGTAGAGGCCTGTGAGCGGGTTTTAAATATCCTGATCGCCCAGAGATACTTGTCCAGGCGCAGTTTCTCTGTATTCTGCATAATTATTTCTTATTCATTTCCGCAAAGAACTTGTGGAAATAAGGAATGGTTTCAATTCCTTTATAATAGTTAGCCAGACCATACTTCTCATTTGGAGAGTGCAGGTTGTCGCTATCTAATCCAAAGCCCATCAGGATGGTCTTCAGTCCAAGTTCTTTTTCAAACAGTGCTACGATAGGAATACTACCACCACCGCGTACGGGAATTGGAGATTTACCAAAAGTTTCTTTGATCGCTTCGCTCGCTGCCTTGAATGCCACGTGGTCAGTAGGTGTTACATATGGGCTACCACCGTGGTGAGCTGTTACCTTTACCTTTACTGACTTAGGCGCAATCTTCTCAAAATGAGCTTTGAACAGGTCAGAAATCTGGATCCAGTCCTGGTTAGGTACCAGGCGCATAGAGATCTTGGCGTGTGCTTTTGAAGGCAGTACGGTTTTGGAACCTTCGCCGGTATAGCCACCCCAGATACCGTTTACCTCCAGGGTAGGACGGATACCGGTGCGCTCGATAGAAGAATATCCCTTCTCACCCCACAGTTCATCTACCCCCAGGTCTTTTTTATACTCAGCTTCGTCAAACGGTGCTGCATTCAGGGCAGCTCTGTCTTCCTTGCTCAGTTCCTGTACGTTGTCGTAGAAACCAGGGATGGTGATGTGGTTATTTTCGTCATGGAGGGAAGCAATCATCTGGCAAAGGATGGTAGCAGGGTTGGCAACAGCGCCACCATATACGCCACTGTGCAGGTCACGGTTAGGGCCGGTTACCTCTACTTCCATATAAGACAGACCGCGTAAGCCGGTATCCAGGCTAGGATTTTCCAGGCTCAGCATGGAGGTGTCAGAAATGAGCACCACATCTGCTTTCAGTCTTTCCTTATTTTCCTTGATAAAGATACCCAGGTTCGCAGAGCCTACTTCCTCCTCCCCTTCAATCATAAACTTGATATTGCAGGGTACAGAGTTGGTATTCATCATGGTTTCGAACGCCTTCACGTGCATGTAGAACTGACCTTTGTCGTCCGCAGAACCGCGGGCATAGATCTTTTCGTCTTTGATCACAGGTTCAAACGGACCGCTATCCCACAGTTCCAGGGGATCGGCAGGCTGTACGTCGTAGTGACCATATACCAATACGGTCGGGAAAGCCGCATCGATGATTTTTTCTCCATATACGATCGGGTGTCCGGCAGTAGGGCAAACTTCTACATTGTCAGCACCTGCTTCAATCAGGCGTTGTTTTACCGCTTCGGCGCAGTCCGCTACATCTTTGTTAAAACGGGAGTCTGCGCTCACGGAAGGGATGCGCAGCAAAGCCAGCAATTCTTCCAGAAAACGTTCTTTATTCTTTGTCTGATAGTCTTTCCAAACTTGCATATTCCACTAAGTTTTTCTTTAGAAAGCTGCAATTTAAGGGAAAGTCTAAATATAGGGAACCAGAAAAATCGGATTTCATTAACATGGCGTTAACGAATTTCTCCTTCTTTCTATCGAAATTTAAAGCGTATTGGGGACAGATATCTATCGCACAAAAGAAGACTCACTAACCGCAAAATAACCTTATTCATATGATTACCAGCGAGGATACCGCTATGTTATCCGTCTTAAAGAAGGATAATACCCTGGAGGCCTATCAATACTTCTTTATGAAATACTACAAACCCCTCTGCCTGAAAGCAAGTACAATGTTGGGGAATATGGACGAGGCAAGAGAGCTAGTACAAAAGATATTTATAGAAGTATGGAAGACCCGGCAATATCAGCAGATAGAACATGCCCCTGGGGGCTTTTTCTATCAACTTATTGACGCCAGATGCCGTCAGCGGCAGGAAAATGCCGTCGTTGCTGCACAGCAAAATAAGGCACCCTGTCCACCCTGCGAAACGGGGCCGGCATTGGTACCGACGTCGATTACAACACCTTTGATCATGGCTATTGAAAGATAACCCGGCTATGACGCAATATATAAAACCAAGACTCAACTTAATTATTATCTTAAAAACCCTCGTAACCACTACCATAATAAAATGAAATACGACCAAGAGTATATCTACAGTTTACTACTGCGTAAGCAACTTGGCGATTTAACTGAAGTGGAAGACAAGCTGCTGCAAAAGGAAATGCACAACAATGCAAATGTGCGCCGCTGCTGGCAGGAATATGAAGAGGCCATATTGTACACAGACAATGCATTCCTGGAAGATCTTCAGGTAGAATCCGACTGGCTAAAGGTAAAAGCCATCCTGGAACCAACACCAGTACACCTCAGGGTATTGGCTTACCTGAAGAAAGTACGGGTAGCGGCAGCTATATTATTGGCCATCGGCGCCACTGCAGGGGCATATTTCTTTCTGCCGGCAAAACAACAGGTACCTCATCAAACAGCCAACCAATATCGCATTATAATCCCACAAATGGCAGGCGTACCTATCTTTTCAGTGCCTCCACCTTCGGTAGTAGCTGGCACAGAAGTGGCTGATACCGCCATTAAGGTAACAGGCGATTCAGGGACCATCGCTATTAAAAACATCCGTCCGGATACCATTTACCAGAGCAAATCGCTGGAATGGAATACGCTCACAGTGCCCCCCAAGCAGGATTATCATATTGAACTGGCAGATGGTACGGAAGTACATCTCAATGCCAGCTCCACCCTCCGTTTCCCATTCATCTTCCCAGGCAGAACCAGGGAAGTGTACCTGGAAGGAGAAGCTTACTTTACAGTAGCACATAATCCTGAAAGACCGTTTATCGTACACACAGGAATCACCTCCGTGATAGCACTGGGTACGGCTTTCAACGTCAATTCTTATGATAACAATACAGTTACTACCTCGCTGGTACAAGGTACAGTGGTGACAGATGTAGGGGATAGTCTTGATGTAACGCTCAAGCCCGGATTTGAGGCAATCTATCATCCCGGTGAGCGCTTCAAGGTAAAACGTTTCGATGAAACAGTGACCCTGGGTTGGAGGGAAGGCGTTTATCGCTTCCGCAACAGGCCATTGGAAGAACTGAGACCTGTATTACAACGCTGGTTTGGACTCAAACTGGACTTTTCCGCAGCGCCTTCGCTTGAAAATACACACTTCTCAGGTAGCCTTGAAAAAGATAAAAAGGTTGAAGATTTTCTTGACGAGATCTGTAAACAATTAAAGTTGGACTATCAGATATACGACAACACGATACACTTCATCATTAAGAAATGAGCTTTTGACGGAGCAGGAACTCCAGCTTCTCATTTACATCCAGCAGCTTTGCTGTTAATTCCTTGTTCTCTTTACGGAGGGCATAGACTTCAAATGCCTTTTCAATGTTGTGACGAAGATCCTCGTCATTCCATGGCTTGGAAAAATACTTATACACCTGACCCTTGTTGATGGCATCAATAACCGCATTGATGTCGGCATAACCTGTCAGTAAGATTCGGATGGGCTCAGGATACCTGTCAAGGATAGACTCAAAAAATTCAATCCCGGTCATCCTGGGCATCCGCTGATCTGAAATGATGATGTGGACTTCTTCCTTTTCCAACACTTTCTCTGCTTCCTCAGCCGAACTTGCCGTAAACACCGTGTAAAGCCTACGGAAAGATGCTTTGAACGCATTTAAGTTGTGTATCTCATCATCTATATACAGAATATGGATGTGTTGTTCACTCATTGAAGCAGACTTAAATACCTTTAAATTAACAATAGCGGCGTTACAAACGAATGAAAGTATTCTTAACGATATTCACAATAAGCAAATACCACCAAAATTATAGAGAAACCTACATTTGCTAACTGATTTTTTCACCAATGCTTATATCTTTCTTGTGAAAGTAAAATAAACTCCCTTTATCGTTCCTGCGGTTATTGTTCAGTGAGCTGGTTAACAGGCCTTAGCATAATAACTCCTTGTACTTTGCGTAATTTCTTGTAGGTTTGGATACGCCTGTTATTACTCACTATACTAATTTACAGAAAATCAGGGCAATATAAACAGGCATTAACATTGTTATATAGTAAATAAATCTTAGCACAAATGAAAAAGAGTACGCTCACACTGATCATTATTCTTGTTGTAGTATTAATCTTTGGAGGCTGTGGTGTATCCAAATACAATAGCATCGTACGTCAGGATCAGGCAGTAAAAAGCAAGTGGAGCAATGTGGAAGCACAGTATCAGCGCAGAGCTGATCTGATCCCAAACCTGGTTTCGACTGTTAAAGGTGCTGCTAACTTTGAGAAAGAAACCCTGACACAGGTAATGGAAGCAAGAGCAAAAGCTACCCAGATCACTATCAAAGGCGATGACCTGACTCCTGAAAAAGTACAACAGTACCAGGCAGCACAAGGTCAGCTGAGTACAGCACTGGGCAGACTGCTGGCTGTATCAGAAGCTTATCCTGAACTAAAAGCTAACCAGAACTTCCGTGACCTGCAGGCACAACTCGAAGGCACTGAAAACCGCATCACCGTAGCACGTAATGACTTTTCCACTGCTGTGGAAAGCTTTAATAGCACTGTCAGCACTTTCCCTAACAATATCGTAGCTGGTTTCGGTGGTTTCAAAGCCAAAGAATACTACATGGCCGATAAGGGTTCTGAAAATGCACCTAAGGTGCAGTTCTAATATCAAATAGCCCATTCATCTATGCGTTTATTCCCTAAAAAAGAACTGCTCACCGAAGCAGAAAAACAGCAACTGGTACAAGCGATCCGGAATGCGGAAAGAATGACCAGCGGAGAAATCCGCGTATTTGTCGAAAGCCGTTGCAAATTTGTTGATCCCATAGACAGGGCACATGAGATCTTTATTCAACTGGGTCTGGAGAAAACAAGGTTCCGCAATGGAGTGCTACTCTATTTTGCACTGAAAGACAAACAGTATGCTATAGCCGGGGATAAAGGCATTCATGAAAAAGTGGGTAAAGATTTTTGGAAAGAGAAAACAAAAAGCATGCTGGCACATTTTGCCAATAACCAGGTGGTAACAGGTATCGAAACCTGCATCGGTGAAATAGGCGAAGCGCTGTGTTTACACTTTCCACATGAAGGAGATGACATTAACGAATTACCGGATGACATAGTAGTAGGGAGATGAGGTCAATAAAATTAATTAAGATGAGGCAAGTATACTGCCTGCTTGTAGGTTTCTTCTTAGCCCTGGGAATGGTACAGGCACAGGAATTAAAGATTCCTCCCCGCCCCAATCCACCCCGGCTGGTGAATGACCTGGCAGGCGTGCTGCAAAGCGATCAGGTGGCCACACTGGAAAACAAACTGTTAGAGTACAACGATACCACTTCTACACAGATTGCCATTGTGACCATCCCTTCTACCAACGGGAGGGACATTGCCGAAGTAGGTCTGGCTATACTCCGTGACTGGGGTATCGGTACCAAAGAGAAAAACAATGGTATACTGATACTGGCAGCCATAGACGACAGAAAGATCCGTATCGAAGTCGGCACCGGTATGGAAGGCGTAGTACCAGATGCTATCGCTAACCGTATCATCGATGAGAACATTAAGCCAAACTTCAAAGCCGGCGATTACTATCAGGGTTTTGATGAAGCGATAGACAGGATCGTTGAAGCGTCGAAAGGAGAATACAAAGGCACGCCCAACAGGGCAAAAGACGGCAGCAATGCACCAGGACTGGTTATACTGATCATCATAATTGTAGTGATCATTTCGATCCTGAACAATCGCGGTGGCGGTGGTGGTCATACATTCAGTCGTCGTGGATGGACTGGTTGGATTGGCCCGGGTATCTTTGGCGGCGGTAGCCGTGGAGGTAGCTGGGGCGGTGGCGGAGGAGGAGGCGGCTTTGGCGGCTTCGGTGGAGGCTCCGGTAGCGGAGGAGGTTCAAGCGGCAGCTGGTAAAATAATTGAAAAGGGGATTACATTACTGTAACCCCCTTTTTTTGTGAAAATAGTTTTCATCCCCTTTGGTGAATCCCGCTTTTCATGAAGATTTTTATTCTTCGTCGAGTGGAAACCATACATTCACTCTCGTTCCTGATGGCAAATCTTCTATATCAAAGGTCATATCCAGGTTAAATCGTTTGTTGTACAAAGCCAGCCTGTCACGCGTTATTTGTATCCCCCTGGAATGATGCTCATCGCCAGTTTGTTGCTTCAACGCTGCCGACCTTTCCCTGCCAATACCGTCATCTTCTATCATACATAGTACCCGATCTATTTCTTTCGTGAATATAATAGTGAGTTTCCCCCTTTCCTTTTTGTGTAGCAACCCATGCCAGATGGCATTCTCCACAAAGGGTTGTAAAATCATGGTAGGGATATCCGTAAAATCAGGATCCAGTGCGGCATCTACATGTATATCACAATCAAATTGATCCGCAAAACGTAACTTTTCCAGCTCTATGTAGTTTTCAATCATCCTGATCTCTTTGGAAATAGTAATACTATTCAGCTGTGAACTATCCAGCACATTCCTGATCAGTCTTGCAAAACGATTCAGGTAAGAAAGCGCCTGCTCTGTTTCACTCTTCATCATAAATGTCTGAATAGAGTTCAGGGCATTGAAGATGAAGTGCGGATTCATTTGTGCCCGGAGGGCCTTCATTTCCAGCTGTGCAATCTGTTGTTCTATTTGTGTACGGCGGCGGGCTTCTCTTTTGATCAGGTAGATTCTTATCCTGAAATAAGTATAGATGATCGCTACTACCAGCAGCAGCCCCAACATACGAAACCAAGTAGTTTGCCAAAAAGCAGGCAGAATATTAAAATACAATGTCGTTACACCCGATGAAAAAGTGCCGGCAGTATTCATACTTCTTACCCGGAATATATAACTACCCGGAGGTAGATTCGTATACCTGGCTACCAGCAGACCATTAGCCTGTACCCAGTCTTCATCTACCCCATCCAGCTGATAAAAATAGCGGATGGCTTCATGGTGATATTGCAGACTTTTGAATTCAATGTTGATAAAGTTCTGACGATGATTCAGTGCCAGCGGTGCATTTTTATAATACAGGGTACTCAGCTGTATACTGCTGTCCATGGCCCTGAAATTGATAATGGTGACATTGGGTGGCGAAGGTGCGACTTTCAATGCCGCCGTATCCAATATCACAAAATGATCTGAGGCCCCTATCATCAACCGGCCATCTGCCAGTCGTACAATCCGTCTACTCACCTTACGGTTATTATCAATGATCTGTCCTGTCTGTACAAAGGTTTCCAGACCGAAATTCCGTCTGTTAAAACGATAAAAACCATATGGGGTAGTAAACCACAAACCCTTGCTGCCAGAAGGTAACATGCTTAGTACCCACTCGTCAAACAGGTCGCCATTGATCAATAATGGATCAGCTGTATGATTATGAATATTGTATACCCACAAACCATGCTCTGTACCTGCTACGAGCGTCGTATCATCCAGCAGTTTCAAACAGGTGATATTACTGACAGATAAATGTGCATAGGGAAACAGCTCCCGCGACACTATCTTCTGGGTAACATGATTATACCGGATCAAACCAGCATCACTCGTAGCGAGCCATAATATACTGTCTCCCTGCCTCGCTATATCCATCACCGTGATAGGATGCCGGATTTTATTCATCAGGTTCTGACAAGCCATGAATGTATCTGTTACAGGGTTCCAACGTACCAGTCCGTTTTTATACAATCCTATCCACACGGTGGTATCATTTTCCGGCAGCATGGTCATGAGCGTCTGATCATCAAATACATCTTTGTGTTTATGCGCTACAAATCCCCCCTGCTTAGGGTCAAATATTGATAACCAGCCATTTTCCTGCCCTACCAGCACCTTGTCATCCGGCATCTGGGCAAAACTCCATACCAGTCCCCGCTCCTCAGGTACTTCTTTGAGGAACTGCTTTTTAAACTGCAAATCAGGTGAGAGCCAGCTAAAGCCCTTACCCCAATAACCTGCATAGATATTCCCTTTATTATCCTGGAAAAGACCAGTCACTTCTGCCTGGGGTAGATTTGCATTTGGATCCCGCTGATCCATGATGCGAAACGCCGGATCAGGAGTATTCAGAATATTTAAACCCCTGTCAGTACCTATCCATAGGCGGCCATCTCTGTCATTCAGGAAACAGTTGACTTCAAAGTCGTAGTGGAATCTTTTATCGTCTTCATTATTTGCGCGGATGTTGAGGTGGAAATCGTTTGCCTTTTCATCATAGCGGTAGATGCCGCCCAGTTCCGTTGCTACCCATATCTGATTGTCTTTGTCTTCGGTAATGTCGGTGACCATATTCCCTTCAGGAGGTTGATTGATCCTGAAGGGCCAACCTTTTAACTGGTTTTGTGCGGGTATATAGCAGTAGAGTGTGTCGCCAAGCCTATCTGCAACCCAGAGCCGTTCGTGGCTATCGATGAAAAACTGCTTAACGCTACCCAGTGTATTTAGCAGGGGAATCTGTAGGGGATTGTTATTTCTGCCATACAGGTGTTTCCGGTCGGCACTCAGCATATAGATGCCTTTCCTGCCACTGATCCAGAGGTTACCTTTTCTATCTTCAGTAATGGCGCTGTACATTTCAGCTCGCTGCGCTTCGGGTACTTCTTTGGGAATAACAAAGGTGGAAGACTGTTCATCATAGCGATATAATCCTTCCTGGGTGGTGACCCAGATCACCCCTGCATGATCCTGTATAATATGACTACAATATACATTGCCGGTGCCCATTGGGAGCATATCCATTTTCAGGACCTTTACTTTGGATGTAACAGGATCATAAAAACGAATGTTGTCCGGAGCCCCCATCCAGATCCTTCCTTTCTTATCTTCACACAGGCAGATATCATCGTAATAAATAGAGCCGGGTACCTTGTCAAAGCTGGCAATGGTGATCAGGTTACTCCCATCGTAACGCTGCAATGCCGTGCTGGCAATCCAGATAAACCCTTTGCGGTCTTGTAAGATAGCTGATACGTGATTACTGGCCAGCCCATCGTTGAGATCCAGGTGGCGGAATGAATATGAAAGTGTCGACTCCTGTGCACGCACAGAATAACTATATATTGTCAGCAGACAAAATATAAAAGTAGCAAGGCGGTACTTCACATTCATAAGTGGGAACTAAAAGTAACTAATATTACTGAACACCTACAGCCAGCTTATACTTTTCCTCATCAAAAGCTTTTTCACTTTTTGCCATTACGATAGTGGCTACACCATTACCGATCAGGTTTGTAATAGCCCTGGCTTCGCTCATAAAACGGTCAACACCTATCAGGAGTGCAAGACCTTCTGCAGGGATCACTTTGATAACAGCCAGTGTGGAGGCGAGTACGATAAAACCGCTACCTGTTACACCTGCAGCTCCTTTGGAAGTGATCATCAGGATGCCAATGATGGTTAACTCCTGCCAGATGCTCAGGTCTACTTTTGCCGCCTGCGCCAGGAAGATCATAGACATACTGAGGTAGATACTCGTACCATCCAGGTTAAAGGAATAACCTGCGGGGATAACGAGACCTACGATCTCTTTATGGCAACCCATTTTTTCCAGTTTCTCCATAATACCCGGCAGGGCAGATTCGGAACTGGATGTACCCAGTACGATCAGAAGTTCGTTACTTATAAATTTGAGGTATTTCCAGAGGCTGAATTTGTACAGATACGCGATCGTTCCCAGTACGATGAAGATGAACAGGAACATAGTCAGGTATACACATAGCATAAGTGAGATCATAGGGTGCAGGGCTTTGAGGCCGAACTTACCAATAGTAAAAGCCATCCCTCCAAAGGCACCAATTGGCGCCAGTTTCATGATAAACTTAAGGATATTGAAAAAGACTTCTGAAATGCGCTCGAAGGTATTCAGGAGACCATCACCCTTTCCATTCAGTTTTGTAATACCGTAGCCAAAGAGAATTGCAAAGACCAGTACCTGGATAATTTCGCCTTTGGCAAAGGCTTCTACAGCATTGGAAGGAACAATATGGAGCAGGAATTCCGTCCAGCTAAAGCCAGCTGCATCCTGTTGGATCCTGGCCGCTTTTGCAATGTCGGCACCCGACACACTGGAAAAATCAATGCTTTTACCGGGTTTTAAATAGTTCGCAACAAGGAGGCCGATAGTGATGGCGAGGGTGGTCACGATTTCGAAATAAAGTAACGCTTTGCCACCTACCTTGCCTACTTTCTTCATATCTCCCATTCTGGCGATGCCAAGTACGATGGTAAGGAAGATGATGGGGGCAATCAGCATCTTTATCAGGTTGATAAAGATGGTACTGATCAATTCTCCTGTAGGAGCAATTTGTGGATAGTAGTGGCCGACGAGAATACCGATGATGATGGCGATGATAACCTGGAAATAGAGGTGGCGCGTTAGTTTACTCATTCCATCAAGATAATAAAAAACTTTCTGCCCATTCCAAAAAACAAAGACACCTGATGTTTTTAACACCAGGTGTCTTTTTTATCTAAAAAGCTCAATAATACTTATCCTTTTACAGCAGCAATACCAGGTAGGGTCTTTCCTTCGAAATACTCCAGCATAGCACCACCACCAGTAGATACATAGCTAACTTTGTCAGCCAGGCCAAACTGGTTCACTGCAGCAACAGAGTCACCACCACCTACCAGAGAGAATGCACCCTGTGCTGTAGCCAGCACGATGGCATCAGCTACAGATTTGGTACCATTCTGGAAAGCCTTCATTTCGAACACACCCATAGGACCATTCCACAGGATGGTTTTAGACTGTTGGATCGTTTCGCTGAAGATAGCTACGGATTTAGGTCCGATGTCCAGACCCATCCAACCAGCTGGGATGTTGTCATTGCTAACTTCCTGGGTGTTGGCATCAGCTGCAAATTTATCAGCTGCGATAGAGTCAACAGGCAGGATCAGCTGTACGCCTTTCACCTTAGCTTTAGCGAGCAGTTCCAGTGCCAGGTCCAGTTTCTCGTTTTCGCACAGAGAACTACCGATTTCCTTACCCTGCGCTTTCAGGAAAGTATAAGCCATACCACCACCGATGATGATGTTGTTAGCTTTTTCCATCAGGTTTTCGATGATCAGGATTTTGTCGCTCACCTTAGCACCACCCAGGATAGCGGTGAAAGGTTTTTCTGAACCATGCAGTACTTTTTCTGCATTGTTAACTTCAGCTTCCATCAGCAGACCAAACATACGTTTGTCAGTTGAGAAGAATTCAGCAATCACAGCAGTAGAAGCGTGTGCACGGTGAGCTGTACCGAATGCATCGTTTACATATACGTCACCCAGTTTAGACAGCTTTTCTGCGAAGCCCTTATCACCTTTTTCTTCTTCTTTGTAGAAGCGAAGGTTTTCCAGCAGCAGCACTTCGCCTGGTTGCAGGGCAGCAGCAGCTTTTTCAGCTACTTCGCCAATACAATCGGTAGCGAACTTAACGGTCACACCTTCCAGCAATTTGATCAGGTGGTTAACCAGGTGTTTCAGAGAATATTTATCGGTAGGACCATCTTTTGGACGACCCAGGTGAGACATCAGGATTACGCTACCGCCATCAGCAAGGATCTTTTTGATGGTAGGAACAGCAGCGGTCATACGGGTATCATCAGTGATCTGGAATTGATCGTTCAGTGGCACGTTAAAGTCAACGCGCACTACTGCTTTATGACCTTTAAAGTTGAAATCGGAAAATTTACTCATTGGTTCTGGTTTATCTCTCTGGTGAATAAACGATAAATGGTGAACAGTGAATGGTGGAAACAATTTCACCATTTACCATTCACCATTTACATCTTATGATCTATAAAGCTTATTTGCTGATCAAACCGGCAAAGTACTTAACGGTACGAACCAGCTGAGACACATAGCTCATCTCGTTGTCATACCATGATACAGTCTTAACCAGTTGTTTGTCGCCTACAGAAACGATCTTAGTCTGAGTAGCATCGAACAGGGAACCGAAGTGGATACCGATGATGTCGCTGCTCACGATTTCGTCTGTAGTATAACCGAATGATTCGTTAGAAGCAGCTTTCATAGCAGCGTTGATTTCTTCAACGGTAGTCTTCTTCTTCAGAACGGAAGTCAGTTCAGTCAGGGAACCAGTGATGGTTGGAACACGCTGTGCGTTACCATCCAGTTTACCTTTCAGGCTAGGCAGTACCAGGCCGATAGCTTTAGCAGCACCAGTACTGTTAGGTACGATGTTAGCAGCAGCAGCACGTGCACGACGCAGGTCACCCTTAGGATGAGGTGCATCCAGGGTATTCTGGTCGTTGGTGTAAGCGTGGATAGTGGTCATGATACCCAGTTCGATACCATAAGTATCTTCCAGTACCTTAGCCATTGGAGCCAGACAGTTAGTAGTACATGAAGCGCAGGAAATGATAGTTTCGCTACCATCCAGGATATCATGGTTTACGTTGAATACAACAGTCTTCAGGTCACCAGTTGCAGGAGCGGAGATAACAACTCTCTTAGCACCAGCCTTGATGTGAGCTTCAGCTTTGTCTTTATCGGCGAAGAAACCGGTTGATTCGATAACTACGTCAACACCATGGTTACCCCAAGGAATTTGAGAAGGATCTTTTTGAGCGTAAATTTTCACCTCATTTCCGTCAACGGAGATAGCGTTATCGGAGTGCTTCACATCAGCATCGAAACGACCCTGAGCTGAATCATATTTCAGAAGGTGAGCTAAAACTGCGGGACTTGTAAGGTCATTAATAGCTACCACGTCTATACCTGGCATTTTGTAGATCTGACGGTATACTAAACGGCCAATACGACCGAAACCATTAATACCGATTTTAAGATTAGTTCCCATTTTACACTGAGTTTGTTGAGATTGAAAAAAATTGATTGCGAAGTTACATGCTAGACCGGGATAAAGCAATAGAATTTTAAGTTAACGAAATTTTTTTTGGAAATATGAAAATCCCGCTTACCTTTGCAATCCTAAAATATGGAATCGCGCCATAGCTTTTAGACAAGCCGCGTTGGTCAATCGGCTAAGACGCCTCCCTTTCACGGAGGAATGACGGGTTCGACTCCCGTACGCGGTACCAGTAAGAAGGTTGCTCAATTGGGCAGCCTTTTTTATTTTGTTCCGCATATGTTTATACCAGAATCCCTGCTCCAGACCCACTGTATATCCATAATTGGCTTTCTGATAGCCACGCTGTGTATGGCAAAACTCCGAAAGGTTAAAAGCACATATCTCTCTACTGCCAATTCTATTGCTGCTGTTCTTGCTTTGGTGAATGTGATGCTGATGACCGTTGACCAGGTCAATGCATGGGAGGCCTCCCCGGATCACATATTCTTCAAATACCGTTCAGCAGTCTACTTGCCGTTTATCATCATTTATGTGGCTGCAATTTCGCTCTCTCTTTTAAAGAAACTAAGAGCTACGGTCTTATTTTCGTTGATTTTAGTCATTGTTTATAGCTGTCTGATCTCTCATGAAATAGCCTATATGATCATTACTGGTTTCAATGGGGCCTCTGGCCAGTCCAATTACAGCGCCCCATTGTGGAAGTATGTAATGCTATTGTCCGCAGCTGCCATCTATTCGTTAATTTGCTACCTCATAGCTGTAAGGATACATGCACAAGAGAATCACTAAATTCGAGTTTAAAGCAGGTTTACCCGTGGAATTCGAAATCATTCCGCTGGAGAAACTATACAGCAATCATGCTGAAATGCTCATCACCCCACACCGTACCGGCTTTTACCACATACTCTGGTTTCAGCAGGGCACCTCTGTACATTGGGTAGACTTTGAACCCATACAAATACAGCGGGATACGTTACTGTTCTTAAACAAAGACAGGGTACACCGATATGATGTGCACGCTAATGCTGAAGGATATGCAATTTTGTTCACAGACAATTTCTTTAACAAGAACCTGAAATACCTGCATGGGAACATCCTTTTTAACGACCTTATGAAAGTGGTCATGATCCATCTTGATGACAGCAAACCCTTCAGTGAACTGATCACCCTCATGCAATGGGAACTCACACATCCCAAAGATGGAGGACAACCCGACATCCTGCATAACCTGTTACACAATTTCCTCCTGTATGCAGAACGCGAATACCGCCAGCAAGACTTTACAGAACTGAAGAAGAATGCGGACCTGGATTATTTACTGTTATTCAGGGAAATGCTGGAAAAACATTACCAGTCAGAAAAACAGGTGCAATTCTATGCCCGCGAACTCCTGGTGACAGAGAAACGGCTGAACACCGCCACGGCCAAAACTGTAGGCAAAACACCCAAGGAAATGATCGACGACCGTGTCATGCTGGAAGCCAAACGCCTGCTCGCCCATACCCAGGATACCATCAAGGAAATAGGCTACACCCTGGGCTATGATGAACCTACCAACTTCATCAAATACTTTAAAAAACACGCTGCTCAAACACCCGTTGAATTCAGGGAACAATTCCTGATGGCGTAAAAGTATCATACAATATCCCGTTTCTACCTTTTCCCGCGCCTGTAAATGCTGCAACTTTGTAGTATGAAAGACAACAAACAAAAGGTGATCGACCTCTTAAACAGCCTTGAAACTGGCGATGCGGCTCCGGTTGCTTATATCAATCCAGAAAAGTATACCCAGCACAACCTCGCTATTGCCGATGGTCTGGCCGGATTTGGTGCACTGGTACAGAACAAACCTGCACAGGGTTTTAAAGTGAATATTGTACGTGCCTTCCAGGAAGGCGATTATGTATTTACACATACAGAATACGACTTCTTCGGCCCTAAGATCGGGTTTGATATCTTCCGCTTTGAAGACGGTAAAATCGTAGAACACTGGGATAACCTGCAGGAACCCGTTGCTCCTACTGCTAACGGACATACAATGACTGATGGTGCGACTACGATCACAGACCTGGACAAAACTGCCTCCAATAAAACGTTCATTACGACCTTTGTGGAAAAGTTCCTGGTAGGTGGCGATTCTTCCATCATTCCTGCTTACATCAAAGCAACCGGCTATATTCAACACAATCCTCATATTGCCGATGGATTGGAAGGGTTACAACAGGCATTGGCCTATTTTGCAGCGAATAAAATTGGCTTTAGCTATACGAAGGTACACAAGGTACTGGGAGAAGGTAACTTTGTACTGGTGATCAGCGAAGGTCAGATGGCAGATGTACACAGCACCTTCTATGATCTGTTCCGTGTAGAAGATGGAAAAATTGCTGAACACTGGGATGTGATTGAAGCGATTCCTGCTACCAGTGAATGGAAAAATCAAAACGGCAAATTTGGATTTCGTTGACAAATACAATTGAAGAAATATTAACGCTTTTCGGCCATCGCAAGCAAATGACCAGTGGCTTAACCCCACGTGAACAGGTCAAAGCCATTCTGACCAGTACTCCTCCCCCATTAACGGAGAGGATACTGGTATTGACTGATGAATTGTATCTGGAAGAAACAACTGAGCGGAAAGTAGTCATTTCCGATGGCATTCTCTGGCAGGGTGATATTACCACCCTACAGGTAGATGCAATCGTAAATGCAGCCAATTCACAACTACTTGGCTGTTTCCACCCATTTCATAAGTGTATAGACAATGCCATTCATTCAGCTGCTGGCCCCCGTTTATCAACAATTATTCTCTCTGGTCAGAGACAAGGAATACTTTGTCATTACCTCCAATGTGGATACCATGTTTGAAAAGAACGGTTTTGCCCCTTCCAGAATTTTCACACCACAGGGAAACTATAAACTGATGCAATGTTTACAACCCTGCTCTGATGAAACATATGATACCCGCCCTATTCTTGATAAACTGTTAGCGAATCTTGATCCGGTTACGCATGAAATCACGGATGCAAACGCTATTCCTAAATGTCCTAAATGTGGTGGCGATATGTTTATGAACGTCCGGGGTGGCAGCTGGTTTATCGAAAAACCTTACGAGCAACAACGCGAACGCTTCCAGTCATGGGTACATCAACATTTACAAACACCCATAGTCATCATGGACATGGGCACCGGTTTCAATACTCCAGGAGTAGTACGCTGGCCAATGGAACAAATCACTTACCATAATCCTTCGGCCTACCTGCTTCGCTTTAACAGAGACCACCCTGAAGTGCCTGCGGAAATCGCAGCCCGCTCCCTTCAAATAAAAGGAAATATCGACGAGATGCTAGCATTACTCTAATAAAAGGCAAAAACTTAGTAAGATGTTAAAAATCCGTGTTTGACCTTGCTATATTGTTTAAACACTACATTTTATCCTGCCCAAGTCCATCCACTAATCAGAAAATATTTATCTGAACCTATTTAATACGCAAAGCCGCCTCATGAAAGGCGGCTTTCTTTTTTCAATTCGCCCTCTCATTCGCTTACAGCGCCCCGAACGGAAAGCTGATAAAACAGCTGTAGAACTGGAACTAAGATTAGCTTCGTCATCTTGGCCAGGAAGACACCATGCTGAATGAAGGAAGTTTCAAAGAACTGGTACTCAGACACAAGGCTATCTCCGAAAGACAGGATGACCTGATGGGTGCTTAATGATGGTACATCGCCAGTCTGATAAGGCTGGCGATTTTTTTGTTTATACCTGAGAATTCCCTAAACTTGCGTTACCATATCATTATTCTTAAAGACATACTATAAAAAACCTATAATCTCTTCAAGGCCCAATTCAGATACCCATTGGTCCCTTTACATTGATTTTTAAATACAACCCGATGAAAACCAGATTTTCCCTCGTTCCTGCGAAGGGAGGCAAGCTGCTGCGCCTACCCATATTCGCCACCATCCTGACGATGGTATCCCTCAAATCCACGTACGCACAGAGCTACAACTATGCAGAAGTATTGCAGAAGTCTATGTTCTTTTACGAAGCACAACGCTCGGGTACATTGCCGGCAGACAACCGTGTCACCTGGCGTAGCAACTCAGCACTCACTGATGGTAGTGATGTAGGTGTAGACCTGACTGGTGGATGGTATGATGCCGGCGACCATGTGAAGTTCAACTTCCCGATGGCTTTCTCAGCGACGATGCTGGCCTGGGGCGCTGTTGACTTTGCAGGTGGTTATAATAACTCCGGTCAGATGAAGTACCTGAAAAGCAATCTTCGTTTTGTAAATGACTATTTTATTCGCTGTCATACCGCGCCAAATGAACTGTATGGCCAGGTAGGCAATGGCGGTACAGACCACGCGTGGTGGGGATCTTCGGAAGTAATGGCGATGTCCCGTCCTGCTTACAAGATTGATGCGACACATCCAGGCTCTGACCTTGCTGCCGAAACTGCTGCTGCAATGGCCGCTGCCAGTATGGTGTTTAAAACAGACGACCCTACTTATAGTGCGACGTTGCTTACACACGCGATTCAGTTGTACAACTTTGCTGATACCTATCGCGGTGTGTATTCTGCTTCCATCACGGATGCTGCCAGTTATTATAACTCTTACAGCGGCTACAACGATGAACTGGTATGGGGCGCCATCTGGCTCTACCGCGCCACCGGCGATGCTGCATGGCTCACAAAAGCAGAGACATACTATGCAAACCTCTCTACTGAATCACAGACAGCCATCAAATCTTACAAATGGGGGCTAGCCTGGGATGATAAATCTACTGGCTGTTATGCGCTACTGGCAAAGCTGACAGGCAAAACCCAGTACAAAGAAGATATAGAAAGACACCTTGACTATTGGACAGATGGTTACAATGGGTCACGCATTACTTACACAGCCGGTGGCCTCGCATTCCTGGATGTATGGGGTGCACTGAGATATGCGATCAACACTGGTTTCCTGGCTGCTTACTACAAAGATGCCGCTACTACCACTGCCAAAGGCACGAAGTACTACACCTTTGCACAATCTCAAATAAACTATGCACTGGGTAGCAATCCAAACAATCGTAGTTATGTATGTGGCTTTGGTACAAATCCTCCTGTAAAGCCTCACCATCGTACTGCACATGGTTGCTGGACGAATAACCTGACCGGCCCTCCTACCGAATCGAGACATACCTTGTATGGCGCACTGGTAGGTGGCCCCAACAACGATGACTCCTATACAGATGATCGTGGCAACTATGTGAATAACGAAGTAGCGACCGATTACAATGCGGCATTCTCCGGACTGGCGGCAAAGCTGGTACAGGATTACGGAGGTACGCCCCTCACTAACTTCCCGGTGGCAGAAACACCTACAGGCGAATTCACGATCGAGGCCAAGATCAATGGCAGTGGTACTACATACACTGAATGGTCTGTGTGGGTAAACAATCATACTGCATGGCCGGCACGTATTGCATCCAAACATGTATTCCGTTTATTTGTTGATATTTCAGAAGGCCTTACCGCCGGTTATAAATCTACTGACTACGTCGTTTCTTCCAACAATGCAGATGTAACTTTTACACCGTTACAAGCGTGGGATACTGCAAAGCATCTTTATTATACAGAGGTAACTTACAATTCAACGCTTAAGATCTGGCCAGGTGGTCAGAGTGAGTCAAAGAAAGAATCACAGATCCGTATCCGTCTTCCTTACGAAGCGCCAGCCAGTGCATGGAACGCAGCCAATGACTGGTCTTCACAGGGTGTAGACGGTACATTGAAAGAAGTAAGTAATATTCCTCTCTATGTAAATGATCAACTGGTATATGGCAGCACACCTACACCTGCTGTAGTAGTACCTGTAACAGGTATCACTGTTACACCTGCTACCGATACACTGAACATCAATACTACAGCACAACTCACAGCAACTGTATTACCTGCTAATGCTACCAATAAGTTGCTGACATGGACATCTTCTGCACCATCCATTGCTACTGTGAGCAGCACAGGATTAGTAACAACGCTGGCTTCAGGGAGTGCATTCATTTATGCGACGACTGCTGATGGTAGCTTTAAAGATACCAGCAATATCTATGTAACCAATGTAGTCGCACCTAAGCAGTATTCTATCACTACAGCAGTATCAGGTACCGGTACGGTGGCACTCAACCCCGCTGGTGGTACATATACAGAAGGTACGGTTGTAACATTGACTGCAACACCAGGTAATGGTTACCTGTTTAATAATTGGAGTGGTGGCATTACTGACACCCTCAATCCTGTTACCGTTACAGTAAACACCAACCTGTCTGTCACTGCTAATTTCAAACAGAATGTAACTGGTGGTAGCTGTGATAACCCTTCTGTGGTGACATTACCATTTGCAAAAGATGGTAATGGTGAGTTCTGTTATGTAATTGCAGGCAATATCTCTTACATCAATTCATGGAACCTGACTAAACTCGAGATCAATGGAGTGGATTATACCAATACATGGTCTAATAGCATGCCTGCGAGAGTGAATGGTAATTACTATGTGCATTATGTAGGTGCGTATGACTGGTCACACTTTGAAGCAGCGGGTACTGAAGCGGGTGCAAGACAGGCGTCTGTGGAGGTAACCACTTCATCTATTTATCCAAACCCTGTTATACAGCATAGCTTTGCCATTCGTATATCAGATAAGGCAATTACAGATGTGATTGTAACAATGACGGATATGTCAGGCAGAGTGGTGTTGAGAAAATCAGCGAAGGCTAACGAGACTATGACTATTCCATCTGGTATACCTACAGGTATTTACAGCGTGGAAGTAAGCACTAAAACAAAGAAAGTGATGAGCACTAAACTGATGATTCAGTAATTTAAGAAGAGCGTGTATCAAAAATAAATAAACCTCCTCAGAAGTGCTTAAAGGACTACCTATCTCCATTAGGTATCCGAATAAAACGAGGCCGTATCTTACTTAAGATACGGCCTCTTAACTTTTTTAGGCAAGACGCACTACAGTTCTACCCTGTATCTTCCCTGCCAATATCAGGTTAATATTCTCACCTAATTTCTCCAAAGGAATTTCATTTGCCAGTTGCGCTAATTGCGCTGGCTTCCAGCTTGTAGCCATGACTTCCCATATTTCTTTCCTTTTGGAAATTGGATATTCTACTGAATCAATTCCTAATAACTGCACACCTTTCAGTATGAATGGGAATACAGTCAAAGGTAATGGTCCGCCATTCACCATACCACAGGCAGTCACCGCACCACCATATTGCAAACTCTTCACCACTGTAGCCAATACATTGCCACCTACGGTATCTATACCACCTGCAAATCTTGGTTTCAGCATCACCTTTCCACTGGCATCATCCATCTCCGCACGAGGTAAAACTTCCACAGCTCCCAATGATTCCAGGAACGCTGCCTGCTTGCTGCTTACAGCAGTTACCTGATAACCTAACTTGCTCAGAATGGCTACGGCAATAGACCCTACACCACCACTGGCACCAGTTACCACGATCTTACCATCAGCTGGTTGTACACCTGTTTTCAGCAATGCCTGTACGGACAGTGCCGCTGTGAACCCTGCTGTACCATAGATCATGCTTTCTCTCAGTGTCAAACCCTTTGGCAAACGTACGACCCATTTGGCCGGTACCCGGATATACTCCTGAAAACCTCCACTGGTATTCATACCAAAGTCAAACCCGGTTACAATCACCTGATCACCCGGTTTCCAGTTTTCATCAATAGACGATACTACTTCTCCGGCGGCATCAATTCCCGGTGTATGTGGAAACTGTCTGGTCACGCCTTTGTTGCCGGTAGCAGATAAGGCATCTTTATAGTTCAGTGAGGAATAATGAACCTTTATGATGACATCGCCCGGAGGCAGATTGTCTATGAGTTTATCAACAATAGATAAAACAAATTTCCCATCGGCTTCTATCACCTGTAACGCTTTGAATGGTTCCGTCATAATTGTCCTTTTTTACAAAATACGATATGTGAAGATGCCATTCTATGACGGGGAGCAGTTTATTATTTAATTGAAACCACTATTTTTCCGCGCGTTCTGCCTTCCAGCTGTTGCTCATGAGCCAGTTCCATCTGTGAAAAATCATACAGGTTCAGGCTAGGCTTCCGCATCGCTGTCGGCACAGCCATCAGAAAGTATCCACCACTTAGCGGCAAAGCAGAAAAGCGCATATTTCCAGTAGTCATAATTCTGTCAATACAGAAAGCAGGTCCAGTGCCTTCTTAATCACATCCTTTTCTTCCGTTGTATATTTCTCCGATACCATGAGTGCCAGCCATTCTTCTCTTTCCCTGCGGGATAGTTCTACTTTTTGTTTACCTTGTTTGGTGAGGGAAACCAGTGTTTTGCGACCATCAGATGGGGCGCTTTTCCTGGAGATGTATTTCAGTCCTTCCATCCTGTTCAGTATCTGCGACATGAATTGGGAGGATATGCTGAGCTGTGCACCCAGTTCAGAAGGGAAAGCTTCTTTCTGGATCATGAGGATGCTCAGTACATTGAATTCAGCGATGGATAATTGTTCCGGGTTGCTCATCTGCTTGCGCAATCGCTTATTCATGATTGTCACCAGATTGCGGATACCGTAAGCAATTTCTTCGTCCTGATTATTAAACATATTACTATTAAATTAACTTTGCAAAGTTACTTTGGTATCTTCAAATAAACAAGGGAGATTCCATACCTTGCAACTCCAATTACTCAACTCAAATACTATCAGATGAAATTCACACTCGGAACTCTGCTTGCCATACCTGCAGCTGCGCTCTTCATGACCGCATGTAACAATGGCTCGTCGACCACAGAAACTAAAGACAGCACCAAAACGCCTACCGTACAGGTAACAGATGTTACCATCGAATCAAATGGTGTACCCCTGAACAGTGTTATCGCTTTCAATGATGACACTGCTACAAAGAAACCAGTTATCGTAATAGTACCGGAATGGTGGGGCCTCGATACCCATGTTAAAAACGTAGCACAGCGCCTGGCAGAGCTGGGTTACTTTGCCGTAGGTCTGGATATGTATGGCAATGGCAAACTGGCCGACAATCCTGATTCTGCGAAGGCATGGGCGACACCTTTCTACGCTAATCCTAAATTGGCGTATGAGCGTATTGCTGCTGCTGTAGCAAAAGCAAAGACTTATTCACAGGTGGATACAAGTCGTATTGCTGCTATCGGCTTCTGCTTTGGGGGTAGCTGCGTACTGAATGCGGCTCGCCTGGGTGCGCCACTGAAAAATGTGGTAAGTTTCCACGGAGGTCTGGCTACTTCATTGCCTATCTCTAAAGACCTGTTCACGGCATCTGCCCTGATCTGCCATGGTGGTGCGGACAAATTTGTATCTCCTGAAGAAGTAGCTACATTCAAAAAGCAAATGGATTCTGCAGGTGTGAAATATGTGTTCAAAGAATATCCAAATGCGACACATGCATTTACTAATCCTGCTGCAACAGCAACCGGTAAGAAATTCAATATGCCGATTGAATACAATGCCGCTGCTGATACTGCCAGCTGGAATGATATGAAAGCCTTCCTGGGTGCTGAATTAAAATAGTTGAAGGTGCTGAATTAAAATTATTGAAAAGGGCGGGTTCAAATGACCCGCCCTTTTTATTTCCAGTCCTGCGTAGTCCGAAGGTCGGTGATAAACTGATACAGTACCTCTAGTTGAGGTGTACCCTTTTTCCGTAATCATATATATTTTTCACCTTGCCATCGTGCGGAATGTGCAGTGTGATAGATGCCATATCTGTAATGGGAAGTTTGAATGAATCCTGCAGATTTGCATAGTTCGTTTGTTGTAGCAGGTGCTGCAGTTTTACAAAGTCTTCTTCCTTGATAGTCGCTCCATAGGTTCCCTGCTGATCTTTATTGAACCGGATCGCTTCGTAAGTAGCAGAACGATCCTGGTTAATGGTCATTTTAAATACCGGGCAGGAGCCGAAACACGGACCTGCTTCAACCTGTATCAATTGTCCTGCTGAACCCGGAGTGGTTGTTTTACAGCTGACGAGAACAATTGCCAGCAGCCAGTATATTGCTTTCATATTTGCATGATTATCAATGCTATTTAAAATATTCTATCGACACGAGGTCATTATGCCCTAACTTTGCATCGCCAATTAAGACTTAAAGATCAAATTTCATGCGCGATAAGATTATAAGGGTCAATTACTACAAATTGGTAATTGCCTCGTGTTTTGCTGGTTTACTCTCGGCCATTCTGGCTAGTGTTTTGAAACATATTACAGAGTATTACGAAGACCATTTTTTTGAATCGATCAGACCTTACTCCTTCTTATTTATCGTCTTTCCATTGATCGGCCTGGTGTTGATACATGTGCTACGCAAATATGCTTTCCGGAAGAAACCCAATAAAGGTATTAAAGAGATCTACCTCACCATTGATACCCGTCGCAATGAACTACCTGCATATAAGATCCCTTCACACTTTATCAATGGTTTCCTCACTGTCATCTTTGGTGGTTCTACCGGTGTAGAGGTTTCCACAGTAGTATCAACAGCTACAATTGGTGCGGTGACCAGGCAAAAAGCTGGCATTGCCAACAGGTATAAAACAGAATTGATTTGTGCGGGTGTAGCAGGTGGTTTAACAGCATTGTTCGGTAGCCCATTTGTAGGGTTGCTGTTCGCGCTGGAAGTAATTGCGAAGAAAGTCACTAAAACAATATTGATCAGCACAGGCATTGCCGTATTTATCGGATGGGGCTGGCTTCATTTATTTCATGAACATGCATTGTTTGGATTGAGTGCATTTCCATGGAAATGGCAGGCGGTACCTTATATGATTGGTATGAGTGTGATTGCAGGGGTGATTTCTGTATTCTTTACCAAATCGGTAATTGGTATCAAGCATCGCTTTGCAATTATGAAGAATGAATATGTGCGTATCGGTCTGGGAGCTGCGATAGTAGGTGTGAGTATTTTTATATTCCCTCACCTGTTTGGCGACAGCTATAGTGGTGTGAAAGATATGATTGAACAATCCAGTCACACTCCCCTCTCCTATACATTTGCATGCACGATACTGGGTATTGTTTTGCTGAAACCGATCATCTCTTCAGTAACGCTGGGAGCCGGTGGTGATGGTGGGGTATTTGCACCAAGTATTGTGATAGGTGCTTTGCTGGGGCTACTGGTAGCGCTGACATGTAACCAGTTTTTCCACACGCAGCTGGTGGTAAGCAACTTTATCATCCTGGGTATTGCAGCTGTATTAAGCGGCGCCATACATGCACCACTTACTTCATCTTCCCTGGCAGTACGTTTATCAGGCAGCTTCATACTGACTTTCCCTATTCTGTTAGCCAGTATGGTAGCTCGTTATACTGCCGGGAAAATATATCCTTACACTGTTTATAGCTATAAGGATCAACATTAATAACCATAGCCTAACTGATCGGAACGTCGCTCACCCAATACGCGGTAATCCATCCGTTCCAGGGCTTCAGATACTTTAGGTCTGTCTTTATAAATGGATTTGTGCCCGTAATTGTATATCGCCAATCCAATGTGGAAAATGAAGCCACAATAGACTACGACCCTCAGGACTTTCAGCGCCACTGCCTTTTTCGAGATCAGCCATTCATAGCAATAGAAGGAATAGATCATGGGCAGTGGCAACAGTAAATAAAAGGTGTGTGAAGAAGGCCCTTTTATTGAAAAGAAAAAGCTCACAAACAGTAACCCGTAAGAGAAGATATTCAGCCAGCGCACCTTTTTCCACTCCTCATTCTCAGTCTTTATAAAGAATCCAATAATCAACAGCCCCACCTGCAGGAAGCCGATTACCAACAGGAATACGATAAATGGAATCATCCAGTATTGGGTATGAAAGATCACATCCTTGTCTGTAGAATCGCCTAGTACATAAGGGATTTCGTAAGTGGCAAATGACAGGTAACGTAGTAATATCGTGAGGATATTGCTGAAATTCCCCCAGTTGATCACCACATTCTCCCCTACCTTACCCGCCAACGGGTCCGGATGTAACCAGGTAGGTATCAGGGTGAGTAACCCGATCACACCTCCCAGGATATAGAAAAGAATGACTTTTTTATTGGCTGTCTTCATCGTAAACGCCATCGCCGCCAGGCTATATGGCACCATCAATACCCATGACATATGCAGTTGCATGATGAAGGTAGTCGTGATTCCCATCGTGAAGTATGCCAGGCCGGGTTTCATGAGCTTTTCCGTATAAATGGGTAATAATTCCAGTACGGCAATGAAAAACGGAATGGAAAAGACCAGTACATACGATGGGTTGACCACCCTGGTGCTATAATACAAAGTCCAGGGAGTGGTCATACACAGGATCCAGACGAGCCAGTCCGGCACGCCTTTCACCCTTTTAGTCACATACCAACCAAGCAGACATAGGCTACTAAACGACAGGATGTTTAACATAATCGTAGGCAGTTCCGGCAACTTTCCGAGGTAAAATGGAAGGCTCACCAGCAGCCCTTGCAGGGCACCGGGGATCTGAGTGTGGGTATATACTACATCTGGTCCGTAGGTAGGCCACGTACCGGTAGTGTAAGATTTTAACCCAATCAGGTAGATCTGCAGTTCATCTGCAAACCAAAATTCCGCACATAGACCGTATATCAACCTGAACATAAATAAACCTGCCAGAAGCAGATACAATTTCTTTTTCTCCATTTGTTATAAAGGGTAGGGCGCAAAACTAATATGGATGATGATAGGGATTTGTTAAAAATTTCTTGATTTCGCATCAAAGTAACACATTTCTACGATGTCATTATATAGACCATATTAAAAAACCACTTTTCCTCATCAAAATAAACCATCATGAAGTACACATTCATGACACTGGCTGTAGCAATGATCGCTTTCACCAGCTGTAGTAAAGAATCTACCCAACAGGCAGCAACTCCTGCCACGGAAACCTCCGCTGCCAGAGCAAGCGCTGCGGCTTCCACGATTACGTTCAGTGGATATACCTGGACGGTAAGAACAGAATCCGGCACCTCAGGCCCGGGCCCCAATTACTGGAGCAATAGTTCCAGTAATGTATGGGTAGACAGCAATGGCTTTCTCCATCTCAAAATCAGGAAAGATGCCAGTACTGGCAGATGGCTTTGTTCAGAAGTGTATACCAATCAGTCATTTGGGTATGGCACCTATGTATGGCAGGTAGAAGGTAGAGTTGACTCTCTGGACAGAAATATCGTTTTTGGATTGTTTAATTACAAATCCGGAGATGATGGGCACCATGAGATGGATATTGAGTTTGCCCGCTGGGGGAACAATGCATGGCCTAATTATAACTATACTGTGTATCCGCAAACAGGTAGTGGCAGTGCATCTTATACGGCTGAGCTGAAGCTGAATGGTACTTATAGTACTTATCGGTTTGTGCGGAACAGCAGCAGTGTGTCTTTTTCCGGTTTTCATGGTCATACACAGGCGGCGGCAAATGCCTTTTTTCCATGGACAACACCATCAGGGTATAATGTGAGTACGGTAGCGATGCCAGTACATATGAATCTCTGGCTGTTTGATGGCAATGCGCCGTCAAATGCTAAGGAAGTGGAACTGATCGTCCATTCATTCACATTTACAGCGCTTTAGTAGT
This sequence comes from [Flexibacter] sp. ATCC 35208, assembly GCF_001975825.1. Lineage (GTDB taxonomy): Bacteria > Bacteroidota > Bacteroidia > Chitinophagales > Chitinophagaceae > Chitinophaga. The sequence goes on from NZ_MTKN01000038.1 coordinate 30,838, forward strand.
AATAGGATCAAAACCAGGGCCGGCCTTCAGACAGCCGGCCCATTTATTAGTTCGTTTCTTTGCACGCCACCCAATCTCTTCTGATTTACTTTTGTACATTATAGATCTCTTCTATCACCTCTTTGTACTTTTCCAACACCACTTTTCTCTTCAAACTCATTTTAGGTGTCATCTCTCCTCCTTCCACACTCCACTCATCAGGCAACAGTGCAAACTTTCTCACCTGCTCCACATGGTTAAACCTCGAATTATACCCTTCTATCACATCATTGTATTTTTCTAACACTTTAGGTTCCTTAATGGCCGCTTCATGGGTGGTAAAATTGATACCCTGCTGCTGCATCCATTGCTTTAAGTATGGAAAAGCCGGCACAATGAGGGCACTCACAAACTTCCTGTCTGCCCCTATCACCATCATCTGTTCGATGAAGGGATCTTCCTTACATTTATTTTCTATCGGCTGAGGGGCCACATATTTACCCCCGCTTGTCTTGAACAGTTCTTTTTTACGGTCGGTGATCTTCAGGTATTTTCCTTCCTGAAGGATACCGATATCGCCGGTTAGTAACCAGCCATCTTTTACCACCTCTGCGGTCAGGTCTGGTCTTTTATAGTAACCCACCATCACAGAATCGCCTTTCACGCAGATTTCCCCATCTTCTGCCAGTTTCACACTAAGACCTTCCAAAACAGGGCCTACAGTGCCAAATATGACCTCTTTCCGGGTATTTACGCTGATCACGGGACTATTCTCGGTAGGTCCGTAACCTTCGTAAACGGGTATTTTAGCCGCCCAGAAGATGCGTAGCAGCTTTTCCTGGCAGGCAGCGCCACCCGTTACGATGAAATCTATCTTACCACCCAGGGCAGCTCGCCATTTACTAAAAATGAGTTTATCGGCCAGTGCGAGCTGCAGGTTGTACCAGGCGCCTCCGCTTTTGACATTGTCATAGCGGGTAGCCAGGTTCACCGCCCAGAAGAATAAAGTTTTTTTGATACCGGTCAGTTTATTACCGGTAGCGAGGATCTTATCATATACCTTTTCCAGAAGACGCGGTACGGTAGTAAATCCGTCCGGTTGTATTTCCCGCAGGTTGTCAGCTATGGTATCCAGACTTTCAGCGTAGTAAATGCTGGTGCCACTGTAGAAGTAGATATAGGTAACGCATTTCTCGAAAATATGGTTCAGCGGAAGGAAGCTCAGTGCCTTTTTAGCAGGATCGTCATAAAAAGGGAACGAGACCTTGCCCATAAAGGCATCACTCACAATATTGTGATGACTCAGCATCACACCTTTTGGCGTACCGGTGGTACCCGACGTATAGATGATAGTAGCCAGTTGTTGGGGCGATATGCCTGCTTTCACTTCCTGCACTTTTTGCAGCAGTTCGGGCGTGGCCATATCTGTGACGGCCGACCAATGTGATACATCAGGCACTTCGTCTAACGTATAGATACCTTTCAGAAACGACAATTGCGGTCGAATGCTGTTGATCTTGTCATACAATTCCTGGTTGCCAATGAAAATGTACTTCACTTCGGCATCATTGAGGATAAATTCCAGTTCCAGAAGGCTGGTAGTGGGATAGAGCGGTACAAGTATCGCTCCTGTTTGCTGAACGGCCAGATCGGTAAAGATCCATTCTGGTCGGTTCGAGCTGATAATGGCAATTTTGTCTGCTTTGGCAGCGGAACCATCATTGCCACTAACGCCCAGTTGCAGTAACCCGGCACTGAATCTATCAGCGATTTCTCTTACAAAAGCAGTGCTGTAGCGGGTCCAGGTGCCATTCACCTTGGCGGCCAGCATGTCTTCCTTAGGAAATTTTTCGAGTTGATAATCTACGGCATCGAACAGCCTATCCTTACGTGAATGCATCATAAACGTGAAAATGCGAAAATACACCCGACTTTTTTGAAATAAATTTTGAAATATTCAATAATTGACTACCTTTGCAATCCCAATCGCGAAATGCCGCGTTGGTCAATCGGCTAAGACGCCTCCCTTTCACGGAGGAATGACGGGTTCGACTCCCGTACGCGGTACAAGAAAAAGGTTGCTCAATGAGCAACCTTTTTTATTTTAATCGTTTTCAAGATATTGTGCTTCTCTTTCAGTAACAAATTGGCAGCCTGCTTTTTATACATTTTCACAAATGCATAAAATAATTTGACAACTCACCGCATGTTCATTAAATTTGATTNNAATCAAATTTAATGAACATGATAAAGGAACATACATTATTAAAGGAGACGATATCTAATTTCAGTAAGATAACTGGGGGGAAGATAAGACGAACTCTGCCTGCTAATCCTTTTGCTGATGCCAATATTGAAATGACTCTGGGTAATCAAAGCCACTTTTTTTTTATCGAAACTAAAAATGAAATTCGTCAAACCCATATACCCGATATCATTGAGAAATTCAGTCGGGAGCAGAACAAATGGTTACTAGTGGCAAAATATATTCCTGGTCCGCAGAAGGAAAGATTAAAAGCTGCATCAATAAACTATCTTGAGGCAGCAGGTAATTGCTATATTAATGTCGAAAATTTATTCATCTATATAAACGATAAGGAAGTTACGCCCAGCAGGCAAACAGATACCAGCAAGTTATGGAGCGCTCCTGGATTGAAATATTTATCGATAATGTTATCACAGAGCATACATCTAAATGCTCCTTACAGACAAATTGCTAAGGCAGCGGGAATCGCGTTAGGTAACATAGGACCGCTACAGGAAGAACTAAAACAGGAAGGTTATATACAGAGTTCTGATCAATCCCCCCAGTTATTGAATAAAGAAAAATTGATCCAGCGATGGGTTGAATTATTTCATGTGGTATTAAAGCCTAAACTGACAAAAGGTAGATTCCGCTTTATGCGCGAGCAGCAACAAAAAAACTGGAAAGATATACCGGTTAATGGTTTTAAGTGGGGAGGGGAACCCGGAGCAGATCTACTAGTAAATTATCTGGAGCCACAAACATTTGCAATTTATACATCTAAGACAACAAATGAAATCGTAAAACAAATAAAAATAATTCCTGACCCGGAAGGGAACATAGAAGTATATGAACAATATTGGGATGAAGCTTTACTAAAAGATTACAGCATTCCTGAAGAGGTAGCCCTTCCAATCATTGTTTATGCTGAACTGATGGCAGGAACGGACAGCCGCAGTTGGGAAATAGCCGCACGTATCAAAAATAAATATTTATATGGAAAGTAATATTATACTACCTGTCGTGCTGGAACTACTCACTAAAGCAGAAAAAATATTTAAACAATTTGGTGTTGAATTTTATCTGGTGGGAGCTTTGGCAAGGGACATTCATTTATCGGCGAATCCCGCTTTCGCACCACAAAGGAAAACAAAAGATGTAGATATTGCCATATTAGTTTCAGATGAAGACCAATTTTATGCGATTAAAGAAGCAATGACTAATAGTGGAGACTTTTTACCCCATGAAACCGAAACTATTAAATTAATATTTAAGCATAGTATTGAAATAGACCTTTTACCATTTGGTGACATTGAAAATGAATTAAGAGAAACACAGCTACATAAGCCCCGGCTATTTGTAATAGACGTACCTGGGTTTTCTGAAGCATATGTCGATATTGAAGAAGTTGAATTGGGAAATAACGTGAAGCTAAAAGTATGCTCTCTTGAAGCACTTGTTCTGCTTAAAATCATTGCCAATGACAACAAACCAGAACGTACAAAAGACATTACTGATATAGAGCATATTATTTCTGTTTATTTTAACCTTCATGATGAAATAATATATCAGGAAAAAGCCGATGTATTGGATCTTTACGACACAAATGACAATAATTATTTAAAATTAGTAAGCGCAAGAATAATAGGTCACTATATAGGTGATATATTGACCAATTCCTTTGCACTGCGGAACCATGTTATAGAAATTCTTCGAAAAAGAGCCACAATCCCGTATTATCATGAAATCGAAGATGGGATATTAGACTCCATGGGTATGTCGATCAATTGATAAAATGTAATAGAGGGAATCCAACTCTATACTTACCCATAAGCCCAAATCTGAAATTACTCAATTGCTGGAAGCATTTAAAATGAATAAAGCTCAATAATATTCAAAATAAAGCGCGAAAAATTAGTCTATTGAGCTTAAAGAACTATTAGCTTGAGCTTTAAAAGACAAGGTTTTTCCATAAAATACTCAACAGAATTTGCAAATCAGCCAGATAATAGTTCGACTTCCGTCCCCTTCCCCGTACAATAAAAAGGGAACATCCAATGATGGTCCCTTTTTTATTATTATATACATTATGCTTACCGAGCTTAAGCAACATTTCCGAATTAAGCTTGCGTACCAACTACTGTGCCATCTGTATCAGATGTTGGTCTTCCATTTTTGATTCTTAATCTTCCATTTGCATCTACCCAAAAAAAGTAATTACCTAATATTAATTTCCCTTTATTATACCCCTGATCAGGAATACCAACATCCATATTTTCATTCAGTATAAATACATCCTTTTCAACACCAGCACCTGCGGATACATAAAAACGTTGCCCTAATTGATCAGAGTAACTCCCCCTGACATATTTGACACCTGCCCTATATGAAGCATTCACATCATTGACAGCGGTAAACCCACAATCAGAATAAGCAGTTCCCGCAATTGATCCGGAGGGAAGACCATAACCGATGGTACGATGATTACCCAATGCAATAGTAGCTCCGGCAACATTGGCAATACCTGTCGCCGATCCAGAAAAAGTATTACCGAAGACCTGGGAAGATGAATCTGTTACCAGGCCTCCATTTAGGTTGATATAATAATTACTGGATACAATAATATTCTTGCCGGAGAAAGAGAATGCACTACCGGAAGTAACAGTCGCACCTGCCTGAACCTGATTCCCTACTATTGAGGCACCTGTCAAATTAACAGTTCCGCCTATGCCAATGAATCCATTTACACCCCGTGCAGCAATCCAGTTACCATGGACCACTAAGTTTTGCCCATTTGACTGAAAGATCCCATAAGTACTGCAAAAATCAAAGACATTGCCTATAAGGGAGATCTGCGTGCCTGCGAGAATATTGACAGCTGCATCGGCAAACACAGTGATACATTCAGTAATCAGAATACCTTCAGACTTGTAACCCCCTGTAGGATGAGGAGTGGAGGAAAAATAAAATGCATTGTCACAATAACCTAACATTGACTGTGAAATGGTATTATTTACACAATAAGAAAAACTGAAAATATTACCTGTGTATCCTGTAATATCATTATCCACCCGAATCATACTAAAGTGACTTTCCTTCATATCGTAACAATCAAATACAATAGTAAAGGTACTGCCTGTCTGTATATTACGGAACTTGTGACGAATACCTGAAATTCTGAAGACAGTTGCTGTCGTAACCGATGCCTCTTTTTTAGAAACATTCAAGTCATGAATATCAGCTGTATTTATAATGTTAATGGCGACATCAGCATTCCCAATACATACCAGCGAAGAGCCTTGTCCATCGATTGTTAATATCCTGTTGCCCAGTTCAATAGCAGAAATATAATATGTACCGGCAGGAAATACAATTGAGCCTGTTTGACTTACAGGAACTGCATTGATAGTACTCGAAATAGCAGCGGTGTCATCCTGGGGATTATTGGTATTTGTATATCCCCAGGCACCAAACCAACGAACATTTAATGGTACAGTGATAATCCTTTTCCACCTACCTGTACTTACACTGGTTACAGCTACAATAGTGCCTCCGTTGGCAGTTTCTGTGGAACTGCTATCCCAATAAAATTCACCACCTCCGTCATCGCCGGAATTATGATAGCCCCCAAGAGTGGCTTGCTCACCTGCCGTAGTGCCAGGAGTTGCGCTTAAAACAGCGAAAGTTTCAAAAAACATTATAAATAATTTTAGTTAACAAAAATTTTATTGAAGGTAATGGGGGAGCACGTATTAGATTTGCGTAATAAAGTGAGGAGTTCAATGGTTGGCACTGTACAAAGATGTAAACGGCATCATTACGGTCACTGGAAAAAGACGGAGTAATAGTGCGAAAATTATACGCGGAAGTACCTCCACGCGTGGAATATGAGTTGACCGCCCTGGGTAATAGTCTTGTTCCCTATATAGAAAGTCTGGCAGATTGGGCTTTAAAAATAAAGAGACTATTACAAAACGCCGAAAGATGCACTCAAAGCATCCACAGCAAAACAAAAATTAAGTTAATAAGCCAGAAACCCGGTTTATCCTACTCATTTTACTGTTCCATTATTTAATTTGAATTGAATACAACTACTTAGCTTTCAACCATAAATGTTCATCAAAAGAATAACCACCGATTTGTCCAACCCATTGTACACTCATTATAAAGCCTTGTAAATGAGGATTTCGGTTCTATTGTTATCTGTCATTTTATACATTTTTCATGATTAAAGCTTACATACCTTCTAAAAATCCCCCACCCAACAGTTCGACAGTTGTCCGCCCCGTTGTACGAAAGAAAACGGCAACGATACGAAAGTATTGTTGCCGTTTTTGTTTTGGGTGAGTTCTTGCGCCTGTTCGGCGATTTGGAGGAATTCACTTGGTGAATTCCTCTCTTTCCTGAATATTCTATTTACGTATTTTATTCAATGTTTTGCCGTTACATCAAAAATAGAAACCATATACGGAAAATCTAGTTTTGAAATTTGTATATGGAAAAGGTGATTATCATCTCTCTCTAAAGATATAGAGGCAGTTGAACTCTCATTAGTATGATAAAATAACGTCTCAAAAGGTATAACGACAATTTCATTACGCCCCTTCTTCCCCTTTTCAGCTTTGATCTCACATAAGATAGAGAGACTATTTTATTTTCTGTAGTATCAACACTATTAAAATAAATTTTATCTCCTGTATATTGACATCGCACTGTATCAATTATGTGATTGCCTTTGGTACAGATTAGTTTTATCCTGGCAATCTTTAAACTGACAGCTTATAAAAAGGGCGATTATACAGATGATACACAGATGTCACTGGCCAATATGGAACTGCTACTCGCAAAGCAATCTTTTGATATTACAGCAGAGGAATTTGTAAGCGCCTGGCTGCATACATTCAAACGTGATCCTCACGTAGGATATTCAAGACACATGCAAAAACTATTAGCAGAGTGCGAAACTCCGGCAGAGTTTGTGAGCCAGCTTGCACCTTCCAGCAGAACTACCAGCGGTGCAGCAATGCGCGCAGGTGTTTTTGGAGTGATTGAAGATATTGAAGAAGTGAAACGACTGACACTGCTACAGGGCCGTATAACACATAATAACCTCGCAGGGACTACATCTGCATTGGCAGTAGCACTGTCTGTGCATTTTTTGCATCACGGAGGTACTCACCAGCAATTGGAGGCGTTTTTAACTGCGCAGTTAGGCGAAGGATGGGAACAAAATGGTATTGAAAATGATCCCGGAAATGCAATGATGATAGTGACACAAGCCCTCTCTGCATTGAAGAATGCAAAAACGATGGCAGATGTATTTTTGAATGTGGTAAACCAAATAGAAAATTCGGATACAGATACAGTGTGTGCAATAGCCGCAATTATTGCCTCCCGTTGTACTGTTCTCGACGATTATATGCCGGAAACATTGAAGAATGGATTGGAGAATGGAACATATGGAGCCGATTATCTTCGTAAGATTGATATGCAGGTAGAAGCAATTTTTCCTCGGAAAATGCTCTATTATTGCCATCCGTAAAGCTGTTGAAGCTGGTACCCATAACCTGTTTTTACGGAGATCCAGGGCGCACAGTTGATGCAGAAGTCAAAGACCTTACCATCGAATGGAAGTCATAAATGTGAATTGAAAAATCATTTGGAATTTCAACTAAATGACTGAAAAACAAAACATTAACTTAGTTAATACACAATTATTTCCTTGCAAATCGAAAATTTAGCATTAAAACTGCAAGGATGATAATGTGTAATGCACAGTCCGAAATACATCTGTTCCTGGAAGAATTTCCCGCAGTTGCTGTTTTAGGACCAAGACAAATCGGGAAAACAACATTAGCGGAAGAAATGCAACATCTTTTTCTTACGAACCCGTCTATCTCAACCTTGAACGTCCTTCTAACAAAGCAAAATTAAATGCCCCTGAAGCATACTTTGAATTATTCAAAGGGAAATTGATCATTCAAGACGAATTCCTGCAATTTGCTTATATACATAAGGAATCAAAGCCAAGGGCAAGGGTGGTTTTGAAAGGCCCTTCAACCTGGGATCTATGATCATTGTCCAGGCAATGATCAATACTACCTGCTGTGACGCGGGAACCTGCTATGTAAAGAAACGCATTGGATGATGCTATAAAATCGAAAATCCGGTAATACTCAGTTAAACTCCTGTAATAATTTTATTTCATTACGGTACAATAATACCTTGCCATCATTTTCCAGTAGTTTAAGTAACCGGGATACAACCACTCTGGATGTGGCAAGTTCGTCCGCTATCTGATAATGGGAAGCTTTGATAACGTTTGAGCCAGAGAGCCGCTTCTTTTCTTTCAGGTAAGCAATCAGCCGTTCATCAAGCTTAAGGAATGCAATGCTTTCAATAGATTTTAAGAGTTCGGAAAACCGTTCGTTAAAGCTCCGCAGAATGTAATTTTTCCAGCTTGGATATTTGCAAAGCCATTCATCCAGTTTATTATGCGGGATCGCAATGATCACCAGATCGCCTTCAGCAATAGCTTTAACCTCACTCTTCTTCTCTTCAAGGCAACAGCTGTAGGCCATTGAGCAAGTCTCACTACTGGATAGATAGTACAATAGTATTTCATTGCCGTTATCATTCCTTTTAAGGACCTTTAAGGATCCTTTGACAACAAGTGGCATCATACGGATATATTTACCATAATCTATGATAATATCTCCATCTTTAAATGATCGCAGTTCACCAAACTCCTTAATCTCTTCCATTAAGGCAGGTTCAAATACAAAATCTAAACGGGCTGACTCATTCATACACCTAAAGTTAACAGAAATGCGTTAATCCGGAACATTGTATTCTCTGAATAGTGCATCTGTTGAACTTTTCTACTGTGCTTATTATGCCTGGCAATATTTAGCAACATTATTCCAGCTCCCGCCATTGATCACCTGGCTAAATCCATTCTTTTCCAGAATAGACTTAGCCTGACTGCTTCTGCCACCGCTTTGACAAAATACAACGATGCTTTTTTTATCCTTAAATCTGGAAAGCTGCGAAGCTATCTGATCCAGGGGTATATTTACCGAACCCTTCACATGCCCATTGGCAAATTCTGCAGCAGTACGTACGTCCACTAAAAACGCACCATCTTTAATAATTTTCCCCAGATCAATTGCTGGAAAACCACTAAATAATTGTTTGAAAAAATCCATAAAACCAGTTTTAATGAAAACACTTTTGTTATACCCGTTACATTCTACTATTATTGGTTGTTGACACCCAGAGCTTTTAAAATCTTCTCCAGCGGGCAAAAGCCAGTGAATGCAGATTGTAATAAGTTGAGGCCTACGAAAACACCTAACCATAGCCAGTTGGTATTTAAAGTATAAGCTAATGTTATACTTGTCAGGAAAAACGTGCCGGCAACTACACGGACTATTCTTTCTATCATTTTTTAATAATTGTATAATTAAACAGATCTTTCAACGGGCAAAACGAATGCTCTAACCGGAAAGTTTTCTTTAAGATTTTTATTATAATCAACGATAAGCTTCATTCCATGATCAGCTCCGGCTTCGCTCGTAAAAGAGAAGATCATCATTGAATCAATATCTTCACCACCACTGGCAAACCAGTCATCCAGAAGATCAGGAGGTTTATCCTGTTTATGACCAACAATATCAACAGTGCTGAAAACATGAATATTGGCCTGATTAAATATTTTGGATATATCCCCCAGGTACTCTTTCAAAGAGGTTACTACAAATAATTTCATCATTCAGATTTTAAGTTTTTTTTACGCATCATCTTAAAGTATAATAATGGCACTACGATTAATGTCAGGAAAGTAGACGTAATTGTCCCGCCCATTAACGATATGGCTAATCCCTGGAAGATCGGGTCAAACAAAATGATGACCGCTCCCAGCGCCACCGCTCCTGCCGTCAGTAATATCGGAGTGGTACGTACAGCACCTGCTTCAATAATTGCCCGCTTTAAAGGGATCCCTTCTTTCAGCCGGATATTTACGAAGTCAATAAGTAGTATGGAATTTCGCACCATGACACCCGCCAATGCAATAAAACCGATCATAGAGGTGGCCGTGAAATATGCATGCATCATCCAATGCCCCAATACAATCCCAATTAATGACAACGGGATAGCAGCAAGCATCACTAAGGGTACAGTAAAATTCTGAAACCATCCAACAATCAAAATATAGATCATGATGATCACCACAGCGAAAGCAATACCCAGATCACGAAAAACTTCAAAAGTGATCTGCCACTCTCCATCCCATTTCAGGCTGTAGTTATCTTCCAGTTCCGGCTGATGAGTATATTCCTCTTTTAGAGAAAATCCCTTAGGCAACCTGATGCTTTTTAAATGATCTGATACATCTGATATGGCATAAGATGGGCTCTCTAAATCCCCCGCCATATCTGCCAGCACATACACCACTTCCTTCTGATTTTTGCGGTAAATACTTTTGGGTTTTAATTGACGGGTAACATTTACGAGATCCCTTATCGGTACGGCATTGCCCTGCATGCCTATAACTTTCAGGTTTAGTACATCGTCTATATTGCTCTTATCAGGATCACTCAATTGCAGCTTTATGCCTGTTTGAACAAATGCCGCCGGCTGAGATATATTTCCTGCAGACATGCCAGACAATGCAGCATTAACTGTTGCGGCAACCTGCCCGGTAGCTATGCCATAACGCATTGCCTTTTCTTTATCAACTTCTAAATGATACTCCGGCTGGTCTGCTTCTGTCATCCAGTCCACATCTACCACATCATTGGTGGTGCCAAGTATTTTTTTTACCTCGCCGGCGATTCTGATCTGCTCATTATAATCAGGCCCATAAATTTCTGCAACTAGAGTTGATAATACCGGAGGTCCTGGCGGCACTTCCACCACCTTCACATTGGCATTATATTTCCTGGCGATAGATTGTACGGCTCCACGCATTTCTTTAGCAATATCATGGCTCTGGATACTCCTGTTCTTTTTATCTACCAGGTTAATCTGTATATCAGCCACATTATCACCACGGCGCAAATCGTAGTGCCTTACCAGTCCATTAAAACTGATTGGGGCTGAAGTCCCGATATAGGTCTGATAATTTTTAACCATAGGCTGGTGTGCAACATAGCTGGCAATATCTTTCGCTGCAGCCTGCGTTTTTTCAAGCGTCGTACCTTCCGGCATATCTATCACTACCTGGAACTCGTTCTTATTATCAAAAGGCAGCATTTTTACCGCAACGGCTTTAGTATAAAACATAGACAGTGAAGCGAACAGAATCACCACTATACTTAGTATGAACGTCCAGCGTTTCCAGCGGGTTTCCAGTAAAGGATTAATAAAGGAACGATATATTTTATAGATACGGGTTGACTCCAGTAATGGTGCATTGCTATCTTCATGCACCACACCATGTTTTTCTTTCTCACGCAGGAAAATATATCCCAGATAAGGTGTTAATGTAAGTGCAACGATCAGTGATAGTATCATGGCAATAGAGGCTCCTATAGGCATAGGGCTCATATATGGTCCCATCATACCGGATACAAAAGCCATTGGCAGTACTGCTGCAATCACCGTAAAAGTAGCCAGTATCGTTGGATTGCCCACCTCATTAATGGCATAAATGGCGGCCTGTAATGGTGGTAACTTTTTCATTTTAAAGTGACGGTGCATGTTCTCTGCTATAATGATAGAATCATCCACCACAATACCTGTTATAAACACTAACGCGAACAAGGTGATCCTGTTAAGCGTGTAGTGCATAAAATAGTAGGCGAACAAGGTAAGTGCAAAGGTGACAGGTACTGACAAAAACACGACCAGACCACCACGCCATCCCATCGCCAGCATCACAAACACAGTAACCACTACAATAGCGATAAACAAGTGGAACAGCAATTCGCCTACTTTATCCGACGCACTTTCCCCGTAGTTCCGGGTAACAGTTAAATGTACATCACCAGGAAGCAGCTCCTTCTCCAGATGTTTCACCTTGCTCAGGATCTGTTCTGATAATTGCATGGCATCTGCACCTTTTTTCTTGGCAATGGAAAGCGTAACGGCCGGGTAATTGGATTTGAATGTATGAGCGTTTGCAGCATCTGCACTCCCATAACCAAACAATACATACTGTCTGGGCGTTTCGGCATCTTCTACCACTGTTGCAATCTCCTTTAGATAAACGGGGTGCTGTTGATTAATACCCACTACCAGATTACCCACATCATCTGAAGAAGTCAGAAAATTTCCTGTTTCAACTGAAAACGCCGTATCCTTTTGAAGCAACGTACCACCTGCCAACTGCACATTACTTGCCTGCACCTGTTTGCTGACAGATAAAAAATCTACATGGTTTTCTGCCATTCTATTCTTATCCAGCAAAACTTTCACCTCGCTGTTTCGCCCACCAATAATATTGACATCCGAAACGTCATTTATCTTTTTCACCTCATTCGCCAGCTCCTGTCCTATCTGTTTCAACTGGTAATCATCATATTTATCACTCCATAGGGTTAAACCTAATACCGGCACATCATCTATCGCCCTGGTTTTAATCAGAGGCAGCGTAACCCCCTGTGGCATCCTATCCATATTTTTCATAAGCTCACTGTATAATTTCACCAATGAGCGCTCCACATCTTCCCCTACATTAAACTGTACTACCAACATCGCTTGTCCCTGCATTGAAGTGGAATACACATATTCCACTCCTTTAATGTTGGAGACCATTTTTTCCACCGGAATAGCCACTTTCATTTCCACATCTTTGGGTGATGCTCCAGGATAACCAATAAAGATATCGGCCATTGGTACCTGTATCTGTGGCTCTTCTTCACGAGGAATCAAAAAAGTGCTGTAACCGCCAATCAACAAAAAGGCGATCATCAGCAGTATCGTTAATTTCGACTGTATAAAAGCCTTTGCTATATTCCCTGAGAATCCGTTTTTCATCGTTATTATTTTTTTATCTGAACAGCAGCACCGTTAAATAACCGGCCTTCAGCATTAACAATAAACTGTTCGTTTGCAGCTAATCCACTCAGCACTTCCACCAGATTCCCATTTGCTTTTCCCAGCCTCACCCAGCGTAATAGAGCAGTGCTGTTATTACCCACAGTATATAGCCCGGTTAATGCATCTTTATGCTCAATACAGGAAAGCGGTACCATCACCTGATCATTCTTTATCTCACTGGCTGCTGCCACAGGAATAGATACATTGGCATACATGCCTGCATACAAACCCTCTTTTTCATGATCAGGAATTTGCACCTTGATGACGTACTGCCCGCCTGAAAATTCTGAGGACTGACTAATCTGGGAAATTTTCCCATTGATGGTTTTATTCACTGCGCTAACACTAATGATTGCGGCTGATCCCTGACGGATCCGGCTGATGGCATTTTCAGGAACAGCAGCACTTACCTGGTAACTGCCACTTTGTTCCAGCGTTAATATCGGCATACCAGGATTGGCCATGTTGCCTACGTCAGCCAGCTTTTGAGTAACCACACCACTAAAAGGTGCGATTAAACGGGTATAACTCAGGCTTGCGTTTACTTCATTGCGCATCTGTTTTGCACTTTCCAGCCGGGATTTCGCAGATGTATACTGCAGGCTGATATTTTCAAGTTCCTTTGCGGAAGCACTTTGCTGCTTGTATAGATTAGTAAAGCGCTCAAAATCCTTTTGCGCGTTTTTATAGGCAGCATCTGCTTCAGTGATCATTGCATCCGTCTGCGCCCTTTTTGCCAGTATATCCTGATTGCTGATAGTAACCAGCAATTGTCCATTACTCACCTTATCCCCCACTTTTACATTTATCATAGTAATGTAACCCATCACCCTCGTGCTGATACCAGCTGTTTCACCCGCTTCAATCTGACCACTTATATTTAACCCCGATTGTCCTGTCGATGAAGGAGTGGCGACCGTTACGACTATTGCGCTATCTGTGCTTGTTTTATTATCCGTATTCTCATGTGAAGAACATGAGGTTAAGGATAATAATCCAAAACCGATGCATATAAGTGCTATTGTTTTTGAGATGTAAACGCTATTCATTTATGAAAATTTATTTATTAGTGCTTGTGGTTAAAAATTGCAGGTAAGCCAGGGTCACATTAGCAGAGAACTGTGCCTGTGCCAGCAATAATTTTTGTTGCGAAAGTTGCATTTGAGCCAACAATACGTCTGTCGTGTTCACCAGCCCCTGCTCATACCGGTTCTGTATAATGCGTAACGCTTCCGCAGCCTGCTCAACGGATACTTCCCCCCTTCCGGTTTCTGACCGGGCATCAGCCAGGTCACGATAAGCTTTATCCAATTCCAACTGGCTTTGATTCTTTTTATCTTCTAATTGTGTAACTAACTTATCACGTTCCAGCTTTTGGGTAGTGATCGTGTTCTTAGTACGGTTACCATTAAAAATATTCCATGACAATTGCACACCAACGAGATAGGCATTCGCACCAAAACCCACCATACTATTATCATTGTATTGAAAGTTTCCAAATGCATTCAATCTGGGCAGGTATTTCATTTGTGTTGACCTGATCACCAGGTCAGATGCTTCTACCGCTTTTTGCATAGCCATAAAATCTGCTCTTGAAAAAGTAACATCCCGCACGGCATCAGGCATTTGCGGAGCCGTTGTAATGCCATCCGTGATTTTGTATATGGTGCCGGTTTTTTCACCCATCAATAAACTGAGATGGTCAGATGCGTTACGGATATTACTGTTTGCTTTGGTAAGATTACTTGTTATTGTTGCCACCTGTACCTGCGCATTTAATACATCTGATTTTTGAATCAGGCCCTGATCAAAATGATTTTTGGTATAAGTATAAACATCATTGGTTGTCTGCAAAGCCTCTTCCAATACTTTAACAGCTGTATAAGTCAATTGTAACTGCAGGTAAGCTTTTTGCACTTCGAAGGTTAAATACTCCCTGGTTCGCTGTGTTTTATATTGATAAACCTCTGTTTTCTTTTCGGCCCCCCGGCGCTGATACAGCATATCCATATTCAACAGTGGCTGCTGTAATTCCAGTTTGGCCATATAATCCGGTGTAGCAGATGGATGATTCAATGTAGCCGGGTTAAAATCACCTTGTGTTATCGTCCTTTGCTGTAGCTTGAAGCCAAAGGCATTCAGCGGATTGTTCGTGCTCATAGCAGTATAAGAAACATCCACCTGTGGAAGAAAGATCGCTTGTGTTTGCCTATAGTCAGAAGCTGCAATACGTTCATCCAGCAGTGCCAGATGAATATCTTTGTTATTCAACAGGGCCGTTGAGATTGCCTCCGTGAGACTTATATTCCGGGTATTTTCCTGCGCAAATGCGACTGAGAGCAAGCCGTTTGTTCCCATCAACAGGAACAGACTCAATTTTATAATATACGTTGTAGCATTCATTAACTTCCTATTTGCTACAAAAGTACTGGCAGCAAATAAGTAAAACGGTAACATTTGTTACGCAGACGTTATGACAGGTAATTAATATGAATTAAAATGTTGATAAAAAACCTTATAATTGGGCTAAGCATTTATTTTTCAGATTTTACCGGACGATATACGCCAGAAAATTCTATTCTTTTGATTGTTGATACCTTTCGAGGATATCATAAGTTTTAACAACTACCCAGAAGCATAAAACCAGGGCTATAATTATGCCGGCAAGCGATAATAAAACGAATGGAGACTGAAGGTTTAATGGTCGGTGCTCACCTGGAATATCTAAGTAAACTAACTGATGCAAAACACTGCTTTTCCCGGCATACGGCTTATCATCGTTGATTACAGCGGGTAATGCTGGTAAAGCGGCTTGTCTTGCACCTTCATCTTTAATATAGGCAATGATACTTTTGATATCATCATTACTCAAATCCGGATGATTGGGCATGATAGTATTATTGAACTTTTCAAACAATTGAACAGCAACCGGATCTCCTGATTTGATAACAGATTGCGACCCTTGCACAAACTTTATAATCCAGTCTTCTGTATGTCTCTTGTCAACATCTTTTAACGCCGGTCCGGTTACATCTTTTGCTATAGCATGACAAGCAGCGCAACGATTAGTAAATAACTGCTTCCCATGTGTAACATCTGGCTGTGCATCAACATTGCTAAACATAAAGAGCAATAAAATCATAATAAAACCCAATACAAAATATCCTTTGAAAATTCTTTTCTTCATAATTCTAATTATCTGCAAGCAAGCGCCTGATATCGTTAATCAATAGTTGGATGTCATTTTTTTCGGTTCCATCATAATATCCCCGTATATGCCCTAAACGGTCCATCAACACCAATTTTTCACTATGAATAAAGTCTCCGTCGCCTCCGTCCCCGTCTGTAGCCACAATAAACAATCCTTTACGGGCATATTGATATAGCATTTTCTTATCACCGGTTAATAGTCCCCACTGCTTGCTTTGTATCTCCCGTAATTGAGCATATTGTTTTAAAACAGCAGGGCTATCCTGTTCCGGATCTACAGTAAAAGATACAAGGCGAACATCATCATTACCCGCAAATACTTTCTGCACATCGTTCATCCCATTCATCATTTTTGGACAAATAGTTGTACAGGTGGTAAAAAAATAATGTGCCACCCATATTTTATCTTTTATAAAATTATTGTCAATCAAATTGCCGTCCTGATTTACAAATGAGAAATCAGGAACTGTATAATATGGACGACTGGTTTCTAACCTGTAATTTTCACCGTAATAAGGTAGGCCTGCAATACGATGGTTGTACCAGTATAATGCACCGTAAGTCATTGCCGGCAGTATAAATGCAATACCGAAAAACAGTACCCATGCTCTTTTACTTAGCTCTTTCATTTGTCACAGGTTGAGAATACTTATCATTATTGCCGCTTTCATTTACAGGACTTTCTGCATTGAATTTATTGGGAACAGGCGTGCTGTATTTGAATACGTTCATTAAAGAAGGAATGTAAGTAAGCATTACCAATATTATACTGGCAATGATCCAGGGCTTCATATTGTGTAACAGTGGAATTGGTTTTTCTTCACGTAATTCTTCTGATTCCGGTAGCGAAATAACTGGTTGCCTTGTTCTTTTGCCAAGTGCTGTGGCAAAGAAACTCACAAAATATATCAATGCTGCAACTCCCATCACGATGCCCCCGAACATAGTAACTGTTGCTGTAGGTATCCAATTTGAATTAAACAGATTGCTTTCAGGATTAGTATAAGACATTCCCATATTGGTTCTCCGGGGTTCCCCCATTAACCCTCCTGCCATTAATCCATGTGAGAGTAATGCCACACCGATCATCCAAACGTACGGAACAAGAGTAACCATGGTTAAAAATTTTACCGGCTTTCCGGATACAGTACTATACATGTAAATACTCATACCCAGTATTACCAGTAGGACAGGTCCGGCCACTGTCATATGAAAATGCCCAGGTACCCAGCCGGTATTATGCACCATTTGATTAAGAGAATAAGACGCATTGATGATTCCTGACAGTCCTCCAAAAATGAATAATATCAACCCACACAGGAAATATCCGAACAGGTAATATTCAGATCGGAACCAGGGCAATTTTGCCATCCAGTCAAACAAACCTCTGGCTCCCCGTTTTCGCCCTGCCAATTCTAAAGAAGCCCCAACAGTAAATGCAGTCATGAAACTGGGAATAGACACCGCATAAGTAAGTATGCTTACCCAAAGTTTGGTTCCCTGCCCCATTACCGGTTCACTAAACTGATGATGTACACCTACAGGAGTAGATAATATAAGGAATAACAAAAAAGCTAACCTTGCTGCATTTCCGGAGTATAGTTTTCCTCCGCTTATTTTGGGTAGAATGGTATAAAATGCTATATATGCAGGCAATAACCAAAAATAAACCAAAGGATGTCCAAACATCCAGAACAGCATGCGGGTAAGCGGCACATTAATATCTTCTGTCCAGCCGGCCGACCAGGGCATTAACAATACCAATGATTCATATGCCACCGGGATACTACTGATAACCCACATTGTAAAATTCACGAACGTACCTAAAACGGCAATGGGCATTTTCCCGTCAGGATGTTCCTTCTTCCAATCGATATACATTTTAATCCAGCCAAAAAACGCGACCCAGCTACCCACAATCAATAAAGATGTACCCAGATAAAACAAAGGTGAATTTTTAAGCGGGGCATAAAATGTATAAAGAGCCTGCGCCTTACCCATTATCATTAATATCGCATCTATTAAAGTACCAATCACCATCAATACCATCGATATGCGGTAAGACCATCCAGGAGGCTCCTTCTTCAGGTAATGACTCATTGTTACATGTCCGAAAACCACAGCAAAAAATGTGGTGAGGACAATAGCATTAATAACACCATGCATAGTAAGTCCCTGATAATAATTAATACCTGCAACCGCTGCTTTATGAATAACGCCTGCTCTGTAAAGTGTTTGCATTACACCATTATAAGCACCCAATATAAAGAGTGTCATAGGCATAAAAAGACCGGTAAGAATTGTTCTTCTATATGATGCTGATATATTCATTCTTTATCTCTTTAAATAAGTAACTAATACCTGGGCCATCATATTATGATGCCCCGCACCACAATATTCATGACATACAATTCTATATGTTCCATAGTCTGTAAATTTTACTGTCACCTTATTAACAGCACCCGGTACAGCCATCAGGTTGACTCCCTTTCGTTCAATATTGAATCCATGTACCACATCAGCAGAGCTCAGATAAAAATCAACTGTACTACCCACTGGTATCGTTATTTCCGCGGGATCAAAGGCCCACATCTTTGCAATAACATATACTTCATAATGTGTATTATCAACCTGCTTAACCAATGACTGCTGAAAAGATGCCTGATAGGGAATACAGGTAGGTACATCTATTTTCCTGGCAAATACATTATAAAGGAGAGCAAAAAAAAATACCGCCATTACCGAACTACTCAGTAAAACGACTTTTATTTCATACTTATTCATAATAATAGTTATTATTAACTCAATGTCTCTCCAACTGAAGATTATACACGCTGAACCATACCAAAACAGTAAGAAGCAGCAATAGAATTATGAAGACGATAGTACCTTTGGGTTTGAAGTCTTTTTCGATATCAGAATGCGCATTTGTATTCATATTCCTGTATATGTGTTATTTCAGGAACAAAATTAGACACCTTAAAACGCAGGCAGTTATCCTATTTACCTCAATGATGTAACTTTTTACTTATTATTAAAAAAATATGGAATTAGGGAAGGCGAGATGGACTATATAAGATCTTTGTTAGCATGTTTCATATTCTTAACTTTTTCAGGACTTATCCCTTCTTACTTCTTAAAGAAAACGAGAGAAGTACGAATTATTCTTAAAATTGAGCTCCAGGCTATTTCACTTAT
The DNA here is from genome assembly GCF_001975825.1 of [Flexibacter] sp. ATCC 35208. GTDB lineage: Bacteria > Bacteroidota > Bacteroidia > Chitinophagales > Chitinophagaceae > Chitinophaga. The sequence continues at coordinate 50,516 of NZ_MTKN01000038.1, forward strand.
AGACTGTGTGGAATTCACCAAAAGCCTCCCGCTTCTAACAGTATTAAATAAAACACACTGCAAAAGTGTCTTGTTTTGGAAGCATTTTTATTGACAGAATAAGTTGTACAATCACAAAAAATTCTCCTGTAGACTGCGTCGCAGGGACTACATCTGCATTGGCAGTAGCACCGTCTGTGCATTTTTTGCATCACGGAGGTACTCGCCAGCAATTGGAGGCGTTTTCAATTGTGCAGTCAGGCGAAGGATGGGAACAAAATGGTATTGAAAATGATCCCGGAAATGCAATGAGGATAGTGACACAAGCCCTCTCTGCATTGAAGAATGCAAAAACGATGGCAGATGTATTTTTGAATGTGGTAAACCAAATAGAGAATTCGGATACAGATACAGTGTGTGCAATAGCCACAATTATTGCCTCCCATTGTACTGTTCTCGACGATTATGTGCCGGAAACATTGAAGAATGGATTGGAGAATGGAACATATGGAGCCGATTATCTTCGTAAGATTGATATGCAGGTAGAAGCAATTTTTCCGCGGAAAATGCTCTATTAATTCCTCCATTCTTTTACCATTTACCTCATTAGTAATTGGAATATAAGGAAAATAGGGAGACGACATATCCTACCTAAAACAAATATAACTCTCTCACATCTTCCATCGTTTTAGTCCTCATATAATAATATAGGCTCTACTCTTTCTCTCCAATTCCCATTGCTAACATAACTATCCAACTCCTCCTTAAAACCCTCAAAAGGCAATTTGAAAAAATCTTCTGCATCCAGTTGACCCAATAATAATGTCAAATGATTTTCCCCCTTTCCATTTACAAGGGTTTTGTATGGTGCCCATTCAAACCTCCCCTTATAAGTATCCATGATCAGCTTAATCAATAGTAACCCCGTTTTTACTGCGTGAAACTGGTATCTGTCTGTCACATGCAACATTATACCTTTGCAACTATTACCTGCATATCTACCCACTTCCGGCACGAAATCAACTTCACGGGCCACAACAGCTGTTTTAATATTATCATTAAATATGTTCGCCAGCTCTCCTGCATTTATCCATGGAGCACCTGCTACCCTAAAAGGCACAGCGGTACCTCTACCCTCACTGATATTTGTCGCTTCCAGGAAGCAAAGACAGGGATAAAGCAAGGCCGTCTCAAAAGTATTAATAGCAGGAGAAGCAGGTACAAATGATTCGCTCCAATCAGGATGAAACATATGACGCCTCCACCCAGTACATGTGACAACCTGAAGGTCACACCCAATTTTTCTTTCTATGTTAAAATAATACGACAGCTCTCCTATTGTACAGCTATGACGAACAGGGATCGCCCACCTGCCAATAAAACTGGCGGCATTCACTTCATCAAGCATCGGACCTTCGGCTAGCAGGAGATTTCCAGAAATTGGATTAGGCCTGTCTAATACAATCAATTTTTTCCCATAGCGCGCTCCGGCCTCCAGCACATAAGTCAAAGTCCATAAATAAGTATAAAAACGACTACCAATATCAGGCAGGTCAATCAGGATTATATCCAGATCTTCAAAGTCCTTCTGATCCGGGGCCAACTTTTCACCATATAAGCTCACTACCGGCAAACCTGTCAGATTATCCATTGTATTTCCCATAAAGTGACCATCCGGACCGGTAGTATCCAATCCGTGCTCAGGAGAAAATAACCTGACAACATTAAATCCATTTCTTATTAAGGCTTTCCTGGAAGCTTCAAAATTTGAGGTAACAGCCGCATTGTTCGTTACGAAACCTATCCGCCTGGCTTTCCAGTCCCATGCAGTAAGTAGTAGTCTGTCTATACCCAATTGTACCATGATATTGTTAATCTAAAACTAAATATGTAACAATAGTTACAGTCATTCTCGTTTTCCTATCGGATTTTTACAACCAAATCGGGAAAAAACTTATGAACAAAATAGTTAAAAACTGGAGCTTCTTCAGGATAATAAGACTGATTGCCGGCATAATTTTAATCGGTGTGGCTATACAGATGCAACTCCTGATCATTGCCATATTTGGTGCCATGTTCATCATTCAGGCACTGGTCAATACTACCTGCTGTGATAGCTGTAATAATGGATCATGCAATACCAGGTAAGTACTGTACACTGAAAAAGAACGGCGACTTACCTAAGGCGCCTTCTTTTTGTTTCCCCCAATTTATTTACACAACACATTCTCTCTGTCGATCAAATGAATAATTAATTCCACCAATACATCAATACTCAACCAAACACATTTAAAATAATCATTATAACTTCCTCACTTTTAACCCATTCTAATCGAGCTCATGAAAAACCACTTACCTTTACCCCGGGTTTAAAAAAATACCCGGGGGCTTTTATGAGCTACGTCCAAATCAAAAGAACAGCACTACGAACACTGAAGATTGCCGGCATTTCTATTGTATCACTTTTATTACTGCTATTCCTCCTCCCCGTCCTCTTTCCATCGACTGTCTCCAACAAGATCAAGACATGGACCAATAACAGTATTACTGGGGATCTCAACTTCTCAAAGGCAAGACTTTCCTTTTTCAATCACTTCCCTTCCCTCACATTAACCCTCTATGATTTCAATCTGAAAGGCGCCGCGCCTTTCCAAAAAGATACACTGATCGCCGCTGATGAAGTAGCCCTGGGTGTAAACCTCGCCAGCATTTTCTCAAACGCCATCAGCATCGATGAAATTTACCTCACAAAAGGAAATATTCACGTGCTGGTAGATGCTGCCGGCCATCCAAACTATAACGTCTACCAATCAGCACCATCTACTAACAGCACTAAAACAGATAGCGGTAGCGCCTCTCTGAAAATAGCACGCATTCAGCTGGAACAGTGCAATATCATTTACAACGACCAGTCACTCCCGCTTTATGTAAAGGCCCAGAATGTTGATTACCTGGGTAAAGGAGATCTCAGCAAAGCCCAGTTTGATCTGTATTCCCGCCTTCGTGCCTCCTCTTTCGATCTGAGCTATGGCAATACACCTTATATCCAGAATAAAAAGCTGGATGGAGAGCTGATTACAAAAATCAATACCAATTCACTGGATCTGATCTTTGAAAAGAATGACCTGAAAATCAATGAACTCCCTGTACAATTAAATGGGAAATTCGGATTTTTAAAGAATGGATATGCCATGGATTTCAAACTCAATTCAAAAGAATCCAGCCTGAGCGCCATTTTCAGTGCCCTGCCACATGAATACACCACCTGGCTGGAACATACACATGTAGCGGGAACCGCGGATGTAAATGCCACCCTGACTGGTCAATACATTGCAGCAACCAACACCATGCCTGATCTCACATTTAATATGCAGATCAGAAATGGTACCATCTCCAATGCAAAAGCACCCGCCCCTGTAAAAAACCTGTTCCTCAACTTCCAGTCACAATTACGACAGCTGAATACCGATAGCCTGATTGTGAATATCGACTCTATTTTCTTCAATATTGACAAGGATTACTTTAGCGCGATCATGAAACTGAAAGGTATCAAAACGCCGGAAGTTCATGTTAAACTGAATACAGATATAGACCTGGAAAAATGGAGTAAAGCCGTAGGACTGGACTCATTTGCCATGAAAGGCAGACTACAGGCCCACCTGCTGGCTGATGGAAAATATGCAAAGTCCGTTGTATACAGAGGACTGCGGAAACAAGCCGATACCGTCATCAGCAGCATCCCGGCATTTAGCTTCCAGTCTTCCTTCCATAATGGGTATTTCAAATTCGCTTCTTTACCAAAGGCTGTTGACAATATCAATTTTGACATCCAGGCTTCCTGCCCCGACAGCAACTATGCACATGCTATGCTTGCCGTTAAAAACATCAATGCAAATGTGCTGAGTAACTATATCAAAGGCTATTTCCAGGTCAGCAATGCCAGCAGTCCACTCGTGGATGCCAGCCTGGAAGGAATACTTCATCTGGACGACGTGAAGCAGTTCTACCCATTGGATAGCTTATCTATGGCCGGAGACCTGCATATAAACATTGTCACAAAAGGCAGTTACGTACCGGTAAAAAGATTGTTCCCTGTCACCACCGCCACTCTCACTATGAACAATGGCGTTGTGCATACAAAGTACTACCCCAATCCTTTGGAAAAAATAAATATTGATGCCACTATTACCAACACTACAGGTACTTTCAAATCACTAAATGTAAATGTCAAACCGATATCATTTGAATTTGAGGGACAACCATTTGTGTTGAAAGCGGATCTGAACAACTTTGATAACCTGCGTTATAATATCACCTCCAATGGGAATATTGACCTTGGTAAGATATACAAAGTGTTTGCAAAGCAAGGATATGATGTGACAGGTCTGATCAAAACCAACCTGTCATTACGCGGTACACAAAGCGATGCTATGGCAGGACGCTACAACAGGTTATACAACAAAGGAAGCCTGGTTGTAAAAGATATCACCCTTACCTCTGAACTATTCCCACTCCCATTTTATATTGCTAACGGCGTGTTCCGTTTTGACCAGGATAAGATGTGGTTCGATCAGTTCAATGCCCGTTATGGTAAATCCACCATCCGCCTGGATGGCTATTTGACCAATGTGATCGGGTATGCTACGCAAAAAGATCAGGTTTTGCATGGGCAGTTTAATTTTAAAAGCGATTATATATTAGTGGATGAACTGATGGTATATGGAGGTCATTCAACAGCCACCAACCCTACAGCTAACACTACTACAACCTCCAGCACTTCTTCCGCTTCCGGCGTGGTCATGGTGCCCGCCAACCTGTCGCTTACCCTGAATGCCAATGCTGCAAGGATATATTTTAACGGTATTAATATCAACGATTTCCATGGCCAGCTGGTAATTGACAGCAACTACCTCCAGCTGAACAAAACCGGCTTTACTATAATCGGAGCGCCAGTGGAGATGGATGCAAAGTATACCAGTATCAATACCCGGAAAGCCACTTTCGATTACCATATCTCCGCTGCTGAATTTGATATAAAGCGCGCCTACAATGAAATCAAATTATTCCATGATATGGCCACCTCCGCAGGTAGCGCCAGTGGTATCGTAGGACTTGAATACCACCTAAGCGGAAGACTGGATGACAATATGCAGCCAGTCTATCCTTCTCTGAAAGGAGAAGGCGTGCTGTCTGTGAAGCAAGTAAAAATGAAGGGATTCCGGTTATTCAATGCAGTAAGTAGCGCCACCGGCAAGGATGACGTACGAGACCCGGATTTGTCAAAAATCAATATCAAATCCAAAATCAATAATAATATCATTACGATTGAGAAGACCAAAATGCGTGTGGCTGGTTTCCGCCCCAGATTTGAAGGTCAAGTGAGTTTTGATGGGAAATTAAACCTGAAAGGCAGACTGGGATTGCCGCCATTAGGGATATTGGGCATCCCGTTCAATGTAACGGGAACACAAAGTAACCCGAAGGTGAAGCTGAAGAGAGGGAGCGATAAGGATAAACTGGAAGAAACAGAAGATGATGAAGACCAGGAATAATAAAAGGGAACATCTGACGATGTTCCCTTTTATTATTCTCAGGTAACCCTCTGCTAATCGCTGTAGGCTGAATTTTTATGAGTTCCGAATTAATCACCTCATAAACAACTTCCCCGAAAAAAACTTCTCCTGCAACAACATCAACTCCTGCCTCAACAAGCGGATTAATTAAGATTTTCTCATATTTTTGTCGCTATGAAACGCGTACCATACATCCTGCTATATATCCTCCTTGTCATGTTATGGAGCATCTTGTTCTATAATTTCTTCGCTCCTGAAAAAGGTAGCTTCGTCATGCTGGGCTTACTGGCAGCCGCCGGCTTTTTCAGCCTGATCTGGGGGGTGCTGGTATCTCTTACCCAAAAGTGGATTGGATGGAAAGGATATGGTATGATGATCTTACCCGTGGTTATCCTGATTGTATTCATCTTAGGCGTAGATCCGTCTACTTTCAAATATGCATTGGGGATCACTGCTATCAGCGAACTCGTCTCTTTTGTGAAGATCATTTTTCACAGACGGAAGCTTCTGCGATCTCTTTAATGCTGAAAAAAGTTCCCCTCCAGTAAAATTCAAGGTGCTGCTGAATCACCGGCAAATCCCGCACACCTGAAGGCAATGGCTCTACTCCCAAATCCCCCACTCCTTCGCCGTATACCCTCCCTTATAAAAACACCTGCCTATCTACAATACCCCACAGGTGATCATCACATTCTCTAATAAGAAAATGAGCCACACAAATCCAATTGGCAGGTGCAACAAATATTGTAGTAAGGTATTAATCATCTTCATTTAACCAATCATCATACCCACAGCTGATGAGTTGCTCTTTCACATCAAGATAATGACTTTCGTCTGCATTATAATATCGGGCTATATCATTCTTGATCATAGCTATCTCTTTATCTACCATCAAAGACAATACCTGCGCCAGACATCCGTCAGACATGTCATAATACAAAAACCGTATCACGCCTTCGTATGTATGTTGCTCCAAAGGATGTTTAAAAGCACATGTCAACATACTGTATGTAGATTGTAGATGCAGTGGAATCATAACAAATTAAGTTGCGGGGTAAAAGTTATTCAAATATAAAATTTTAAATTTACCTCATGAAAAGAACCCTACTATACATTTGCCTGCTCTTGTGTGCCCACACTGCCATCGCGTCCACCGACACCACTACTACCTGGATTGACCAGGTCCGTACCCTTAGAGACGCTATCTATCAGAGAGATAAAGAAACAACTAAAACCTTCTTTAACTTTCCTTACAACAATGCTGAATTCTGGTATATTGTCGGTGTACCTAACCTCGCAGAAAAAGAAGCCCCTGTCACTGAGAAATCGTTCGACCTATACTTCGACAAAATCTTCGATAAACAATTTATTACCGCCTTCCTGAAAATAAAAACAAAAGATCTATACGAAAAAGGCACGTCCAAAACAGCCGAATTTACAGATGATCAGGAAGAATACTATAGCATGGAAGCTACCTACGATAAGAATGAACAAACTGTAACACTGCAACTCAGTGGCTATAACAAAAAATCTGATCCTGAATACGATGGTGGCGAATACGCAATCTTCTACGTATTCAAAATCAAGGCCGGCAAGTTGAGATTTGATAAAATCCTAATGGCTGGATAAAGCCCGCAGACTACAGGGTCTGCTTTTTAAAAAAATGTGAAAGTTCCCCCTCGCCCCACTGCCAAGGTTGTTATTAAAATCAAACTTCCTTACTTTTGGCCCTGTTTATGTTCGTATGCAATTTTACCGTTACCTCATTATTCATTTAAACGGATCATCCATGCCATCACCCATATTCATATCCTTACTTGAAAGCAGCCGTATGGAACAGCAACAAATCAGTATCTATATCACCCACGCCACACTACAAGGTATTGTGAGCAACCTGTATCCGGAAGCCGTAGAGCTAAGAACCCATGATGGTAAAAGATGCGTTGTCGCTTTGGACAAGATCGAGGCGATCATCACATTGTAAGCCCCCCTTTTATACCAGCATATCTTTAATTGAAAATAGTATGGACAAAACCCAACAATCCCTGCCGGGACTGATCAGACAGGTACTGGGTAGCCTTTACGCAGAAACAGTGATCAAAGCACAGATTCTACAGCTGGCCAAAAGCCACCTGCACGAACCAGAAGTCATCACCGCCCTGCTACAGGTATTACCTGATGTCAAAGACAAAAGATTGCGGGATGAAGTTATGTTCTTCCTTTCTTCGTTGAACACCTCCCGCTTCCCGGAGCCACGTGTCCTCTTTGATGCCCTCCTTCAGTTCTTCAGACAGGAAAAGGAAAGAGATACCCGCGTTGCCATCTTATTCAGACTACAGGACAGTATTCACCAGGACCAGCAACTGGTAGACTTCTTCATCGAACTCTCTGCCACCCCTCATCTCAGTGAACCCGAAATGGTCGCCATCCAGGATACCCTGGCCAACCTCCCACTCATCACTGAAGATATGGCCGTTGCCGCCCTGGAAAAACATCGTAACTCTCCTACCCTGCTGCAATCTCAAGCACTCACGCTGGCTGAGAAATGCACCCGCTGGGGCGATAAACTCTTTGCTGCTGCACAACCTTACTTCGATATCAAAAACGATCCGGACATCCGCATACGCGTCATGCGCCGCCTCGCTGATAATAAACAAATGAGCGATGCACAGCTCATTACTTTAGCAACAGCACTGTCTCAAACGGGTACTAATGGCATCCGCTACGACCTGCTGGAACTCATCAAACCTTCCATGCGCATTCCGGAAATCAGACTGGCCGTGGCCAACGCCTTCGCTGCCAATCCTTCTGTATACGACGATGGAGAATTTGCTGCCGTCACCGATATGCTGGCCCCTTACATGGGCAGAGATGTGCACATCAGCAATATTATGCTGGAAAGCATCAAAGACCTCCCGGTAGCCGAACATAGAAGAAAGGTACTTTCGCTCGTTACCAACCGCCTGAAAACTGAACAGATCCTCGATCCGCTTTTACTCCTCTTCTCCCGCGAAAGAGACGATAGCATACGCGAAGTATTGTTCAACCAGGTGAAAGCCCTCTCTGTAGCACGTCATCCACAACTGGTCGATGTATTTGCCACAGAACTCACAGAACCTGGTTCTCCATTCAGGCTGACCTGTGCCGGCCTGCTGGCCAATGTTGCCGGGATCTATCCACAGGTGATCCCTGCACTCGAAGATGTTCTGCGCTACGATACTGACAGAGAACTCCTGCGCCTGTGCCTCGATGGCTACCTGCGCCCCGGCATTACCCATCAATTCGATGTACTGCTGGCAGTAGTACGCAATGAACTAATTGATACACTCTCCAGGCAAAAAGCCCTGGACGCTATTGTTAAACTGGATCTGGACGCTCCTCAGCAACAATCACTCGCTGACGCCCTTTCCGGTATTAAACCCAACGTATTAAAATATGAGTAAGATCACTGATGAGATCAGGGAAAGACGGACGGCACATACCTCCCAAACCTTAATGATGCTGGATATGGTGCCCCTCTCTGATACTGATACAAAATATTCACTATTGTCCGGCGCCACCCGGTATCTCCATGACCCCGCCATTGCTGAGAAATGGTTGTCGCTCATTGCCACCGAAACGGATACCACCCTGAAAGCAGACATGATCCGTCAACTGGCAGCTACCGGCCTTCGCCAACTAAATAATACCACAGCGCTGATCGATATTATGATCGCCTCACTGGCACAGGATGAGTCACGCGACCTGATACTGCCTATATTAGGTCGATTGTCCATCACGGATCAAACAGCCAGACAACACCTGATTGAATTTTACAAACAACAGGAGAATGCAGACACCTGCCGCATCATTCTCTCCTGGTTATTAATACCTGTAGACGCCAGTCCCGAAGACATCACGTTCTATAAAGAGATCATGCATCAGGCAGCGGAAACAGATAAACTGGTGATTGTAAACAGGCTCCTGTTGCAGGATACTCTGGACATCGCCACAATCGCATCGCTATTAACACCTGATGAACCCATTGCCATCAGGGAAATGGTACTTCGCTTCTGCTTTGACCGCTCCTTCGTACCTGTAGCAGCATTATTAGCACTACTAAAAACAGATACCAATCCCTTTATCCGTATCTGGTGTATACAATTACTGGCCGTTCATGGTATAGACAGTACTGAACTGACAGATGCTATCCTGCATGCCTATACACAAGATCCTGATCAAAGTGTAAAGCAGGCTGCCTTAAGGGTATTTGAATACAGCCTGCAACTCACACCTGCTATCATTGAATACCTGTGTGCTCAACTTGCTACCGCTCAAAACCTACAACTGTTATATCTCTTAGCTCCTTACACAGCTAAAAATGAAACGCTCGTTAATGCACTGCTGGCGCTGTCTGCACAAAACATCCGGGCTGATCTGGCAGTGGCCATTTACAATATTCTTGGTAAACTGATCGCACAATGCCCCGCACTCTTCGAACGCTTTGTACAGGCTTATGAACAGGAACAAAAAGAAGAATGCCGCACTGCTATTCTGCAGGCCATCACCAGCTTTACGCCTAACGATGATAGCCTGAACAACTTTTACAGCAAAGCATTGCAGGCTCCATCTCCTGCTATCAAAGAGGCAGGGATCAAAGGCATCCTGCTTATTCCACTAACCAAAGCGAATATCGAAGTCGTAGAAGCTGCCGCTCCTGTTTTGTTATACACGCAACTGAACCGGGAGCTGCGTCGCCTGCTGGCGAAGAAGATCAGTATGATCCCGCAACTCAGCCCTGCTACCGTGAAGGTTTTCGGCCAACTGGCAGATCATGAGCAGGATCAAACAATGAAGGATATCTGCACACAGGTACTGGAAAATGCCATTTCACAGGCAGGCAGCGCCAACATCAACTGGGAGCAATGGTTGCACAAAGCAGATGTGGAGCATAACTTCTCCGGCATCTTCCCACACATCTGGATGTATTATGATGAAAACCCGGAAATGGCCAACCGTATACTTTGGGCAGCCCTTACACCAGGTAACAGCAGTAGCCTGTACCAGGAAGGCGTATCTGATATTGAAATACTCCGCTTCCTCGCCATACACAAAGACATGGATGATAACCTGAGCAGGTATGCACTCACTCAGGTATTGACCATTGACCTCGGTAATGAATCAAAGTTCAATCACTACCTCCTGGCACTGAAAACGTATCCTGCATTCGCTGAACTGCGAGAAGGACTGTGGCAATTATTGGAAAAGAGAGGCAGATACGTTAACCAGATTTTACTGCACGAAGTATTACAACCCACTGAAACCGAATTCAGGCAGCAGCTCGAAAAACAACAAACCCCTGCCGGCATGCTGCCATACATCAATTATCTACAGGCAAACTGTAGCTGGACACCCGTTCCGGAACTGCTGCAAGCCATCATGGCTAAACCATTTGTTCCACAGGACAATGACGTGATGCGTGCTATGAAAGATGCCTGCCGCAATGCATGTATGGATATAGAAGTTTTACAACGCAATACGACAAATGATGACGGACCTGGATTTGCTGATTAACCTAAACTAATTTTGAAGATGTCAGAAGCACTTGCTTTATTCGATATATTAATCTCCACAGAAAGATCAGAACACGAAAGACTGGAAGCACTCGATAGCCTGCAACCTTTTCTTGAAACTGACGAAGCGGTTGAAAAACTGGCAGCAGCAGCCAGAGAGGAACATACCCTTTCTGTGCGTACCCGTATGCTGGAATTGTTATGCGCCATCCCCATTACCCGCCTGAGTCAGCGGGAGGCACTGATCGATACCCTGAGCTGGTTTGCCTGCCTGGAGCCGGAAAGGACATTGCGCCTGCTGGCAATTGAGACCATCAGCCAGCTCGCTGCTCACCTGGATAGTGTACAGGAAATACTCGCCGATACAATGGTCAATGACCTCGATCCAATCATTCTGCAAGTGTGCATAGATGGTCTCTTACGCACTGTCAATAAATCTGCGGATACAATTTCTAAAGTGAGTGAATTTATTGCATTGGCTCCCGACAGCGTAAAACCTGCTTTGCTGGAATTAATAAAACAGTTCCCGACAGATGCAGCAGCTACTTTAGCTTTGCAGTTCCTCTCTCCATTAGAGCATAGAAATACAAGACTGGCAGCCATCGGGTTCTTAGCCGTATTACCAGCGCCTTCTGCTACAGTGATTGAACATCTTGCAGCGCGATTCATGTCAGAAACTGATCTGTATGTAAGAGCAGCCATCATTCAACTTTTATCAAACCTGCGTGAAATAGACACCACTTTATTCAGTGGTATCTTCTCCGCTTTACAAAAAGCACCTGATCAACCGGAACTGCTGGCATTGATCAGCGACAGACTGGTAGCACATCCTGAGTTGCAAACCGAATTAACACAACTGTTTGCACAAACACCTTCTGCTAGTTTGAAAATACGCCTGCTGTCTTTATTAGAACATGCAGAAATACCAGATCTGCTGATCACGACGCTAAACGATAAGAACCCTTATGTAAGAGAAGCTGCCATTCCATATCTGGAAAAGCAATTCGTACAGCACCAGGCCAAACTGGAACCCACACTGGCAGCCGCCATCAAACTGGAACCCCTGCTTGCGCTACGTAGTGCGTTAATAAATATTCTCTTAAATACCGGCCGTAAATCTGAAGCTACTTTACAGGTAGTCACCGACCTCGCGGTCGCTGAAACAGACCACTATCTGAAAACACAGTTGATCAATGCCGTGCTGGCAGTACCCGTTACTCCCGCTAATAAAGAGGCATTATTACAACTGTTCAGAGAAGTGCTGGAATCCAGCTGGTATCCTGACCAAACAAGAAACGCAGTCATAGAGCGGCTCAAAACCTTTTCCTACAGCGACTCTCCTGATCTGAAACGTAGTCTGGGGTTACTACTGGAACAATCCAAAGATATCCGCGAACTGGCAGCTACCTACGCATTGCTCAAAACACTGGAAGTAGATTTCAGTCAGTTAGCACCCGCGATTACCACTTCATTGTACAGACATATTGCCTACTATGCACAGTCCCCGCTGGATGAATGGGTACAGCTACTCGGCAAACTGGCTGCTACCGATGCCAGCGTCAGAGCTCAACTCCCTCATATCGTATCGCTCACAAAAGCAAACTGGCTACTGAGTGATACTGACAAGAGTGACCAAACCGGTGCTTTCCTCCCTGCTTTCAGGCAAACCATGATGAAGAAAAATGGGATGCAATCCTTCATGGAAGCAGAAAGAATGTTACAGGATGCCTGGCAGAACAGGACTATCAGGAAAGCAGAAGTGATCGAACTCTATAAGTTGCTTTTGAGTATGCCTAAACCCGGTGGTATTCTCCACCAGTTATTACAGATCATGCAGACAGGCAAACTGGTTACATCAGAACTGGTGCAGATCAGCCTTGACTACCTGCAAAATGCTTCTGATAAAGATGCACAATACATGGTACGGAAATATCTGGAAGGAACCGGTTTCATAGACCCTGAATACCGGGAACAACTGAACCGCTTATTCACCCCTGAGAATTATGCACAGCATATCAAATTCAGTATGCCTACGCTCCATTCAAAGAGGCGATATGCTACCTTAAATGACTGGGAATACCAGGGATGGGCTGCCTTGTATAGCCAATGGCCGATAGCAGAATTGCTCTTTGCACTTGAACCGGGAGATCTGATCACAAAGGTATTTAGCAACATCCCTGGCTCCAACAGTCCAGAGGCCACTTTACCCTATGTAGTATTGGAACACCTGTTCAGACAAGCAGGTGGTAAATGGGCAAAGTCTATTTACAGCGACCCGCAAAAACTACAATCGTTTTTAACCCTCCTGTATAATAATATACAGCAATTGCCGGAAGGGAATGCACTCAGAGATAGAATGGTGTATGTGTTCTGGAAAAAATGGAATGACTATGCAAAACAAGGCACGCCTACGCAGGAGCTCACAGTAGCCGCTGCAAACGTATACATCGAGGTGTGTAAAGTGGTAAAACGGCTGGAACCCACATTTGCAGGAAAGCAATTCCCACTTGTATTGAGTAACATGGATAAAGAAACCGTAAAACGACAATGGCCCTGGTCCCCCGAATTGTGGGAACTATTGGCACCTAAAATATAAAAATAAAAAACGCTTTTGCCGCAAACCGGCAAAAGCGTTTTTTATGCAAATGAACATGCGAATGCAAAATGAAATCTATTTACCCAACCGGAAATAACAACGTAAACACAGCACCTTCCCCCGGCTTTCCCTCCGCCGTTATCACCCCGTTATGATTATCCATTATCTTCTTACAAATCGCCAATCCTATCCCCGTCCCCTCAAACTGGTTCCGCAAATGCAACCGCTGAAACACCTGGAAGATCCGCTCACTAAACTGCGGATCAAACCCAATCCCATTATCCGCAATCGTAATCTTATGATAAGGTAATCCTCCTACCAGCGTATACACATTATCCTCCATCTTCACACTGACAAGAGGCTTCACCCCCTTTCCCGAAAATTTCAACGCATTGGTCAGCAAATTCATAAACAGTTGCTCTATCTGGAAAGGAATTGCCGACAACACTGGCAGCAAATCATATTCTATTACCGCCTCTTTCTTATCTATCTGATCACTCAATTGCTCCTTTACTCTCATCAACACCTGCGTCAGATCCACATACTCAAACAACTGCTCCCCATTATTACTCGTCCTCGAAAACGATAACAGGTCTTCTATCAGCTGCCGCATTCGCTGCGCCGCCGCCTGCATACGGGAAAAGTAATCCTTCCCTTTATCTGAGATGTTCTTATACTCCGTTTCCAATAACCGGCTTGCAAATGTCTGGATCTTCCTCAACGGCTCCCGCAGGTCATGACTCGCTACATATGCAAACTGTGCCAACTCCTCATTCGATTTCCTCAGCTCATCATTGGATCGCTGCAAGGCCTTCGTTCTCTCCTGCACCTCTGCTTCCAGCTTATCTATAAACATTTTGCCTTCATGAATATCCGTCGTAGATCCTACCCACATATTCACATTCCCTTCCGCATCTTTTTGGGGCACCGTCCGTGTCAGGTGCCAGCGATAGGTACCATCTGCTTTTCTCATTCTATGCTCTATCTGATACTCAACGCCTTTACTCAATGCCTCCTGCCATATAGGTAAGTTCTTCATTAGGTCTTCCGGATGTATCACACTAAACCATCCTATCCCATTCAACTCCTCCAGTGTCATGCCTGTAAACTCAAAATACTGCTTGCTGGCATAGTTCAATTTGCCTTCCGGATCCGTGGTCCAGACCATCTGTGACAGCGTATCACCCAATACCCTGAACCGTTCTTCTGACAGTCGGAGTGCCATCTCATGCTCCTTTCGCTCTGTCACATCAGACACTGTGGCCATGATGGCATATACATTCTTTTCCAGGTCAAACAGGGGCTTATATTCAAAATCCAGGTAAAACCGCTTCATGCCATCCGGACCATCTACATAAGCGATCGCCTCTTTTTCCTGGTAGGCAATCCCACTATTGTACACCTGTTGTAATAATTCAGGAAACTTCTGCCCTGCCAGTTCAGGGAACACATCCAGCAGGTTCAAACCCGTTACCTGGGCGGATGTTCTGCGCCACATTGTCTGCAGCATGGTATTATTTGCCATATCAATCACCATCTCCCTTCCTTTGAAAATAGCCATGGCTATAGGCGATTGCATCACAAGGTTGCGAAACTGGTTCTCGCTTTCCATCAGGGAGTGCTTGGCTATTACTGCTGCTGTCACATCTGTCGCAGCCACCATTACACCATCAATTTCCCCGGTACTATTCTTCAGTGGTTGATAGACGAAGTTGAAATACACCATCTCCGGCACCCCATGTCTGTACAGAATGACAGGAAACTCATTTCCATAGTGCGGAGTAACGGTATCCCAAACATTGTCCAACAGCGGCTTTACCGATTCCTTTACTTCCGGCAATACGTCGTAGAGCGACCTGCCCACCACTGCTTCCACAGGACGGGTGATCAGTTCCAGGTACATAGCATTCGCCATTTCAAACACCATATTCCGCCCTCTGAAAATAGCAATACCTACCGGAGCCTGTTCCACACTTTCTCTGAAACGGCTTTCGTTGTTAATTGCTTTTTTTGCTGTCTCTACCCGGATTTGCTCATCCAGATTTTGCACGGATTGACGCAATGCCAGTAATTCTTTTAAGTGTTGTTCTATATTTCCCACGACAGGAGCGTTGTTTTCTTAAAAGGAGATAAAGAATTTATCTCGTTTAGGGAATCTTTCATTGGTATCCCAATCAATAGATAACATTTCTGCTATTGCTTTCATAAGTTCCGAAAAGGAAGAGGGCTTCCTGATGTATCGGTTAGCTCCTGAAATGTACACCTGTTCTATAAATTCCGGTTGTGATGAGGTAGAAAAGATAATTACGGGAATGGACTTGAGGCGCTGATCTGTCCTGATTTCCCTGAGACATTCAAAACCATTTTTACGAGGCATATTCAAGTCCAGGAAGATCATGTCGGGAGGCGAGGGAACGCGCTCGTCTAACATATCCATGAGTTCTTTGCCATCAGAGATTGTAGTCAGAATAATATCATCCGCGACCTCTTTGAGAGCGTCTTCAAAAAGCAGACAATCGTCGGCATCGTCATCGGCTAAAAATATATTCTTTCCACTTTTTGACATCGTCTTACATTTATCACTGATACAAATACTTAGACATAAACATGTGCTTTTATAGGTCAATAGGGATGGCGTATGTACGCGTGTTATTTAAACTTACGCAAAATACGCCAAAAGCCCCAGTGATTTTTTATTAAGTTCCAGTATTTAATGATATTATAATCATTTCCACTTGTACATTTCATCGCTTCTCTCGTCTATCCTTTCCGGAACATCTTTTGCTCTCCACTTACGGGCAAATTATCTTTAACTTTAAGTTATGGTAAACATTTCCACTGAATGGCTACAATCAGTCGAGGCGTTCAAAGACGTACCCGTCGAACAACTTCGATGGCTGGCTGAAAACAGCGAACCCAAAACGCTTCTACCAGGGGATTTTATGTTCAAAACAGGCGAACCCCTCAATGCTACCTATATCCTTATTTCAGGAAAGCTCCGTCTGTACTACCTGCAGAACAACGATCCCGTCGAAATTACCGTCATGGAAGCAGGTACTATCAGTGGCTACCTCCCCTTCTCCCGCGGTATGACAGCGACCATCTACAGCGAAGCAATGGTGGAATCACAGCTCATGTGCTTCCCTATCGAAAAGATCGATGTCATGATCCATACCCAGTTTGAACTCACCCAGGCATTAGTACATGTGATGACAAACAGGGTCAGGGAATATACTACCATGATGCGCCAGAATGAAAAGATGATGGCACTGGGCAAGCTCTCCGCCGGTCTGGCGCATGAGCTGAACAACCCCGCTGCCGCCATCGTTCGGGGCGCCTCCTCTTTAAGGAAGCACCTGCAACTCATGCCGGATACCTTCCAGCAGGTCATGGCCATAAAGATGACCCCGGACGATGTGACTTTTGTAAAAGATAAAATGTTCACCATCCTCAAATCTACCGACAGACCCAAACTCACCATGATGGAAAGAGGCGCAAAGGAAGATGACATGGTGGACTGGCTGGATGACCACGATGTGGCCAATGGTGTGGAAATAGCTGAGAATTTCGTGGAATTCGGCATTACCATAGACATACTGGAAGAATTTAAATCCCATATGTCACCAAATTCTCTGTCGGCTGTACTCAACTGGATCGACAAGAACCTCGTCACCGAAAGAATGGTGCTGGACATCGAAGAAGCTTCTGCCCGCATCGTTAAACTGGTTGGCTCTGTGAAAACCTTTACCCACATGGACCAGTCCCATGATAAAAGACTCACAGATATTCATGATGGTATCCGGAATACGCTCAACATCATGGAGTACAAACTGCGCAAAGGACATGTGCAACTCATCGAAAACTACGATACTTCTCTCCCACCTGTCAGTATCATGATCGGGGAAATGAACCAGGTATGGACCAACCTGATCGATAATGCAGTGGATGCTATGCAGGGCCGGGAAAACAGTACCCTCGAAATAAAAACAGAGAAAGATGGCACTTGTGTAAAGGTCTCCATCATCGACAACGGGCCCGGTATTCCTGAGAATATCCAGTCCAGGATCTTCGACCCTTTCTTTACAACCAAAGAAATTGGTAAAGGTACCGGACTCGGTCTGGACATTTCCTGCCAGATCGTGAAGCAACATCATGGAAATATTAAAGTAAATTCAGTCCCGGGAAAGACACTTTTTTCTGTGCTGATCCCCATCCATTAATTCACTAAAAAAACGGTGCGCTTATGCCAGATAAAGACACTGAGAAAAATACGAACCAACCTATTATTCTTTGTATTGACGACGATCCGCAGGTTTTGCGGGCGATCGTGCGTGACTTGAAAAACAAGTATAGACAGCATTATAAGATCATCAGTACCTCCGATGTGCAGGAAGCGCTCAATAGCCTGCTGGAACTGAAGAACAAAGGAGAAACCATCGCCATGTTCATCAGCGATCAACGCATGCCGGTGATGGATGGGGTGACTTTCCTGGAAAAGGCGATCAAATTTTACCCGGATGCAAAAAGGGTATTACTCACTGCTTACTCTGATACGGACGCAGCTATTAAAGCCATCAATACGGTACAACTGGATTACTATCTGGTAAAGCCATGGGATCCGCCAGAAGACAAACTCTACCCTGTGATTGATGATCTGCTGGATGACTGGAAAAGCGATTATCACCCGGAATTCAAAGGCATTAAGGTAGTTGGGTACCAGTACTCACGCACCTGCCATGCCATCAAAGATTTTCTGGCAGGGAACCTCATTCCTTATAAATGGCTGGATATTCATAGCAACCAGGAAGGTTGTAATCTGCTTGCCCTGAATAAACTGGATGAAAAGGATGTACCAGTGATCTTCTTCGAAGATGGCACTTTCCTCTCCAATCCTTCTATACAGGACACTGCCCGCAAAGTAGGCCTGAATCCACAGATCAAACATGAAGTGTACGATGTAGTGATTATTGGTGCAGGACCTGCCGGTTTAGCAGCGGGTGTATATGGCGCTTCTGAAGGATTGAAAACCCTGCTGATAGAGAAACGTGCCCCCGGCGGACAGGCAGGCACCAGTTCCAGAATTGAAAACTACCTGGGGTTTCCAAAGGGGTTGAGTGGGGCTGATCTGGCCCGCAGAGCCATCTCTCAGGCACAACGTTTAGGAACAGAGTTCATCACCCCGCAATCTGTGAAAGCCATTGAGCAAACAGGTGGATACAATAAGATCATCATGGAAGATGACACATTTGTAAACAGCCGGAGTGTGGTAATTACCACAGGTGTGGATTACCGCACACTGGATACAAAAGGTGTAGCTGATTTTACAGGTGCCGGTATTTACTATGGTGCTGCTATGACAGAGGCCCCTGCCTGTAAGGACAAAGATGTGTTCATAGTAGGTGGCGGTAACTCTGCCGGACAGGCCGCCATGTATCTTTCCAAGTTTGCAAGGAATGTGAATATCCTCATTCGCAGAGAAGATTTGTCCAGCACCATGTCTGCCTACCTTATAGATAGGATCGTGGAAACGGATAATATTCATGTACGTCCATTTGCTGAAGTGGTGGAAGCCAGAGGATCTGACAGACTGGAATGCCTGATCATTTCCAACACCAAAACAGGTGAGCAGACACAGGAACATGCAGATGGATTGTACATCTTTATTGGTGCGAAGCCATTTACAGAATGGCTGGAAATGAATATCATCAAGAACGACAAAGGATTTATAGAAACGGGTCGGGACCTGTTCACGCACCCTGAGTTTGAGCAGATATGGAAACAGCAGAGAGATCCTTATCTGTTGGAAACCAGTTGTCCGGGCATTTTTGCAGCCGGCGACGTAAGAGCAAATGCCATGAACAGGGTAGCGGCAGCTGTAGGCGAAGGGTCTATGGCCATCAGTTTTGTACACAAATACCTCGCAGAGGTGAAATAAATAACTATGTCAGAAATTTGTTCACATATTACAGCAATCAAGACACTCAAAGTTGATGAGGAACATGTATGCGGGGAGTGTGTAAAAATAGGATCTGACTGGGTGCACCTTCGTACCTGCCAGACCTGCGGCGCAACTTTATGTTGCGACCAGTCGCCAGAGAAGCATATGACGAAGCATTTTCATAAAACACAACATCCGGTGGTGATATCGGCAGAACCGGGAGAAAGATGGTTGTGGTGTTATGTGGATGAACAGTTCGTTGATTATTAAATAACATTTTCCAGCTAACCGAAGAATACCGGATAACCTTTCCAACCGGCCGCAGTCCATGCCCCTTGCGAAAAAATCGATTTTGCCGAAGGTAAAATCGATTTTTTCGTGGTTTTGTTTTCCTACATTTGCCTGCCCCATCAGGGAATGTAATTTATGAAGGTTTGCATTGCAGAAAAACCCAGTGTCGCCCGCGACATCGCTGAAGTAATCGGCGCTAAAACACGCAAAGATGGATACTATGAAGGAAACGGGTACCAGGTCACCTGGACCTTCGGGCACTTCTGTACCCTCAAAGAACCTCACGATTACACCGAGCAATGGAAATTCTGGCGACTGGAAGATCTACCCATGATCCCCTCCCACTTCGGTATTAAACTCATATCCAACGGTGGTGTGGAAAAGCAATTCAAAGTCATCGAAACCTTAGTACAAGCCTGTGATGAGGTGATCAACTGCGGGGATGCCGGGCAGGAAGGAGAACTCATTCAACGCTGGGTATTACTCAAAGCCCAGTGTTCTGCACCTGTGAAAAGGCTGTGGATCTCATCCCTGACGGAACAAGCCATCCGCGATGGTTTTCAGAAACTCAAAGACGCGAATCAGTACGATAACTTATACGCTGCAGGTAGTGCCCGCGCTATTGGCGACTGGCTGCTGGGTATGAACGCCACCCGCCTCTTCACCAAGAAATTTGCCATCGGCAAAACCGTCTTGTCCATCGGCCGTGTGCAAACCCCTACCCTCGCCATGATCGTACAAAGGCAAAAGGAAATCAACGCCTTCGTATCAGAAGAATACTGGGAACTCAAAACCATCTACCGCGACACAGAATTCACAGCCACTATTGACCGTATCAAAAACCTGGACAGAGCCAATAAGGGATTGGAATACCTGAAACAACATCCTTTCGAAATCACAAGTTTCGAAAAGAAGGAAGGAAAAGAAGGCAACCCTCGTTTATTTGACCTGACCGGTTTGCAGGTAGAAGCCAACAAGAAATTCGCATTCACGGCAGACGATACCTTAAAATATATCCAGAGCCTGTACGAGAAGAAACTGGTCACCTACCCAAGGGTGGATACCACCTACCTCTCTGAAGACCTCCATCCAAAAGTTGAAGGGATCTTACAGGACCTGAAACCATACGCTAACCTGACAGCACCTATACTGGCTAAACCGATCCCCAAACTGAAAACCGTCTTTGACGATAAAAAGGTAACGGATCACCATGCCATCATCCCTACAGGTGTATATCCCAGCAATCTCCCGCTGGAAGAAAAGCGCATTTACGACCTGGTAGCCAGACGCTTTATCGCGGCCTTCTACCCGGAATGTAAGATTTCGAACACCACCGTATTGGGTGTAGTAGGTCAGGTTGAATTCAAAGTAACAGGTAAACAGATACTGGAACCCGGCTGGAAAGAAGTGTATGCCAATGATGCACCCGCGCCAAAAGAAACCAAAGACGGTAAAGAAGAAATCGAGGAAAAAGTACTGCCCGTATTTGTAGTGGGTGAAAGCGGCCCCCATACTCCAAGGGTACACCAGGGTAAAACCACGCCCCCAAAAGCATTTACGGAAGCCACCCTGCTCCGTGCCATGGAAACCGCCGGTAAGCAGGTAGACGATGAAGAAATGAGAGAATTGATGAAGGACAACGGTATCGGCCGTCCTTCTACCCGTGCGAATATCATCGAAACCCTGTTCAGACGTAAATACATAGAGAAGAGAAAAAAGAACCTGTTCGCTACCCAAACCGGTATGGACCTGATCGATACCATTACTTCCGACCTGCTGAAAAGTGCAGAGCTGACAGGACAATGGGAGCGGAAATTAAGACTGATAGAAAAAGGGGAATACCAGCTGGATACCTTTAAACAGGAACTGATCCAGATGGTGGTGGACCTGACCCAGGAAGTGAAGAACGCCTCCTACAAAACCATTGTAGCCGTGCAAACGCCAGCGCCCGAAAAAGAAGAGAAACCTAAAAAAGCACCTAAAGCTAAACAGGAAATTTCCAGCCTGCAGTGCCCTAAATGTAAGGAGCATCCTTTGATCAAAGGGAATGCAGCGTATGGATGTTCCAACTTTAAAGTATGTGGATTCAAGGTGCCTTTTGAAACCCATGGAAAGAAAATATCTGACAAACAAATGATTGATCTGCTGACCAAAGGGAAAACCACTAAATTAAAAGGATTGAAATTACCTGATGGCACAGAGGCCGAAGGTAAGTTGGTGCTGAATGCAGCATTTGGTATTTCAGTAGAAATTTAGCCTATATTCACATTACAATTTTAAACTATGCAAACCTCAATTAAGGCCAGGTTTTGGCGTCTCTTCCGCTGGGGGGCGGGAGTATTCTGTGTACTGTTTATTTTCAGATTGATTTATGGGTATGTAGCGTCGAATACGAATAGTACCGGGGATTATTATGAGAATTACTTTGATCAGGTGAACGGACTGAGAAAGAACTATGCCACATCTAAATTAAAAATGGCTCCTACAGCAGGTCCACAACCGGATTTTTCTACTAATCAAAAGTATGAGAAGACCGCAGTGGTAAGAACAACCACCAGTGACTTTCAAAAGGACGAAGAAAATGTGCGAAAGAAAATAGAGTCCTACAAAGCCATGATCCAGTATGAAAAAGCATTAGGGAGAAAAGGCGATCGGGAGTTGCATTTGATGATTGGCGTGAATCCTGAAACGTTCGATTCTTTCTATCATGAAATACAGGGAATTGGCATCATCCGGTCTATGTCAATTACGAAAGTAGATAAGACGAATGAGTATAGACAATTGAATGCGCAAAAGGTTTCTTTAGAGAAAACAGTAGCATCATTAGAAGCGTTGAAAAAACAACCCGGTACCAATCAGGAATTGTTACCTATTTATGATAGACAATTGGAATTGGAAGACAGGTTGCAAAACCTCGGTGTTGACTTAGGAAATTTCAATACAGAAAATGAATTCTGTACAGTGAAGTTGTCCTTGTATGAAGGCGCGACTGCTCAATCTATCTCATTTATCCACAGGTTGAAGATTGCTTTGCAATGGACCATCCACTACTTTGCTTATATAGTCATTGGCTTTACGGTATTATCAATCTTTGTTTTTGTATTGCTATTGATAATTGACAAACTAAACATACTTGGCTTATTCAAACAATAAAAAACATTCGTGAAAGAGGGAATTCACCAACGAAAATGAAACCCATTTTCAAAGAAAACGAGGCCGTATCAGAAGTAAGATACGGCCTCGTTTTATTCGGGTACCTAATGGAGATAAGTAGTCCTTTATGCAATTCTGAAGAGGTTTTTTTATTTTTGATACATCCCTTTTTTAGATCTTCAGGAACAACTTATTTCTATACAAGACATACAACAAACATAACTGTACAAACGTCACCGACATTGCCGCAAACACAGGCTGCCACAATAACGGCGCATATTGTATTACCCCATTAAACACAAACCCTGCAGTATATCTAAAATC
This sequence comes from [Flexibacter] sp. ATCC 35208, assembly GCF_001975825.1. Taxonomy (GTDB): domain Bacteria; phylum Bacteroidota; class Bacteroidia; order Chitinophagales; family Chitinophagaceae; genus Chitinophaga. The sequence continues at coordinate 73,922 of NZ_MTKN01000038.1, forward strand.
TACCATCCCCTCTGCCGCCATATAGATCAGGATCGAATTTGTACCAATGATCACAAATGGGAATGCCCATTTCCTGAGTCCCCACACATCTATTATCAAATAAAACACTGCCAGGAACAACACGCTAAAACCACCTGCATACAATACAAAAGAACTCGTCCACAACCGCTTATTAATAGGGAAACTGAAACCCCATACATACCCTAACAACACCAACACCGCTCCAAAGGCAAATATCATGACACCTTTTCTCAACGGCGTTTGCACGCCTCTCTGTATAAAAGTCCCTACCAATGTTCCTAACAGCGCCGTCCCGATCGCCGGCAATGTAGACAATACACCCTCCGGATCATGCACCTTATCATGCAACCTCCCCGGCACTAACACCCTATCAATATAGGACTCCAACGATCCATCCATCGTCAATACACCCGCTCCATACCCCGGCACCGGCACCCACATCATCAATGCCCAATATCCTAACAGTATCCCCACTAACCAATACACCTGTCCCTTCACAGAAAAGTTCAAACTAATCAATCCTGCAAAGAACCATGCCAGCCCTATCCTTCCCAACACACTCGGAAATCTTGTATTCTCCAATCCATTAAACTTCAACAATCCATTCACGATAAAACCCAATACCACCAATATCAAAGCCCGCTTCAGCATTACCTTATATAGCTTCCGCTTCTCCTCACCTGGCAGTAAATAAGTATACTTTACACCCGCCACATCCATCTTCTTTTGCAACGACAATGGCATCGTCACCCCTGCAATAAACAGGAACAACGGAAAGATCATATCATAAAAAGTAAACCCATTCCACTCCGTATGATTCAACTGTGCTGACATCCATTCCACCGGCGCCCACCCGGTCGCCTTCGCCAGTGTATGAATGATATGCTCCCCACTCATAATCCAGAACATATCAAACCCTCTCAGTGCGTCCAATGACTGCAATCGTTGATTATCTTTCATAAGCTGCAACTATTAGGTCATGATATTTTGTATACATCTGCTGTGCTACCACTACCGGATCGCCACTGGTCGTCAAAGGATAGGTCTTCTGCGTCTTTACAAACTGCCACTCCCACTGACTGATCTTCTTATCAAACGCTTTGAAATCCGGTCGTTCCTCCGTCATCAGGTAATCAAAGAACTGCTCCCAGCGTGCCTTATAAAAATCCTTCAGCAATCCGCTCCATTGCCTGTTTGCATATTCATGCAATGGACTCTCCGCATCTCCCCACAAGGTGATCAGGTCACGGGCATTCTGTTCGTATAGCGCCTTCTCTGCAGGAGTAGTACCCCAGTTGCGCGCACTCGCAATCCATGGACCTAACAGAAAATCTTTTTTCGTAGCTAATAAGCGATCCATATCATCTATCAATTCCAGATATGCTTTGCTATATTTATGAAACCCGGCCATATTGCGTGTCTTATAAGCACTCACAAACTGTTGTTGCAAAGGCGTAGCATAGTTCGCCATCACCTGTCTGGTCACATCTACCAGGTCATACGTAAATCCATCCGTACGCACGCCTTTCTTAGAAGCCTTGATGAATAAGTCCCATGCAGGAATCAGGTCCAATGGCGCATAGTTCAGCTTAGTTCTTGTCCATATGGTAGTACTATCAAATGTAGGTCTGCCGGTAATGATCGACTCTGCTCCATCACGTATCGTCTGTCCATTATAAGCCGTCTTTCTCAATACCTGCCATGCCTGTACCAAAGTATCATTATCCACACCATAACGGTTACGTGCGTATTTTCTCAGCCACTCATCCAACTGTATAGGTTCTGTTTGCCAGGTATGCTGCATGGTCAGTTCATAGATCACCGGATTGTTCTCTATCGCTTCCATGGTCAGTCCAATCCCTTTCAGGTTTTTTGAATTCGGATCCTGTAATGCCAGTGCGGGTCCTGCCGCCACTCCTTCCAAACGACCAAACAGGTTCACATTGCCTCCGAAGTTGTTCAGCTGGTTCCAGATCCATGGCTTGCCATAGAATGCATCTGTTCTTTTCCATACCGGTTCAATTTCTGCGGCCAGGTCTAACAGAATCATTTTATTATCCGGCACTGCTTTCAACAGCGCTTCGATCTGTGGTGCCTTCCAGAACTTACGATCACTATAGAACAGCCATCCCTGCATGACCCACACCGCACTGGTATCTGCCTGTCTCATACCCTCATAAATCCGTGCACTCAATTTAGAGAGGAACTCCGGATCATCAGAAGGGGGTTCATTCTCATTGAATGTATCTGCTGAATACAAATGATCTGTTCCAAACAGCCTGGTCTGTGTTTCTAAAAACTGCTTACCAATCTTTGCAAACAAAGGATCTTCTGAATCTAAGATGTAGGTATCAGCAAAACCATTATTCCAGTTGGTCGCTTTCAGTTTCGCCTGAGGATATTTCTCTTTGAATGCGGCCGGTACATGCCCTGTAAATGCAGGTAATACAGGTGTCATTCCTAACGCACGTTCCTGCTTTATGATCTGCTGCTGCAAGGTCTTATGACTCTTCATCCAGCTAAGTGGCAACGGACCACCCCAGCCATCTAAATTCCCCATCCAGAACCAGGAGAAGTAAGCCGGGCCACAAAAGAACCCTTCCAGCTCTTTGTCTGTAAAGCCCATTTGTTTATACACCTCATACCAGGTATACTCTTCCCCTGTAATGGCCAGCGGCATATTGATGCCATGCATCGCCATCCAGTCGATCTCCTTTTGCCAGCGCGTCCAATCCCACCAGCTCATGCTGTAGTTGAATGTGCAATAGTTCAGGTAATAACGATATTGATAAGGTGTGGTTTTCTTTACGGTAGCTGCCGGCATTGGCAATTTTGCCGGTAGTTTCAGCTGTGTACCATTCCAGGTGATCTGGCAATGGCAATATTCAGTCAGGTAATAATACAGGGCAGAAGCAACTGCCACTCCATTATTCCCTTTTAGTAAGATCTTTCCCTGGTGTGGTGTAATCTCAAATACATCTTTTGCTTCGGAAGCAGGCAATTCACCTACCTCAAAAGAAGCTGCCTGTGTAGGCAAAACACGTTTAATGAGCGCCAGTGCCGCCGGCTTATTCAATTGTGCCGATACTGACGAGTGTGCGAACATGACAAACCCACAGATACTAAGTACCCTGCTAAAAACTTTCATAGACACTGTTTTCTTATTTTTTGTGTAAACGCAGTAATACTGTACCATGTGGTTGTATAGCCTGCTTAATCATAACTTTGGTTTTCCCCTGTTCTTCTCCGGTCCATAGATCTTTGGCCTGCCAGCTGCCTTTAATACCTAAATCAGCATAAGTAACTGACTGCTCCTGCGCATTATCGCCCAGGTTGAACAATGCAACATTCAGGTCTCCCGTATCCGGCATTTCTGATACCCATACTACGGCATCACCTTTTCTGTACAACTGTTTACTACCTGTGCTATGCTGATCTATAATCAGTACTTCCTTATCCGTCAGTAATTTATTAACAAAATCTGTATTCTCCGGCTTATTTCCTCTCATCATAAGGGGAAATTGGAATATACACCATAAAGTAACGTGGGTACGTTGCTCATCAACATGACCAGTAATACATAACGGAAATTCATTGCATGATAGTTTAGGATAAATATATAATATAAGTGTCACAAAGACAACCTTTATACCCACAGAGATCCTGCTATCCTTCAATCGTGCGCTAAACCCCTGAATTTATTATAAAATCGCTGGTCCTGATCAAGGTTTAATGCTGACCGTTGTGGAGGATTTTGTTTTTAAAAGGGAATCCCATACCTTCACAAAATACTTGACATATCAAGTATTTTACAACTAAATACCATGACTACCATTAGTCCATCATTAAAGCTCATACTCAACCTCTCGAAGGCCCATGTGATCCTTTCCAGAAGGTTAGAAACCCGGTTATCCGGCCATGGCATTGGCTATACCGACTTTGCCATCCTTTTGATATTACACCAGGCACCGGGGCAAAAGCTTCGCCGTGTGGACCTTGCCGAGAAAGTAGGTTTTACGGCTTCCGGCGTTACCCGCATGCTGATACCTTTAGAGAAAATAGGTCTTGTACAGCGGGAGGCTTACGAAAGAGATGCCCGTGTTAGTTATGTAGGTTTGACCGACATAGGTAAACAGATCTTTGAAGAATCCCTGGCCTCTGCCGAAGTTGTAGCCCAGGATATTTTTTCCACAGATACTATCACCACTGCCAAAGCCAAAAAACTGGATGCTTTTTCTGACATGCTCACAGAACTTGGCGGCAACATTATTTAATTGTATGCACCACTCCCTACTTTCCATTTTGCCGCCGCACAAGCTAAAGGTGGTAGAAGCTGCCCTGCAGCAAACCTTTGGGACATCCACGGTAGAAGACATTGAACTCATGACAAGGGGACTATCACCCGCTTTGGTGTATAAGATCCAGGTAAACGGGCAGGCTTATATCTTAAGGCTTGTCATGGCCATCAATGAACTGATTGACCCTGCACGTGAATACGCCTGTCTGCGTGCTGCGGCGGATGCAGGTATTGCACCAGCCGTATTATATGCTGATGCAAATGCTGCGGTGTCTATTTGCCGGTTTATTGCAGGACCTCCTATATGGGTAGGTCTGCCGGAAAAAGATGTGCAGCTAAAAAGCATTGCGGAAAAGGTAAAGGCGATTCATGCCCTCCCACTCTTTCCGCCATTGATCAATTTTCTCGAGGGGATGACGCATTTCAGAGATCGTTTTATGGAAATGAATATGTTTCCGGAAAGTGCCACTGCTGAGCATTTCGCACACTTTGACCAGATAAAAAGTATTTATCCTATCAATGAAGAACTCGTGTCTTCACACAATGATCTGAATCCAGCTAATGTACTTTTTGATGGGGAAAAGATCTGGCTCATCGACTGGGAAGCGAGTTTTAAAAATGACCGATATGTAGATCTGGCAATAGTGGCTTTGTATTTTGCAGCAAATGAACAGCATATCGATACTTTCCTGACTGCTTATTTTGGAGAGACGCCAACTGCGTTGCAAAAGGCAAAGTTCTACCTGATGAGACAAGTGGTGTTCCTGTATTATGGTACGATCTTCTTAAGAATGGCGGCTGAAATGAAGGAGACACATGATCAGGATATGAAAGTACCTACGCTACCCGAAGTGAAAAAGATGATGGGTAAGGGAGAGGTGAACTTAGGGAGCTATGAAGGAAAGATATTGTATGGGAAGATGCTGATGCAGGAGGCATTAACTGAAATGAAACTCCCCGCATTTGAACAGGCGCTTTCTTTATTAAATTAAAACTGCAAATGGGACTCAAAAGCAAAATGAAGGCCCTGACAATTGCTTAAACGATGATATGCCTATAAAAGGTATCCGAATAAATAAGGGCTGACCAAAAAGTAATGGTCAGCCCTTATTTATTCGGATACCTAATGGAGATAGGTAGTCCTTTAAGCACTTCTGAGAAGGTTTATTTATTTTTGATATACTCTCCTTTATTTGGTCGCCTATGGCCTGCGACCGGCTAAATGCCATATTCTTTTATCACGGATTTGTTGACCAGATACCCGCCTCTTTCACAAACACTCTCCTGTTCAGCTTCAGCTGACTTACAATCAACTCCGCAAAATCTTCTGCCTGCATCACCTTCTCAGGATTACCATCAGTCAGTTTCAGATCAATCGCCATATCAGTGGCAATAGTGCTGGGTGTCAGCGTCGTCACACGGATGTTAGACTTACGCACTTCCTGCATCAGTGATTCAGACATACCAATCAAACCAAACTTCGATGCGCTGTAAGCACTGGTTACTGCAGCTCCATTCTTACCCGCTGTAGAAGAGATATTTACGATATCTCCCGTCTGGCGGGACAGCATACCTGGCAATACCGCGCGTACAGTGTAGTAAGCACCGAACAGGTTTACCTTCACAATATGCTCCCACTCTTCTGGTGACAGATCCAGGAATTTACCAAACTTACCCACACCGGCGTTGTTGATCAGGATATCGATCGTACCCAGTTCAGCGGTCAGTTTAGCAATCGCAGTTTCTACTGCCTGTCTGTCTGCTACGTCTGCCGTAGCATATACAATCTTTACACCTGTACCTGCCAGTTCAGCAGCTACTGCCTGTAAATCTTTTTCTGTACGTGCAATCAGTGCGAGGTTCGCACCTTCTGCTGCCAACTGTTGAGCCACTGCCTTCCCAATCCCCTTACCTGCGCCTGTGATCAACGCATTTTTACCTTTTAATGATTCCATACGCTAGCTGATTTTTATTGTTGCAAATATAAGCAATAGCAACCTTTCATCCCGCTGGCCGCTGGTCATCACCCACACGAAAAAATCGCTTCTGCCCTTCGGCAGAAGCGATTTTTTCGTTCTTTGCCTGCTAACCAAAAACATTGACCTATGAATTATTTTTATTTACTTTCACCCCTGCTAAAATATCCACAATCATGCTTAGAAAAGGTCTCATGCTGTGCAGTCTTTTGTACTGCCAGTCGCTATTTGCTGACACTACCGACCTGGTCAGGTACGTAAATACCCTTCAAGGTACCAATTCCAGTTTCACCCTCACCAGAGGCAACACCTATCCAACCACTGCCCTTCCATTTGGAATGCATACCTGGACACCACAAACAGGTAAAAATGGTGATGGCTGGAAATACCAGTACGAAAAAGACAGTATTCGCGGGTTTCAACAAGCCCATCAATGTAGCTCATGGTCTAATGACTATTGTGTATTCTCGCTCATGCCTGTTACCGGCACACTGGCAGTGAACCAGTTTCAGCGTGCGGCACGATTCAGCCACAAAAATGAAATTGCGAAACCCAACTATTACAAGGTTACGCTCGACAACAAAATCACTACAGAAATTGCACCTACAGAAAGAGGAGCACACCTTCGGTTTACATTTCCCCGCTCCGGCGATGCATGGGTAGTGCTGGATGGATATACCCGTATCAGTAATGTAAAGATCATTCCTGCCGAAAGAAAGATCATCGGGTATATTAACAATGGCCAGCAGTTATCCAGAGAGCTGCGTAGCTATTTTGTATTACAATTCGATCAGCCATTCACGGCGTATGGTGTGTGGGATAGTAAGACCGGTACGATCACTGCCGATACACTCAGTGGTAAAAACGCTTATATCAAATTCAAAAAAGGCGCTGTTGTACAGGTAAAAGCTGCCAGCAGTTATATCAGCCAGGATCAGGCAGAACTGAACCTGCAAAGAGAATTGGGTAGCTTCGCGTCCTTTGATCAGACAAAGGCTGCTGCATGGAAAGTATGGAATGACTATCTGGGCAAGGTAAAGGTCGAAGGCGGTACGCCTGCACAAAAAGCCACCTTCTATTCCTGCTTTTTCAGAGCTAGTTTATTCTCCCGTCAGTTCTTTGAATATGATAAGGATGGATTACCTTATTACTATAGCCCTTATGACGATAAAGTGCATGCAGGTTACCTGTATACAGATACTGGGTTCTGGGATACCTTCCGTGCACAGTTTCCGCTCAATGCATTGCTGCATCCCACTATGCATGGTCGTTATGTAGCGGCATTGCTGGATGCATATGATCAATGTGGCTGGTTACCTTCCTGGTCTTTTCCTGGTGAAGGTGGAAGTATGATCGGTAATCATGCGATCTCTTTATTGGCAGATGCATGGGCAAAAGGACTGCATACTTTTGATCCGCAAAAAGCATTGAAAGCTTATTTGCACGAGGCGACAAACAAAGGTCCATGGGGGCCGGCGAATGGCCGTGATGGCTGGAAAGAGTATTATACTTTAGGATATGTACCTTATCCTGGTGTGAGAGAAGCGACAGCAAAAACCCTGGAATATGCGTATGATGATTTCTGCGGGTATACACTGGCGAAAGAAACAGGTAATACCTTTTGTGAAGGTGTGTTTAGCAGGCAGATGTACAACTATAAAAATGTGTGGGATAGTGTGACAGGATTTATGAGAGGAAGAGAAGCAGATGGCAGCTTCAAAGCGGATTTTGATCCGATTGAATGGGGAGGCCCGTTTACAGAGGGGAATGCATGGCATTGGCAGTGGTCAGTGTTTCATGATATACAGGGGTTGATCAACCTGATGGGGGGTGATAGTAATTTTGTGCATAAGCTGGATGCAGTGTTTGCTTCTCCTAATAATTATAAAGTCGGGACTTATGGTGGGCCGATACATGAGATGACGGAAATGGTGATGGCGAATATGGGGCAGTATGCACATGGCAATCAGCCGATACAACACATGGTGTATTTGTATAACTATGCGGGGCAGCCGTGGAAGTCGCAGTATTGGGCGAGAGCAGTGATGGAGAAGTTGTATAATGCGACGGAGAATGGGTATCCGGGAGATGAGGATCAGGGACAGACTTCTTCATGGTATGTGTTGAGTGCATTAGGGTTTTATAGTGTGTGTCCGGGAACGGATCAGTATGTGATGGGGAGTCCGGTGTTTAATAAAACCACCATCATTTTAGAGAATGGGAAGCAGTTTGTAATTGAGGCGAATAATAATAGTATGAAGAATGTGTATATCAAATCGGCTACGCTGAATGGACAGGTGTTGACGAAGGATTGGTTATCTCATACCGATATTACGAATGGAGGCATCCTACATTTAGAAATGTCTGATCAACCAGAAAGATCTCGTGGTATCGCAATAACCGACAGACCATTCTCCTTAACCAAATAACAAATAGCAGAAAGCCCTTC
>NZ_MTKN01000355.1 GCF_001975825.1 [Flexibacter] sp. ATCC 35208
GTCGATGTTCCATCACTTACAGTTACTGTGAAGCTATCCGCGCCATTATAATTAGTAGCTGGTGTATAAGTATATGTACCATCACTATTCACCACTACCGTACCATGTGCAGGATCAGTAGCCTTGGTATAAGTCAGCACATCACCATCTACATCTGTACCTGTTACCTGGCTGGTCAGTGCTACATCTTCATTCGTTTCCTCTGTGAATGTGCCTCCTACAGGGGCATCATTTACTGAATGTACTGTGATATTGACTGTGATTGTTGCAGTCGATGTTCCATCGCTTACTGTTACTGTAAAGCTATCAGCACCATTATAATTAGTAGCTGGAGTGTAAGTATATGTACCCT
>NZ_MTKN01000356.1 GCF_001975825.1 [Flexibacter] sp. ATCC 35208
GGTACCCTGACCATCACACCAATTGAAACCCGTGTAGACATCGCAGGTCAGTGTACAAACAATTATTACCTGATCCGTAAATGGGTAGCGGTTGATAACTGTGGTAATGTAAGCGACACCCTGAGACAGACCGTAACTGTGAAAGATACCACCGGTCCTGTGTTCTCTGGTACTGCTCCTGCCAACGTAACCGTTGATTGTGATAAGGTACCTGCCGGAACTACCCTGACTGCTACTGATAACTGTACAACAGGTACCATCACTGTAACACCAGTGGATACCAGACAGTCAATCTCCGGCAGCACTTGTAGCAATACTTACCAGATCACCCGTACATGGACTGCGACCGA
>NZ_MTKN01000357.1 GCF_001975825.1 [Flexibacter] sp. ATCC 35208
TCGGTCGCAGTCCATGTACGTGTGATCTGGTAAGTATTGCTACAAGTGCTGCCGGAGATTGACTGTCTGGTATCCACTGGTGTTACAGTGATGGTACCTGTTGTACAGTTATCAGTAGCAGTCAAGGTAGTTCCGGCAGGGACCTTATCACAATCAACGGTTACGTTGGCAGGAGCAGTACCAGAGAACACAGGACCGGTGGTATCTTTCACAGTTACGGTCTGTCTCAGGGTGTCGCTTACATTACCACAGTTATCAACCGCTACCCATTTACGGATCAGGTAATAATTGTTTGTACACTGACCTGCGATGTCTACACGGGTTTCAATCGGTGTGATGGTCAGGGTACC
>NZ_MTKN01000358.1 GCF_001975825.1 [Flexibacter] sp. ATCC 35208
AAAAAAAAAAAAAAAAAGGGGAGGGGAGGGGGGGGGGGGGAGCAAAAAGAAAAAGGGGGGGGGGGGGGTGGAGAGAAAAAAAAAATGAAACAGGGGGGCGGAGGGAAGAGCATCTCTTATTAACATTTTCGTCGGGTTGTTTAATTCCTTTTTTTTTTTTGTGTGTTAGAAGAAAGAGAATAAAAAAAAAAAAAATTTTTTTTTTTCAGCATTATAATGGGATTTCTATATCACGTTTTTATTGCATGGGTAGAGTTGTAGGTGTTGGGTTTTGTTTTATTAGTTATTTTTTATTTTTTTCTTTGTCTCTTTTTTTTTTTTTTTTTTTATTTTTTATCTTTATTTATATA
>NZ_MTKN01000359.1 GCF_001975825.1 [Flexibacter] sp. ATCC 35208
GTCCAGGTATTGTGTCGTCAGTTTTACCGCTGCAGCAGTATGGCTGGTATCTAATACGGCATCAGCATCTGTTGTGATCATAGCTGGTGTCCAGATATATAAGGAGCTGTAAGCAGTAGTTGTATAAGCGGAAGGTCGTATAACGGGAGTAGCAGCAGTATGTTGGGTGGTAACAGGCACCTGTGCGCTGCCGGGATGGAATATTCCCAGCAGGCAGCAAAATATGATATATATAGATAGATGTTTGTTCATGGGTTTAATTTTTCCAGATAAGAATCATAATAGGAGCGGAATTGCCGGTGAAAGTGATGGTGGAGCCAGATGAAACTGTTTTCTGGGTGCCATTTAC
>NZ_MTKN01000360.1 GCF_001975825.1 [Flexibacter] sp. ATCC 35208
GTAAATGGCACCCAGAAAACTGTTTCATCTGGCTCCACCATCACTTTCACCGGCAATTCCGCTCCTATTATGATTCTTATCTGGAAAAATTAAACCCATGAACAAACATCTATCTATATATATCACATTTTGCTGCCTGCTGGGAATATTCCATCCCGGCAGCGCACAGGTGCCTGTTACCACCCAACATACTGCTGCTACTCCCGTTATACGACCTTCCGCTTATACAACTACTGCTTACAGCTCCTTATACATCTGGACACCAGCTATGATCACAACAGATACTGATGCCGTCTTAGATACCAGCCATACTGCTGCAGCGGTAAAATTGACGACACAATACCTGGAC
>NZ_MTKN01000361.1 GCF_001975825.1 [Flexibacter] sp. ATCC 35208
TTTAATTGTTTAGTCGCAAAAGAAAAAACTTAGTCACTTAGCAACTCAGTCCCGAAGCTTCGGGATAGCATCTCAAACAAAAAAAATGAAAGTATATACAAAAACAGGAGATAAAGGAACCACAGCTCTTTTTGGCGGCACACGCGTTCCTAAAGATCATATCAGGATTGACAGTTACGGAACTGTTGACGAATTGAACTCTTATATAGGACTCATTCGCGATCAGGAAATCGATTCACATTATAAAAGCATTTTAATAGAAATTCAGGATCGTCTTTTTACTGTTGGTGCTATTTTAGCCACTCCGGCAGAAAAAGAAGTGTTGAAAAACGGTGAGATCGGAAGAGC
>NZ_MTKN01000362.1 GCF_001975825.1 [Flexibacter] sp. ATCC 35208
TTACAAAAAAGAAAAGATTTAAAATTGCGTCCACTGTAGAAATCACCTCTTAAGCCCTGCATACTATTTGTGAGGTAAGAAGGATAAGAAACATCGCAATTTTGCAGTGGGAAAGTTTTTCCCGCATAGTTGTTTATATATTGTGAAAGTCCTGCAGTCGTTGTTTCTTCAGCGGTGAGATAAAAAATGCCCTGTGTATTTTTATCACTTTTCATTCTACCCGCCGTTTCACTGGTCACGGTTACAAAACTATCTTTTGAAAAAGCTTTGTATCTGTCCAGTATATTGAGGGCGTACATTCGTGCACTACTGCTACTAAGGTGTTGCAGACGGGTAGTGACTACTT
>NZ_MTKN01000363.1 GCF_001975825.1 [Flexibacter] sp. ATCC 35208
ACAAGATGGAATATCTGAAGAGGAAATTTCTAAAAAGCTAGGAAATCCTAAAAACATTGCTAAAGAACTTACTGTTTCCTATGCAATAAGCAATGCTGACAGTAAACGAAGCTTCAAAAATATGATAATTGCACTTTTTTCTGTTATGAGCTTAAGTGTTTTAAACTTTGCCTTTATCTTTATCGCCTTTTTCGTACTACTCTTTTTATTACCGATTCTTCTAGCACTTATCATTGCTACACCATTATTAATTATTTCACCTATCTTATTAATAGGATTAGGATTCTTTAAAGGGTTTCATCAAATCAGTTATTCCGATGTTTATAATGTGTTCATCGCTTTTTG
>NZ_MTKN01000364.1 GCF_001975825.1 [Flexibacter] sp. ATCC 35208
GTGTGGAGTCTTTTTATAATTATATGATTAATGGTTTTCATAAACCGAATTTTTGTATAGATATAAGTGAGTACCTCTCTATAAAGGTGGAAGCATTAGAAGCGTATGAAAGTCAGTTTTCAACAGGGAGTGATGGTGTTAAGACACCGTTAACAGAAGGTTACGTTGAAACTGTGATTGCTCGTGAGAAGATGTTTGGAAAAGAAGTTGGAGTCTTGTATGCCGAGGGATTTATGAGTAAGAAACCGGTTTTATTACATGCTGATTTATTAGGGGGATGTAAATGAAATTAAAAATAGGTATTACATGTTATCCTTCTGTAGGTGGTTCTGGAGTTGTTGGA
>NZ_MTKN01000039.1 GCF_001975825.1 [Flexibacter] sp. ATCC 35208
TTAAAAGTTTAAACAACTTCTATGTTTAACAACTTTGGTCCTATAATCCTTGTTCGTTTTTTCAGTAAAACAAATTTACTGAATCTTATATCCTTTTTCACTAATTTTCATTGAGAGTTGCTTAACTAAACGACATTGGCATTAAAATACTGTTTGCATTTGTTGTAAGTTTTGACTTACATTCGTCCTGTTATTTCCTATACCGTAAAATACTTACGATTTAACCCGGGGACATTTATTAGTAAATAGATTTTTTATAATGGGACTATTATTTCTATTCTTATACTTATTTGTAGCTGTGACCTTTCGTGTACAGTACTACAGAGACATATTATCCTATAATATCAATACTACTCCTGCTAATTTCATTGATTACAAAGGGCATTTCAATCATATTCACCTGTAAGCTTATGCCAAAGGCATCAGTGGCGAGGTAGCGGTGGGGTTTATCTGCCGGACGGGGGACGCTTCGATGCTGATTCCCTAAGCCAACGCAATTTATTCCGTGCCCTATAAGAATGTATTTGCCGGAAATGTATGTCTGCCTGATAGTATAGTTTCTACCAGAGAAGATCAGTCTGGCATCGGGAGCTCGAATTCCCAAACAGCACTGTATGTCAATTGATAGCACAGCAGGATCGAAACATTTGAAAATCAAATCAAATATATATGCGTTCTTTAGTTCTACTATTATCCATTATGCTGGCTGCGAGGGTAGCCAGTGCCCAAAGCTATGATCTCATCAACTATTACATCAACTCAGTTCCATCCAATGGCGTGAAGATCAAAACCAATCTGCCTTCAGGAACCGGCGCATCGATGATGCCTACGATCTTCATCAAAGGTTATTGTTATGGCAATGCCACCACGATCAATATTACATTGTCATTTTATTACTACAACAATTTATTTAATTTTCCTAAAGCAAGCAGTGCTGGTAGTTTTACTCCTCCAATTACGCTAGCCCAGGAGAATGGGAAGATTGTGATCTTTATCGATTCAAAGATCAATTACCAGCGTTTTAATGTGAGTGCCTATGCCATTGGGATTCAATCTGAAATAGCAGCTAACTACAGTGGCTGGACAGCGGTGGATAGTACGCTGCTCAGTACCGCCAGCAGTGTGACAAGTGTTCCTTACGCTAATAGAATAGAGGGTACTGCATTTTTACCTGACAGTATAACTGCCACTTCTGATGGCAGATTTGGTATCAGTACCCTGGCACCCAAAGCTCCACTGGATATCAATACCATGATGCCGGATAGTATGACGGCGATCGTATCCAGGTTACCGGAGGGTAATACGTCAGGTAGGGGAACCTTTCTAGGGGTGCATGCGGGAACGACTACCGCCAGTGGGAATACTTCATTCTCTATTGAGCATTATTTCTATGGGCTAAAGAATGCTTCCATCAATTTTGTGAGAGGGAATAGCCAGCAGGGAGGATACCTGACTTTTTCAACTAATGACGGGAGTGAGAAAATGAGGTTGGATGCGAGTGGGAATGTGGGGATTGGTACCACAAGTACAAGTACATACAAGCTGGCAGTGAATGGTACGATCGGTGCAAAAAAGTTGCAGGTCACACAGACTGGCTGGGCTGATTTTGTGTTCCATAAGGATTATGTATTGCCTTCCTTACAGGAAGTAGCCGAATATATTGATACACACCAGCATTTACCCGGTGTACCTTCTGCACAGGAGGTAGCAGAAAAAGGTATTGATGTAGGCGAAATGAATAAAATCTTATTGCAGAAAGTAGAAGAGCTGACATTGTATTTATTACAGCAACAAAAGAGAATCGAGGAGTTGGAGAAGAAGGTGAAGTAGGTATTTATATTTTAAGAAGAGTTGTATGCGACTAATATATTATCCCCTTATACTCATGATTATATTTTGTGGAACAGTACATGCCCAGGATCAGGGCGGCCTGAACCCCACAAAGTTTAGTGTAATACCTCCCGCACCCAATGCGGCTGGTATCAGTAAATACGGACATGTACCCGTTAATTTATTCAATGGCTTACCGAACGTACAGATACCACTTGGCAATTTTTCCGTAAGCGACGAGTTTAGTTCAGAAATAAGCTTGTCTTATCATGCCGGTGGCACCCGTGTAGATGAAGTGGCGTCATTCGCAGGACTCTGATGGTCGCTGAGAGCAGGAGGCGTGATTACCCGTACGGTACGTGGACTGCCTGATGAAAATGGGTACGTAGGACAAAATCACCAGGCTCAGATTCCTGCAAACCATCCTCAAAATCCGGATGCAGATAATTACGAACAATTTGTACGAAGTGCAAACGGTACAAACGATACCCAGCCGGATGAGTTCTCCTATAATATTGGTAACTACAGCGGTAAGTTTGTAGTAGATGCCAATAAAAATATTTACCTGATTCCTTACAGGGATATTAAAATAACCTGGGTAACTACTACAAGTGGCATGTATTTTACGCTGGTTACCGAAGATGGTACAAAATACATTTTTAACAACGAGGAGACTACACAGAATAATTCCTGTAGCGGAGATCCGGATATATATACATCTGCATGGTACCTGACTCAGATCATTTTACCTAAAAGTAAACGTACAATCAATTTTGAGTATGTGGTTGATCCAGGCATTGCCATACCCAATACCAGTATGACAGAAACATGGGGAAGGAATTATGGTTATGCCAACACGCTGCAAGGCTGTCCATCGCCTACAGTTCTAGTTTTATCCACCTGCAACACCACACGCGTACAAAGGCAGCAGAAGATCAAAAAAATCACGTATCCGGGAGGAACAGTTACATTTAACTATAATTTCCAAAGGACTGACCTCTCTGCATTTACCACTGAATCTGTATATGCATTAAGCGAGGTGGTATTTAGCAATGGTAGTATTACCACAGAAAAATATCTGCTGAATTATATTACGCCTGATCGTTTAAGATTATCAGCTGTAAGTACAGCTGATGCATCAAATAATGTAATTAATGCCTACAGCTTTGCGTATAATTCTACAACGCTACCCGCTGTAAATTCCTATTCTAAAGACCATTGGGGATATTATAATGGCGCCAGCAATACCACATTGTTGCCAGCAATGCCCGGTTATTCAGGTGCAAATAGGGAACCGAATATTCAGTATACGCAGGCAGGTATTTTGCAAACGATCACATATCCTACAGGAGGCACCACCTCTTTCGAATTTGAAGGTAACAGCTATAGCCATTATGGCACCTCTGGACTTGTAGCTGATCCGGTGTATGGTTCAACCACCGTTAGCAAATCCATTCGTACAGGGTATGCGAATGGTACGACTTATCCTGACGCGATCACAGATAGCATTACTGTCAACCTGAATGTCGATCAATATCTGAACTTCACTGTCTCACTAACTTCCTGCTGTGGTAATCTTTCAAGTTGCTATATTAAGAATGTATCGAATGGAGATGTCGTTACTCCTGCAAATGGACAGAGCTATATATGGCTGGACAGCGGGCAGTATAGAATAATGATGATTGCATCGCATGATGAGCCTACAGCAAGTGATGAAAGAGTGATCGTAAATGCAACGTATCAAACCCAGACCGGTACTACAGGCATAGCAGCAGGTGGTGGTCTGCGCTTAAAGAAGATGATCACTTATGATGGGATCAGTCATGACAGGGATATCATTAGAACCTATACTTATCAATTCGCTGGTGATACCGTTTCTTCAAGTGGATACTTAACCAACCTGCCTAAGTATAGATACTCGTTCACCTCTATGCGACCCAATAAGGGAACTTCGGATATGTTTAGATGGCCCTGTGATGTCTGGATCAGAACCTCCGCAGCAGGCAATGAGATTGAATCTGCTGAAGGAAGCGTCATTTATAGAACGGTGTTGGAGACTGACAACCAGAACGGAAGCTCCCGCTATGTATACGAATTTATGGACAATTCAAGTGGAGTAGGTAGCTATCCATATGGGCCGTCTTCAAATTTGTATCCTGAAAAAGGTTCATTGAAAGAACAGTATACTTATAACAGTGCCGGACAGCTATTAACATCTACAGTCAATACCTATTCGACTTTTACAAAGGGAAATATTGACGGATGGAAAGCTGCATATAGCAAAAGAGATGATATCTATGCTAACTATTCAGTCGAACAATTTGTAAACAACTATTATACTTATTATAGCAACGGCGCATTGTTGAGCAGTTCTACAAAAACTGAATACAGTGGTACTGATGTCCTGGTTACGGAGACTGATTTTGTGTATGATAATATGAACCATATTCTACCAACACGCATTCACAATACAAATTCTCAGGGTGATGATATCTGGACATTCAGAAAGTATCCGACTGACTTTGCAACGCCAAGCGGTACATTAACCACCGGAGCGCAGGCATTGAAACAAATGCAGGATAGAAATATGCATAACATTCCATTGGAGCAATACGAACAGCAGATCAGGCAAGGTGTAACCACTACCCTGGGCGCTCAGTATGTAAGATACAAAGTCTTACCTGCTACTTCTGCGACAATGGTGGTAATGGATACTGCATTCAGACTGAAAACAGCCGCACCGCTTACCAGCTTTATACCTGCTTCCGTACTAAATGGAAGTGTAAAAACAGATGCAAACTATGAGCCTACTATCAGTTTCAAAACTTACGACAGTACAGGAAACATCCGCGAGCAACAGGCAATATATGGTGTGAAAGAAGCCTATATCTGGGGCTATAATAATCTCTATCCTGTTGCCAAAATCGTAGGTACATCTTACGATACAGCAGTGAGGTATATCAACATGAATGTGATCCGAAATCCTTCCAGCGACGCAGCGCTGCGTACAGAACTGGAGAAAATTAGAACAGGCTTAGCTGCTGCCAATGTATTGGTGAGCTCCTATACCGTAAACCCGGAAGTAGGAGTGACGAGCCAAACAGATCCTTCCGGCAAGACGATCTACTATGAATACGATACAATAGGAAGACTGAAAGTAATAAAGGATATCAATGGCAAAATCCTGAAGCAGTATTCTTATCAGTATGTTCAACCTATCACCCAATAACAGATACCTATGAGGAAGATTAGTATATGCCTTTTGCTGCTGATAGGTAAATTTGGATATAGTCAAAATGTGCCGCTATCCGGTGCGCGCCCCACAGCGACTCCCGTAGCAGTGCCTTCAGCGTATAGTAATATCAATATAAATTATGTGCGGACATGGGAGCCGTCAATGCCTACTGCAGATACTACAGTTGTAAATGCAACAGCCCGTACGATGGCCGAGGTGAAAATGAGTACCGAGTATATGGATGGTCTTGGCAGGACCCTTCAAAAAGTAAATAAAGGCCTGAGTCCACAGGGTTATGATGTGGTAGCGCCTGTTATTTATGACGCATATGGCAGAGAGCAATATTCATATCTGCCATATACAGGAACTACCAGCGAGACTTATGCCAAAACCAATGGCTCTGCCAGTGATGGTAGTTTCAAAATTGACCCTTTTAACAGTCAAAAGACTTTTTATCAAGACGTTACTATCAATCCTGGTGCAGCAGGAGAAACTGTTTATTACGGGCAAACCCTGTTCGAAGCGTCTCCGCTAAACAGGGTGTTAAAAACCTATGCGCCTGGTAATAGCTGGGCAAAAGAAGGAGGCAACAAACCTGTAGAGAATCAGTACCTGATTAATAATGGTAGTGACTCTGTGGTGATATGGTCAATGACTGGCGGCATCCCCACTAAAACCGGTTATTATGCTGTGGGTACCTTATATAAAAATGTCGTGATCGATGAAGCTGGTAATAAATCAGTTTCCTATACAGATAAAGACAAGCATGTCGTACTGAAAAGAACGCAGCAGGCAACAACACCTGGTACTGCGCATATGGGTTGGTTAAACACCTACTATGTATATGATGACCTGGATAACCTGGTAGCAGTCCTTCCGCCATTGGCTGTGGAGTATGCGATGGGTGCTGGTTGGAGTGTAAGTGCCGTATTAAATGAATTATGCTTCCAGTATCAGTATGATGAGCGGAAACGCATGATCTCAAAACGCATTCCCGGTGCCGGTGCAGCCTACATGGTCTATGACGTTAGAGATCGACTTGTATTCACGCAAGATTCTGTACAGGGGATGGCCTCTCCTCAACAGTGGCTGGCCACTTTCTATGATAACCTGGACAGACCGGTAATGACTGCAATATATAGCGCAACCATCACCCGCGACGCGTTGCAGGCAAGTATGAATATTGCGACGACTACCACTACACAAAGTATTTCAAATAGCGCTCCACTGTCATCAGATCTGGTATTGAATGAGTTTGATGGAAGTAGTGAATACAAAGCCAGTAATTCCATTACCCTGAACCCAGGGTTTGTTACGACGGATGGGGTAGAAACGCTTGCCTATATCGACACTTCAGCTGTAGGTAGCACTGTGACAGTGGCAACTACCAATTCTTTACCTTCTATTAATGCTTCTGCGCTCACGCCATTGACATATACCTTTTACGATAATTATAATTTCAATGGTAAATTGGCGTATGTAAGTAGTGATATCAGCAAGCCCATAGCAGGAAGCAACCCTTATGCTGAGACAATACCGTCCACTCCATCCGGCAATACAAAAGGTATGGTAACCGGTGGTAAAGTCCGTGAATTAGGCACCAACCAGTGGCTGAACACTACTAATTATTATGATGAAAAGGGACGCACCATTCAGGTGATATCTGATAACCATGCAGGTGGAAAAGACGTACTGACTACCCTGTATGATTTCAATGGCAAAATACTCAGTACCTACCTGCGTCATAAAAATCCCCGCAGTAGCGCAACCCCGCAAACCACACTGTTGACCGTCATGACATACGACAACGGGGGCAGATTAGTGAGTACCTTAAAACGTATCAATGATAATACGGCAGATGATAAAGTAATTGCAGCAAATGCTTATGATGAACTGGGGCGGCTGCAACGCAAGCGGTTAAATGCGGTAGGTAGCAGCCAGCTTGATTCATTGACTTATCAGTATAATATCCGGGGATGGATAGCGGGCATAAACAAGGCATATGTCAATTCTACTGGGAGTACAAATTGGTTCGGTGAAGAAGTGGTGTATGATAATGGATATACTGCTAATCAGATCAATGGTAACATAGCTGGTGTGAAATGGAAAACCATGTCAAATGGTATTCCTCGATCATATGGGTTCACCTTTGACAACGTAAGCCGTCTGGTACAGGCAGATTTTACCCAGCAAAATACAACTGGTGATACGTGGAAATCTGATAAGGTGAACTTTAGTGTAAAATACCTGACCTACGATGCAAATGGTAATATCAATGGCATGCGTCAGGAGGGTATGGACGGTACTAAGCTAATCTCCGTCGATCAATTGAAGTATACTTACCAGGGTGGAACTAACAAAATGATCGCAGTAAAAGATACAGCGGTTACAGCTAGTGCAAAGTTGGGTGATTTTATTGATGGAAGTACTTCTACAAATGAGTATGTATATGACGGAAACGGAAACGTAACGGTAGATGCAAACAGGGGTATATCCAGCATTACCTATAACCACTTGAATCTTCCTTGGTCTGTGACTGTTACAGGCAAAGGCACTGTTACCTATTTATATAATGCATTAGGTGAGAAGCTGACTAAAACAGTGGTAGATAATACTGTCAGTCCTGCCAAAACAATCGTTACAGATTATATAGGTAGTTTTATTTATCAACAGGATACGCTGCAATATGTGTCTCACGAAGAGGGGAGGATCAGACCATTGTATGCGACAAGTAAACCAGTGAATTTTACCTATGATTATTTTGAAAAGGATCATCTGGACAATATAAGAGTAGTGCTGGGCACGAAATCTGATACAGCGGTGTATGCTGCTACTATGGAAACAGCCGTAAGTGCTACAGAAAATGCACTTTTCAGTAATATCGACAATACAAGAACGGCGAAACCTGTTGGATACCCGGAAGATAACACGACCAGTCCGAATGATTATGTTGCCAAGCTCAATGGTGTGAATGGGCAGAAGATCGGACCTTCTTTGGTATTACGTGTCATGGCAGGTGATACAATAGCGATTGTATGCAAAGCGTTTTATAAAAATGTCGGTGCAAGTGCTTCTCAGAATTCCTCTCTGAATATGCTAAATGCTATTTTACAGGCATTTTCAGGTAGTGGAGTGAGTGATGGTAGTCATGGAAGTACAGGGACTAATTCGCCGATCTCATCCCTTTCAACTGATATTTATGATGCATTAAAGAATAAGGATACCGCGCAGAATGTAACGACGCAGCCGAAAGCTTATTTGAATTATGCTGCATTTGATGATCAGTTTAACCTGGTGGATGATAATAGTGGTGTTAGACAGGTGAAAGGAGGAACAGATGTTCTGTTACAACTGGAAGTGCCGAAAATGGTGATCAAGAAGACCGGATTTATCTATATTTATGAATCAAATGAGAGTGGGCAGGATGTTTATTTTGATAATCTGGTGGTAGTCCATAATGCAGGGCCGTTATTGGAAGAGACGCATTATTATCCATATGGGTTGACGATGGCGGGGATCAGTAGCAAGGCGCTGAAAGGTAATGCTTACGTAGAGAACTATCACAGGTATAATGCAAATGAGTTGCAGAAGGGGGAGTTTAGTGATGGTACTGGATTAGAGTGGTATGACTTTAATGCAAGGACTTATGATCAGCAGTTGGGAAGGTTTAGCCAGATAGATCCGAAGATTGAGGAAGGAGAGCAGGAAAAGGGTAGTCCGTACCAGTTTGCAAAGAACAATCCGGCTAGATTTAATGACCCGGATGGGAAATGCCCCGCGTGTTTTGCAGCAATAGGGGGCGCTTTATTTGGAGCAGCAGCGGATTACGCTACGCAGGTGGCCACTAATATGGCTAAAGGACATTCCTTTAGAGAATCTTTAACTCATGAAATTGACTTAACATCTATTGGGATTTCTGCTGCATCAGGAGCGGCTTCAGGTGCTCTTTCAACTGTAAAAGCTGTATCAACTGTAGGCAAAGCTCTGGTAAAAGCGGGAGAACTTGCAATAAGTGCAACCGAATCAGTTGCTAGACAGGCTACTGATAAGGAGGGAGACGGTAAAATATCAATTTCCAAAGTGGGGGTGGATGTCGGAATGAATTATGTGATTGGTAAGGCTACGGATAAGGTGAAAGTTTTTGGTGAGGGATCTGTTGATAGAACTTTGCGGCAGGTGAGCAGAGGGCAAAGAGCATTAGCTGATAATGTTGCAAGAAGCACGAGGGCTGCTGGAGTTAAAACTTTTGAGAAAAAGCTGGCGGTTAAAGTAGGTGCAAATACTTTTACTGCCAGTTTGGCAGGTAATACCATTAGTGCTTTAAAGGAGGTTGGAGTGGATAAGGCACAGGAGCAATTGAAAAAACAAGAGGTTAATGTACCTTTTGTAAATAATTTCTTGGAACTCCTCAAGTAGAACTATTTATTTTACAAAATACCACAGTCTTAAATATGAAAAGTGTTTTTTGGATTGTTATAGTCATTTACGTTTTTGGGGCTACCTATCTGCTGTTACAATTTCCGGATTTTAAGATCGCAAGGAATGGTAAAATCGTTCAAATGAAAATCACAGAAATCCCCGGAAATGTTACATCTACTAAAGTTAAATATCACATGACGCTTAGTTATAAGGGGAAAACTTTTGATAAGCAGATTGGTGTATTGACTGCTAGTCGACATTCAGTTGGGGAAATGATTAATATGCGATACCTGGAAGGAAACGATAAAATCTTATTCCCACAAGAAACTGGTATGCTCCAATTTGGGAGTGGTATTTTTATTGCATTGTTAGGGTTGTTTGCAGTTATTTTTTTCCTAAGATATTGGTGAAAGTAAGGTTGTCTCCGCCAGGAGACAACCTTACTTTCTTACTTATCCAACACAACCTGATTGGGCATATCCTTCATCTTCATCCGCACCTCTTTCCCATATCTCCCTTCAATCTCCTTCCCACTCATCGTCGTCGTCACATGCGTAATCAATCCTGTACTGACATAATCTTCCACACAATCTATCAACACTTTTCCCAGTAGTTCAAATGTCGGACCGTAATACCTTGTCGGCATTTCCCGGTCCAGCCCATCAAAACAACAGGAGGTGTGCATCACTGGCAGCAACGCATGTCTGCCTATGATTGAATACTGATCACTGAGATTTGCACAATTGATCATCTTAAAAGGCTTTGGATCATTATCGACTTTTAATCTACAATGAGCCACATCAGCCGGGTCTTACCAATATTAGCACTACCCATTACCAACAATCCTTTTTTGAAGATCAATATTCAAAGCTGACGCTTCTGTTTCATCCCGTAACACCCATGCCAGAATTTGTCGTACAGCAGTAAACTAATAACGCCTGAAGGTGAAGTCGCGGCATTGAGAGTATTCCCTTATATGTTGTTCAATCATTGGATAGATCGCCTTGTAGTCAAATAGGCTCCTGATATTTACCTTTCCCTTCACTGTCATTGGAGGATATCGGCATATAAGGATGTCATCACTACAACGGTGTCTCTCAACCCTTTCCTATATTGAGCAATAAAGCCCCATTTTACGAGTTCCGACATGTAGCGGAAGTAGTGATTCTTCATCCGGGGTTTTTATTTTAATGCCATTCCCTGACCAAATGCCTGCACATGGAAACGTTGGGAGTAAACCCTGATATCCGGGAAGAGCACGATCTGCCAAATACCGGCAGGTAGAATTATTTTATATCGTATAGGTTGTGAAACAAATATAATACATGCGTATAGCTAGACTTGTTGGTAATACAGAATTGTTCAAACTGCACTATATTTTATCAATGATCAGATAAACAGTGAGATAACGGGAAAATTTCTGCAGAAATCACGGTATGTATTTAGTTGTAGTCACCGGTATCCGGGGGGAATCGTATATATATCCTAGTGTGCGCGTACAGATGCAGCAGGATAGGGAAGTGGTGTGAAAATGGTGCTGGATAAGGAACTCTGCAATATCCCATTAAAGTGGGATGGAAATGAACAAATGGCAAAAATAATAAAAGAATAATTTCTCGTTAACCAAGGGTTAACAAAATCGTATCGAGTAATGCATTAATATTGCATAACAAACATTGCAAGGGTAGCCCCAGCTACTTGATCTGAAACAAAAGAATTCGGTAACTGGGGTTAACAAACAATGGATGAAAGACCGGCTTTCCATTCATGGTTGGCCGTTTTTTTTTGCCCTAAACCCTCCCACACAAAAAAGCCCCCCAGAGGAGGGCTCTAAATACACACTCAACGGGTTCGGTCAAACCTGGTTTTCCAATGTAAATTCTTATACTGCTATTGAGAGCTCTTGCCGATAATTCTTTAAGGAATTCTGGATCTGCGATACAGGCACATGCCATGTCTTAAATCCCGGATAGGTCTCTGATGTTATTGCTTTGCTTGCAAATAGCACATCTGGCTTATGCCCAATACCTCCCAAATGAAAGTACTGCATGCCTGCAGTTTTCCCCAACCCACCCGCTTCTGCCAGTAACAAGTGCAAAGGTGCATATTGTAAGTATTGCTCATGTGTAGCGGCCAAATGCAACTGCATCATGTCATTACAAAACGTGAGTAATACCCCTGCTGTCACTTGCGTACCCTGACATGCCAGTAATAATGTGCTTTCAAAACCACTAGGTCTGAGTATCTGTCTGAACCACGCTTTATCAAAATGAGCGCTTCCTGATTGCAGGTGCATACTATTTCTGTAATAAATGTCTGCAAATGTATCCACGTCGTGAATCGACGTCGCCTGCCTTACCGAATATTCCTTTCGCCTAAGTAGTGATACATTGCTGCCGAAGTTTTCGCCATAATTTGCTTCCTGCATACTGGGAGAAAGCGACAGGTCTATCAGCAGGCTCTCCGCATGCTGTAGAAGGCGCCCTGTGCGCACCGGCTTAAAAGCCGCGTGAATCAGGGGATGCAGCATGATCCTCGACTCTGAAATCTGCTGTTCTTTGAGGTACTGTAAAAAGGCAATTTCAAATCGCTCCTGTACGCCATTGTCCAGCACCGCAAAATTCCGGCTGGCTACAGGGCCTGCAAATCCACTGATGTACCTTATATCATCAGTGCTGCTATTCACTACCACAGGCAGCGCGATATAGTCATCACGTTCTTCATAGACCAATAAAACAGGTTCGCCCGGAAATGTACTGTGATAATACCAGGTATGGTTAAAGTCAAATGTATGGGCGTTTCGGATGTAACGATCCCATCGGGTATTGTCATAAATGGACACAGTAATAAAAGACATATTCTCTACTAGTTTTTCAATAAAGCATGTAAAAAAATCAATAAGCAAAAGCAACGATTCGCCATTAGATGAGGTGAAAAATTATGAGTTTTAGCTAATGGCTGGTTCAGGGCATATCAAACACCTGGCGGAATACAACAGTATGGTACTGTTTTTGTAAAAAACAGCCCCTGAGATAGAAAATAATTTTACTATCCCTATGAGAAACCAACTGGAGAGGAGTAATTCCCCAATCATGAATATCACCAAACCATAAGGTGAGAATACAATCCTCCAATCAATTTTCCGCCTAAGTGACCCATAAAGACTCAATGTCTATGCCATTAGATTAATTATCTGTGAATCAATTACATAGTGTAATTCTCACAACCATGCTGGCTCCGATATATTGGAGTTATCCAACTGCATGTCCAAAATGTTGGAGTCCTGCCTGTTCATGACCGGTCATGAACAGGCCATCTGTTAACGAAAGTTGGGAATATGGAGCTATTCGGGTTGTTAGAATGGTTGGTTCCCAGGGAAACCACGGGTACACAACCGGATCATGATGCTGTGAAAGGGATTAAAAGTGAAGCGGAATTAATGGCGTTTATACAGTCTGTACTCAGACCGTATTTACACACTATTTCGATTTTGATCGGCATGGCCGATGCGGACGGTATGATCACCTGCTGGTGGTTGCATACTGACAATACTTTTGTATTTCCGGTTTTTCCGGATAAGGTCCTTCCTATGTATCTATCCAATCTTACCTCCAACATTTTGGAGCTGCATACCCCAGATCGTAGAGATGCTTTCCAGACCACTTTGTTTAAAAGCGGTGTAAAAGAGGCCCTGATACATTCTTTACACTATCAAGATAAAAATTTAGGATTTCTTTGTTTACTCTCTGAAACCAGCAATACATTTTCATCAGCCCTGCAATCTGAAGTGAACAGATCTGCAGGGTTATTCGTCGCAGCATGTCTGCAGGTATTATTGTTACAATTGGCAGAAGAATACCAACAAAAGGTGACTGGGGCGTTGCCACTGGTCGTGAATAATTCAGGGATGATAGGCGGGAAGGCATTGCAACCTGCATTACATTTAGTGTCTCAGGTTGCGCCTACAAGTGCGACCGTATTGTTAACCGGCGAAACTGGTACCGGGAAGGAGTTATTCGCTGCTGCCATTCACAACGCTTCGCCAAGGAAAAACAATATTATGATAAAGGTCAATTGTGCCGCATTGCCCCCTCAACTGATCGAATCGGAATTATTCGGTCATGAAAAAGGAGCATTTACAGGTGCATTGCAACGCCGGATCGGCAAGTTTGAACTCGCTGATAAAAGCACTTTATTTTTGGATGAAATAGGAGAGTTGCCACTGGAATTGCAGGCGAAATTATTACGCGCCTTGCAGGAAAAAGAAATCGAGCGTCTGGGCGGCAACAATATCATCAAAGTAGATGTTCGCATTGTCGCAGCTACCAATAAAAACCTTGAAGAAGAAGTGGCAAATGGCCGGTTCAGGGAAGATCTGTATTATCGTTTGTGTGTATTCCCTATTCACTTACCACCACTCCGTGAGCGGATAGATGACATCCCTGTTTTGCTCCAGCACTTTGCCGGCAGTGCCGCCCTGCGATATGAGAAAAAAATCAGGGGCATCAACCCTGCCTGTATAGCTGCGCTGGTCAGTTACCGCTGGCCGGGCAATATCCGGGAACTGGAAAACCTGGTAGAGAGGGCGGTCATTGCTTCCACTGACTTATATATTATGATCACACCGCCACTCAGCAGAGAGGTGGCGGCATCGTCA
This sequence comes from [Flexibacter] sp. ATCC 35208, assembly GCF_001975825.1. Classification (GTDB taxonomy): domain Bacteria; phylum Bacteroidota; class Bacteroidia; order Chitinophagales; family Chitinophagaceae; genus Chitinophaga. The sequence goes on from NZ_MTKN01000039.1 coordinate 14,142, forward strand.
GATACTTCACCACCCGCTTCCACATTGGCAGATACCGAAAAAGCAGTGATTATCCAGGCCTTGCAACAATGCAATGGTAAGATCAGAGGCCCGCAGGGCGCAGCAGCAATGCTGGATATTAAACCCACTACCCTGGAGGCCAGGATGAAAAAACTGGGTATTGTAAAAAAGCATGTATTACGATAAGTGTCATCTCATAGCGCCTGCGTAACCGATGGCAAACTTCACGAGCGCGTTAGGGCCTGACAACTGTAATTTCTTGGTGATATTATGCCGGTGATTATCGACGGTCCTGACACTGATGCATTTATAAGATGCGATGTCCCTGCTGCTCATACCTCTGGCAATCATGCTTAGTATTTTAGCCTCTGTTTTACTCAGCCTGTCATTGATGGCGAGTGTGCTTACTTCGGGTAGCATCACATTTTCCTTTATATAATTTCGCGTATCCCTGATGTGATGAAACCTGCTGATACGGGAGTGGATACTTTTAAGTAATTCCTCGCCGGTAAAAGGTGCTACGAGATAATCATCTGCACCGAGGTTCATGCCTTTGCGCATATTTGCGGGCATATTCGGACGGGAAAAGAGAATAAAAGGTATAGGCTTCAGCACTGAATCATTTCTGAGTGTAATCAGGAACTGATACCCTGTGGCGTCCTGCACTATGGCATCGCAGAGAATGAGATCGGGATGATGTTGATGAGCCAATCCTATACCTTCCGTAATAGAACTGGTGCTAAGAAGGGTGTATTGCTCCGTAAGCAATTGCCGGATTTTCCGGGCCATGCCTGCATCGGCGGTAACTAAGAGTATTCGCTGGGTAGCGTAATTAAGCCCAGGGTCGTTGTTAGGTGCGTTCATGGTATACGGTTTTTCCCATACGGTTGATATGAGAATAATCAATCGTTGTTGAATCTAATTAATGGTTTAGGATCGGAATAGAATAATAACAATCTTAGGGAGGCTTTACAGAAAAGATATGGGGTTTTTTGAGTGCGAGACCTCTGTAAAGATATTGAAAAAATCTTAAGAAAAACGCTTCTGCGGTGAGCAGAAGCGTTTGAGATAAATGAGATATAATGCATTATAACCGGCAGTCAACCAGATTTCGGTCAATGCAGGCTTTGGTATCGAAAATTACGCCATTATTGCGTTTGTACTTTTTGAAATCGAAAGTTAAAAATTCTTTGTGTGCAACGGCTATGATAATGCCATCGTAAATTTCATTTTCATTCAATGAAGTAACGATGTCAAGACCATATTCATGTTTTACTTCTTCCGAATCTGCCCATGGATCATAGATCGTCACATCCAGACCGAAATCAATTAATTCATGATAAATATCCACAACCCTGGTATTGCGCACGTCCGGACAATTTTCCTTGAATGTAATACCCATGATCAGAATTTTTGACCCCTTGATCTTATGATCTTTTTCGATCATAAGTTTTACAATCTTGTTCGCTACAAAGTGCCCCATATGGTCATTCACCCTGCGGCCGGATAGGATGACCTGCGGGTGATAACCGAGAGCTTCTGCTTTGTGCGCCAGGTAGTAAGGATCCACCCCAATACAGTGACCTCCCACCAATCCTGGTTTATATTTTAAGAAATTCCATTTTGTACCGGCAGCTTCTATTACATCGTTGGTATCGATACCTACCTTGTCAAAGATGAGGGCCAGTTCATTTACAAATGAAATGTTGATGTCGCGTTGTGCATTCTCAATCGCTTTCGAAGCTTCTGCTACCTTGATACTTGGAGCTTTGTGTGTACCGGCGGTAATAATGCTTGCGTACAATGCATCTACATAAATAGCTATTTCAGGGGTAGAACCACTGGTGACTTTACGAATTTTTGTAAGAGTGTTAACTTTGTCACCCGGATTGATCCTTTCCGGTGAATAGCCTGCGAAGAAATCTTTGTTAAATACAAGACCAGATGTTTTTTCCAGTACAGGTACGCAATCTTCTTCTGTACAGCCGGGGTATACTGTAGATTCGTAGATGACTACATCGCCTGCTTTCAAAATACTGCCAAGCATGGAAGATGCACTGAGAAGTGGCTTGAGATCGGGGGATTTAAATTCATCGATGGGGGTAGGGACTGTGACAATAAAAACATTGTATTGTGACAAATCTTTCTTGTCGGAAGAAAATGTGAGTCCTGTGGGAGCACCTTCTTTTTTTCGGTCCTGGATCACCTGCTTTAATTCATCCAGGTTTGCTTCTTTGGTTCTGTCCTGTCCTTTGCTTAATTCCTTTACACGATCTGAATTGATGTCAAAGCCCAGTACGGGGTACTTTTTCGCAAATTCTATGGCAAGGGGTAAGCCGACATAGCCGAGGCCAATGATGGCGATGCGGCTGTTTTCTGGTACGTGTTGCTGTACAACGGGCTGCATAATTGAAGTAAGGATTAAATAATTAGATAGATTGTGGTACTATTTGTATTGTATTATTTTTGAATGCATAAGTTTCCAGCAATTTCACCAGTTTTTTATCTTTCGCAATTGATTTAATTGCGTGTAGATGCTTGCTATGATGCAAATCGGTCCCGATAAAGTCAATCAATTTATTTTCAATCAGCCATTCCGCAGCTTTCTGTATATGCCTGCCGTAATAACCGGTCAGGGAGAGCAGGTTTACCTGCAGAAGACAACCTCTTTGCTTGAATACTTTGTATTCTTCCAGCTGCGTATGGTAGTAATTATATCTTTCAGGGTGTGCCATTACCGGGCGATAGCCTTGTGCGGCGAGTTCAAAGAGCCATTGATGCAATTGGGGCGGAGCACTCATAAATGAGATTTCCACCAGCACCAGTTCACCATCCAGTGTCATGAGCGGAGCCTTCATCAGGTCTTCAAAAAATTCATCCATGTAGTATTCTGCTGCATGGTGAAACTGCACCGGAATATTTTTTTCAGCCAGTGCTTTTTTTACCTGTTGGTAAGGTTTTCTCAGTGTTTCGACCGAGTTTGGATAACGATCCATCATACAGTGAGGGGTCGTTATCACATGCTGAATACCGAGTGAATGTAAGGTTTCAATAAATTCTATGGACGTGTCGAGGTCTTGCGAACCGTCGTCCACGGCGGGTAACAGGTGTGAATGAATATCAGTGCCAATACCTGCCAGGAAAGGCAGGTTCGTCTCGACATTTTCAGATTTTTTACGGAAGAAAAACATAATGGTAAATTATTCCTCAAAGTTCAGGCCGGAGATTATTTCCTCCAGGTATTGTTGGTCTGTTTCGTCAAAATGTGACAGGTGTTCGCTATCTACATCCAGTACGCCGATCACTTCGCCACGTCGGATGATGGGTAATACGATTTCGGATCGCGAGAGACTCGAGCAGGCAATATGCCCCGGGAATTTTTCAACGTCAGGAACAATGAGGGTAGCGGACTGTGCCCAGCTGGCGCCACATACGCCACGTCCTTTTTTAATGCGGGTGCAGGCTACAGGACCCTGGAAGGGGCCAAGTACCAGTTCATCTCCTTTTATCAGATAAAATCCAACCCAAAACCAGTTAAATTGTTCTTTCAGGGCAGCTACTGTATTAGCGAGGTTCGCCACGAGATCGGGTTCACCTTCGATCAGCGCCTTGATTTGCGGAATGATAGATTGGTATTGGGCTATTTTGTCTCCTTGTACAATGCTTAAATCTTCTGCCATAAGGTGCAAATATAAGGTAAACCGGGGATATGGGCCAGACCAGCCACTACCGTAGTTAAAAGATAAAATGAACAAATAAATGTCGTATATTCAGGGCGTATTTTTAGCCTGACAGCCCGTTCTTCCATTAACGGTGCACCTATTGAAAATCCCACGCAAACAGAACCTTTTAAAAGACAACAAACATGAGAACCATTCATTCGCCGCCACAAGCATGATGCTTGTCATTCAGCATTCAAATTGCCAGTTGTTTATAATGCCAACCGGGTTTTAGTATATTTGTTACGATTATGGAAGCACAGGTAATTCTAGTTAACGAACAGGATGAAGTGACGGGGGTAATGGAGAAGATGGAAGCACATCGGAAAGGACTATTACATAGGGCGTTTTCTGTATTTATCAGGAACGATGCCGGAGACATGCTGTTACATCAGCGTGCACTTGATAAGTATCATTCAGGTGGATTATGGACCAACGCATGCTGTAGCCATCCTATGCCAGGAGAAACAGTTACACAGGCAGCCCACAGACGATTAACAGAAGAAATGGGCTTCGACTGCCCGTTGTCCGAATTGTTTCAGTTTACCTACCGTACAGATTTTGATAATGGTCTGATTGAGCATGAGTATGACCATGTACTCATGGGGACATATAACGGTACAATTAACCCGAACCCACAGGAAGTAAACGACCATCGGTTTATATCCGTAGAAACAATAACCCGGTTGTTGCAGGAACAACCCGCACAGTTTACCAGCTGGTTTAAGCTGGCTTTTCCAAAAGTTATTGAGCATCTGGGCAAATAAGGTTGTCAAAATGCAGTAAGAGAGCAATGGAGCAGTCATTATTAATGACAGCACCGGAGACTCCTTTTCCTGAATGTTTGAGGGTTTGATCATCCGGCGCCTCCGGAAGGTCGGGCCCTTTCTCATTTTTACGCCCTTTATTGCCGCAGATGCATGTACCCACTCAAAATCCTAATTTATTATGCCAACGATCATTATGCCACGGATAGTTTATCCGTTTCCCTCATTTATTAACCAGCATGTAGAAGCTGCACACGCCCAGAACCTGGCCTTTGTTACTCAGTTCGGTCTTGTCAATTCGCCGGAAGGCATTGCTAAATTTAATAAAGCACGCTTTGCATGGCTGGCAGCAAGGGCTTTTCCGTATGCAGCCCTACATGAGCTTTGTGTGATCGCCAACTTTAATACCTGGCTTTTTATGCTCGACGACCAGTGTGATGAAGCACAACTGGGTAAGAAAGCGGTATACCTGGAGAGCGTGACGGACAGTTTTATGCAAATCATACGTAATAATACGCCAGTGGATAGTATCCTCGGCCGCAGTTTTGCAGATATCTGGGACCGCATGCAGGCATTAGGTTCTCCGGGCTGGCAATTACGGTTTATCAGGAGTATGGAAGAATACTTTACTTCCTGCCATTGGGAGGCCGGTAACCGCGCCGCCAATGTTACGCCGACTGTGGCAGAATACGTGACTATGCGCCCTTATACCGGGGCACTGTTTGCAGATGTGGAGGCCATTGAAATCATCGAAAAAGTTTACCTCCCTTCTGAAATTCTGCAACATTTTATTGTGCAGAGATTGGTTTTAGCTTGTAATAATATTGTATGTTGGAGCAACGACATCTTCTCCTGCGCCAAGGAAGCAAAACAGGGTGATGTGCACAACCTCGTGCTTGTATTACGGCATGAGCGGCAGTTATCTCTGCAGGAAGCAGTAGATGAAACTGCACGTATGCACAATGAAGAGGTGAAACTGTTCACAGCACTCGAAAAACTGGTTCCGTCTTTTGGAGAAGTGATGGATAAGGAACTGGAAAGGTTTATCATGATCCTGCGGTCGTGGATCACCGCAAATTATGACTGGAGTTTTTATGATACAGGAAGGTACCAGGTAAGAGAGGTTGAAATCGCGCATTAGTTGAAAGAAAAGGTTGATCCATCAGGATCAGCCTTTTCTTAATCTTCTTTCCAATAGTTTTCCGATCCACCAGAAAGATGCCGCCAGTATGGCGAAAAAGAGTCCTTTGTGGGTACGGTCCCAGAGATATTCAAAATAACGTGTATACATATCCAGTAGTAGGAATAATACAGCCATATCCCTGATCATAGGATCATGTTTTTTGATGCCCCAAAGCAGCGACCCCACACACAGGATCGTAAATCCAATCACCCACCAGAGCAGGTGTATCTGCCTTACCTGCTGCCATTCTTCCCAGTTGGCCGTATTCCCAAAAATTGAAATCAACCACCCCGAAAGCAATAACAATAACCACGCCCCCGTCCAGGTGATATCCTCAATCCGTTTGTAATGTTTATTTTTATAAAAAGCGGCATGGATCAGCATCATCAACCCCGCCAGCAGCACCATCCGGCAAGGTAAGTTCATACCCCAGAAATAGGGCTGACCATGACTGAGAAAATAAGTGAGTTTTACATACGCAGGTATGAGACATAGAAGGGTCGCAGACCACAACAGCCGACTTGACAACACCACGCCGAGTGCACCATAACAGGCCGTAGCGGCTAGCCAAAACACACCGTAGTTCCCATTGAGATAATGAAATGACTTGCCTAAATAGACAACGCTGACTCCTATACTCAGTATAGGCAATAGCCAGAATAATTCCCTGTTGAGTGAGTACACCGGATAGCGTTGTTGCCTGCGGTAACCGTGGATACAAAGGAATACAGTGAGTAGTGCAAATCCCGCAGAGATAATGCCATCGTCCAGCGAGAACTTTAGTCTGAGTACTTCAATCCATTTTTCATCCAGCACCAGTGCGCCGAAAGCCATGAGTGCACATGAAATAGCAGCAATAAAAATATACAGGGTAATCGCCTGCCAGTCCGTAGTGCGGATGTGCCAGGTACCTCGCAGGTTTTGTGCCTGGTCGGGGGTGATAAGGGAATCGGTTTCCCACTGTGAAATGGCTCTTTCAAGCAGATGGGCGTCTTTTTTGTCAACTTCCAGCATATTGGGTAAATATAATATAAAATGAAAAGCCTGCATTAATTCCGTATATTTTCCTTTCTTTGCCCAGTTATAATTTTCCCTAAGGCCAATTAAACAGCTTAGTTGTAATGAAGCATTTACAGCAACTCGATTATATCGTCTTCCTAATTTATTTTGTGATAGTAGCAAGTTACGGCTACTGGATCTACAGTCGCAAGAAGTCTGCCATGGCGAGTTCCAAAGACTTCTTTTTGGCAGAAGGATCATTGACATGGTGGGCTATCGGAGCTTCACTGATCGCGTCCAATATCAGTGCAGAGCACTTTATCGGAATGTCCGGGTCAGGGTTTGCACTGGGATTGGCAATATCCACTTATGAATGGATGAGTGCCGCCACGCTCATTATTGTCGCAGTGTTTTTTATACCCGTGTACCTGAAAAACAGGATTTACACCATGCCACAGTTTTTATTACAGCGGTACAATTCCACGGTGAGTACCATCATGGCTGTGTTCTGGTTGCTGGTGTATGTGTTTGTCAACCTAACTTCTATTATTTATTTAGGTGCACTGGCCATCTCTGCGATATCCGGGATCGATTTTTACTGGTGTATTTTCGGACTGGCGCTATTTGCCGTAGTCGTGACTTTGGGCGGTATGAAGGTGATCGGCTATACGGATGTGATACAGGTGATCGTGCTGATCGTGGGTGGTCTGGCTACGACCTATCTCGCCCTGCACATGGTGAGCAGACATTTTGGATATGGTGATGATATTTTCAAAGGATTGAGCTTAATAAAGGAAAAAGCGGATACGCATTTTCATATGATCTTTCCTTCCACACACCCGTATTATAAAGATCTACCGGGATTATCCGTGTTGATAGGAGGGATGTGGGTGAATAATTTAAACTACTGGGGATGTAACCAGTATATTATACAGCGTACGCTGGGTGCGGATCTGAAAACAGCGCGCAGCGGTATCCTGTTTGCAGCGTTCCTGAAATTACTGATCCCTGTTATTGCTGTACTGCCGGGCATTGCAGCATATGTATTATACCAGAATGGGGTATTTGGTGCAGAACTGCATGATGCGGCAGGTGCATTAAAACCGGATCAGGCGTATCCTACATTATTGAATTTATTACCGGCAGGTCTGAAAGGACTGGCATTTGCCGCGCTCACAGCCGCTGTAGTGGCGTCTCTGGCGGGTAAGGCAAATAGTATTTCTACGATCTTCTCACTGGATATCTATCATAAGTTCTTCAAAAAAGATGCGACGGAGAAAGAGCTGGTAAAAGTAGGTCGTTATGTAGTAGTTGTTGCCATGCTCATAGCTGCGATGGTAGCACCAGCACTGCGTACACTGGATCAGGCATACCAGTTTATACAGGAGTATGTAGGTTTCATTGCACCTGGTGTACTAGCCATCTTCCTCTTAGGGTTGTACTGGAAAAGAACAACTACAAGAGCTGCCATGGCGGGTGCCTTGCTCACAATTCCATTATCAGCCGTGCTCAAGTTTCTGCCGGTGTGGACAGGCGGGGCCTTCCCGGATTTTCCGTTTTTGGATAGAATGAGTATTGTGTTTGGGTTGCTGATAGTAATTATGCTGATCCTGACTTATACAGAGGAAAACAGTAAATACCAGCAGCCGGTGATAATAGTAGATAAGAAATTGTTCAAGGCATCCCCTGCATTTGTAGTGGGGTCCGTTATTATAATGGGTATCCTCACAGCTTTGTATACGGTTTTCTGGTAAAACTATTTTGTTTGTCCTGAATTTCAAAAGCTCAAAAAAATCCCGTTTTGCCGAAGGCAAAACGGGATTTTTTTGCAAAAAAGCACAAAACACTCTCAAAATCACCCAAAATCATTTGTTGAAATCGATTGTAATTTGTAAATTCAGATTGTTAAGTCTGATTCCACTCTTTTACTTAAATCTACACGTATGAAAGCACATAATTTCTCCGGTGAGGAATTACACCCACTGCAGAGCATAGAACAATGGGAAGATGATGTACTCCTGCGCTACCCGGATGCCGGTGAACCAGCCAAAGCCAAAGAAGAGTTTCGTAATTATGAAAACCCTGGCAGAGACACTGTTCGGGATTTTTACCGCCTTAATCATACCTATCAGACTTATGAGTTTGTGCAGCAGAAGAGGGCAGATTTCCTCCGTTTCAACAGAAAAGAAATGCCTGTATGGGGCGCCATGGAATTCCTGAACACTTTAGTGGACGATTCCGATCCTGACATTGACCTTGACCAGCTGCAACACCTGTTGCAAACCGCAGAGGCGATCCGTGCAGACGGTCACCCTGACTGGTTTGTGCTCACTGGTTTTATCCATGACATGGGCAAAGTATTGTGCCTGTTCGGCGAAGCCCAATGGGCGGTAGTAGGAGATACCTTTCCTGTAGGATGTGCTTTCTCAGATAAGATTGTCTATCCGGAATTTTTCGCACTTAACCCTGATACGAGAGACGAGCGTTATAATTCCAAATATGGTATTTACAGCCCGCACTGCGGTTTGGATAATGTATCCATGAGCTGGGGCCATGATGAATACCTGTACCAGATGACGAAGAATTACCTGCCGGAACCGGCCCTGTACATGATCCGTTATCACTCATTCTATTCACAACACAGGGAACATGCCTACGAGCACCTCATGACCAATCATGATAAAGAAATGTTTGAGTGGGTGAAGAAATTCAATCCATATGATCTGTATAGCAAGAGTCCAAAACCACCGGTTATTTCCGAATTAAAGCCTTATTATGAAGATTTGATTGCGAAGTACCTGCCAGCTACTATTCGCCTGTAAATAACGGTTAGAATAAAGATAAATACCGTAAGTATAAGGCTTAGAATAAAAATACATGCCGCCTGTAAAAAGGCCGGATAAAATAAATGCGGCCGTTTCAGAAATGAAACAGCCGTTTTTTATTCAGACAACTAATGGAAAAAAAATCTTTATTGAGGTGGTTAATCATTTAGTAGGACCCCTCCCGAATTGGGAGGGGCTACTTTGAATACATCTTTCGTTTGTCGTGTGTGGGTTGGGAGCAATGGCGAAAGACCGCTTATTTTATGCCTAATTTTTGTTTGGCTGTCGGCAAAAGATCTTCGCAGGTAGCCGTAATTACAATATCTTTTGAATTATCGAGTACACATACATAACCTTTCTCTACTGCCAGGTCAGAGATGGCTTTCTTCGCTTTGGCCAGAATCGGAGCCGTCAATTTTGCCTCCCGGTCCGAAAGCTGCTGCTCCATCTTTTGCCGGTATTCTTCAATGTTGTTTTTAGATTGTTCCAGCTCTCTCAATCTCACTTCCCTGATAGCAGGGCTCATTTTCTCCTGCAAACTGTCAAATTCATTGGCTCTCGCCTGGTACGCAACAACCAATGCCTGTCCATCTTTCAGTAATGCCTGTTGATACCGTTGGAGTGAATCATATGCTTTCTGAGCTTCCGGCATACTGATAACTAATTGTTGCATATTTACATAGGCAATTTTCGCCTGTGCAAATGATGTAGAAGAAAAAATGAGCAACAGGATAACGAGCGTAAAAATTTTGCGCATAGGTTTTGTTTGGTTAGAAAAGGATAGCGAAACAACATCTTCATTAGCAATCCCTTCGGATCAAAACTGCAGTGACAGTTGATCCGCTACCGTGATAGCGCTAAGGTGGATAATAGTCTTTTAATAAAAAGTTAAGGTAATGATAAAGGAAAGTTAAGCTGTAGGGGTTGGTATAAATTCTCTTTTTCTTTCTTTAAAATAAGAAAAGCTGCCCGGCTTGCCCCGGACAGCTTTCTGTCTATTTTTGTAACTAAAATATTCACCTTTTGTTTTAACGAGTAAAGTACTTTTTAGTCGTTACAGAAATATTATTCTTTGCTCAAAGTACCAGAATAGCTACCTGTCACAGTTACATTATCATCATATTTCAGATTGTAACTAACAGTATAATCGCTACCAGATTTTTTCACGGTTACTGTACCGCTATTGGGGCTGTACAGTTCCACTTCGTCAGCTGAAGAAACCCAGCTACCATTTACCAGCTTCATGTTAGCTTCCACTTCAGCATAATAAAAGTTCTTTGTCTTGTCATATGACGCATCGCCGGAAGACAGATAAGTGTAGGTAGCACCATCAATCAATGTGTCAATACCCAGGTCTACATAGTGAACAGTACCAGTATAAGTTTCGCTGTTCAGTGTAGTCAGGTTATCGCTGAAAAATGCAATATCCCCCCAGCCATTACCTTCAGATGCATCGATGGATTCGTAACCATAGTTAGTTACATAGGTTTTGCCATTTACAGTAAAAGATCCTTTGTTGGAGTTGTCATCATCTTTCTTACAGGCAGTAAAGAACAGGGCCGCAACAGCAGCAGAAAACAGGAGTTTTTTCATGTTTGTTTTGAGTTTCAGTATAGGTTTATAGAATAAATAATTCGGGTTACCACTAAAAGGGTTAATGTTTTTTTATTTGTCCCGGTGCAAAGATATTACACTTTTTCAATTAACAAAATAAAATAATGTGTCCCTTTTTAAAAGGGACACACAATTATTGGGGTAAAACTGGCCTTGCTACATGAATTGGTCGCGTAGATACCGCATTTAAGAAGGCTACTACTGCATTTCTTTCTTCTAATGTTAACTTCAATGGTCGCATGATCACATCTGTTTTCGGGAACATCGGATCATTTTCCAACTCTGGTCTTGGCCTGATCTGCATACCGCTGTTATATAAATTCACGATGCCTTCCAACTCAGGGAAAAGGCCGTTATGCATATAAGGACCTGTGTACGCCACATCTCTCAATGACGGTGTACGGAAACGGCCTACATCATTTGTATCCTTTGAAATCTCATACCTGCCCAGGTCTTCATATTTACTCTTGTAATAAGTAAGACCAATGTTGTGAAACTGCTTATCGGTCAGATAGGTGCCGTGGTGACAATTCATACAACGTGCCTTGGTACGGAACACATGCAGTCCTTTGATCTCCTGATCGGTAAAGGCACTATCTTTCCCTTGCAGGAATAAATCAAACCGACTCTTCCTGCTGCGAATGGTTTTTTCAAATGCCGTCAGCGCGGTGCTGATATGCGACAATGTTACCCTATCCTTGTATACCGTTTTAAACAGAGAATCGTATCCTTTGATGTCCTGCAATTTTGCGGGCAGCAATGCCGTATCCATATCCATCTCATGGTGCGCACTCAATGGCCCGAAGATCTGATTGCCTAAGCTATTCGCCCTGCCATCCCAGAAATAACTACCACCGTAAATAAATACATTCAGCAGCGTCGGTGTATTTCGTGTACCCTGCAAATGATCATTACCTAAGGAAACCCTTCGGCCATCTGTCCAGGCCAGATCCGGCTCGTGACAACTACTACAGGAGATCTGGCTGGAACGCGATAAACGTGGATCGAAGAATAACAACTTCCCTAATTGCACTTCCGGATCTTTCATTCCATCTGCCCAGGCATTCTCTTTTGGCAATGCCTGCATCTCTTCATAGTGTATACCACTATCTATATCAGGCCTTGGCCATTCCGTCACGGGCTTACTATACAGGGTACGCAATGAATCTGCTTCGCTCTTAAAATGATGAACAGTATAACTGTTCAGGGAACATAAAATAATAAAGCTTCCTACTATCAGAATTGACCTTTTCATGTGGGTGTATTAAAAATAAAATTGAATGGCTAGATTTCCGTATGTCCTATCCTTGCCGGGTTTCATGGCTCCATCCAGGATCAGTGCACTTTCTTTGATTGCCTCCGTATATGCTATGGTACCTTTCAGACCTGCGTAAAATCCTTTGAAATGTTTGGTGTATTGTAAGGAGAAACGGCCACCGGCAGTAGTGGCAGCATTGTAATAGTAATTGTATTGTATCACCTGGTGGGTGAAATAGCTAACGTTAATGGAGGTGGTGTAAATAGATGGATGAATGGACTCAGTGTAGTGTAGGGCCAGATCGGCACCCCAGCGATCTTTGTTTTTGTTGGCATGGTTCCAGCCAATATTGGGTTGGATAGTATAATGTTCGTAGCTGACGTGATTGCCAGTCACACCATCCAGACGTTCTTCTGAATTATTATTCAGCTGTAGTCCATAATTGAAAATACGACCTGTATATACCGCACGGAAGGTATAATCCTTTGAACGGTACTGGTAGTTGTTCGCTTTGTAGTTGATGTGGTAATCGCCGCCCTTTTGTGTGTTGTAATCAAACTTCGCTGCCCACTTATTTTTAGACCACAGTGCATGTAGTTCTGTTTTTGTTATATTGTAATACGCGAGTGTATCAAACCCTGCACTGGAAGGGTAGTAATAGAATTGTTTTTCTTTGATGCGTTTTGCGGTCAGGGCAAATGTACCGAATACTTTATCCTTGTATAGTATTGATACACCGCCGCCACTTCTGCGGAAGCGGGTGGTGTAATTACGATCCGACAATTTTGGATTGGGCTCTGAGTAGCCATTGATCATGTAGTTGACGTAATTCGCATATACAGTGCTTTCGCTATAAGTCGTATTTTTATATGAAATGTTGACTACTTCTGCCCCATAGCCATAGTAACCATCTATCGTTGCTATTAGCTTTTGTCGCCATGCATACCCGGTACCTGCATTCATATTGAACTGGTAATCCCTGATACTTCCTCTGGGATCATTCACAGAAAAGTGATTGCCGATGCGGTAATCAATACTGGCTACTACCGGCATATGCTCATTGAAGAAACGTCTCTGTCCACCTGCACGGGCTGTATAAATCACTCTGTGATAACTCAGATTGGCTGGTGATCCGAAATAGTAAGGGGTAGAAGTATTGTTCCTGCTCTGGTGCGCAAAATGTGTACTGTCCTCAGACGTACGTTGGTAGTCAAATGAACCCCATAGATCAGTTTTGCCAATCACAGTTTTACCTTCCGTATTAAAGCGGAAGGTCTTGTCATTTGTGGCATCCTGTGCCGCCATGAACTTACCTGCAATCACGCCGTAATCCAGCCGGGCCGTATTATAAGCCGAGGGCATAAGCAGATGAATAAAGGAAGGAGTGAGCTTCCCTGCCTGATATAACAAATGCCTGGTGGAATCTGCTGCCAATTGCATAGCAGGAATTTCCTGTTGTCCCTGGGCAAGGACAACAGGAAGATAACCTACAGATATTATAAACAGAATTATTTTTTTCATTATTTAAATCCTCTTGGATTAGCAACGTCGAAGTAATCGAAATCTTCAGTAGAGTTATTGGTATCTTTTAAGATAATTCTTCCATTTACTGTTTTCAGTGTTTTACGGATCACTGACTGTGAGGAGTAAGAACCCAGTGGTGCGAATGTATAACCTGCATCAAAGGAAGCACCCAGTTTTTTAGGCACACGGTCTTCTGCTGTATTTGGCTGTATTTCTACGGCATCGATCACATACTTGTTTGGAATCTGGTAATACTTTGTAGCGGTAGATGATGGTGTGCTGATGGTAGGGAAGTTGTACTGAGGCCAATTCTTCACTACCTGTGAGCCATCCACTTTGAAAATTACATACGCATCACGACCGTTATTATCCAGGATCCAGTCACTACCGAAATACTGTAATACTTCCACATTTGGTACACTGATATTGTCTACGTCAGATGACAGTGCGCTGCTGAGGAAAGGGGCATAGTAGGTTTCGAAATCAGCACCGCTTAGATCTACTGTCAGGGAAGGATCTTTTACTGTGATGGTAGTACCATTGGAGCCAGTCCATGGTTCTTTGTGGTTCATCGCTGTTTGTGCGATCACGATGCTTTCACCTGGTTGTACGGGATATGTAGTACCATTGCCAGGTATCATGAGTAGGGTACGGGTGTATACGTAATCGCTATTAGGATTAATGTCTGTAGGCATATTTACAGAATATGTCCAGTCCATCTGACCATTTGCAAGTGTATAGTAAGTGGTGTTGGTGAATGATTGTCTGCCAAACACCTGACCAATGTACATACTGTCAGCATACAATACCTTGTCACTATTGTTATAAATTTCGAAGAACTGATCGCGGTACAGCGCACCATTGGTACGGTGAGAACCGGCATAATAAATTTGTTTGATCACCCATTGACCGGTGGTACCAGCTACGAGTGTCATATTCAGCGTTACATCATTGCCCACAGCGATCGCCGTATTTTTTTCAGCAGCATTGAAGGTGATATCACTGCTGATATAAGTACCGGTGATCTGGTAGTAAGTGGTATCATCGATGGTAATGCTGGCATCAATATCATAAGTACCTGCAGGAATACCTGTGAAGCGTGCAATACCTGAGTCATTGGAAGTTGTGCTCAGCATACTGTTGGTACCGGTGTTTGTAATTTTTACACTCACCCCTTTTATTGGCAGTTCATATCCACTTGAATCGAGGTCATATGCAAGGTTTACGACGAGGTTCACAGGAGTTATGCCAGTAGAAACTGCTTCTTCCTTCTTACAGGAATAAATTGTAGCTATAGTGATCAGCAGGAGTAAGTAAGAGATCTTTTTCATTATCTTTAAATTTTTACAGATAGTTCTGCTCCGAATGTAGGAGCGGTGTTGGGAAATACGTATGAGTTCGAACTGGTTTGATACCAGGGTTGATAATTGAATACATTGTAAACGTTGAAGGCAAACTTGAACCGCTGGCGGATTTCCTTACCCACGCTCATGTGGAAGTTCATGATAGGGTTGGGAGCGCTGTTGGTGTTTGTTTCAGAAGTGGGCATATACAGGTAGCCATACCTTGGATCGTTTTTATCGAATTTTGTGATCGCCACATAGTCGTATCCGATAGTGCGGTAGGCAATGGGGATGCCATTGCTTTCTGCAGTTTTGGTTTTGCTGATAATGGTACATTCAGCTGTGAACTGCACGATCAGACTGATCTTCGGAATATGGGTGACAGATGTAACACGCCCATTGCTGAAAGTCGTAGTACTGTTGGTAGCAGGATACAACCCCATTAGTGCGTAGTCAGATTGAGTGGTAGTTACATCTGAAGGTCTTGTTTTCCAAGTACTGGTCGTAGTTCTATAGTTCGTACTGTTAATACCGCCGCTGATGGTAAAGGAAGTAGCGATGGCCTTCACCTTTGGTGTACTTACGATCAGTTCTATCCCCCGGCTGGTAGATGCCAGAATGTTCTGGAAACTGTATCTGTTCAGCTGGTATTTTTTCATGCTATCTATTGTCACAATTGGTTTGGCGCCTTCCACATAGGTAGCAGTGTAAGCTGGAAGGCTGATCACTTCATAGTTACCGGTGGCAGTGATGCCATTTTTGTTCCATTTGGAATACAGATTGGCGGTGACGTTGAAACCATCTTTTCTGTATTGACCGGATAGCTCCAGTGTTTGGCTTTGTGATGGCTTCAGGTTTTTATTCGTCTGATCATAACGATCCACATAGATCAGGGAATAGCTTTCTGCTTCTTTACCATTATAAGCATTCAATAAAGGGATTTCCTGGAAAGACGGTCCGGGATAGCGTTGTGCCAGTGCCGGCGATTTAAAGGCAATACCATATGCCAGACCAACACGCAGGTTTTTGTTTACTTCATAGTTTGTATTGATACGGGGTGACCCTGTCACTTTCCCATTCTGTATATCCACTCTGCCACCTGCTCTTACGTGCAGATTGCGATCAGACACCCGCATTTTAAATACATCTTCTGCATAAAAGCCGAAGTCCTGCTGGGGTACGATGCGGCTATAATCGTAATAACGCTCACCCATTCCTGGTGTCTGACTGCCACTGGTACTTACATATGCCAGTAGCTGCGGTTTTTCGCCATCTGCCAGTTGCCCCAGGCCTTTGTTCCGGCCATAGTTATAGTTACCCCCGATGGTGAGGAAATGACTGATTGTACCGGTTCTGAATTCATTGCTCATATCCAGGCCGGCAGTCGCTGTAACGGGGCGGCCATCGATGATGTTGGTGCCCCTATAGATGCCGGGTGCATACGATCCTTCATGAATACCGGTAGTGGTAGCTGTCGTATATAGAATATAAGCCTTGTTCACATCGTATTCCTTGTAGGAATACTGGTGCCCTTCACTATATCGGAGATTCAGGGTGATGTTTTTTACAAAGCTGCCATTTACACGATAGTTGGCTTTGTTGGAGATGGAGAAGTTCCAGCTGTCAAAACGTACTTTGGCAGATGATTCATCGTCCGGATCTTTTTTAATCCCATCCAGGTTGCGTCCGTAATCTACGATGGTCGTACTTTTCAGGCGTTTATTTTTGCCATAAAAATTTGTCCATATTACATTGCTGGTCATTCGCTCGTATGCCTTCAGTTTCTCGCGATTATCAAAGGTGGAATTGACATAACTAAAGCTGGCATTCATAATACCTGCTTTAGGTGAAAGGCGGAAGCCTTTTGAAAAGCTGGCGCTGGTAGCCTGGTCACGTATTTGTGTACGGAAATATCCTTTGGAGATCCCCGCCTGTCTTTCAATCACCACTGCACCATCGGTGAGGTCGCCATATCTGGCAGATGCTACTCCGGAGATGACTTCAATACTTTCTATATTATCTGGTGGAATCTGGCGCAGATCCGTACCGCCATAGGTATAATCACCGGTATAAGTCGTAGTGCCAGAACCACTCAAACCCCAGCTGTTGCCAGATGTGATAAAGGATGAAATGCCTACTCCATACGACCCGGGATTACGGGTCTGCATGTTCATGTTATTCGTAATGTTGTTACCATCCATGATGATGGCAACACCAAATGCATTGTTCAGTTCATAGGCACCCTTTCCGTAAGTGGTGGTTTCAAAGTTGGCCCGCAGTTGTATGTTCTGCACATTCTGCAGGGAAGGTGCCTGCATGGTTCTGTTTGGGATTTGGTTCAGCAGATCGTTCAGGCTTAATGCAGGAGTTTGTTCAATCATCTCTCTCGTGATCATTAACGAAGAGTTGGAGCTTCCTTCAAAGGTGCGGTTCGCTGTTACCTCAATATTTTTTAACCGGAGACTCACTTCTTTCATGAAAACAATGGGAAGTATAGTGTCTGTAGCCAGCTGTTCTATCTTGCGCATTTGTTGCTGGTAGCCTACATAAGAAATTTCAAGGGTAAAGGTGCTTATACCGGAGAGGAGCATGGTAAAGTTACCATAGTTGTCAGTCGTAAAGTATTGGTTCAGTTCTTTGATACGTACACTGGCGGCAGGTAGTGCGATGCCATCTTCGGTGAGTACGCGACCGGATACTACATTCCTGCTGGTAGCCGCCACTGGTGAAGGTGGCGGCGGTATGATCCTCTTTTGTGCAGGTGTGGCTGATTTGTATATCACGAGGCGATTGCCCTGCAGGCGAAAGGCCAGACCCGTACCTTTGAGCAGTGTGCTCGCAATGCTTTCGATTGACTGTTTGTCAAACGATCGTACAGGCACTGCGATGTCGTCTGCATCTGTGGGATTGAATGCGATATTCACGCCCGATTGTGCTGAGAGTGCCAGCAGCGCATGATCCAGCTTCCAGCCGTTCTCTGTGCGGAAGGTGATTGTTTGCGCATGGCAGACCGCTGTAATGAGCAGCAGGCAGGCTATTTTAATTACATCCTTTACCATCTAAAATAATTTCGTCCTGTTGGATATTGTATGTGATTCCGTATATCAGATTGAGGTTGTCCAGAATGTCGTGAAGGTTATCACCCGTCGTAAAACTCACGGTGACACGGCATTTCAGGATACCATTGTTTTTAGTATTGAAACTTACGTGATATTGTTCCTGCAGTGACGCTAACAGCTGACTAAGCGTTACATTGTTCAGGGTAAATTTCTGCTCCATCCAGCTGGTGTTTTCAGCGGGAATCAGCGTAGCCCGTTTCGTAGTTTTGTTTACAGACATGCCTTCTCCCTGTTGTAAAAGCTGATCTTTTACTTTTACAACACCACTTGTTACACTTACCTTTTCATCGCGCTGTGCTTTGTAACTACGCACCTGGAAACTGGTGCCGATATCGGCTACTTCCAATCCTGTAGCAGTGGTAACGGTGAATGGATTGTTTACGTCGTGCTGAACTTCGCAGAAAATTTCACCTTCTTTGAGAATGACTTTTCTACCTGCATACTGAATAGTAGTTTTTGCATTCATCCAGATAACAGTACTGTCAGGCAGGGTCAGTTTTTTAACACTGTCCGCAGTGCTGAGAGTGATCATGGAGTCTGGCTGTAGTAGCATATAACTAATAACTGCTACGAACAAAACAGCTGCTGCAATGCTAGCACGCCTGATGATGCGATAGATACGTGCAGGTTTATCAATTTGTCTGCGCAGCGCGTCGGTAGCAAGATTTAACTCTTCGCTGGCGCCCCAGTTATAAATACCGAGTACAATTTCTTTGGCCTGGGCTACAATCTCAGGATGTACATTGCTGATCGTATTCCAATGATGGATAGTCGCTTCGTCTGCTTTGCCAAGGCAGTATTGAATGAAGCTGTCGTCTAGCAGTAATGTTTCTATGTTTAATGGCTGATTCATACTATATAGAGCAGGGAGAATTTTGTTTTTACCCTCATGTTTTTGAGGGAGAAAGAATTTTGTAGCGGGAAACGCCGTGCCATAAGGTGTTTCAGGGGCAATGATCAATTTGGGAAAACTTTAACAGATACATTTTTCCCGAATCCGTAAACGATCCTTTTTTGAATGGGGTAGCTTTGCGGCTTTAATTGCCAACACATGGGAGCCAGGGGAACAGCAGAAATCCGGGCGTTATGGACGGCATTTGTAAATAATCGTAGCGAACAGGATTTTTACGCATTGTACCGTCAGTTTTTCCCTTATTTGTTATCGATAGGATTGAAAATTACGGCTGACAGGGATCTGGTCAAAGATGTATTGAACCAGCAATTCCTGCAGTTGTGGCAGCAGCGCGAAACGTTGCAGGATATTGAATATCCGCTCACTTATGTGACGACGAGTTTCAGGCGGAAATTATTGAAGGAAGAAGGCGCGAATTCGATCGTACAGGAACTGACAGACGAACATTTACAGCTATACACTGAACAATCTCCGGAACAGGCGTCCCTGCATCGGGAAGCTGATATTTTGCTACAACAGAGGATTACAAATGCTATTCAACGTCTTTCGGAGAGAAAACAATTATTGATCCGGTTGAAATATTTTGAAGGATTGTCTTATGCGGAGATAGCGCTGAAAACAGGGCTAGCGGAGCGGACGATTTATAATAAGGTGCATGAAGCGATCAAGGAATTGAGGAAGGAATTGAATTAACTTAGATTGACTTAATTATCCTAAACTAACCAAAACTAAAAAGCTTTTGCCAAAGGCAAAAGCTTTTTAGTTTTGGTTAACGAATCATTCATCACGGCCTTCGGCCGTGATGAATGATTCGTTAAAATCTATTTTAATGCGTCGAATAATATTTCGATTGGATGAAGGGCTTTCTTCCCCGTTCCATCCTTCACCTGATGCCTGCAACTTGTACCCGGCGCCGCTATCAGCGTATCATCCGCCGCACTCCTTACAGCTGGAAATAAAACGAGTTCACCTATCTGCATAGATAAATCATAATGTTCCTCCTCATACCCAAACGACCCCGCCATACCACAACAGCCAGAAGCAATTACCTCCACTGAATACTGTGCCGGCAGTGATAACATATTCTTACTAAACAATGCGGAAGACAACGCCTTTTGCTGACAATGCCCATGCAGTTTTATTTGTTTTTTCTCATCAGTAAACTGTGAAGCTTTAATATTCCCTTTCTCCGCTTCTTTATTCAAAAACTCATCAATCAGGAATACATTTTTCGCCAACGCTTTCGCTGAAGATCTCAATTCCTCCCGCGCCAGATCAGGATACTCATCTCTAAAACTTAAAATAGCCGAAGGCTCCACACCCAACAATGGCACATTATCATTTATCACCTCACTAAAGATCCGTACATTCTGCTCTGCAAATACCCTTGCTTTACGCAGCAACCCTTTAGACAACCATGCACGTGCACTTTCCGGATGCTCAATCATCACCACATCATATCCCAGGCGATACAACAACTGCACTGCTTTGATACCAATATGTGTATCATTGAAGTTCGTAAACTCATCACAGAACAAATACACCTTCCTGGTGGCCACTGGCAATCCTGCCTTTATACCCGGCCACTCTTTCTTAAACCAGCGACGGAGGGTAATAGATTGTAACCCCGGCAATGAACGATCTTTCGCAAAACCAGAAGTTTTCTTAATAATATTCCCGGTTACCTTCGTACTGATCATCCAGTTGTAAATGCCCGGTACATACTGTGCCAACCCATTCAGGCGGTTATAATTACTGATCAGCTTTGCTCTAAACGGCACCCCATTCGCATCATAATAATGCTGCAGGAATTCCATTTTCAGTTTCGCCATATCTACATTTGAAGGACATTCAGACTTACAGCCTTTACAAGCCAGACAAAGGTCCAGTACTTCTTTGATCTCTTTATGATCGAAACGGTTTTCTTTATTGGAATGCGTCAGGAACTCACGCAGGATATTCGCCCTTGCACGGGTGGTATCCTTTTCATTGCGCGTAGCCATATAGCTTGGACACATGGTCCCACCACTCAGTTGCGTCTTACGGCAATCGCCGGAACCGTTACACTGCTCTGCGTGTTGCAGAATGGTCTGTTCCGGGAAGTGAAAGACAGTCTGAATAGGCGGTGTTTTTTGCCCTGGTGTATAACGCAACATGCTGTTCATACTCGGCGTATCTACAATCTTATTCGGATTGAAGATGTTCTCCGGATCCCACGTATACTTTACATCTCTGAGCAGCTCATAGTTTTTATCCCCGATCATCTGGCGGATGAACTCACCACGCAAGCGACCATCACCGTGCTCACCACTCAGTGAACCTTTGTATTTCTTTACAAGTGTCGCAATCTCTTCAGCAATTTTACGGAAGAGGGCGTTCCCTTCTTCTGTTTTCAGATTGATGATTGGACGAAGGTGGATCTCACCGCTACCCGCATGTGCATAGTGCACACAGTAGAGATTATTGGCTTTTAAGACCTCGTTAAAGTCGCGGATATAGTCAGGCAGGTCGTAGATGTCGATAGCAGTATCTTCGATCACTGGCACCGCTTTTTCATCACCCGGCAGGTTACTAAGCAAACCAAGACCTGCTTTGCGCAGCGTCCAGATCTTCTTGGAATCAGCACCAAACAGGAGGGGGAAGTGGTAGCCCAGCCCCGCGGCTTTCAGTTCCGCAGTGAGGCGGTCGGAGATCTCTGTGATTTCATCGCGGGTATCGCGCAGGAATTCCACCACGAGTATCGCGCCGGGATCGCCCTGTACAAAGAAGCGGTTCTTGCTTTGTTCAATATTGTCTTTTGTACACTCGAGTATGTAGTGGTCGATCAGTTCACTGGCGCTGGGTTTATATTGCATGGCAATAATATTCGCACGCAGTGATTCGTCTACGTTATTAAAGTGTACGCAGAGCAGACCTGTCTCTTTTGGAGGCAGGGGCGATACGTTGATTTTAATTTCAGTGAGGAACGCGAGGGTCCCTTCGGAACCGGCAATGAGTTTACAGAAGTTAAAGTCTTCTTTACCGGCAGTGAAGGGTGCAGTTTCCAGCAACATGTCTACAGCATAACCAGTATTTCTGCGCAGGATGCTTGGCTTTGGAAATTCGCGGCGTATTTCTTCCTGGTTGGAGTGGTTACCAAGCAGGGTACGCATTTGTTTATAAACAGCGGTTTCCAGGCTGCCATCGTTCTTTTCACAACGGGCATGAAACTCTTCGGCAGAGATGCTGTTGAACGTCACGTCCGATCCATCGCTGAGAATAGCCTTTACTTCCAGCAGGTGTTCGCGGGTACTGCCATACACAACGGAGTTGGAACCGCAGGAGTTATTGCCCACCATCCCGCCGATCATGGCGCGGTTAGCGGTCGATGTTTCAGGACCGAAGTAGAAGCCGTATGGTTTCAGGAATAGATTGAGTTCATCGCGGATCACGCCGGGCTGAACTCGTACCCAATGTTCTTCTGTATTGATTTCGAGGATTTTGGTGAAGGTGCGCGACACGTCTACTATGATACCGTTTCCGACTACCTGTCCTGCCAGCGAGGTACCTGCCGTTCGCGGAATCAGCGACGTCTTGTTTGCCCTCGCAAATCGGATCAGTGTTTTGATGTCTTCTTCATTGGCTGGAATAGCTACTGCCAATGGCATTTCTCTGTATGCTGAAGCATCTGTGGCGTACAGGGTACGCATGGTGTCATCAGTGTATAACGTTCCGGTAAATTGTCCGGCAAGCTCCCTAAGCTTTTCGCGCATATTAATCTTCCCTTTTCAGAAGGCAAAAGTAAGGTTTAGATTGCTGGAATGCAAATGAGTGATTTTGTTAGATTTTATCTAATTTTTATAAAATTTATTGCAAACTTTTTACAGGGTTGACCATCGCCGCCCTGATAGATTGATAACTCACAGTCAGGAGTGCAATCCCGCAGGCCAGGATCCCTGCGCCCACAAAGATCTCCCAGCTGATCTGGATCCTGTAATCAAAATGTGTGAGCCAGTTACGCATCAGTAAATAGGTAAATGGTGATGCAATTATACCCGCCAGTAATACCAGCCATATAAAGTCTTTGGATAGCAATAGCCAGAGCTGTGGCAGACTGGCGCCTAGTACCTTCCTGATACTGATTTCCTTGGTCCTGCGTTCTGCCATGAACATAGCAAGGCCAAAGAGTCCCAAACCCGAAATCAAAATGGCCAACAGGGCAAAGGCGGCAGCTATACGGCCTACATGATTTTCCATTTCGAATTTATGGGCGAAATCCTGGTCGGTAAAGCTATAAATGAAGGGGAGGTCTGTATTGTATTTTTCAAAAACAGGCTGAATGATGCTGAGAGTGTTGGACAAGTCTACCCCCTTTTTCAGCCGCAGCAAAATATTGTTCGCATCATCTCTTTCAAAGAGAATCGCCAGCGGATAGGCGGTCTGATATGGATTGTACAATACAAGATCCTTTACAATACCAATAATGGTGAGTGTGCGGGCACCAGATTGTATGGTTTTGCCAATAGGATCAGTGTACCTGATGGTCTTCAGCGCAGTTTCATTTAAGACCACGGCATTGGAATCTGCCGGCCGGCTGGCTTCAAAAGAACGGCCCTGCAGCAGCTGCATACCCGTTACCTGCTCATAATCCCAATCGCCCATGATCACATCCATTCCAATTTCTGCTTTGGGGTCTTTGCCACTCCATGTGAAATCACTCCACTTGTTATAATTTGCTGTCATGGGTTGTGAAGCTCTGGTGACTGCCTCCAGTTTCCCGGTACTTAACAGTTCCTGCTTCAGTGCCGGAAAATTCTTATTTAATGCTTCACTGGTGGCCACTGATAAAAGATTATCAGGATTATATCCCAAAGATCGTGTTTGTGCATGCCTGATCTGCTGAAATACAATACCCGTACAAATGATAAGGGAAATACTAATGGCAAACTGGAACACGACTAAGACACGACGTAGCGTTACCGGGTTACGGCCTGTATGCACCGGGCCTTTCAATACCTTCACGGGAATAAAACCGGAAAGGTACCAGGCAGGATAACTACCGGCGAGTAACCCTGTGGCAATACAGATACCTAATGCCATCCACACATGCTGATATGTAAACTGTACATGAGATATACCTACCTGGCCAAGGAAGGGTTGTATGAGCATAATGAAGATGATGGCAAAGATAAATGCAATCAATGCCGTCATCACAGATTCTGTGAGGAACTGTCCGACCAGTTGTGTACGTCCGGAACCGATTGCTTTACGGATACCTACTTCTTTGGCGCGCTTTTCAGACCTTGCCGTACTCAGATTCATAAAATTGATACACGCAATCAGTAACACAAATATGCCAATGATGGTAAAGAGATGTACATAGGTCATTCTGCCACCGCTTTCTTTCCAATCTCTGAATTCATTGTGCAGGTGCATGTGTGTTAAGGGCTGTATGTCCAGGAACTGGTTATTATGTTCCGGATCATGCAGGTGCACTAACCCACTTATTTTTTTGGAGAAATCCGCCATATTTACACCGGGATGGAGCTCTACTGCATTCCATGCAAAGTTGAATCCCCAGTTGGACCGTGCATTTCTGACGAATTCATACTTCTTTTCCATCAATGAAAAAGGCACGAGAAAATCAAACTGGAATGTTGAATTCGAAGGCACATCAGCCATCACACCGGTCACCTGCAATTCTTCATTGTCTACTTTTACAAATTGGCCCAATGCAGATGCATTTCCAAAATAGGCATGCGCCTGTGACTTCGTCAGAATAATACTGTTCACATCATTCAAAGCTGTATTGATATTGCCTTCAATCAACGGGAAGGAAAACATATGGAGAAAAGCCGGATCAACAAAGAGGCAATTCTTTAAATACTTATTGGTACCATGCACCAGGCTCATTTGCGAAGACTGACTAATCCTCGTAGCTCGCTTTATTTCGGGATAATCATGCTGCATGATATCGTAGATAGGAACGGGCGTGCTGTACTGGGAACCTTTTACATCATTGAATAGGGTGTGTTTCACGAATACCCCTATCCGCTGCCCATTCGCATGAAACTGATCAAAACTCTTTTCATACTGTACCCACATTCCGATAAGGAGGGCGAATGCCATACCCAAAGAAAGCCCTGTAATATTAATAGCAGAAAGCGTCTTGTGCTGTTTAAGGTTGCGCCAGGCAACCCGGCAATAATTCCAGATCATGAAAAAATCAGTCCTACAATGATACCAGTTTGTAAATGATTGTAAATGAATAACTTTCTGTTTTGCAGACTGTTCACTTTTAGCAACTTGTGTCCGGTTGCGAACACTTTGGCTGGCATGGTTTCTGAACGCTCTTAATAAAGAATTTTTAACCCAAAAAATTGTGAGTTATGGAAATTATGTGAGTTATGGAAATTAGAGACAGATCAATCGGTAGTCACGGTTTAGAACAGGGGGGACCCAACCTCGGTAACGATTATAGCCGTGATATAACAAGAGAAGTGACTTCAGGTGATACTGAAAAGATAATACTGCCTAAAAAAAGCAAACATAAAAAAGAACAAAACAAAGGCGATAAAAATCCAAAGCAGCGATAAGATGAGGGCTGCTTAAGCGGGTGAGGCTGTTAAAAAGCATAAGCTTTTTAACAGCCTTCTTATTTAAAATAACGATTGTTGTTTTGGTTGGAATACAGGTTTCGGCATACTGATCCCACACACTTCCTTCATTTTATCTATGAAATAAACAGTCGCATCAATATAACTCAGTTCATCCCCCATATGCATAAAGAAATACAATTCCATTAATCCATTCTTTATCCATTGATCGATTCTGTACACCCAGTCATCCATCCTTTTATAATCCGTCGGGTGTAAACTATTCCCCACGAAGCGGACCATAGACCCCGGGGTGGGCAATTGCATATGCACACAATCCCTTCTACCTGCTGTATCAGTGATCACCGCACCTATTTTTAGTGTTCTTAATGTATCAAAGAGCTCTTTGGTAGTGGCAGGGTTATTAAACCAATCCGGATGTCTGAGTTCTACATACCATTGCAGATCCGTCGGCAGACTTTGCAGATATTTATAAAGGTTATCCCTCCGGGTAGGGCTATAGTTCTCTCCCAATTGCAAAAAGATAGGCCCCAGGTTTTCTTCCAGTGCAAGGATACCTTCAAGGAAGGCGGTCGTCTGATCCTGCGCATTTACAAGATTACTATAGTGACTGATGGACTGCGGCACTTTAGGGCAGAATTTAAAATCCGTCCTGTTTACCCGTTCCTTCCATTTGCCGATTGTATAAGCATCATAGATCTTATAATGAGTAGCATTGAACTCAATACAATTGAAATGATGGGGGTATTGCTCAATATAATTGGCTTCTTTGGTACCCTTGGGGTAAAGGTGGCCAACCCATTCTTTCATTCCCCATCGCGGGCATCCAATATAAATTGCCACATTTGCCGCCGGCTTACCTGGTAATACCTGTTGGTTGTCAGCAGGATCAGGAAGAGTAAAGTCTATATTGCTTAATAATGAATCATTAACGCGACCAAATTGCATAAAACTAATTGGAAATTAATAGTCTTCGAAGATAAGATTTTTCACTATAATCGCTTTTTCAGCATTCCGTGGTTGCCACGCCACAGATCGTGGCGATGAAATTGCCTTATGGTAAAAAATCATTATGAATTGAAAGGCTTTCTACAAGCTCAATAGAAGCGGGTTTGATGGCAGCAGGCTGTACCAGTGGCGGCTATACAAATAATAGAAAGAAAGTTTGGATATTCCTTTGCAATATCCTTTTTCCAAGCTAATTTGATTGCATACAAGCCCTTTATTTATTAACTGACAAGCATGGAAATTTTACACGTTAGCGCGGAATGTTATCCGGTAGCGAAAGTTGGAGGATTAGCCGATGTAGTAGGAGCACTACCAAAGTATCAACACCAGTTAGGGTGTGTTGCCAAGGTAGTGATGCCCGCTTATAAATCCCGCTTTTTTGAACAAAACGAATTTGAGCTCGTGCACCAGGGAGGAACCTGGGTAGGGTTCAACTGGTACCATGTCAATGTATTCCGTGAAAAGAACAATGTATTGGGCTTTGACCTGTACCTGTTAGATATTCCGGGACTACTGGACAAGGAGGGCGTGTATGGTCACTGGAATGATCTGGAACGTTTTCTGGCATTCCAGATCGCAGTGCTGGACTGGCTGAATGAATGGCAGCATCATCCGGACGTCGTGCATTGTCACGATCATCATACTGGGTTTATTCCTTTTATGATGACACATGCTTACAAGTACGAAAGGCTGCGCAATATAGCCACAGTACTCACCATTCACAATGCACAGTACCAGGGCCAGTTTGGCTGGGATCAGCTATACCGGTTACCGGGTTTTGACCTCTGGAAGGCAGGCCTGGTAGGATGGGAGGGCGCTGTGAACCCACTGGCGGCAGCCATCAAATGTGCATGGAGGGTTACCACCGTTTCACCAGGGTACCTCGAAGAAATGTATAACGGCGCGAATGGACTGGAAAGTCTGCTGCGAAGCGAGCGTCGCAAGTGCAAGGGTATCCTGAATGGTATTGACAACAAGATATGGGATCCTGCTACAGATCCGATGTTACCTGTCCACTATGATGATACTTCCTTCGTAAGCGGGAAGAAAGAAATAAAGCGCCAATTGTGTGAGGAGTTTGGATTTGACCCTGAATTACCCTTGTTCTCCTTCATTGGCCGCCTGGTGGGCGAAAAAGGCGC
Organism: [Flexibacter] sp. ATCC 35208; assembly: GCF_001975825.1. Taxonomy (GTDB): domain Bacteria; phylum Bacteroidota; class Bacteroidia; order Chitinophagales; family Chitinophagaceae; genus Chitinophaga. Next base: position 42,152 of record NZ_MTKN01000039.1, read on the forward strand.
TGACCTGTTACCAGATATTATTGGTCGTTCACTATATGAGCAACAAAATCAACTCAACTTCCTTGTATTGGGTAGTGGAGAGCCGCATACAGAGTGGCGTCTGCACCAGACAAAGAGTACGACTGGTCCAAACTTTAATGTACAATATGGTTATAACGAGGGCTTATCGCATCGGATCTATGCCGGTAGTGATTTCCTGTTAATGCCAAGCAGGGTAGAACCTTGTGGCCTGAACCAGTTATACGCACTGCGTTATGGCACAATGCCTATAGTACGTAGCACAGGTGGCCTTAAAGATACCGTGAAGGATTTTGGAGAACAGGGTGGTTTCGGTATCCGATTTATACAGGCAGAAGTTTGGGATGCTTGTCAGGCTGTTACCCGCGCTGTAGAGCTGTATCGTGATGCACAGGCACTGCAGGAGATCCAGGAATATATTATGCAGATCGATCACTCCTGGGACAGCGCCGCTGCAGAATATGTAAAATTATACGAATCAATAGTAATAAGACCTTAATTGGCACGGAACTTTCCACGTAAGTTTGTAAACGGGACTTTTCATATAGTTATCATTATTTCAACGAAACAAAAGAATAGAATATATGTCTAACGCAGTTATCTCCCTTATCTTAGGAGGCGGTTCAGGTACACGTCTTTATCCGCTCACCCGCAGGCGCTCGAAACCCGCTGTGCCCGTAGCCGGTAAATATAGGCTGGTGGATATTCCCATCTCCAATTGTTTGAATGCGGATATGAACCGCATCTTTGTGCTCACCCAGTTTAACTCCGCGTCACTGAATAAGCATATTAAGAATACATACCACTTTAGCCACTTCAGTAAAGCGTTCGTAGATATCCTGGCGGCAGAACAAACTCCCGATAACCCCACCTGGTACCAGGGTACAGCCGATGCGGTGCGTCAGTGCCTCCATCATATCGAGAACTATGAGTATGACTATGTGCTCATACTATCTGGCGACCAACTGTATCAGATGGATTTCAGGGAGATGCTGCAACATCATATAGAATCACAGGCAGAGGTGACGATCGGTACCATCCCGGTCACCGCTAAAGACGCTTCTGACTTCGGTATATTAAAAACTGATGATAAAGGAACAATTACCTCCTTTACCGAAAAACCGAAGCAGGAAGTTCTGGCACCCTGGGCTTCGCCTGTAAGCGATGAGATGCATGCAGAAGGAAGAGAATACCTGGCAAGTATGGGTATCTACATCTTCAGCAGAACCACGCTCAATGAATTGTTGAAAGGGCAGGAGGCTGCCACCGATTTTGGCAAAGAGATAATTCCATACGCCATCAACGCGGATCTGAAAGTAATGAGCTATCAATACACCGGTTACTGGACGGATATTGGAAATATCAGCTCGTTCTGGGAAGCAAACCTGTCATTGACAGATGAGATCCCTCAGTTCAATTTATTTGATGAAGGCAAGATCATCTATTCCCGTGCGCGTATGCTGCCACCGGCAAAGATGAGTGGTACCTTCAACAAGACCATCATTTCAGACGGTACAATTATCTCAGATAGCACCCTGGAACGTTGTGTAGTGGGTATCCGTGCCCGTATTGGCCGTGGTTCAGTGATCACAAACAGCTACATTATGGGTAGCGATTTCTACCAAACCCTCGAAGACCTGGCCAGAGCCAAGGCCAAAGGCCATCCGCCAATGGGGATTGGAGATAACTGTGTGATCAATAATGCGATAATAGATAAGAATGTGAGCATTGGCAACAATGTAAAGATAAATGTAGGCGAGACATTGCCGGATGGTGAGCATGAGCAATATACCGTGAAGGATGGTATTGTGGTGATTAAGAATGGAATGGTATTGCCGGATGGATTTGTGATTTGATCGCATTGGGTTTGAGAGAATTGGGTATTTATGGAATCCGGTTTTTGGATTTATGGAGCCGATGGCTAGTTTCAAAAAAAAAATCGCTTTTACCGAAGGTAAAAGCGATTTTTTTGGTTTAGCGGCAAAAAAAACTGTTAAAATCGTTTTTAAAACTGACAAGTGGTTTTTATTTCCTTATCTTTGAAAAACCGCAACAGCAAAGACTTTCAGCCCAGGGGAATGTAAAAAAATAATTTCTATTAACAGCGTTAAATACTGTTAAAATATCTCCTTCTTTTATCGGGTCTTACCGCCCGTTCATCTCATTTTTTCGCCTAATCACCGACAGATATTCCATATTCGCCGACATAACACATTCCTCCTTCTCCCGAAATCTACATTTGTTTTTTAGGTACTCAACAAAAAATCAATTTGATGGTCTTGCTGGATCAAAGGGCAATACATATAACAGGCCTCTGTTGTCTGCTGTTATTATCAGTCGCCTGCCATGAAAAAAAGAATAAGGAGGATGCTAAATCTCAGGGAAACCAACCTACCATTGTAGATGTCATTATCGCCGACACCCGTAGTGTAAGCAATAACATCGAGGCAAACGGTACAATCGTTCCCAACGAATACGCCGAACTCCATCCCGAAATTAGTGGCAGGATCACTTTCCTCAATGTTCCCGAAGGCGCCATCGTCGAAAAAGGCACCCTCATTGCCCGCATCAACGATGCCGACCTACAGGCACAACTGGAAAAATCCAAAGTTCTCCTGGATCTCTACGAAAAAACAGAACAACGCGACCGCAAACTCCTGGACATTAACGGTATCAACCAGGCCGACTACGACCTGGCCTTGAACAATGTGAATGGCACCAAAGCTGATATGGCCTACACGCAGGCCCAGATAGACAAAGCCGCCGTCCGTGCCCCCTTTACCGGTACCATTGGCTTACGCCAGGTTAGCATCGGGGCATACGCCACACCAGCGACCCTGATCGCTACTATCCAGTCACCCGACAAAATGCGGATCGACTTCACATTACCTGAGAACTACGCGCACAACCTCAAAAAAGGTGGTGTGGTAGAAGTAGTGAGCGATGCGAACAATGGCACCCGCAGGCAAGCCATCATTATCGCTACCGAACCACAGGTGAGTCAGACGAGTCGCAACGTAAAAGTGCGCGCCCTGCTCTCCGACGGCAAAGGCCGCCCAGGCGCATTTGTAAAAGTATACTTCAATGCCGGTGCGGAATCCAAAGCCATCATGGTCCCTACCAATGCACTCATTCCAAATGATAAGAATAACCAGGTCATACTCGTCAAAGACGGCAAGGCCCACCTCACTACTGTGCAAACCGGCGTGCGGGAAGCCAATAATGTGGAAGTCACCAGCGGCATTACTGTAGGTGATACCGTCGTGGTGACAGGTGTGCTCTTCGCCCGCCCTGATGCTCCTGTGAAAGTCAGACAAGTGAAGACACTGGAAAAACTCGTGGCTGCACAGCAATAATCACCCAACGGAATTCAACAAATGAATATTTCAGAACTATCATTGAAGCGGCCTGTCCTTGCGACAGTGATGAACCTCCTGATTATACTGTTTGGGGTGATTGGCTACTATTTCCTGGCAGTGAGAGACTATCCTGCCATCGATCCTCCTATTATTACAGTAACCACTTCTTATACAGGTGCGAACCCGGATATCATGGAAAGCCAGATTTCCGAACCCCTGGAAAAACAGATCAACGGTATTCCCGGTATCCGTACCATCTCCTCCAACAGCTCCCTGGGTAGCAGCGTGATCACGGTGGAATTCAACCTGGGTATCGACCTCGAAGCCGCTGCCAGTGACGTGCGTGACAAGGTGAGCCAGGCAACTAAAAGTCTGCCGCTGGACATCGATGCACCTCCGGTAGTCACCAAGTCCGATGCGAACAGTGACCCGATCCTGATCCTCGCCGTACAAAGCCGTACCAAGTCGCTCATGGAACTGAGTGACTATGTCGATAACGTACTGCAGCAACAATTACAGACCATCGACCAGGTAAGCTCTGTGAACATCTTTGGCGATAAAAGCTATGCGATGCGCATCTGGCTCAATGAAGCAAAGATGGATGCTTACAATGTGGCATATAATGATATCAGCACGGCCCTTAGCAATGAAAACGTGCAGTTACCCGCTGGTAAAGTATACGGTAACAACACCGAATTGACCATTAACGCCATTGGTCGTCTCACCACAGAAAAGGATTTCCGTGACCTCATTCTTCGCGAAGACAGTACAGGCATTGTACGTCTCAGTGATGTAGCCCGTGTAGAACTGGGTCCGCAGATAGAAGAACAGGGCTGGAAATACAATGGTGTAAATGCGGTAGGGTTGGCGATCATTCCACAACCGGGAGCGAACAACATCGCTATTGCCGATGAGTTCAAAAAACGTATGGAGTCGATCAAAGAATCCAACAAAGACGATATTGAATTCAGTGTGCTGGTAGATAATACCCGCAATATCAGACAGTCACTGGCCGAAGTAAAGGAAACACTGATCATTGCATTTGCACTGGTGGTATTGGTGATCTTCTTCTTCTTTAGAAACTGGCTGATCGCCATCCGTCCATTAATAGATATTCCTATCTCCCTGATCGCCACCTTCTTTGTGGTGTATCTCGCGGGCTTTACCATTAATATATTAACGCTGTTGGGTATCGTACTGGCTACTGGCCTCGTGGTGGATGATGGTATTGTGGTCACGGAAAATATCTTCCGAAAACTGGAGCAGGGGATGAGCATTCGTGCGGCTGCGCTGGAAGGAAGTAAAGAGATATTCTTTGCAGTCATTTCAACATCATTGACACTGGCCGTGGTATTTATGCCGGTGATCTTCCTGCAGGGATTTGTGGGCAGGTTATTCCGTGAATTCGGGGTAGTGCTGGCCACAGCGGTGTTAATCTCGGCCTTTGTATCCCTTACGATTACGCCGGTATTAAATGTGTACCTGAATAAGAAAGATGCTGGTCATGGCAAGTTCTATGAAAAAACAGAACCTTTCTTCCAGGGTATGGAAAGTGGCTACAAGCGCTGGCTGGAAGCATTTATGAAAGTACGCTGGGTCGCAGTGGCCATCATTCTGGTGTGTGCAGGTATGATATGGTTGATCTTAGGTAGTATACAAAGTGAGATTGCACCACTGGAAGACAGAAGCAGTATCCGTATGACGGTGAGCTTACCTGAAGGTACGAGCTATAGTTATACCCAGGCAGTGAGTGACAAGATAGCGAATTACCTGTATGACTCAGTACCGGAAAGAGCCTTTGTGTTTGCAAGAACACCTGCGGGGTCAGTGATCAATAGTTCTCAGCCACGTATTGGTCTGGTAACGCCGGAAGAGCGTGATCGTAGTCAGGCGGAGATTGCCAATGACCTGAACAAGAAGCTGAAGCGCTTTAATGATGCGCGTATCTTCACGATACAGGAGCAGACAATTGCGGTGGGTTCCGGTTCTAAGACCAGTTTACCAATACAGTTTATCCTGCAAAATCAGGATTTAGATAAACTTAAAAAGACGATTCCGTTATTCCTTGAAGAAGCACGTAAAGATCCAACCTTCGCTAACGTAGACGTAGATCTGAAATTTACAAAGCCTACATTGGAAGTAACGTTCGATCGTATGAAGATCAAGGATCTTGGCTTATCTACGAATGATGTGATCTCGGCTATGCAGGCTGCTTTCAGTGGTGGTCGGCTGGCGTATTTCATCATGAACGGCTACCAATATTACGTAATTGCACAGTTGGAAAGAACGGAGAGAAATGAACCTGCGGATATCAGTCATATTTATGTACGCAATGCGAGTGGAGATAAAATTCCATTGGATGCGGTAGTGAAAGTAGTAACCAGTACGAGTCCGGCTACGTTGTATCACTTCAACCGTTTCAAGAGTTCCACCATTTCAGCATCCCTGGCACCGGGTCATACTATTGGTGATGGTATCAAAGCCATGCAGGCGATAGCCGACAGGTTACTGGATCCAACCTTCCATACGGCATTGTCCGGTTCCAGCCGTGACTATGCAGAGAGTTCTTCCAATATCGTATTTGCCTTCCTGCTGGCGTTGGTATTGATCTACCTGGTACTCGCTGCACAGTTTGAAAGCTTTATTGATCCGTTCACCATCATGCTCACGGTGCCGCTGGCATTGGCAGGTGCGTTGTTGAGTCTGTGGGTATTTGGTCAGACATTGAATATCTTCTCCGAAATCGGTATGATCATGTTGATTGGACTGGTGACGAAGAATGGTATCCTGATCGTAGAGTTTACAAACCAGAAGCGTGAGATGGGTATGAGCAAACATGATGCGGTAGTAGAGGCAGCATCACAACGTCTGCGTCCGATCCTCATGACATCGCTGGCTACGGCACTCGGTGCATTGCCACTGGCCATGAGTCTGGGAGCTGCATCGACGAGTCGTGTACCATTGGGCATCGTGGTAGTGGGTGGTATTATGTTCTCACTGATCCTGACCCTGTTCGTGATTCCGGCAATATATACCTTTGTGAGTAGTAAGCACAAGGCACACATACCTGATGTGGCAGAATAAAACAAAATTCATGAAAAGATTCATTATATATCTAACCTTTTTCTCACTTCCAGGGCTGCTGCATGCGCAGCAGCTCACGCTGAAAGATGCTGTGAATATTGCGTTAAATAAGAACCTGGGCATTAAGATCGCGGAGAATAATGTGAAGATTGCGGAGGAAAATAACAACTACGGTATAGCTGGTGGTATGCCTGTAGTCAGCGCCTCCGGCTCCGATGTAGAAGAGCTCACGAGTCTTGAGCAGAAGTACGCAAATGCCGCGAACAACAAATCGAGCAATAACGCCCGCTCTAACCAGCTCTCTGCCAGCTTTGGCGCCACCGTCCCTATTTACAGCGGGAGTAAGATCTCCAATGCCAGCAAGCGTCTGGATGTTGCTGAGTCTATGAGCAATGACTACCTCAAATCCCGTGTTGCGTTCATTACCTATAATGTGATGACAAAATATTACGACATCATTCGTCAGGAGAGCTATGCGGCTACACTGGAACGCTCCCTGGAAGTATCCCGCCAGAAACTGGATATCGTAAAAGCACAACAAAGTGTGGGCGTTGCCAACAATGCAGACCTCTTTCAGGCCCAGGTAGATCTGAATACACAAATGCAAAACCTGCAGGCGCAGCAACTGGTGATCGATCAGGCCAAAACCGATTTACTGACTGTCCTGACCTTAAAACAGGACTCGCTCATTCATATAAAAGACACTATTATCGTAGCCACAGATCTCCAGCTGGCACCCATCCTTCAATCGATGGAGCAACATCCTGACCTGATTGCCGCAGGCAAACAGGTGCAGATCGATCAGTACCTTGAAAGGGAAACGGCTGCATATCGCTATCCTTCTCTGACAGGCAATGCCGGCTATAATTACAATTATACCAAGAACAGTGATGGATTCTCCTTATTGAACCAGAACTATGGTCCATACGTCGGAGTAGGTGTAAACATCCCGATCTTCAATGGCTCCGTTTACAAAAGGAGGCAGGAGATCGCAGGCATCAATACCTCCAATGACAAGTTGATCAGAGATACCCTCGGCATCAACTACACAGGTAATATTATCAAGAGCTGGCAGGCGTATAATAATAACCTGCAGCAATTACAAACTGCCAAAGACAACTACGATCTGTCAGGAAAATTACTGGATCTTGTCTTGCAGCGTTTTCAACTCAAGCAGGCGACGATCATAGATGTCAAAACCGCACAACAAAGCTTCGAAAATGCAGGTTATCTTTTAATAAACGTAAGCTTCGCCGCAAAATCTGCGGAGATCAGGTTGAAATATTACGGGAATCAACTCAGCCAGCCATAACCGCCTTTTCCATAACTGGCTTTTGCCGGCTTACTTTTGCCGTCTCTTGCTTGCCGCCGGTACATGCTGGGTTGCAGCCAACATGTACCGGCCCCCGCGAAAAAGAACGCTTTGACAGAAGGTCAAGGCGTTCTTTTTCGCCCACCTCCCAACTTACCATTCATGAAATATCCCCCGGATTATCCCCCTTTTCCCCTAAATTCGTGCATTCAAAAGATCATTTGAGTGTAGTATGGAGCAACCTGTAAGCAATATAACGTATAGTCAGACGGGGTATTTCAATCAACTAGTAATCGACTTTCTGGCAGATCATCCGCATCTCCGTCCCTTTTACAAACATTCCTCCTTATCCCCTGATTTTGAAGCTGCTATCGCCGCCAAAAAATCCCAACCACAAAACCGTGGGGTATTAGTCACCTCCCTGCAGGAACAATACCACGGCCTTCATATCACTGATCACGTCAAAAACAACATCACCGCCTTAGGCTCGGCGAACACCTTCACCATTACTACCGCTCACCAGCCTAACATCTTTACCGGCTACCTCTATTTTGTATACAAGATCCTGCAAGCCATCAAGCTTGCCAGCCAGTTACAAGACAAGTATCCACAATATAAATTCGTCCCTGTTTACTACATGGGCAGTGAAGATGCCGACCTCGACGAACTCGGCCACATCTACCTCGCCGGCAAAAACATCAACTGGGCCACCTCCCAGCAAGGCGCCGTAGGCCGCATGCAGCCCGAAGGCTTCGCCGATCTCTTCACCACCATCGAGTCCGCCCTTGGTTACGGTCCTCACACCGCCGAACTCATGGACATAATGAAAAAGGCATACCTCGAACACGAAAACATCCAGGAAGCCACCTTATACCTTGTAAATGAACTCTTTGGTCGTTTTGGCCTCGTCGTGCTCGTCCCTGACAGCCCGGCGCTGAAGCGGCTCTACATCCCCGTCATGCGGGATGAGTTACTGCACCAGCACTCCCATAAAATCGTCAACGAGACCCTCACCCGGCTCTCTCAACACTATAAAGTACAGGCCAATCCCCGCGAGATCAACCTGTTCTACCTGACTCCGACCTCCCGCGAACGTATCGTCCAGATAGGAGATACCTGGAAAGTGCTGCACATGCCGGTCGAGTTCACCCGCGACACGTTGGAAAAGGAATTACAGGAACACCCGGAGCGATTCAGCCCGAACGTCATATTAAGAGGTCTCTTCCAGGAAACTATCCTCCCCAACATCGCCTTTATCGGCGGGGGAGGGGAGATCGCTTACTGGATTGAATTACAGGACCTCTTCGCCCATTACAAGGTGCCATTCCCGGTACTGCTATTACGCAACTCCTTCCTGCTGGCAGATATGCCTTCCTTAGCCCGTTTAAACAAACTGGGCCTGGAAGTTCCGGATCTGTTCAGAGATGCAGAATCATTGGTCAACGATTTTGTACAAAAGCATACCAATGCCGCGCTGGTCTTAAAAGATGAATACACCGCGATCGAAAAGCTTTTTGATGAACTGTCCTTAAAAGCAGAAGATATTGATATTACCCTGGTGAAATCAGTAGAATCAGAACGATCCAAAGCGATAAAATCCATTGGTAAACTGGAACACAAGTTCCTCCGTGCAGAGAAAAAGAAATTCGCCTGGCAGACGGACCAGATCCGGGGACTCAAACAAAAGTTATTCCCTGCTAATAGTCTACAGGAGCGTAAAGAGAACTTTATGCCCTGGTATATTCAGCATGGGCCGGGTTTCTTTGATCTGATATTGGAACATCTGGATCCAATCACCGATCAATTTGGGATTATTTATACAGATTAAAATTTACTGAGTAAATCAATCATAAATTTTTTTCAGCTCGCCGCAGGTACTTTCTCGCTTTCGGCCGGTACTAGCTAGCTTGCAGCTCATATTTGCTTGTCTCAGGTACCTGTTTGCCTCAGGGTACTTGCTCTCTTGCCGCAGGTATTTGCTCGCTTACCGCAGGTACTTGCTGGCGTAAGCCAGCAAGTACCTGCCCCGCGAAAAAAAACGCCTGGGCCGAAGGTCCAGGCGTTTTTTTTTGCTAATTATTTTGCTAATTATTCTGCTCCAACGTCTTCTTCATATCCTTCAACAAACTCATCACCGCATGTAACTGATCCCTCACCTGCTTCACCTCCAATATCTCCTGCCTCAACACCGTATCCCCCTGCCCATTATTCACCTCCTCCTGCCTCTTCTGATACATCGCCTCCAACTTCATATCCAACGTCTCAAACGCCTCCACAGTCGCCGGCGGCGCCGCCACTTTCTCCCCAGGCCGCTCTAACATTTCCAATATACAACTAAAATACGCCTGCAAATTATTACTCAACAACTTATACTCCGGCTGCTGAAACCTCACCCCATTATGCGTCGTCCCATAATTCGCCAACGCCGCTATATGCGAAACAATCGAATTATTCACCACCACAAAATGATACACCTGCGACCCATTCTTTTGCTTACTCTTCGGCTCTGACAGCATTCGCTGAAACGCCGACATCAGGTTCGCCGCACTCACATTCGAATCCTTCCTCGCCAACTTATAATCATTCACCACAAAAGGCTCCTGCGTATACATATGCATCACCTGCTCAAAATAATTCGCATTGCTCTTCACCATCTTTATCATATGACTCGGCAACGTATTCTTCTCCCAACTCGGCCACAACAACAAATTCGCAAAGAACGCGATCGTTCCCCCAATCGTCGTATCCATTACTCTCCAACCTACATTATAAAAATGTGCAGGATGCAAAAAGTGTAACAGGAATATCACAAACGGCGTCACAAAAAACACACTCAATGTATACTGATGCGTCATAAAACTATACGCTCCCAGAATACACAGTAACATAAATATAAATATCACTGTATTGTTCATCGTAAAGAACAGGATCACCGCCGCAAAGAGCGCCCCTGCCACTGTTCCGTATATCCTTTGATAACTACGGGCTTTCGTAATACTAAAACCTGGTTTCAATATCACCACTATCGTCAGCAATATCCAGTAGATCCTGTCCAGGTGTAATAACTGACCGATTACATACCCCGTCACCGCCGCCAGACTTACGCGCAAGGCATGCCTGAATATATGCGACTGAAAAGTCAGGTTATTAAAGAACGTCTCCGCATCATACTGCCCATGGTTCGTAAAGCTGGATAATTGTAATCTCGGATCAATGATCTCATCCTTCACCCTTTCCAGCCTTGTAAGCCGGTGCAGGTTATAGATTCTTTGCGCCATATCCGCCAGGTTATGCAGGATATTTGACAGCACCAGCAATCGTGACCGCTCTTTTACTGTTGGTAAAGTTTTCCTGATATCATCCACAGCCGTCTGCACTTTTACAATCTCATACCGCAGGTTCGCCTTTGGCAAAGAACGTTGTCCGGCCGCTACTGCTTCGCCTATGATCTTCAACTCGCCTGCAAACTCTAATATCAGTGTATGGAATTTATCCAACACCCCCGCCCCGTCAAATGACTCATGCAAGGCATGGTAATCCGTCTGCGCCGCCATAATCTGCTCCTGCAGGTCCACCATATCGAGGAAGATCAGCACTAATGCCTTATTAATACTGGTAGTACCTTCCTGGTGAGAACGTCTTTTTAATAACAACTCTCTCACCGCTTCATGTTTCTCACTCACCACCACCTGCTGTGCCAGTACATCTTTATAAATTTTTTCAATTTTATCACCAGCACCCTGCTCATAAAAACGCGCCCTTGCCAGTAAATAATCCGCCGTTTCCGTAATACACTCAGAGAGCATCTGTTGTACACTTAAATAAGGCCGTATCTGCCAGAGCAACAAGGCCAGGAGCCCATACCAAACCGCACCTAATAATATATAGAGGCTGTGAATGACCGCTTCGTAGGGGGGCACCGCCTTTTCCCCCAGTATAGATACCATCACCAGCATACAGGCGATCCCAATATTCCCTCCTCTGTTACCATAAATAAGCAACATAGAGTTCATAAAACAACACGCCAGTATATAAAAGGTCATCAAAACCGGATACGGCATGATGAGCGAGGTAGTAATGGCTGTAAACCAGATGAAACCAATGGCAATTAGCGTCCCGTTTCGCTTATGAATGGCAGTTCCCGGTACATCCGAGAGGGCAGTAGCTAGGGCGCCGAGTGAAATGACGATCCCGAGCGGGAGGTTGCCCAACATTGAGCAGACTACAGAAGGCACGACTACACTGATGGTAGTACGTAAACCGGTACTAAAATGATAGCTGTAGATGAAATTCCTGACTTCCTGGATCCAATGCCGCATGTAGAAATTAATATTTACAAAGATATGAATTCAAAGATTAAACCATTCTGGCTGGAATGGGAACGTCGGTTAAAAAGAAAGGGTTCTTTTCTTTAGGCCATTTAAAAGAGGTTTTTTTCAAAAAAACAGAAATTTCCCAGCTGCTGCAGGCCCATTTAGCTGCCAGATAAATCTTTCCTTCACCACTGCAACTAACTCCTCCTCAATGGCGCCAGCAAAAAGAGCCTTCTTTCCCGCAGCCGCAGGCGATTTATAATTTTTCATAAAATAGAAAAAATCCCTAATTTGTGTCCCCTGTTAGTCTATACCATATCGGCTAACCCATCATTATATTCAACTAAAGCAATGATCTTCAGCAACCTGTCTGAAATTTATACACAACTGTGTATAATTAAATTTCCCCCGACATGTCTATCTATTATAAATTACTGCTTTCTTTGAACAAATAATGACCTGGAAACATAATTGTGCTGTGAATGGTTAAAATCTGATACGACAAATCAGAGAAATCATAGTTATCTTTGACGGCTTAAAAAAAACAAAGAGGAGCAATTGTGCGTTTAAAAACATTAGAAATCAAAGGCTTCAAAAGTTTTGCAGACAAGACTGTCTTACACTTCGACGAAGGTGTAACCGGGGTTATAGGCCCCAACGGCTGTGGCAAAAGTAATATTATCGACTCCATCCGATGGGTTATCGGTGAGCATAAGATCTCCAATCTCCGCTCTGAAAACCAATCTGGCCTGGTGTTCAACGGCTCCAAAACCCGCTCTGCCAGCGGGATGGCTGAAGTAAGCCTCACGTTTGAGAATACCCGCAATGTACTCCCTACTGAGTTTACAACCGTCACTATCACCCGCAAATTCTACAAGAACGGCGATTCCGAATACCGCCTCAATGACGTAGCCTGCCGACTCAAAGACATCCATAATCTCTTTATGGATACTGGTGTTAGTACCGACTCCTACGCCATTATCGAACTCGGAATGGTAGATGATATTATCAAAGATAAAGAGAACTCCCGCCGCCGCATGCTTGAGCAAGCCGCCGGTATCTCCATCTACAAAACCCGTAAAAAAGAAGCAAAATCCAAACTCGACGCCACCGAAGGGGATCTGAACCGTATTGAGGACCTGCTGTTTGAAATCAACAACAACCTCAAAACCCTCGAAGCCCAGGCCCGAAAAGCAGAACGCTTCTACGAAATCAAGAAAGAATACCGCGAAGTCTCTATAGAACTGGCCAAAGCAGCCCTCGAAGGCTTTAATGTCGAATTTAAAGACCTCACCGACCAGCAACAAGCCGAATCAGACAAAAAACTGGCCCTGGAAGCCGACATCACCAAAGATGAAGCCTCCGTCGAAGAAGATAAACTCCACTTCGTAGCCAAAGAACGCGAACTCTCTGTCCTCCAAAAATCCTTCAACGAACTGGTAGCTACCATCCGTACCAAGGAAAACGACAAGAACCTCGCTACACAACAACTCACTTACTTAAAGGAAAGAGAACGCAATATCAGCCACTTCCTCGCCAACGCCGAAGGACAGCTGCAAGGTCTCACCGAATCCATCGCCTTTACCGAAAACCAGGTTACAGAAGAACAGGACGTGTTCGACTCCCTCCAGGATCAACTGGAAGGCCTGCAGGACATGGTCGATGAGAAAAAGGAATCCTTTAACCAAAAGAAACTGGCCCTCGAAACCCTCCGCCGCGACCAGCAACAATGGCAACGCCAGCAGTTCGAGGCAGAGAAAAAAGTGGCCGTAGCCGATACTTCGGTGCAAAACCTGGTACGCAGCATCCAACAGCTGCAGGAAGAAAAAGCCAACCGCCAGCTGCAGATCACGCAACTGGAAGAAGAAAAGGCCTCCCTTCAGGATACCCTGCTGGATAGCAAAGCTGACCTGGAAGATATGGTCGCTTTCCAGGAAGAGACCAAAGGCAAGATCCTCAGCACCCAGGGCGAAATCGAAGGCCTCCGAGATAAACTCGTGGATGAAAACCGTACCCTCGATCAGAAAAAGAACGAGTACGACCTGCTGAAATCGCTGGTAGACAGTCTGGAAGGCTACCCCGACAGTATCAAATTCCTCAAGAAAAATACCGACTGGAACAATAAGGCACCTATCCTGAGCGATATCTTCTTCTGTCGTGAAGACTACCGCACCTGCGTGGAGAACCTGCTTGAACCTTACCTGAACTATTATGTAGTCAACAACGCCGCCGAAGCCATTCAGGCCATCAACCTCCTCGATGACAACAAAAAGGGTAAAGCCAACTTCTTTATCCTCGACCAGTTCCATCATCAGGGCGGTCAGCTCTTTACCCCACCCAATACCATCCCGGCACTGGATGTGGTAGAGATCGACGAACGTTACAAAGGTCTCGGCAACTACCTCCTGGGCAAAGTATTCATCGCTGACAATGTAACAGGTATCGAATGGGACCAGCTTGCTGATCAGGATGTACTCGTGATCGAAAAGAGCGGCCGCATCGTGCGTGGTAAATACAACATGAGCGGTGGTAGCGTGGGCGCTTTCGAAGGCAAGAAACTCGGTCGTGCCAAGAACCTCGAAAAACTGGATGAAGAGATCCGTGCACTGGAAACCATCGTAGCTACCCTGCGTGAACAGATACAGGAAAAGCACAACCAGGTACTCGGCTTCAACACACAGCTGAATGAAAACAAGATCAATCAGCAGCGTGAAAAGATCAACCAGCTGAACAACCAGGTGTTTGGTCTCCAGAACAGGATCGAGAACTTCCGTCACCTGATTGATTCCGGCGATAAACGACTGGCCGAAATGCAGCAATCCCTGGAACAGAACCAGGAAAGCATAGCCGGTGTAAGAGAAGAACTGGAAGATCTGAACGAAAAGGTACACGCCCTGCACGACAACATTGTCAACGCAGAACGTGCTGCCAGCGACGCAGAGGCCCAGTTCAACCAGGCGAATGTACAGTTCAATAACCAGAACTTACAGCAAACCCGCCAGCAATCCAAAGTAGCGGCCCTGCGCCAGGAACTGGATTTCAAACGCAAACAACTGACCGATCTGCACAACCAGATCACCAGCAATAAATCCCAACTGGAAGACGCCGTGGCCAACATCGCCGCTGCCGAAGACAAACTGGGCACTGCCGAAGATGGTCTCATAGAACTCTTCCGCCGCAAAGAAACAGAGGAGAAGGAACTGAACGAAAAAGACCAGGAATATTATAACTTCCGAAACCAGTTGCAGGAAAAAGAAACCAGTCTTCGTACCCGCACCCGTGCCCGTGAGGAACTGGACCGGCAGCTGACGGTGATCAAAGACAAGGTGAACGAACTGAAGTTACAACTGGCCTCCATGAAGGAGCGTTTAAGTGTAGAATTCAAGGTAAATCTTGACGAAATCATCGACGAACAACGTAGCTCAGTATTGCCGGCAGACGAATTGCAGGGAAGTGCAGAGCGATTGAAAAAGCGGCTGGAAAATATGGGCGAGATCAACCCTACGGCCATTGAAGCCTACCAGGAGATGAAAAAACGTTATGAGTTCATTCTGGAACAAAAGAATGACCTTGTGACCGCCAAAGAATCCCTGATGGCTACCATCCAGGAAGTAGAAGCGACCGCCAACCAGAAATTCCTCGAAACCTTTAACCAGGTGAAGGAAAACTTTGTTAGAGTATTTAAGGCGCTGTTTACAGAAGAAGACCAGTGTGACATGATCCTGAGTGATCCTGAAAACCTGGCAGACACAGGAATTGAAATTATCGCAAAACCGAAAGGAAAGCGTCCGGCAGCCATTACACAGCTGAGTGGGGGAGAGAAGACCCTGACGGCAACGGCACTGCTGTTTGCTATCTACCTGATCAAACCAGCCCCGTTCTGTATATTGGATGAGGTGGATGCGCCGCTGGATGATGCGAATGTTGGGAAGTTTACAAATATGATTCGTAAATTTTCGGATAATTCACAGTTCATCATTGTGACGCATAATAAGCAGACAATGGCATCTGTGGATGTGATTTATGGAGTGACGATGCAGGAACCAGGGGTAAGTAAGCTTGTTCCTGTGGATTTCAGGAGTCTGAATTAGAAGGAGAAATTGAAAGAGTAAGGTCTATTAACTTTCAGATCTATCAACTTTTAGATCTCCTAACTTTTAGATTTCAGATCTCTGCACTAACTTTACGCAACCAAACAAAAAACTTACATAGCTATGGGCACATGGGGTACCAGAAATTTTGAAAATGATGGTTCACTAGACTGGGTATTTGAAATGATTGATGCTAAGGATGGAGGCTTGATCTCTGATACCTTGCAGTTCTCATTGAACAAAGACGGTCTCCTCGACACTTCTGAATGCGAAGACGCATTGGCAGCCGCTGAAACAGTAGCCGCGCTTACTGGTAAACCCAGTGAAGATTATCCTGAAACTCCACTGGAAAAGCTGGATTCTTTAAACGTTCTGGCTACCCTGGCATTGAGAAAACTGGCGGTTTCAGTGATTGAAAAGATCAAGCTGAATTCTGAAATGAAGCAGACATATACAGACAGTGGGGAGGTAGAAGCGTGGTTTGCTGTACAGGATGAGCTGATTAGAAGACTGAGCTAATTACAACCTGCAAAATACCTAATTGAAAGCCTCCTGGATCCTAAATCCAGGAGGCTTTATCTATTTACGGTTAAAAGGAGTTAAATTCCTTAATCGAATATTTTAATTAAATTTTCTTAGATCAAAATCCCTGCTATCGTCGCTGACAAATAAGAAGCGAGCGTACCACAAAACAACGCCTTCATCCCCAACGCTGCCAAATCCCCTCTTCTCTCAGGCGCCAACACACCAATACCTCCGATCTGCATCCCTACACTACTAAAATTAGCAAATCCACAAATCGCCACACTCACAATCAATAACCCCTTAGAAGACACCACTGGTATCGTCTTATCCGTCAAATGCTTAAACGCAATAAACTCATTTACCGTCAGCTTCTGTCCCAGCAAGGTCGCCACATTATTTACATCCCCATTCGGCACACCCATCGCCCACGCCACCGGATAAAACAATTTTCCAAAAATATAATTCAGACTCAAATCAAATCCCGGATTGAAAATATGCCCGATCTTTAGCAACCCCCAGTCCAAAAACGCAATCAAAGCAATAAACCCAATGATCATGGCAATCACATTCATCGCAATCTTAAACCCATCACTTGCACCATGTGAAATCGCATCAATCACATTCACATAATGACTCTTCACATCCAGCTTCACAATCCCCATAGTCTGTGATTCCTCCGTTTCCGGAAACACAATCTTCGAAATCACCAACGCCCCCGGCGCCGCCATCAGACTCGCCGTGATCAGCATTGGTGCCAGGTCCATCCCCGCAGCCAATCCCATATTGGAATACACCACCAGGATCCCCCCCGCTATACACGCCAGACTACCACTCATCGATGCCAGCAACTCACTCTTGGTCATATATGGCAAATAAGGACGGATCATTACCTGGGCTTCAATCTGCCCCACAAACGCACTCGCCACATTACTCAACGCCTCCGCACCACTCACACGCATGATCACATTCATCGCCCTGGCTATCACAGCCACAATCCGCTGCATAATACCAAAGTGATAAAATATCGCCACCAGCGAACACACTAAAATGATCGCAGCAGTCACATTGAACGCAAACACAAAACCACTCTGCGCATAATCACTGATCGTATCAGGGGTAGGTTTCACAGCAATACCTGCATACACAAAAGCCACTCCTTCACGGGCAAACTGCTCCAGCTTGCCCATCGCTTTCCCTAATAACTGAAAAAATCTGAAAACCGGTGGTACCTTGAATACCAGCAGGGCAATTATTATCTGCAGGCCAATACCACTCAATACAAGACGGAAATTGATCTTCTTTTTGTTGTTGGAAAATAAGTAAGCAAGTCCCAGGATGAGTAAAATACCAAAAAGGCCCTGAAAACGTCCCATAAGCTAATTTAGATCTAGTAAGGAGCGAAGGTAAAAAACATTAGGGAAATATATAGGGGGATTTTGGTGCTAATTAAGTGGTTTACCCCAATAAAAAAGCTGATTTTGGTTGGGAATGAATGAAGTGGGGAATGAGTGTGATGTATAGAATTTAATTACATGTGATGGGGAGGGGATCCACTTTGCCCCCTATCAAAATTGCGCCTTATAAATATAATTTTATATCTAAATTGTCATTTCAATCGATTACATAAATGAAAAACTGGACACTTTTCCTGGCAGCCGCCTACTGGCTATCCGCCTGTACAAGCCCAGGACCGGCAAAAGACCAACAATCAGATTCCACGGCCATGAGAAAAAAACTCGGCCCATCCCCCGTACTGGATGCTACTACCGCCATCTCACACATGCAGGTGGAAAAAGGACTCGAAGTACAACTCGTAGCGTCGGAACCGTTGATCACAACCCCGGTAGCTATGACCTTCGACGACAAAGGCCGTATGTGGGTAGTCGAAATGATGGGGTACATGCCCGATACCGTAGGTACTGGCGAAGATGTGCCCAACGGCAAAGTGGTGATCTTAGAAGATACCACCCATGATGGCGTTGCCGACACCCGCAAAGTACTCCTGGACTCGTTGATCCTGCCACGTGCTATCTGTCTTGTTCCCGGCGGCTTTTTGCTGGCCGAACCACCCAAACTCTGGTTCGTCCCGGTCAAAAACGACGTAGCCGGCAATCGTGTACTGATCGATGACAAATACACCGAAGGCGGCAACGTAGAGCACCAGCCAAACGGTCTGCTTCGCGCTATGGACAACTGGATCTACAATGCAAAATCGGATAAACGCTACCGCCAGATCAATGGCAAATGGGTAAAACAGGATACCCACTTCCGTGGTCAGTGGGGTGTAAGCCAGGATAACTTTGGCCGTCTTTACTCTAACAATAACTCGGAAAACGTACTCGGCGATTACTTTCCACCCGGCCTTGGCGCCCGCAATCCTAACCAGAAAACAATTGCTGGTTACGACGAGAAGATCGTTCCCGACAACCGTGTCTATCCCATTCACCCGACACCCGGTGTGAACCGTGGTTATATGAAAGGTATCCTCGACGATAGTCTACGCCTGGTAGAAATGACCGCGGCCTGTAGTCCGCTCGTTTACAGGGGGAGCCTCTTAGGCAAAGAATACGACAACAACATTTTCGTCGCTGAGCCTTGCGGTAACCTGATCAAACGCAACATCATCCAGGATAGCGGCTATATTGTAAAAGGTCGTCAGGCCTACCAGAAAAAGGAATTCCTCGCCAGCGATGATGAGCGTTTCCGCCCGGTAAGTCTCTACGACGCACCCGATGGCGCCCTTTATATCGTCGATATGTACCGTGGTATCATCCAGCATAAGACATACCTGACGCCGTATCTCAAGGACGAGATCAAAAGCCGTAACCTCACCAACCCACTCAATTGTGGTCGTATCTACCGCATTGTCCCTGCCGGCGCCAAAATGAAGCCGATGGCACTGGACAATAACCCTGACAAGCTCTTTGCGCTGTTAGAGAATCCCAACGGTTGGATCAGGGATAAGGCACAACAGATGATCATTGATCATCATTATACACAGCTCATTCCACATTTAAAAGAACGCCTGCATCAGGAAGGTAATACCTATGGCGCTATTCATGCTTTATGGACCCTGGAAGGTTTAGGGGCTTTATCATATAATGAAATTGATTTCCTGCTGCACCAGAAAAACCCATATCTGCAGGCAGCAGCTATCTCCGCGCTGCCATCGGTAAAATCTCATGGAGCTACTGCCGGATTAAGATCTGGTTCAACTACCGGCGCTTTAGCATCTCCAGCAGCGACTACCACTTTAAGATCTGGTTCAACTACCGGCGCTTTAGCCTCTCCAGCAGCGACTACCACTTTAAGATCTGGTTCAGCTACCACCGCTTTAGCACCTCCGGCAGCTACCGCCACCTTAACATCGTTAGAGAATAATGTATTCCTCGCGCCATACATCGCGTTGGTGTTGCCTTACCTCCCTAACAGTTCCGACCTGCAAACAAAATTGATGACCCACTATGCAAACGACCGTTATGTAGCAGATGCGATCATCAATAATAACGGCGGCAAAGAAACCCAACTCTTATCTCAACTAATAAAAATAAATCCTGATACCACCCTTGCCATGCGTCGGCATCTCGAAGCCATCATCAAAGATATCGAGACACATCGCAAGGCAAAAATCACCGACGCCCTTGTCAAAGAATACCCCAAAGGCGCCAAACTTTTCGCCAATATCTGCCAGACCTGCCACGGAAAAGATGGAGAAGGGATCAAATCACTCGCCCCTCCGCTCAACCAGTCGCAACTCGTTACCGGCGATAAGAATCGACTGATTTCCATAGTGTTATACGGCCTTACCGGACCTATTGATGTAAATGGAAAACACTACAAAGCACCCGAAATCAGTGCCGATATGCCCGGCATTGGCAGCAATGACGAATTCAATGATCAGGACATCGCCGAAGTGCTCAGCTTCATCAGAAATTGTTGGAGTAACCAGGCACCGAAGGTAACGGAGAAGGATATACAGGAGGTAAGGAAGAAGTATAAAGGCAGACAAAAGCCGTTCACAATAGAAGAACTGAACTAAGCAATATAGCGTCGAATTAAGTAATGAAAGACTCGAATTAACTATCTCTGATTTTATTTGTGGTTGGACTGCCGTCCAACCACAAATAAAATCCCCTCAAAAAAATGGGCTGATTGCGTAGCAATCAGCCCATTTTTTTGCAATTATTTAAAGAAGAAAAACTACTTCGCCATCAATTCCTCATCAGAAAAAACAACATCCGTATAATCCTTAATCTCATTATAAACCGTATCCCTCTCCACCGGCCTTCTTCCTGCCTGCTTAATCAACATCGCCAACTGCGCCGTATTCATACTCGGATTCTGCTCCTCAGCACCCGCCATTGAATAAATCTTCGTCGTATCATCTATCGTCCCATCCAGATCATTCACCCCAAATGACAGCGTCAACTGCGCACTCTGCCTACCCAACATCGGCCAATAAGCCTTCAAATGCGGGAAGTTATCCATATACAAACGAGCTATCGCATACAAACGAAGATCCTCAATCACAGAAACCTCACCCACATGCTCCATCTCATTATCCTTATTCCTAAATTTCAAAGGAATAAACGTATTAAACCCATGCGTCTCATCCTGCAACTGCCTCAATCTCTCCATATGATCCACCCTATGCCAATACTGCTCAATATGCCCATATAGCATAGTCGCATTCGTATGCATGCCTAAATTATGCGCCGCTCTATGAATATTCAACCATCCATCCGCATCCACCTTATCATGACAGATCTGCGCCCGGATCTCCGCATTAAAGATCTCCGCACCTCCGCCTGGCAATGATTGCAATCCGGCATCATGCAGCTTCTTCATCCCTTCTTCCACACTCAGCTTCGCTTTGCGGAACATATAATCCAACTCCACCGCTGTAAACCCTTTCAGATGCAGATCCGGTCTATGCGCCCTGATCTTCTGCAACAGCTCCACAAAGAAATCCAGGTTCATCTTCGGATGCACCCCACCCACAATATGTACTTCCGTCACCGGCTGCCCGTCATACTTCTTCACAATATCCAGCATCTGGTCAATGCTCAGTTCCCAACCCTCTTCCTTATTCTTATAAAGCTTTGAATATGAACAGAATTTACAAGTGAAAATACAAACGTTCGTCGGCTCGATATGGAAGTTCCTGTTGAAATAGGTCTTATCTCCATGCATACGTACCCTCACGAAATTGGCCAGTGCGCCCACATAGCCCAGCTCGCCTTTTTCAAACAGCAGTATGCCCTCATCAGTAGTCAATCGCTCACGCGCGAGCACCTTTTCACCAATGGTCTTCAATGCTTTATCCAGCCTGGAATCCTGCAACAGCGTTTCTACTGCAGGATAATCGTTTTGAGTTATCATCTCTAATTCACTTTTATTATCTTATAAGTCTTTGCCTTACTATTTCGGTAAATTAACTTTACAAAATAAACACCATTTGGCTCATTTACCAAATCAAAAGTGAAACGATTGCTGCCATCGATATTGGAGCCACGCTGTTTAGCGATCAACTGCCCCGAAGTATTATACACCCCAATGAAATCCAGATTGTCCGGCACCTCCAGGAAGGTTACATACACCTGCCCCGAAGTCGGAACCGGCCCTACCGCAATACCCTTTTCCTTCAGGTAAGCCGGGGTAGACCGGGTAATGATATTGATATTATCCAGGTAAATATTGTTCTCCGCATTGCTCACATTTCTGAATACCACCCTGAACTGCCCTTTCTTAATAATCGGCGTCAGGTTGATAGAGTCCCTGCGCCACTGGGCTGCCGTAGGTACAAACTCAGAAGTTTTGGGTGTGGTGGTCGTTACCAGCGTCTTACCCCATTTATTATACAGGGTATCGTAGGTCTGTGAACAGTCGGAAGTGGTCATTACCAGCAGACTATCCCATAAATCATTTGTACTACCATTCACATCGGAGTAAGTAGCCGCCGCCACATCGAAGAAGAGGAAGATGGAATCCACGCCGCTAGGATCGATGGTCGGTGTGCGGATATCGTCTATTTCACCATTTACATCGTAAGCCAGGTTGCGCATTTCAATAGCGTAGTAACTGCTATCGCCACGGGTCACCGCCGTCCTTTCCCAGGTATATGAACCATCCGGGTTAGAGATCTCCCAGCCGGCAGGCGGGAAGGTGGAGCTTTCGAAACCTTCTTTCAGCGGGAAAGTAATATTGTTATAATAGCTTGTAGTCGTCCATGCAGTGTCGTTAGTCGCATCGTCATCAGCCGAGCCATTCGGCAGGGTCGTGAAGGCTTTCAGTATATGCTCGCCTACATCGAGTGTGCTGTTAGCCAGACTCACAGTATCCGTTTTTAAAGCCGCCAGACTACCCGTCCATGCGGTCGTATACACGGTACCATCGTCTACCTGGTAGTTGATATTTACTTTGGTCAGTGTTGTCAAACCAAAGTTTTTCAGGATCACGGAAGGGGTAATGCTCGCATCACACTGTTGGTTGTACGGGGTGATCACGGATTCCACTTCGGCATCCAGTGTTTTCAGATTCAGTGGCGTACAGCCGTCGGAAGTGAGGAGCGAAGCCCTGTCGTCGGTGAGGGTAGCACGGATCACGTCTACCTGTTCTGTAGTAAAAAGTACCAGGCAGGCATCATCTGAATAGTCCATGTAGTTTTCGAACATATACCCCGGATTGGAGGTCGCGCATTGGTCAACCTGTGGCCATGCCGGACAGCCATAAGTGGCCTTTGCCTGTTTAGGGGTATCGTCGATACCGTCATCTGCCGCACAGGCATCTTCATCTCCCCATATGTGACGGAGGTTGAAGTAGTGACCTATTTCGTGGGTGGCAGTACGGCCTTTATTGTAGGGAGAGGCAGCGGTACCCGTAGTACCGAAACCGGTATAATCAATGACAACGCCCTGTTGGTTGTCTGCATATAATCCAGGGAAAGTAGCGACACCCAGGTACCCGCTTTCCAGGTGACATACCCAGATGTTCAGGTATTTAGTGCCATCCCATTGGTCAGCGCCACTGGAACTGGCGAACTTTACGGCCTTGGCAGCCGAAGTAATGCTAAAACTTGATTTTGTAGTAGTTACGCGCTCTATCCCACTTGTTACTTCACCTGATGGTGTACGCTGTGCCAGACAAAACTGGATCTTGGAATCTCCAACCAGTGTTTTCCATACACTCGGCAGAATGCTGGTATCTGTGTTCAAAGCAGCATAGTCCCTGTTCAGTACATCGATCTGTGATTGTACCTGTGCGTCGGTAACGACAGCTGTGTTTTGCAGTACAATGTGAACGACTACAGGAATGGTAACGGTGTTGTATGTAGCGGTCGTTTTGGCCTCTGCTCTGTTTAATTTGATAGCAGAAATCTTTGAGCGGTTGCGTGCTTCAATCTTATCACGTAGTACCTGCAAGGATGGATTTTCCTTGATCTGTTCCTGAACAGCTATTTCGGTGCCACACTGGCGTTGGCCCAAGGCAGGTAATGATAGGAAGACGGTTAGGATAAAAAGGGTAAAATTGCGCAAAGTTCAAGTTTGAAAGTTAAAATTAGCGGCTGTTGTCCGAAAATTCGGGGAAAGTTACAATCTTTTGTCACACACTTTAAAGATATTTTTCAAAAATTAGGGAGTCATTTTGAATGTATTCCTAACTATTTATAGGGGGAGATAATTCAAAAAGAGACCCATGATTTCAGGAAAGTCCTTCTGTAACAATTGATTGGCTCTCGATTGTTTGACCGCGATTTTTTCAAATTGTTTAAACGCATTCCTGGTATATTTCGTATTTATGGGATTTTTTGAACAAATACCCAATAAAAAAGGGCAGCTCACCAGAGCCGCCCTTTTGCTAAATTTATTTCCAAAGATTACAGGTTCGCCTGAATCTTCTTTTCCAATACTGAACGAGGCGCTGCACCTACTTGCTTATCAACTACCTGACCATTCTTAATGAAAAGGATCGCAGGAATACTTGTAATTCCATAATTGATGGACAACTGAGGATTCTGGTCAACATTTACTTTACCAACATTAACCTTACCAGAGTAATCTTTAGAGAGCTCTTCGATCACTGGACCGATAGCGCGACAAGGACCACACCATTCTGCCCAGAAATCAATTACGCTCAATTTGTCTGAGCTCAACACTTCGTCTTGGAAGTTGGAATCAGTGAATTCTAATGCCATGTTATTAGTATTTATAAAAATTTTTAAAATCCTGTAATTAATTATGCAAGAATCAAACCGGGCGCAAATTACTGCTTTTTTGGCATGTTCTGCAAATCGTTATATCGATTATTTACGATGCAAGTTAAATCATTTTTATTCGCCTACTTATTGATAGTATCTATATAAGTATCAACTTCCGGCGAATTGGTTCTTTTGTCCGCATTATTGGTTATATCTCCGGTCCTGCATTGAAATTCTTTCGTTCAGGAGCTTTAAAAGTTCCTTTACTTCGCCGTTTCTATATACACATCCAGATCAGGCTGTTTCGATAAGAAATGCGCCAGCTCATCATTCATCTCAATATGCTTATTAAACGTATGCATCTTGACCTGCAGATCATTATCCCTATCCACCAACTGTAAGAACAACTCACTCGACCCCGGATATTTATTAATATTATCTACTAAAAAGTCAACCAGATCACGTGTGATGAACTTCGGCATTGTCACTAACCCTACCTTCTTCGTATGCGTCTTCTTCACTTCCTGCAATAACTGTATACTACCTACCTTAAACTCATACTCACTATCATTAAATCGTCTTGCCTTAAATCCTCCATTGATAAACAAACACAACCCCGTTTTCAAATAAGGCGCAAACCGGATAAAGTCCTCACTCCACAGCGCAAACTCAAACTTCCCGCTATAATCTTCCACCGTCATAATGCCAAACTGTCTGTTGTTTCGGGATATACGCTCCTGCGCCCCCGTTACATACACCGCCAGTCTGAAGTTCTTTTCACGGCCTGGCTTACCACCCCCCGGAGCTGTTATCTCCGCTTGATATTCAACCAGTTCCGATACCTTATTCATATTATAGAACCTGCTCTCAAATCGATAATCATCCAGCGGATGCCCGGAAATATAGATCCCCGTCACCTCTCTCTCATTATTCAGCTTCAGGATCAATGGCCATGGATCACAATTTGGCAGTTTCGGCGGTTCTATCGCCGGCATATCTTCATCGCCAAACAAACTACCAATATTAGAAGACCCTGCGGTTACCTGGTTCCCAAATTTCACAATCTTATCCAAACCCGTCGTCATATCATTCTCCGGCTTAAAGAAATACTGTGCTCTATGCAACGCCGGGAAACAATCAAACGCCCCCGACATAGCCAGGGCTTCCAGCGATTTCTTATTTACCGCACGTTGGTTCACTCGCTTGATCAGGTCAAAGATATCTTTGAAGGTGCCCTCTTTTTTACGCTCTTCCAGAATGTTCTCTACCGCTGCTTCACCCACACCTTTCAAACCTGCCAGGCCGAAACGGATCTGCCCCATCTTGTTCACCGCAAAACCTTTGAAAGATTCATTCACATCCGGCGGCAATACGTCAATACCCATACGCTTGGCTTCTTCCATGAAGAAGGTGATCTTTTCAATATTGCTCGCACAGTTCAGTACTGCCGCCATGTACTCAGCAGGGTAGTGGGCCTTCAGGTACGCCGTCTGGTACGCCACAAATGCATAACAGGTAGAGTGTGATTTGTTGAACGCATAGGATGCAAATGCTTCCCAGTCCGTCCACACCTTCTCACATATCTTCAGATCATGGCCGTTCTTTTCACAACCGTCCATGAACTGTTTCTTCATTTTGTCCAGTACCGCCTTCTGCTTCTTACCCATGGCTTTACGGAGTACGTCCGCATCACCTTTGGAGAAGTTCGCCAGCTTCTGACTCAGCAACATCACCTGCTCCTGATATACCGAGATACCATAAGTATCACGCATGTATTCCTCCATCTCCGGCAGGTCATACACCGTCTCTTCCAGACCATGTTTACGACGGATGAACAACGGAATGTACTCCAGTGGCCCCGGACGGTACAAGGCGTTCATCGCAATCAGGTCATCAAATCTATCGGGCTTCAACTCACGGAGGTACTTTTGCATACCGGGCGACTCGAACTGGAACGTTGCGTTCGTCTCTCCCTTCTGGTACAACTCGTAAGTACGTGCATCATCCAGCGGAATATCGTCGATAGAGATTACTACCCCGTGGTTCATTTTGATCAGTTCCAGCGCACCCTTGATGATGGTCAGGGTTTTCAGACCCAAAAAGTCCATCTTGATTACACCGGCGCTTTCAATGATACTACCTTCAAACTGGGTTACCAGCAGATCAGAATCCTTCGCTGTAGACACCGGTATCAGGTCGTACAGATCCTTTGGCGCAATGATAATACCTGCCGCATGGATACCTGTATTTCGTACGGACCCTTCCAGTACGCAGGCCTCGCGGAGCACTTCGCCCTGCAGGTCGTCGCCTTTGATGATCTCGCGGAGTTTCCTTACGTTTTCAAGGTCTTCGGGTCCGAGTCCCTCTTTCTCTGCCAGACTCTTCTCACCCTCATCGATCGGGGCATTGAAGATACGGTCCAGCTGTATACCCGGTTTATCGGGCACCATCTTGGCCAGCATATTGGATTCTACCAGTGGCAGGTCCATCACACGGGCCACGTCTTTGATACTCATTTTGGCAGCCATGGTACCATAGGTAATGATCTGCGCTACCTGGTTCTTGCCATATTTGTCTACCACATAGTCAATCACTTTCTGACGGCCTTCATCATCGAAGTCCGTATCAATATCGGGCATGCTCTTACGTTCCGGATTCAGGAAACGCTCGAACAGGAGGTTATACTTGATCGGGTCAATATTGGTGATCCCAATGGAATAAGCCACCGCCGATCCCGCTGCTGATCCACGGCCGGGACCGATAAATACCCCCAGATCGCGACCTGCCTTGATAAAGTCAGATACGATGAGGAAGTAACCGGCAAATCCCATGTTCTCAATTACCTGTAGTTCGAAGTTCAGGCGTTCTTCCACTTCTGCCGTGATCTCCGCATACTTCATACGGGCACCTTCCATGGTCAGGTGGCGCAGGTACTGATCCTGCGTAAAGAAGCCCGGCGGGATCGGGAAGTTTGGGAGCAGGATGTCTTTTTTCAGGTCCAGCAGTTCCACCTTGTCCACGATCTCATTGGTATTGTCAATGGCCTGTGGCAGGTCGTGGAAGAGACGTGACATCTCGTCTGTGGTCTTGAAATAAAACTCGTCGTTATAGAATGCGAAGCGGGTATTTTTCTTACCTCCTTCGTCTTCGTTAAATTCTTTGTTGGTTGGGGTGGATTTTTTCTCACCGGTGTTGATACAAAGCAGGATATCATGTGCGTTCGCATCTTCCTTGTCCACATAGTGGGAGTCGTTGGACGCGATCACTTTTACATTGTATTTCTCTGCAAATTTCAGGAGCACTACATTCACTTTTTCCTGTTCAGGAATACCATGGCGCTGCATTTCTACATAGAAATCTTCCCCAAAGATGTCCAGCCACCATCTGAATTCCTTTTCGCCGGCCTCTTCTCCATGTTTCAGGATGGCGCGGGGCACAGAGGCACCGAGACAACAAGTGGTGGCAATCAGACCTTTATGATATTGGAGAACGAGTTCTTTGTCGATACGGGGATATTTACCGTACAGTCCCTCGATGTACCCGAGTGAGCAAAGTTTGATGAGGTTGCGGTAACCTTCTTCATTCTTGGCGAGTAACACCTGGTGGTTACGGATGTCTTTCTCATCACGGGTAAAGGCGCGTTTGAACCTGTTTTCCACCACGTAGAATTCACACCCTACGATGGGCTTTACTTTCAGTCGCTTATCTTTTGGATCTTCGGGGTTGAGTCGATGGTTATATGCTTCTGCCACAAACTGGAATACGCCGAACATGTTTCCGTGGTCTGTAATGGCAAGGGCTGGCTGGTTGCTGGCCATTGCTTTTTTATACAGCGACTTTATATCTGCGGCTCCATCCAGCAGGGAGTACTGAGTATGAACGTGTAAGTGGGAGAAATTCATGGCACAAAATTCCGTTTCTTCAGGGACAAAGTTAATTAAAAATTATCCACAGCAGGTGAATGCGCCCGCAGTGGGGCTTCCGGTTTTTTGGTTCGCAACACTTTAAAAACAATTATTATTAGTAATTTAGCTCAAATTATAATCAAAAGTACATATGGCAGGAAGAAATGGACTTATTTGGGCGCTCGGTATTTTTCTGTTAACAATCAGTTCGTGTGCTGTTATTAAAAATAATACTACTGCCAAGAAATCCACGACCAACACTTCCAGCCGTTCCCCTGAATTCCTTGATGGTTTTACCACTTCCAGCAATGCAAAGACCACCAGTGTGAGTTATGCAAAAGTGAGTTTCTCCCAGGCCAGCAGTACTTATGTCGAAAACGCCCCTTTGTGGCAATTTAAATATGCACAGCTATTGGATGTACCTGTAGAGACGGTGCTCAATGCCAATTTGTTTTATTTTATAGAAGACTGGTGGGGTACGCCTTATCAGTTAGGCGGAAAAGCCAAGACGGGTATTGATTGCAGTAATTTTGCCAATCAGTTGTTAAACACAGTATTCAGGATCAGTTCTTCCGGCACCTCTTCAGGATTGTACGATAAGTCTAAAAAGGTCAATACCGGCCAGATGAAGGCGGGCGACCTGGTGTTTTTTAAGATCAACCAGGCACAGGTATCTCATGTGGGGGTGTATCTGGATAATTCTAAATTTGTACATGCTTCTACAAGTTCAGGGGTGATGATCAGTGATCTGAATGAAACTTATTGGAAGAAGTATTTTGTCGGCGCAGGAAGAATGAACTAATAATTACCTTTGCGAAATTAAACCAAAAAAACAGACACCTTTTAAACCGACCACCCAGATCGGTATTCTAATTGCTTATTTTCTACCTACAATTGTTAAAAATTAAATTCGTTACTACTTCATGTTGTCAATCATTATCTGTTCCATTGATCCTGAGCGTGTTCGTACGGTCACTGCAAATATCCATGCTACCATTGGGGTAGAACATGAAGTGATCATCATCAATAATGCAAAAGAGTTAGGAGGAATGGGGGCCGGTTACAACACCGGTGCGGCCCGCGCCCAATACGAGACCATCTGCTTTATGCATGATGACATTGAATTCCTGACGGCCGGCTGGGGCCAAAGTGTACTTTCACATTTTAAATCTGATGCCAGCCTCGGCCTGATCGGTATTGCCGGCAGCCGCTACAAAAGTAAAACCATTTCCGGCTGGTGGACAAACCAGGCTACGGCTGATTGCTGTAATATCTACCAACGTAATCTCAAAGGCAAAGACAGGAAGTTCCTGCTGCGCCCGGCGGGAAAGAACGGGGTGATTGTGCCTGTGAAAAGTCTGGATGGGGTATGGTTGTGTACCCGCAAGCGTATATGGGAGGAGTTTCCGTTTAATACAGCTGATCTGAAAGGGTTTCATTTTTACGACCTGGATATCAGTTTGAGAATATCAGAGAAGTATACCGTGGCTGTAGTGTACGATGTAGACCTTGTGCATTTTTCCAATGGGAATTTTGGGGACGAGTGGGTGAGGGGAGCGATCTTCTTTCATGAAGAGGTGAATAAAGTAGCATTGCCAGTGAGCCTGGATGCGCCTGCTGAAAATGCAGAAGCGCATGTTTGTAAGTCGTGGCTGAGGAGATTAAGGATTGAAAAGATCAGTTGGGAGAATAGGAAGTTGTGGGTGAAGGCGGGGCATGCAATGGATTTCCCGGGTTTATTGGGAACAGTGGCAGGGTTTTATTTCCCGTATGTGAAGCAGGCGAAGATAAAATTGAAGACATTGATTTCTTAACGATTTATTAGTTTTCCCACACGTTTCTTTACCGTTCCAAACACCTGCATCACGTCCTCGGACACCCTCAGTTGCAATAGCAATAATGTATACACTGCTGTAAACACTGTAGATCTCACAATCAATCCCATTAGCGGATCTTGCAGGTGGATAGTATACGCCACCGGCAGATACACTACTATCGGTATCAGCACGGCTAGTATTGTCTTCTTTGTAAACGGTTGTAAATTATACACCTTATACAAAAACACATACCTGATAAAATTAAAAATAGTCCTTGAAATCAGCGTAGCCAGCGCCGCCCCGATCATTCCCATATGCTTGATCAGGAAATAAGTCAGCGGCAGGGTCAGTAACAACAGGATAATATTCGAATACAATTCAAATTTCCATCTTCGGGAGGTAAGGATGATTGCACTGTTCATACCTGTGCCCAACTCAATCACCTGGTAAAGTCCCAGGTAAAACATCACGGGCTTCCCCAAATGATAAATGGGATCCGGTTTTACCCAATCCAGCAAATCATCCCAGTTCAGCATGATCATCGCAAAAATGAAACTGGATACGATAAGCAGGTTCAATGAAGTCTTTTTATAAATCCGATCCAGTTTCAGGATATCTCTATCCTTCCATGCCTGGGATATAGGGCCAGCTGCCATACTGAGTGCGGCCCTGTAAGGTACTACAATGAAGTTCGAAATGTACTGTGTATTAATGAACACCGATGTGAAACTCAACCCCATCAGGCTCGAAATGATAATACCATCCATGGTAGTACTCATCAGGGAAATCACATTACTCCCCAGTACAAACAGGGCATATGGCACCATCCTCTTCCACAATCGCTTGGTGAGTTTGCTGATCTGGAATGACATTTTTAATTGCCTGATACACAGTAGGTAAATGATCAGCGCTGCAAAGATGGCAAAGTATTGAAAGCTGAATAGATCGGCGTACAGCGGGAATGTAAGCACCCCGCCGATGAACAGCAGGTTCAGTATGGTATTCATCCCCCTGAACAATACTTCTTTCAGCAAATTGGCGACATGTCCTTTCTGAATGGTCCAGGTCTGGGCTTCCAGCACCTGGAACAGTGTGAGGAACAACATGAGTGGGAATACCAGGTAAAAATATTCTACCAGCAGTGGCGCTTTCCCGATGAACTTCTTGATAATAAAGGGTTTCATGAACGTGCTGAAACTCAGGAATACGATCAGGCAGCCAATCAGGGAAAGGACAAATGAGATGGTGACCAGCTCACTTTTATTCTCCTTATGAAAGTTTTTGTAGTAAGGGAAAAACTTGACCACAATACTGTTTGTACCCAGCAGGGCAAAGCTGCTCGAAAGCACCGCAATGTCAAGTAGTACGCGGGTTAAGCCAGTTTGGTCAGGTTGAAAATATTTGGCATAAAGGTAAGTATTCAGCGCTCCTAATAAGAATCCGGCATAAATGAAAACTGTAGTGATGATACCTTTTTTCCTGATGGTACTCATATATTAAAAGCTCGCTGTGTTTTTTTAAATTGATCTAAAATCCTTTGCTACCAAAAATTAAAGGTATTCATAATTTCGGATTATTATATCTTGCGGTCTGTCAACAAATATGATGCCTTAAGTACAAGGGCTATTTTTAAGGAGAACCTGAACATGAAGAACCCGGAACAGATAAAAGTCTCGATATGTATTCCTGCTTATAAACAGGTGGATTACCTGCGTCGTTTGCTGGACTCACTGACCACACAGACCATGAAGAACATGGAAGTCGTAATTACAGACGATAGTCCAGATCAGGAGGTAGAGCAGTTAGTGAACGAATATGTGCAGGCATTACCCATCCGCTACTATAGAAATGTACCTGCCAGGGGGATGCCGGGCAACTGGAATACCTGCCTGGATCTGGCAAAGGGAGCATATATCAAGATCATGCACGATGACGACTGGTTCATGCATCCACATTCCCTGGAGACCCTCTGCAAGGCGCTCGATGACCATCCCACACACGATTTCGCTTATTCTGCTTACTATAATTACTATCTTTTTACTGGTGAGAAAAAGGAAATGACCTCCCCGGGCTGGTTCAGGAAAGCCTTTGCCAAAGCACCGGTGAATGTATTATTTGATAATCTGGTAGGTCCGCCAAGTGTGGTCATTCATCGTAACAAACCTGCTTATCGTTATGACGAAAAAGTACGCTGGACAGTGGATGTAGACTTCTATATCCGATTGTTGAATGCGCATCCGGGGTTTACGTATATTCCGGAACCATTGTGCTACGTGGGGATGGGGAAGGAGCAGATTACGGAAGAGGTACATGGGGTGAAAGAAGTATTTATCCCTGAATATTTTTATGTGTTGCAGAAGATGGGGGATGGGCCTTTCAGAAGTATATTGGTGTACGACTTTTTCTGGCGCCTGATGAGAAATATGAAAATAAAAGGTGTAATGGATATCCGAAATGCGGGCTATGAAGGACCTTTGCCACTGGTAACAAATTATGTGTTGAGGTGGCAGCGTATCTTCCCTGCGGGATGGTTGAAGTTCGGGCCATTGTCTAAACTGACGATGGGATTTTCTTTTTTGTTTGCACCTAAACCTAAAGCGTAATTCATGCAGCTGTCTGTCATTATTGTAAATTATAATAGCCATGGGCTGATCAATGATTGTATCGATACGATTGTGAGTCAGACAAAGGAGATTAGTTATGAAGTCATCGTAGTAGATAATCAGTCGGCTGCAGGTAGTTTAGCGCAGATTGTATCGAGGCATCCGTTTATTAAACCTATTGAAATGGGCTATAACGGCGGATTTTCAAGGGCGAATAATGCGGGGTTGCGGGCGGCTGTCGGAGACTATTTACTGTTACTGAATCCTGATACTTTGATCCTGAATGGTGCCCTGGATAAATGTGTGCAACGCTTCAGCACCAGTGAATTTGTGGCTTGTGGGGTACAGCAGTTGAATGCGGACCATACTACCCAGATCTCTGGTAATTACTTCATGAAAGGTGGGCTGAATCATTTATTGCCTTTACCTTATTGGGGCAAGGTATTAAGATGGGTCGCTTTTAAGATGAAGACAAAGGTGCCGAATGTACAACAGGCAAGCAGTGTGCATGAAGTAGATTGGATCAGTGGGGCGTTTTTGATGATAAAGAGAAGTACGTTGGAAAAAGCGGGCTATATGGATGAAGATTTCTTTTTATATGCAGAAGAAGTAGAGTGGTGTAGCAGGATAAAAAGGATCGGTCAACTCGCGATTTTCGGTGATATCAATATTGTCCATTTACAGGGCGAGACGACGGGGGAGGCTTTTGATTCGGCAGACAAAGGTTACCAGGGTTTATTTGACAGGAAGGCCCTGCAGGTAATGCTTTCCAATCATGTGAGAGTACGGAAACAGTTCGGCGTGTTCTGGTTCTTGTTTTTATTGTTGAATTATTCTTTTGCGGTACCGGTGTTCTTTTTTGGTAGCATGATAGAGAACTTATTGAAGGGCCGTAATCCGTTTAAATATATGCCGCAGGTGTGGGGATTGGCGAAGAATGTTTTTGCATTGTGGCAATTCAGTCCGATTATTATAAGGAATAAACCGCATTTTTATAAGGTGTTATGAGAGTGATATTTTTTGTACTGGCTTTAACAGTGGGCGTTTCTTCTGCCTCGGCCCAAACTTCCGTGAAGGTGGTGCATGAATATTATAACAACGTTTATGAAAAGTTCAATGCCGATGTAGTCAGGGTGCTTCATCTTGTAAGGGATACGGTTATGGTAGCACCGACCCTAAAGCAATTTTTTTATATAAGAGCGGATAATGGCAACAAACTCACCCTCGATTATCAGCTTTATGAAGATTCCAGGATTATTTCTGTACAAATCACCGGTCAGACCCGGGATGTGGTTACCTTATATGCCGCCCTTTACGACAGGAAAATAAAAAAGAAGAAACCACCTAAAGGATATGTAATAAAAAACGATGAGTGGGTACGTATTCAAACAGATAATGTAAAAAATACAAGCAAGATAATCATACAGGCAATCATCTATTAGACATAAAAGCATTCATGAAAAAGGGAGTTGAGACTGTAAAATTTCCTGTGTTAATGGCCTATGGTGGTGAATTATTTCAATAGGCCCAAAAACCGGGGAAGGGGTTTACACAAAATATTTTACATTCCCGGAGTTCACCAAAAGGAATGAAAACCATTTTCAGGAAAAAAGGAGATCACTTTCGGCGATCTCCTTTTTTATTTGAACTTCTTAATTAAGAAGCTTAATTCAATTTTATTAATTCAGGCTCTTATCTTTAAACTCCTTTCCTCAAGCTCCTTTATTTTAAGCTACTGCTTTCTTCTTCCTAAACTCCATCACCACCGCACCAATCAACAACAACAGCACTATCAGAGAACTAAAGAAACCAATTTGATCCCCTAAATAGTAACTCTTTGGATGGAACTTAAACACAATCTCATGCTTTCCTGCCGGTACTGACAAACCTCTCAGCGCATAATCCACTCTCACATACTCCGTCTCCACACCATCAATATACGCTTTCCAACCCTCTTTATAATACACCTCACTAAACACCGCAAATTGTGGCGTAGCCGCATTGGATGTATAACTGATCTGATCCACATCATTCTTCACCAAAGCAATTGTCGCAGCAGAATCGTACACTGGTTGTGCTTTCACCGCAGCTTTAAAACGCTGATCGATCACCACAGAATCCTTTGTATTCAGATTGTCCAGCGCCTTCATTTCCGCATCTGCATTCGGTACCCACACGATATCTTTTACAAACCATGCATTCCCCAACGCCTGCGGATTCCGCTGCACCACCTGCTGTCCCTGCTGACCCGGAGCAACGATATACTTTGCATTCAGCATATTCAGCACATTGATATTATTCCTGCTGATCTGATTTTCAATCAGATCCTGGTACAATATCAGCTTTGCCGCATGATATCCACCCACTGAATTATGAAAATAAGAAGTCATCGCATCGCTAAACGGATCACCTTTCGTTACATTAAACACCCTGAAATAAGGATCTTTATCTTCCGCAATCTGCTGATCAGCCGGTGAAGGACTGAAGTTACCCTGGTATTTGGATTCCTCTACATAATTATCGGAATTCAGGTAACGGGTATCTACCTGCAGTAAATCAAACAATACCAGTACGATCAGACCACCAGCCAGCCACTGCATCTTGATCTTGTCTTTCAGATAATACCAGATCAGTCCAAATGCCAGCGCAAACAAAATGATCGCTCTGAACACATCACTTCTATAAAGGGATGCTCTGTCCGCATGCAATGCACGCATCAGCTGACCCGCTATATCATCACTACCACCCGCCATCTGCTTGAACTGCTGCGCCATCATCTGATCTGAATTATTAGACCAGCCCAGGGTAACAGACAGTAATAACAGTACGCCTAAGATCACACCCATCACGATGCCTGAACGCTTCAGGTTAGCTACCAGGTCTGCTTTCTTCAAAGTAGGATCCAGCAAAGCCTGCAGGCCCAGCACTGCCAGTATGACCAGTGTCAGCTGTGGGATGATCAGCACCATGCTTGGCGCTCTGAATTTATTGTAGAACGGCAGGTAGTCAAACAGTGCATAGTTAAAGAACGCCATATTACTACCATAGCTCATGAGCACTGCCAGTATAGAAATCGCGAGGATCCACCATTTATGCCATGACTTGATCAGTCTGAAACTAAAGATCGCGAGGAAGCAGATCACAATACCCAAATACACCGGACCGGAAGTACCCGGTTGTTCACCCCAGTACAGTGGCCATGCTTTGATCATCTGATTGGCCTGTTGGTCAGGTACCCCCAGCGATTTTAGTGTCTTATAGGTCTCGGAACTTTCAGTCAGTTCACCCTGTGAGCTACCACCATACAGGTTTGGTACTACGAACGTAAACGTCTCGAAAATACCATAGCTCCAGCGGAACGCATATTCCTTATCCAGGCCACTGCCTTTGGTATCGGCAGCTTTCTGTGTGAGTTCTGATTTACCACCCCGAATGGTCTCTTTGGAATATTCGTAGGTCGTCCACATAGACATGGTATTCACCGCCATACTCAAACCGGTGGCGGCTATTACCAGCACCCCTGTAATAATGAGGTGTTTATAATCCTTTGCACGAATGGTATATATGGCAAATACAACCCCCAGTACGGCCAGCAGCAACAGGAAGTAGTAAGTTACCTGCATGTGGTTCGAAGCAATGAGGAGGGACATGAACAGTGCGGTGACCGCCACCCCTTTGATGTATTTCTTTTGCGTGAGCATGATAATACCCGCCAGCACAGCAGGCAGGTAACCGATGGCCATCATCTTGGTGTCGTGACCCGCACCTATGATAATGGGGTCATAACTGGAATAGGCATAGGCGACAGCGCCGAGAAGGCCGATCCAGGAGCGTACACCCAGTACCATACAAAGTAGGTAGAAGGAGAGGCCCGCTAAAAAGAAGAAGTTGATCGGCTTAGGCATCCAGAGCGTGAATACTTTTCCGAGGTCGGAAATGTTGAAGGGCTCGCGGCTTTCCAATACGATCTGGTAGGAAGGCATCCCGCCGAACATACTGTTGGTCCAGAGAGGGGCTTCGCCATGGGCAGCTTTGTAATCAAGCGATTGTTTGGCCATGGCCTGCCATTGGATATTATCGCCCTGTGTCAGGACCTGTCCGTCCAGCACTGGTTTACAATAGATGATTGCCAGCAACAGGAGTATCCCGATTGCGATGATATGTGGCAGAAATTTCTTGAACCAATCAGGTTTCATATAGTTATGTACTTGTTTATGAGTGCGTAAAGGTAATATATTATGGAATATATAATAAGTTGGTGATGGTGGGTGGTAAATGGCGGATATTAATCCATGGGTGTACCATTGGGTCTATTCAGTCCATCCGGGAAACTGAATTCATTGCTGGTGATGGATGCCATTAACTGAACAATTCCTGCCCATGCAATCCCTTATTCCTTTATTAATGCGCCTCCGGCAAATGTACCGGTTCCCAGAACCCTTTCAATACATCAATCCTGAACTGAATCACCGGCCATGACTTAGCCGGCTTTCCCTGCAATAAATAATATCCCCCAATCACTACCGAAGCACCTAGCTTAAATAAGTACTCTATCCCTTTCTTAAAAGTCGCCCCGCTACCTTTCTCCTTCATCCTCACCTTTTCCCCACGGCCAATCCCGGAAGCTACCCTGTACATATACTCAGAAGTTAACTTCTTCACTTCCACCACATGATGCACAATTACCGTCGGATCGTACCAGATCACCCCACCTCTCTCAATCAGTTTATAAAAGAACTCCTTTCCTTCACCACCAATCCTCAAAGTCCCTTTGACTCCCGGCAAACTGGTATTAAACCCTTTCACCGCAAAGAAATCCTCCCTTTTCACAATCATATTAGATTCCAATGGATAGCGCCCGTTGTCAAACGGCTTCGTCTCCGGACTATAATCAAAATTCCCCACCAGGGAAGATACATAATGCGACATCCACTTTGGCTCAGCAGGGATATATCTTGGAATAATACGTCCGCCGAGACCGGTGGCATCCGGATGTGTATCAAAGAAAGTAATGATATTCTGCAAATACCCCGGCATGGCCACAGCATCGTCATCCATACAGCAGATCAATTTGCCGGTAGACAATTCCGCCCCTGTATTACGGGCATAGGAAGCACCCTGACGTTTTTCCAGGTGGTAGGAGAGCTGCATATCCGGGTGGGTAGCGATGTATTCCCTTACTTTTTCGGCAGTATTATCCTGGCTATTATTGTCCACCACAATCACCTCATACAGTTTCTTGTCAAGGTCCTGCTGGTATAGGCTATCGATGGCCTGTATAATATAGGCCTCCCTGTTATAAGAGCATATGACTATGGAAATTGCAATTTGCATGGGCAGTTGTGTTTTTTCGAATTCTGATCAGCACAGAATAAACCATGCCAATCACAAATTTTTTTTGAAGAAAGCAAAATAACTGTAATTTATCCGAAATTTCAACATGGACAGGTTACGATTCTTTTTAAAACTGGCTTTTATCTGCAACCTGTTTTTCGTGCTTGCTGAGGTATCCCGATACATTGATATAAAGGATAATTTTGGCGAATTATTGAAATTCGTGCTGCCGATGGGGATGTTTGTGGCGTTTCCGCTGAATCTGATCACTTTGATCATCGCGGTTATTATGCTAATCAGACATAAGCTGAGCGTGGCGCAGCTGCCACCATTCGTATTTATTATAAATCTTCTTATCTTACTTCTTCAATTCTACTTCCTTTTCTGATGATAAACAATTTACTGAAAGATAAGCCGACGAAACTATTCCTGATCTTCTGTAGTTTCTTCGTGGCGAATGCATTGATTGCTGAGTGTATAGGTGGTAAGATCTTCTCTCTTGAAAGGCTTTTAGGCCTGCCTGTACATACTTTCACCATTTTCGGGTATCCTGGGTTGTCATTCAATCTTACCTGTGGGGTGTTGTTATGGCCATTGGAGTTTGTGCTGACGGATGTGGTGAATGAGTATTTCGGGCCGAAGGCTGTAAGAAGGATCTCTTATATTGCTGTGGGGTTAATTTCTTATGCTTTCCTGATGTTTTATATCGCGATCAAGGTACCGGCGGCTGATTGGTGGCTGGGATCCAGCGTACAGGACGGGGTACCGAATATGCAGGATGCATTTGGAAGTATATTCGGTCAGGGCATGTGGATTATCTTTGCGAGTATCATGGCGTTTTTGGTGAGTCAGATTGTGGATGTGACGGTGTTTCATCGTATTAAGAGAGCGACAGGAGAGAAACATGTGTGGCTGAGGGCTACCGGATCTACTATTATTAGTCAGCTGGTGGATAGTTTTATCGTATTATTTATAGCATTCAAAATAGGGAAGGACTGGAGTTGGCAGCAGGTGTTGGCGATTTGTGTGGTGAACTATAGTTATAAGTTTATTATGGCGATTGCGCTAACCCCGTTAATTTACTTTTTAGAAGGACGGGTGGAGAAATATTTGGGTAAGGAGACGACGAC
The DNA here is from genome assembly GCF_001975825.1 of [Flexibacter] sp. ATCC 35208. Lineage (GTDB taxonomy): Bacteria > Bacteroidota > Bacteroidia > Chitinophagales > Chitinophagaceae > Chitinophaga. The sequence continues at coordinate 81,840 of NZ_MTKN01000039.1, forward strand.
CAGGATGAAGGCCGCTGCTATGGGGAAGGAAGAGGCATAAGGAAAGAGGATTGAGGGAAGGTTGGAAGGAAACGGGAATAAGGGGAAGAGGTAAAAGGGAAGAGGATTAAGGAAATGTGTTAGGGAAACGGGAATAAAGTGTAAAAATCACAGTTTAATCGGACAGATATTATAGAAGTTGTTTATA